>NZ_LZSY01000019.1 GCF_001665625.1 Mycolicibacterium peregrinum | reverse complement strand
TCGGGACGTGGGGGTTCAAGTCCCCCTTCGCCCACAGAGAGCGGTTCTACGAACTGCAACTCAAAGGCCGCGAACCCAACCGGGTTCGCGGCCTTTGTGTTTCGCGGCCTGCGCCGTGAGTCGCAGTCAATTCACAGAGGCGAGTCGAGGGCGTGAATGTCAACGCCGAAGGCCACGGGTTCAAGCGAGTCCGTAACCCCGACAACCCACGGGCCGACAATCTGGCTTTGTCTACTTGCATCCCGGTCATATTGCGACCGCCGAGGTCATGGTGCGCGGAATGGGTGCGGAGGCAGGGCATTGGTGCGGCCAAATTGGTGTGCTCAGCTGGTGATCAGCAGGGTTAGGGTGGGGCGGCCTGTCGAGAGCACCAGAGAACTGGAGGGGTCCTTTGCGCTGTCCGACATACGGCGGCGCAGCGGCCGACCCGATTACCGTGCGTGACCGGCGCGATTGCGCGGGTGGCCGGCCAATCCGCGTGATGGCCGGCGGAAGACCCGAAGCATCCGTTCGACAAAGACCCGTACGCCCGGATCTTCCGGACCAGGGGGCCGTGGCGGCAATGCGTCCGCGTCACGCGAACCGAGCGATACCTGCCCGCAGGGAATTCAGCCGGGAACCAGAAGAAGGCACCGAAGCGCCCGCCGCCGAAGCCCTTTCGCGAATACCGGGCCGGCGACGCGGGCATGTGGTTCGAGCTCTTTCACAACAAGATATGGAGGGCCAATGAATCCTGGCGGAAACGACCCATTCCAGGGCGGGGGGTGGCCTGGCAATCAGCCGGCCCCCTCGCAGTCGCCCTGGCCTCCGGCGGGCCCTCCGCAGGGACCGCCGTCGGCGCCGTATCCGCCGCCTCCGATGCCCGGCGGGCAATGGCAGGCCGGTCAACCCGGTCCGTGGAACGCACCGCCGATGATGAACCCGCCGTACGGCCAGCCGCCCAACAACGACAACAACAAAGGGCCGTGGATCATCGGGGGCGTGATCGCCGCCGCGGTCGTCTTGGTGCTGGCGATCGTCCTTGTCGCAGTCAATCTGGGTGGCAGCGATGAGTCGGGTGATGGTGCGGTCGCGACCGACACCACCAGCGCACGTCCGTCGGGTTCTTCCCAGACGACGTCGAAGAGTCCGGCGACCAGCTCGGCAACGGCAGCACTGCCCGGCGCCGACGGCACCGTGGAGGCGTCGGAGTTGGAGGGTGTGTTGTTGTCTGCCAGTGAGATCGAGAAGAAGCTGTATATTTCCGGCGTGACGACCGGGCCGGTCGAGACGTCGCTGTCCACCGATTCCGTTTCACCCCCGAACTGCGCGGGCGTGTGGGCTCCGGGTGCTCAATCGACCTATGGCGATTCCGGCTACACGGGCGTGGCAATCCAGACCGCGCAGGGCGGGAACGGACTCCACTTGGTTCAGGCCGCGGTGTTGTTTCCGGATGAGGCGGCTGCCAAGGCGGCGTTCCAGAAGCAGGCCTCCGACTGGACGGCATGTCGATTCAAGACACTCAACGCCACCTATGACGGCCTGGGCACCGACACGGTGAAGACCACGGGCAACGGTGAGGACAAAGCCAAAGAGTTCTTGAACATGTCGATTCTCACCGACACCAGCGGGGCCGCCAATGCGATCACCTGTAGTCGTGGGGTGTCGCGACGGGCCAACGTAGTTGTCGATGTGCGGGGATGCAGCAGTGACAACGTGACGGCCGGCCTTTCGGTCGCCCGTGAGATCGGCACGAAGATCAACGGCAAAAGCTGATCGCTGCGCGGCAACTCGTCTTGGTCATCTGGGTAGAAACGTCCCACGGATGAGCTCCAAGGCATCGTCGCCGAACACCTCGGTCGGAAACCGCCCTGCGATGAGGTCGGTGAGATAGGCGACCAGTCCGTGCGGGTGGTAGTCGTTCGTCAGGCCGTCGCCGATGACGACAGCCGCCCACCCGTTGGGGTCGTCGCCGTCGACGTGCCAGTAACCGGTCTCCCCACCCGGGGCACCGCCCCACCCGTAGTAGGGCACTGGATCGACGTCCTCGAGCACCATCGGGGCCGTCGATCCGTCCGGGTAGATCCAGGTGTGGTTGGCATAGGTGTGACGCAGGTCGGTCAGGGACTGTCGGCAATACGCGCCGCCGGAGACCAATTCATCCTGGGTGGGGGCCATCACCGCCAGGTATCCACCGAATGATCCGCTGCCGTAGGTGCTGACGAGTCGCTTGTAGTCGTCGGGCAAGGCATGTCCGATTGCCGTCTCGACTGCGCCGAAGTCGCAGTCGGGTACGGACTTCGGCGGCGGCACGAGCGAAATCAGTTGATCGAGCGACATGGTCGGACCCTATGCGACGCACAGCCGCTCCCGAAGCCCGAATGTGCCACACTCGGCCCGACCCGTGATCGCGAATATGGAGAACAGAAGTGGCGCAGCGTAGAACGACGGCGGAAGCGTCCGGGCACCCGGAATTCACCCTCGAGTACGAGCCCGAGGTGGTAACTGAGCTGGGCATCGAGTGGCTGGCGTCCTGGCTGGAGAGCTGCATCAGGAGCGGCACCCGATTCTCGGTCGGAGAGAGCATCGCCATCGGGTGGCTGAATTGCTACGTCACCGATCTCGGCGACGGCACGCTGGGACTGTGCGAGCCGGATTTCGAGAACGTCCCACCGAACCTTGTCGCCGGTGCCTCGAACACCGTCAGCCAGCTGTGGTATCAGCGCGAGGTTGCCGAAAGTGTCGGACTCGCAGAAGAACTGGACTTCCCGCGCTACATCCAGTACGCCATGACCTGCGAGCTGTTCGCGAGCGCAGAAACCGTCTTGATGCATCGATATTCCCACGATGAGGACGAGTCCGGTTGGTACATCGGCTGTCCCGGTGACGATCACGACCATGACGAGGCGAACCTTCGGCACGCCACCTTGTACGAGCTCGCCGTGGCCAACCCGGCCATCATCGGGTTTCTGGCATTGCCGCCGGACTGTTCGGCGCTCGTAGGCGACGGGGCACCGTTGGTTGTGCGACATGGCGAACCGTTGCCGGTGCGGGAGGGGTCGCTGCTCGCCACGATGTTCGGCGACGATGTTGTAGGCGACCAGACGCCATAAGTGCGTCGCTTACTTGCGTTTCAACAGCTCCAGTAGATAGTCGCCGTAGCCGGATTTGGGCAGTTCTTCGGCGCGCGCGGCAAGTTGGACGTCGTCGATGTAGCCCTCCCGCCACGCGATCTCCTCTGGCACACCGATCTTCAGTCCTTGGCGGCGTTCGATGGTGCGGACGTAGTCACTGGCGTCCAATAACGAGTCGAAGGTGCCGGTGTCCAGCCACGCGGTGCCTCGGGCGAGAACCTCGACCGAGAGTCGGCCCTGGCTCAGGTAGGTCTGATTGACGCCGGTGATCTCGTATTCGCCGCGGGCCGACTTGCGTAGCGACCGGGCGATCTCGATGACGTCGTTGTCATAGAAATACAGCCCGGGCACCGCGTACTGGGATTTGGGGACGATGGGCTTCTCCTCCAGCGACAGCGCTGCCCCGTTCGAGTCGAACTCGACGACGCCATAGGCCGTCGGGTTGGCCACCCAGTACGCGAATATCGCACCGCCGCTGACATTTTGGAACCGGCGCAGGCTCGTTCCCAGGCCCGGGCCATAGAAGACGTTGTCGCCCAACACAAGTGCCACGGAATCGGTGCCGATGTGCTCGGCTCCGATGATGAATGCCTGAGCCAAGCCCTCGGGCTGCTGTTGGACTGCGTAGGTCAGGTTCACCCCGAAGGCCGAGCCGTCGCCCAGCAGCCGCTGGAACGCCGGGGCATCGACCGGGGTGGTGATCACCAGGATGTCGCGGATACCGGCCATGATCAGAGTGGACAGCGGGTAGTAGATGAGCGGCTTGTCGTACACCGGCAGCAACTGCTTGCTGACACCCATCGTGATCGGATGAAGTCGTGTGCCGGAACCGCCGGCCAGGATGATTCCGCGCACGCCTGCCTACACCCCGACGGGGGTTACCTGCTCGTCATGGCCCAACACGCCCGTCACCATAGCGTGCCTTTCGGCGTGGATTCGACGAATCGAGCTGCCTCAGCGCAGTACATACGACGTCATCGACAACGACCCGTAGGTGTAGCCGGTGACCAGGGGGTCTACCGACCTCCCGGAATCTGGTGCCGCACCGGCCAGCCCGGCGAAGTACAGCATCGGGATGAAGTGGTCGGGGGTGGGAACGGCGGCCGCGTAGTCCGGATGTGCCGCGAGACCGAGGACGTCGGCAGGGGAGTGGGTGAGTTGTTCTCGGGCGGCGTCGTCGAACCGCTTGGCCCAGGCAAAACCGTCCTCGGGCTGGGTGGGGTCCATGCCGGCGAGGTTGTGCACGATGTTGCCGCTGCCCACGATGAGCACGCCGCGCTCACGCAGCGGCGCCAGCCTTGCGCCGAGTTGCAGGTGGTAGTCGGCCGGTTCGTTGGCGTTGATCGCCAGTTGCACAACAGGTATGGACGCGTCGGGGAAGGCGTGCACCAGCACCGACCAGGTGCCGTGGTCGATGCCCCAGCTGTCGACGTCGGCACCCACCCACGTCGGCTTCACCACGTCGCCGACCTCCTCGGCCAGCTCCGGCAACCCCGGCGCCGGGTACTGCATGTCGAACAGCTCACGCGGGAATCCGTAGAAATCGTGGATGGTCCGTGGGCTCGGCATCGCGGTGACCGCGGTGGCGTTGATGTACCAGTGCGCGCTGATCACCAGGATCGCCCGCGGCCGCGGCACGATCTGACCGAAGCCGCGCCAGGCCGTGGTGAAGCGGTTGGACTCGAGCGCGTTCATCGGGCTGCCGTGCCCGATGAACGCCGCGGGCATCAGGCCGACCGCGCCCACACCGCGGCGTGCAGGCGGCGGGTCAGCGTCCGACGAGCCGGCAGAAGACATGTTCCGAACTTATGCCGTGTGTCCGATCATGTCGCCTCAGCCCGGCCCACCATGTGGCAGTGACCACGCCGCTGCTGCGGTAGCGTTTCTGGGTGTGTCGGTCCAGTGTGGGCCCGACACCTCAGGAGTTCGCGCTGTTCGAGCTGCCGGAGCAGGTGACGCGTAGCGCTCATGTCCGGCGGGGATTTGGTGTTCTGATGCCCGATCTGTATCCCGTCGACGATCCCGACGACGCGGATCCCCGGCTGGCGCCGTTGCTGGCCTGGCGTCAGCAACTGGTCGATTCCGGGGCGGTCGCAGCGCGCAGTTTCAAGGAAGCCCATCTCCGGCTGGTGCTTCGGTCGGGACGCACCGACGTCGAGCAGATCCGCGAGATGTTGCCCGGTTCGGTCGCAGAACATGCCGAGGACATGGCCCGGGTACTGGCCGACTTGAAGACCCAGGTCCCCGACAAGCAGCAGCAGCCCCCGGTGGCCGGTGACGTGCACCCGATTGCCTTCCGCCACGGCGAGTCCCGCCCCGGCGTCGTCGAATTGAGTTGGCCGGATTATCAAGCCAACGGGGGAGTGGTGCTGTACCGGGTGGTCAGTGCCGAGGACCGGGCGCCCCGATCATCGGAGAACGCTGACCTCGTCGCCGCGACGCCGTTGTCGGCGGCCAGCGACGACCGGCCGTTGACCGGGCCCGTGCGCTACTACCAGGTCTGGGTCATCACCGGGACGTCCCGCGCGGATGCCCTGAGCACCCGGCCGGTGCTCTATGCCAGTGGGGTCTTGGTCGCCCCGCCCGGCGAGGTGGCGATCCGCGAGGACAGCGGCCTGGTGATCGGAAAGTGGACGTCACCGCCCGCGACGAGGGCCGTGCACGTCTACCGCATCCCGCTCGAGGAGGCCGACGGACCCGCGATCGACGAGTCCCGCTACCGGATCCTGGCCGACGGTGAGCACCGGACCGGTTTCGTCGACTCCGGGGCGACCCGGGGTATGCGCTACCGCTACCGGGTGCGTTGCGCGGTGGACGTCGACGGGGCCGTGCAGCTCTCGGAACCCGTCGACGCCGACGTGGAGGTGTCTGCGGTGCTCGCCGCGGTCACCGACATCTCGGTGGACACCGCCTTCGACGGTGAGTCGTTCGACGTGTCCTGGGCGGCTCCCGGAGCAGAGGTGGCGATCTACCTCAGCCAGACCGGTCCGAGCGCGGGGAGTGTCTCCACCGAACTTCCCGAGAACGCCCTCGAGCAGGTAGGGCTGGCCCCGGACCTACGCCTGCGGCAGCCGGTGGCCAATCAGACACAACCCGACGGCAGCACCCGCACCCTGATGACCGGGGTGCCGTGGCCCCAAGGGTGGAGCCGGGCCTACGTCACGCCGGTGACCATCCTGGCCGGGCGCGCCGTGCTCGGCCGCACGGTATCGGCCGTACACACCGGAACCATCCGCGATGTCGAACTGGTCGAGTACTGCAACAAGCAGGTGCTGACGTTCGAATGGCCGGCCGGCGCAGCCGGTGTGGTGGTGACTCTCGCGCCCAAGGGGCACGATCCCCGGGCCGGCCTGACCGGCAGATCCTTCGAGATCTCCCTGGAGGACTACGAGAAGTACGGCGGCATGCACCTGACCGGTGCGCTCCCGGTAGGGGGATGTTCACTGCACCTGGCGCCGGTGGCGTTCTCCGGCGGCCGCCGGGTGACCGGACCGGTCGCCAGCATCGAGTACCCGGGCATGTTGAGGTTGCAGTACGCGGTGCGGATCGGCCGCGACCCCGGCGGGTTCCCCACCACGGCCACCGTCGCGGTGCGGTCCGAGTACGAACTGCCGGGCTCGCCGGCGTTCGTCCTGGTCAACAATCCGCAGCGGATGCCGTTGAGCGTGCACGACGGAAATCCCGTCGACGTCGCACCGCTGGACGCGCAGGGTCAGCTGGCCGACCACCCGTCCAAGTACCTGCGCTGGACGGCGGCGACGGCGTCGGGCGCCGGTGAACTGTGGGCCGCCAACGTCAGTGGACTGCACGGCTGGATCCGGTTGTTCCTCAACATCACCGACCCACTCCAGCTGCGCACCGTGGCACTTTTGGACCCGCCGTCGCAGACCTTGCAGCTCACCGCGACGGTGTTATGACGTCGCGTTACGGCCAGCTCACCTACACGTCGTTCGATGCCGTCGGGACCGCCGGCGGCTGGCAGGTCAAGGAAACGACCGGTGGGCTCTCGCCCTCGGAGACCCAGGCATTGATGGCCGGCGTGCACACGGTCTTCCGGCCGGTGGGGCCGACACCCGACTTCCCGACCCCCGAACAGCTCGAGCAGGGCCCGCGCCGGCTGGCGTACCGCGATGTCCCCGGCGGCGCGGGGTACTGGCACACCTTCCCGGCGGGGTCGGACAGCACGGGTCGGCCGGGCAACGTGTTCGCCCACGTGCTGTTGGACCGTGCGCCCGAAACCCACCCGCGCTGCCGGGCCATCGAACGGTGGCGTTCGCCGCATTGGCTGCAGCCTTACGGCCCTGCTGCGGTGGCCCGGGCCGAGCTCCCGGCTGACCTGCCAGAGCTGGGGAGCACGGTGACCAAGGACAGCGTGGTCGCGTTCGCGCTGGATACCACCACGTGGCGGCTGGCCACGCTGTTCGCGCTCCTGGATGCGGTGGCCGCGGCGCTCGCGGGCGGGCCGCCGGTGGTGCTGGGTGTGCAGTCCCCGGATGCGGCCGCACAGTGGATCGGTCTGGTGAGTTTCCTGATGTCGCCGGGTACCGCGGCGAGGCTGAGCTTCTCCACCTTCGACCGCGCCGAGCAGGTCGCGCCGCACAACGGTCAGGTGCTGAGCGCGGTGCCGTTCGAGGACCTTTCCGCGGTCGAGCCCGGCCTGGTGGTGATCAGCGAATCCGAGCCCGTGTCGCTGGGTGAGCTCGGCGGAGATCCGCACCGTACTGCGGGTGGACACCGGATCGAGGTGACCCGGTGGTCGGTGATGGCGCAGGTGGTGCTGCTCGATGCCGCGTCGGCGCGCGGTGCCCTCGATGACATCGACACGTATTCCAGCCAGGTGCGCGACGACGGGCTGCATCCAGCGTGGCCGATCGCGATGGCGGTGGCCGGCAATCAGGAGTTCGCGGACGCGCAGGCCGAGGCCCACGAGGTGATCGCCGCGCATTCCCCGGCGGGTGCGCTGGTCGGGTCCGCCGCGGCCTACATCATCGCCGACGTGCTCGCTGTTGTGGTGGGTGTCACCACCGCCGACGCCTGGCGGGCGCGGCACGAGCTGCCGGAGGGGGCCGGAGCCACGTACGCCGATGCCACCTACTTCGCCCGGGCCATCGTCGACGACGCGTGGATGGCACAGGACGGACCAATCCCGTTGGGGCCGAGAACGTTTCACGGGAAACCAACACCTTCGTCGTTGCGGGTGGCCATCGGACCGGCCCTGGACCGCAGCAGGCAGCAGGGCGCCGACCGGTTGCTACGGGTCGTAGACCTGCTGTTGCGGGCGGGGGTAGTCGACGACCGACTGCAGGACGCCCTGACCAACGGTGTGCTGCCCGGCCTGGCTGATCCGCGCGTGCGCGGGGTGATCGGCGGCGCCGACCGACTGGCGTTGGGTACCTGGTTGCTGCGCTGCGACGTCGAGGGCGGCGTCATCGGCGACGACGTGCTGGACTGGTTGGCCGAGGCCGGCCCGATGCCCGAGCCCGCTGAACTCACCGCTGCCCAGCCCTGGGATTCGGTGTGGATCCGCGCCGCGTTGCGCGGGCTGCGGTCGCGTCGGAGCGGAGCGCGGCATCCGGGTGATGCCGGCGCGCAGTTGTGGTGGCTGCGGACTACCGATCCGGACAGTTTCGAGGCCGCCGCGGCAGCCTCGGTCTGGAATCCGCGGGATCTCCTGCTGGCCGTCGGTGCCGACAAACTGCCGGGCCGGGCCGCGGTACGCACACTTCTCGGCGCCGCGGACTCGGCAGCGCTGCAGCAGTTGGCCGGCAAGGTGATCGACGACAACGACGACGGCGACGGCGTGGTGGTGGCCTGCGCAGCGGTCCGACACATCGAGCCGCGGAACTGGTTGCAGCAGCGGTATCTGCATACCCACCAGAGCGCGTACACGCCGCTGTGGGATCAGGTGCTGGCCGAGGTGGAACCGGAGTCCGTCCACCCGGACTTCTCGGTGCGGCTGCTGGCGTTTGCCCTGTTGGGAGTGCTCGCCGGGCAGCCCTATCCGCAGGCCTGTAACGCTTTGGCCGCTGAAACCGGCTGTGGCGCACAGGCAGTGGCCCGGGTACTACCGTTGGTCGACGGTGGCCAGTTGGCGCCGGTGACGGTGGTGGCGCTCAGCCTGTTGCGAAACGCGGCAGCCGAGTCCGCCGCCTACGCCCCCGACCCGGTGGAGCAGCTCGCGGGCGTGTTGGCCGGAAAGCTGGCTGCCACGATGAGCGGCGCCGACGCGGAATCCGTGGTGGTGTTGATGGCGCAGTTGTCGGGTGATTCCTCTGAGGGGACGATGCGCGGGTACCGGAAGATGGTGGACAGGCTGCTGACGCGGCGAGGTGCGAATCCGTCGCTGGCGGAACGACTGAGGGGGAGCCGGGGCTGACATGAGCAAGTGCCCGCGTTGCTTCACCCAGCTGAGTCCCAACAACCATCTGTGGACCCTGCCCGCTCAGGCCGGCGGCACCCGGTACCGCGACGATGTCGCCTCGACCTACGTGGGCGCACCCGCCGACTGCGGCCCGCTGTACACCTGGACCCGGGCCCCGGGATACAACGGTCCGCCGCCTCCGGTGTCCGAGGCGAACCGGGCATTGCAGGGGCCCGCGGTGGAGATCTGTCCGGTCTGCCACTTCACCCTCCCCGAGGGTTTCCGGGAGGGCCACGCCATCTGCATCGCGCTGGCCGGCGCGCGCGCGACGGGCAAGAGCCTTTACATCGCCGTTCTCATCAAGCAGCTGGAATTGCTCTGCGAGCGGTTCGGTGTGGTGTTGGAACCGGTAACCCGAGCTACTGCGCAGAACTACGCCACCAACTACGAAGGACCGCTGTATGTGCAGCGGGGCCTGCTGCCTCCCACTCCGACGGTGCACACCCAGGCTCCGAATCAGCGTGAACCCCTGGTGTTTTCGATCGGGATCTGGCACGGCGTGCGCAGGTTCCTGGTACTGCGCGACGTGGCGGGCGAGGACCTGGAGAACGGTGACCTGCGCGCGCCGCCCTTCCAGTTCTTCGGCCACGCCGATGCGGTGTTCTTCATGTTCGACCCGCTGCGGGTCAAGGCCATCCGCGATCAACTGCAGGACCTGCTGCCGCCTCAGCCGTTCAGTGGTGGGGAACCGCGTTCGGTCCTGGGGAATCTGCTGGTGGCGGTCAACCCGGGTCAGCCCAAGCTGGCGGTGATCCTGTCCAAGTTCGACGTGCTGCGGGCCCTGCGTGACGTGCAGGGTTCGGAATGGTCGCTGGTCATGTCCAACGGGGGAGCGGCTTTCCTGCGGGACACCTCCGACGGCAAGCAGTATGACGACGTCGACGGCCAACTGCTCGATCAGGAGGTGCGCAGCCTGCTGGTCCGTCTGCACGGCGGCTCGATCGTGTCGGCCGTGGAGAACCCGTCCGCCGGAGCGCGGCTGGCCACCCGGTACTTCGCGGTGTCCGCGCTCGGGCATCCGCCGACCGGAAATCGGCTGCACGCCAGGGGGATTGCTCCATTCCGCTGTGTGGATCCGGTGCGGTGGGTGACCTCCCAATTCGGCGTGCTGTAGGCGGCCGGTCGGGTTACCGACCGCGTTCGCGGAGGCCGGTGAGGCCGTGGCTATGGTGGGCTGACCGATCAGAGAGGTGACAGGTGGGCAAGAACGAGCGCACGAAGATCGTCATGAGTGACGATGAGATCGCCGAATTCATCGAGCACAGCCGAACCGCGACGATGGCTACCGTGCTGCCCAGCGGCCGACCGCACCTGGTCGCCATGTGGTACGCGGTGCTCGACGGTGAGATCTGGTTCGAGACGAAAGCCAAGTCGCAGAAGGCGGTCAACCTGCGCCGCGACCCCACGATCACGACGATGATCGAGGACGGGGACACCTACAACACGCTGCGTGGGGTGTCGATCGACGGCACCGCGGAGATCGTCGACGACCCGGAAACCATTCTGCGCGTGGGTATCAGCGTGTGGGAGCGCTACACCGGTCCCTACACCGAGGAGATGCGCCCGTTCGTCGACCAGATGATGAACAACCGCATCGCGGTGCGGGTCGTGCCCAGCCGGTTGCGCAGCTGGGACCACCGCAAGCTCGGGCTGCCCGAGATGCCGGTGGGCGGCAGCACTGCGCAGTACTTGAACGCGAGTATCTGAACACCTAGCTCGAGGGGCGCGGGCGCGGCTTGAGCCGCCCGTTCGGCAAGGGCGGCGCGGGTAACCGGGCGATGTTCCCGACATAGCCCTGCACGTCGCCGAAGCGTGCGTCGTTGGCCTGCCACAGTTCTCGGTAGGTCGCGATGTCGTCGTGGCTGCGGCCGACGAAGTTCCACCACATCACCAGTTCCTCGGTGAACGGCGGTCCGCCGAGCAGAATCGCCCGAGCCGGGCCATTACCGCGGTTGGCCAGGTGAAGCTGTGTGCGCCCCGCGGCCTGGTAGCCCAGGTCGGCGACCGCCAGCGTGGTGCCGCACACTTCGATCGCGCCCTGGTCCAGTAGCACGCCATGTTCGAAGGCCGGATCGACGTCGAGCGTCAGCTCGGCGCCCGGGTCGAGGTCGATCTGGGCGCCCAGCAGTGGCGTGAAGGTGTGCACCGGTGACTGCGACTGCTCGAGCTCGCCGAGGAACACCCGGACGGTGGCGCCGTCGACGGTCCGCGGCCGGGGTGTGTGGTGCGCGAAGTCACGGCCGGTGTCGCGGGCGGCATCGGGCAGCGCCACCCACAGCTGGACGCCGTGCAGGATCGTCGTCTCCGGTGTCGAGACCTCCGAATGGCAGATCCCGGCGCCGGCCGTCATCAGGTTGAGTTCACCCGGGCGGACCATGGCGTGGACCCCGGCGCTGTCGCGGTGCTCGATCAGGCCTTCGAAAAGCCAACTCACGGTTTGCAAACCGGTATGGGGATGGGGCGGCACGTCCATGCCTCTGCCCGCGGCTCGCACGTCGTGCGGCCCGTAGTGGTCGGCGAAACACCAGGCGCCGATCATCGACCGGTCCCGTTGCGGCAGGGTGCGCCGGACCAGCAGTGCGCGCGGCCCGCCCAGCGGCACCTCCCGCGGATGCAGCACCCCGGTGAACTCCGAGTTGGTGCAGGTGACTTCGGCGGGCGCCGTGTCGGTGTTGCTCATGAACCTCACGGTAACCGCGTCCGGCGGCCTCGGTGCGCGGTTAGCATGACCGGCATGACCGGGGGATTGACTGCCGAAGATGTTCGCAGCACCGAATTTTCGAAGCCGCCGTTGGGCAAGCGGGGTTACGACAAGAAGTCGGTCGACGACTTTCTGGCGTTGGTGGCCCGCAGGCTCGACGGGCGCGGGCACCTGGGTCCCGATGACGTCCGCAACATCGTGTTCCCGAAGCCGCCGATGTTTCAGCGCGGCTACAACGAGGACGATGTGGATGCTCTGCTCGACGCGGTGGTCGTCACGCTCGAGCGGTAACGGGAGAAGAAGTTCGGGGACGGTGCCGTCACTGCGCCTCGCGGCGAGTGGTCGCTCGAAGCGACGATTTTGGTGTGGGGCCCGGGGCAATGCCCGGCACCGTCTGCGGGTGTAACGACACACCCCGGGCCCCTATTCCTCCCCCAGTGGAAACTCGCCCCTGCCCTGCCGTCCCCTCGAATCGGCAGCGAAAGGGCCAGACAACAGATCTGGTGAAGCGGTGTTGCGAGAGCGGGATCAGGCGGCTTCGGGAAAGACCAGGCCGAGCTTGCGCACTGGGTAGCCGTTGCGCTCGGCCAGCGATCGCAGCTGCTTGAGCGCGAAGCTACGGCCACGGCCGGCCTCGGGAACCATGATGCCGGCCCAAAGTCCTTCGGCGCGGGGCAGTTCGCAGGCCTCGCGAGCGCACAGCCAGCGCCGGGGGCATTCCCGGCAGATGACCTTGGCCTGGTCGTCGGGGGTGGAGGTCCACCGCTCCGGGTTGCTGGTGCAGACGCCGAGCGGGATGCCGTTGGCCATGAGTGCGTTCATGCTGCTGCTCCTGTTAGGGCTCTTTGTTGCGGTGTCTACCGCGTTGAGGGGAACGCTATAGCAAGAACCGTAGCGATGCAACAGTTTGATCGAAACCGCAGCGGTGCAACGCTACGGAAATTTGCAAAGGTAACGATGCGGAATCACCAGCGGAAAGTCGACATGGATCTAAACATGCACGTCAGGACGTCGATAGGTACTTGGCTGTACCCGTAGCAGGGCTGCGGTTTGTCCGGTCAAGAAGCCGTAGCATCGGGGTTGTTTGCTACATATGCGAAAAACCCAAGGTGTAGCGGTGCTTCGGTCTGGGGTTAGGATTGAGGGGTCCCGGCAACCGCTTCAGCACTCGCGCTGAGCTGAGCACATCGGCGAGGAAACAGCCCCGTATGACCGACGCTGAGTACGACCTCGCCACTGGTGAGTTCGATGTCGGACTCATCCGCGCGGGTGCCGCGGCCGCGGCGAGGCGCCGCGAGCTCGACATCAGCCAGCGCAGTCTCGCCGCCGAAGGAATCATCAACGCCGGAGCGCTCATCGCGTTCGAGAAGGGCCGCAGCTGGCCCCGTGAACGCACCCGGCTCAAGCTCGAAGAGGTGTTGCGCTGGCCACCGGGCACGATCGCCCGGCTCCGGCAAGGCGGGCCGGTACCGGATCCGGCAATGCCCGCGCCGCCGCACATTGAGCCGCCCACAGTGGTCACCGCGCGGCCGGCAGCAGTCCCGTTGACGACCACACCGCCGGCCAGTGACGAGGTACCGCTGATCGCCCAGGCGGTGCTCACCGCGGTGAGCACCCTCGAGTCGACGATCGCCACGTTGCCCGGTGTCGGGGAACAGGAGTTCACGCCGCGGGTCACATCGGTACTGGCCGACCTGCGTCAGCTCGAGGCGGTGGCCGCCCGCGCCGCGCGGCTGAGCATGGTGACGCCGGCGTTGATCAAGGCCCTCAGCGCGGTGCGGCGCCAGATCGACGAGCTGACCACCCTCGCCGCCACCGCCCCTGGCGCCACGCTCGGGCAGCGCCTGTATGCCGCCCGTCGGCAATCGAATCTCACCATCAGTGAGACCGCAACGGCCGCCGGTGTTTCCGAAGACATCGTGGCGCGCGCCGAGGCCGAATACCCCGTCGACGCAGCCGCCGTCCACGCCCTGGAGGCGCTGATCGGCGCGATGCGCTGAGCCCGGCTAGCGGTCCCGACGCTCGTCATGGGTGGGGAAGTGCTCGGCGAGCGCAGCGGCGATCTCCAGGAACCGGCGCCGCGTCGGCATCGACATCTCCCGCGGATCGACGACGCCACCGGGACGCAGATGCCCGTCGAACGGCACCTCGATCACCCGCTGCCCCTGACCCGAGAACTGCCCGGCCAGAATCGTCCGCGTGCGTTTGTCGGCATGGCCGTCGGAGTCGTTGAGCACCACGACGGTGCGCTGCAGCAGTTCCGTCATCTCGTGGGCGGCCAGCCAGTCCAGTGTCTGTCCGGCGGTCGCGGCACCGTCGACCCACGGGGAGGACACCACGATCAGGCCGTCGAGGTCGCGCAGCACTTCCTGGGTCACCGGTGAGTCCATCGTCGAACTGCAGTCCACCACCGAGATCGAGAAATGCTTGTCGAGTCGAGTGGTGGCCTCGCGGTAGATGGCCGCGTCGAGCACGCGGCGGCGGGCCGGGGTGCCCTCGCCCGCCAGGACGAACAGCCCTGCGGCGTTGTTGCCGACCCGGCTGCGCACGTCGGCGAACGAGTCCAGGTGTTTGTCGTTGGCCAGCTCCCAGTACGAGCTCTGGGCCTGGGGATCGACGCGGCTGCCGAGCTTGCCGAACGATGTGTCGGCATCGATGGCCACCACGCGATCGTCCTGACGCAACTGGGCGAAGATCGACCCGACGCTGGCCGAGACGGTGGTCTTGCCGACCCCGCCCTTGCCCATCACCCCGACCTTGTAGTGCCCGCGCAGGAGCCCCTTGATCTTGGTCTCCAGCTCGGCGACTCGGAGATCTTCCGGCGACGGGCCGGGATTGATCATCCCGAACGTGGCCCGGTACACGAACAACCGCCAACCGCTGGCCGGTGGCTGACGCTTCGGCGGAACCAGGTCGTTGACCCGGATCCGGTCGGCGTAGGAACCGGTCGGCAGAGGCGGTACACCGGGTGCGGGCGCACCCGGATCCGGTGCGAATCCGCCTTCGGCGGGCCAGGGTTGGCCGGGTGGTGGTCCGTACGGCGGATGCGGTGGGCCGCCGGGGCCCGGAGGACGCTGCGACGGAAGCTGCCAGCCGGGCGGGCCCTGCTCCCAGGCATCCGGCCGGGGTTCGGGATGGCCCAAGTTCGGCGGGGCCTGGTGGGGCGGTGCCTGACGGGTGTCGTACGGCGGCGCGGGTGGCGGCGGAGGAGGCGGCGCCTGCTGCTGCGGCGGGGTCGGGGGTGCAGGAGGCGCCTCCCGGAACGTGTTGCGGGCGCGCTCGGCGTCACGATCGACGGGTACGACCTGCGACGTGCCGGAATCGTCGGAGCCGGAGCCGGCGGGAGTCTTCGACGGCACGAAATCCACCGGGGGCCGTCCGGGTATCGACGGTGGCGGCTCTGGTGGCTTGCGGCGGGTCGGCCGGGTGTCGGGTTCGAAATGCGATTCCTCCGGCCCCGTCCAGCCGAGCTCTCTACGCAAGGTGTCGTCGGGGTCGGGCACGCCTGAATCTCCTCCGGAACTCACACACGGGAACTTTGACCGTGCTCAAGTATCGACCACAACCCGTGCGGCTTGCATGATCCGTCCGGAATCGGAGCGAACTGACGTGGTAGCAAATTTGGATGGCAAACCCCGAGTAGGTCGCAGCGGAGCTGGATGCCACCCCGGCGGCACCCCGATGTGCCCTTGCGCCGGCCGCTCCTGAGAGGCCGCCCGGTCGTGCGGCGCAACCGCTCGGATGGTCCTGCAAAAGGGACCGTTCAACTGCAAAAGATGGTGGTCGGAGTGGGTTCGACGGCCGTCGTCCAGAGGTGGTCGCAGGCCCGAAATTGGTGCGCTGACCGGGTCGAATGCGCTGGTAATCTCTGTTCCGGCGAAGGGGATACCGGGTATGGGACTGCTGGGGGACATTGCCGATTTCGGCAAAGGCGTGATCGGGAACAACCTGAAGTGGACCGAGCGTGCCGCAAGGGTCGGAGAGTTCATCGTCCGCAACACCGCCGGCTCCGAACTCGAGCAGGTATCCACGTTCGGCGGCCAGGTGGCCGACCTCAGCCACAAGGCCGCCAACTTCTTCGCGTCGCAGATCGGCGGACGGCTGATCCGAGCCGCCCGGTCGCCGGTTCTGGCCGCCGGCCAGCAGACCATCGAGTCGATGAAGCACAGCACCGGAGTCGGCGATCCGGAGAACGGACACCGTTTCGGTGAGGGGGCCGACAAGATGGAGGCGGTCGGGCAGGTGCTCGTGTCGGCCTTCCCCGGCGACAACTGGGACAGCAGCGGGGCCAGCGCCTATGCGGGCCGCAACACCGAACAGGTCGGCCGGGTCCAGACGATGCTCGGGTTGGACACCATGGTGGCCGAGGTGCTGTCCACCGAGGCTGGCCAGATCGCGGCCACTCGCGACAGCCTCGACGGTCACTCCGACTGGCTGGGCGCGATGAGCATGCTCACCACGAGCGCGGGAATCGTTCCGGGTTTCGGTCCGGCGGCCCAGATGACGGCCGAGTTCGCGATGGTGGCGAAGGCAGTCGGCGACTCCGACAACGATCTGAGAACTCTGTGCGGCCACATCGAGGAGAACGCGGCCGTCTTGCAGTCCGCGGCTGCCCAGTACGAGAACCTGGCCGGCGCCGCTGCTCCGTGGGGTGCGGAGTTCGAGCCGCCGGCCGGCGACTCTCAGGTGCCTACCGTGCCGCCGGATCCCGATGCCTCGGATCCGGCCGTCCTGACAGGCGGCGACGATGCTCCGTCAGACAGTTCAGACAGTGAGGTCCCGTCGGGCGGTGGCGAAAACGTTTCGTCGGGCACCGGTGGTGCGGCTCCGTCGACCGGCGGTGGGGCCGGTATGCCGTCCGGTTCCTCGCTGTCGCCGTCGATGCCCACCGGCATGCCAGGTGCCGGGGCCCCGCCATCCGATGCGGCGACAAGCGCGGCCGGCGCCCTCGGCGGGATCCTGGGCTCGCTGGTCAACCCCCTGAGCGGAATACTCGCCGGGATCACCCAGGCGGCGCAGGCTGCCACCCAGGCCGGGACCCAGGCGGCGCAGATGGCCAGTCAGGCGGCCGGGCAGGCCGGTGGCCCCGCCGCCGATGCCGCCCAGTTCGACCAGGCGTCGGGAAGTACCGATGCCGACGAGCTGGACGACCGCGACGAGGATCGGGACGGCCGCGACCGGGACGACGAGAAGGATGAGCACAGCAAGGACCGCGAGACCGACGGCGAGGACGGCGAGGACCAGGTCGGCGAGCCCGAAGAGGGTGAGGCCGGTGGCGTGCCTGCTACGGATTCAGCTGGTGTGCCGGCCGATCCGCCGGGCGCCGGCGCGGATGACGAGGCCGCCAAGACACTGCCTCCGGACCTGGAGGCCACGGCCGCAGGCGGCGCCGCGGCGGGTCAGGCTCCGGTGCATGTCGGGGTGGATTTCGAGCAGGGCCAGCTGCATGTGGCAGCGGCGGCTACATTAGATTCATAAGGGTGCCCAGGTGAGGCTGATAACGCTTTGTGCCCGCAGTGAGCTTTGCACGCGGCAAGTCGGGGGGTGCCAATTGGTGGCACTCTTCACTGACCGACTGTCGACTGACGGAATACAATGGGATATCACTGACGCATGACGCCTCACGGTTCGGACGACTGGGACGACGCCGACAACGACAACGGCCTCGACTTCGATGCCCCGGTATCCAACGATGCGTCAGGTCTTGACGCTCTGCAGGACTACACGGGGTACGAAGTGGACCCTGGGAGCGATGAAAGTGGCGGCCTGGACGGGGTCTACGACTACCCCGGCCACGAAGTCGAGGAAGTGGCGGACGACGGCTTCGGCGCCATCGACGGCGAAGGTGAGCCCGAGGACGAAGAGCAGATCCCGGTGGTCCAGGTAATCAACCCGCCGGGCACCGTCACTGTCACGGCCTACCTCAACGGCTCCGTCGCCCAGGTGGAGCTGGATCCAAAGGTGACTATGCTGACCGAGGCCCAGTTGGCCGACGAGATCCGGTTCGTAGCCGGGGTGGCCGCCAAACGCGCGACAGCGGTCGTGCACGTCGGCACGGTCAATATGCTCGTCGAGCAAGGCATGGACTTCCGCGAAGCCCGGGACTTCGTGGGGACAAACATGCCGTTCGCGACTCCGGAGCAGGCGGGCGAGGCTGACCGGGCGCTCATCGCCCGCCACTCCGAGCGGTAGGCCCTACGCGTCCAGATCCTGCTCCACGAGCCCGGCAACAGTGGCCAACGCATCAGCGTCGTCGGAATCCACCGTCACCTGAGCCCCGTTACCGGCACCCAGCGTCATGATCATCAAGGCCGAACCGGCGTCGACGGGCTCGCCGCCGTCCATGGACAGGGTGACGGGAACTCCGGCATTGACGACCGCCTCGGCGATGATCGCGGCGGGGCGGGCGTGCAGGCCGATGGCCGAACCGACGGTGACAGTCTTGCTTGGCATTGTTTCTCCTTAGGGTTGGGACTCAGGTGGTGGCCAGCGCCGGAGCTTCCGGCGTGGTGACAGACGGTTTTGCGAACTGCTTGGCCGCAACGACCGCCAGGGCGCTGACGACGGTGCCGGCAGCCAGGGCGATCAGGAACCACAGCAGGTTGCCGATTGCGAAGAATACGAAGATGCCGCCGTGCGGCGCCTTGAGCGTGACGTCGAACGCCATGATCAGCCCGCCGGTGACGGCGCCGCCGAGCATCATCGACGGGATGACCCGCAGGGGATCGGCGGCAGCGAACGGGATGGCACCTTCGGAGATGAAGGACGCGCCCAACAGCCATGCAGCGCGGCCGTTTTCACGCTCGGGTTCGGTGAACAGCCGCGGCCGTAGCGTCGAGGCGAGCGCCATGGCGAGCGGCGGCACCATGCCGGCGGCCATCACCGCGGCCATGATGCGCAGCGTGGCGGGGTCGGCGACGTTGAGGCCCGCGGTCGCAAATGCATAGGCCGCCTTGTTGACCGGGCCGCCGAGGTCGAAGCACATCATCAAACCGAGAATGACACCGAGGATGACGACCGAAGTCCCGGTCATGCCGCTGAGCCAGTTGGTCAGGCCGGTGGTCAGCGCGGCCAGCGGTCGGCCGAGCAGCAGGAACATCAACAGGCCCACGATCAGTGACGCACCGAGCGGGATCACCACAACCGGCATCAGTCCCCGGAACCACTGCGGCACCTTGAATGAGCTGATCCACTGCGCGGCGAACCCGGCGATCAGACCGCCGACGATGCCACCGATGAACCCGCCGCCGACGAACACTGCCACCGCTCCGGCGGTGAAACCCGGTGCGATGCCGGGTCGGTCGGCGATCGCGAACGAGATATATCCGGCGAGGGCGGGTACCAGGAACATGAAGGCCAGTCCGCCGAGCGTGAACAGCACCGCGCCGAGGTACTGCGTCAGACCACCGGGTGGCAGGTCGGCCAGGGTGTTGGTGACCGCGATGTGATGACCGAGCGAGTTCATTCCATAGGCCAGCGGGGTCGGTTGCCCGTCCGGGGTGTTACCGATGTCGTAGCCGGCGAAGAGGAAGCCCAGCGCGATGAGCAGACCGCCCGCCGCGACGAACGGGATCATGTAGCTCACGCCGGTGAGCAGGATCTGCCGGGTGCGGGTGCCCCAGCCCACGTCGCCCGACGCGGCCGGAGCGGCCTCGTCAACTGAGCCGGCCACTCGCGGGGCATTGGGATCACCTGCGGCGCCGATGGCTTCGGAGATCATCACCCCGGGTTCGTTGATGGCGCGTTTGACGCCGGAGGCGACGACGGGCTTGCCGGCGAAACGCTGCTTGTCCTTGACCCCAACGTCGGTGGCGAAGATGACGGCATCGGCCGCAGCGATCGTCGCCGCGGACAACGGCGTGCTTCCGGACGAGCCCTGGGTTTCGACGGTCAATTCGACCCCGGCATCATCGGCGGCCTGTTTGAGTGCGTCGGCCGCCATGTACGTGTGAGCGATGCCGGTGGGACAGGCGGTGATTGCGACGATCGACACCGCCTTGACGGGCTCAGCAACAGGCTCAGGAGCGGGGGCAGGAACAGGCGCCGGGTTGACCACGCCGTCGACGAGTGCCACCACCTCGTCGACGCTCGCGGCACCCCGTAGTGACGCCACGAAGTCCTTGCGGACCAGCGCGCGGGCCAGGCTGGAGAGCAGCTTCATGTGTTCGGCCCCACCGGATTCCGGTGCGGCGATCAGGAACACCAGATCCGCCGGTCCGTCGGGAGCCCCGAAGTCGACCTTGGGGGAGAGCCGGGCGAAGCCGATCGTGGGCGTCTCGACGTAGGGGGAGCGGCAGTGCGGGATCGCGATGCCACCGGGCAGTCCGGTGGCGGACTGGGCTTCTCGCGCCATTGCGGCGCCCACCAGGCCGTCGGTGTCGTCGGTGCGACCTGCCTCGGCGAGTGCTCCGACCAGTCGCGTGATGACGGCTTGCTTGTCGCGGCCCGCGTCGGCGTCGAGCAGGACCAGCTCGGGGGTGATGATCGGTTGGGTCATGGCGACACCTTCATGGGGTGGGTGCGGACTGCGTCGAGGTCGAGCTGGGCAGGTGTGGGCAGGGCGGATCCGGGCAGTGCCGCGGCGGCGCTGCCGTAGGCGACGGCCATCTGCAGTCGTTGCGAGGCTTCGGCACCGGCGTCGGCGGCGCGCAGGTAGCCGGCCAGGGAGGCGTCGCCCGCGCCGACGGTGCTGCGCGGAACGATCGGCGGCGGCGTGGCCAGCCAGGAGCCCGAACTGTCCACGAGGACCGCGCCGGCTCCCCCCAACGTGGCGAGCACCGCGCCGACGCCCCGGTCCACGAGCCGACCGGCGGCCGCCACCACCGATGACACGTCACCTTGGGCCGCAGCATTTTCCAGGGCGTCGGCCGATACCCCGGCCAGGTCGGCCAGTTCCTCGGCGTTGGGCTTGATCAGATCGGGTGCGGCCACCTCGAACGCGGCGGCCAGCGCGGCCAGCGGCGCTTCGGAGGTATCGACGGCGACCCGGCAGTCGAGCGGCGCCAGCAGCTGCACCACCTGGGCATACCAGTCGTCCGGAATCCCGGGCGGCAACGACCCGGACAACACCAACCACGATGCTTCTTGCGCCTTGGTCAGCAGGCAGCTGGTGAGCGCCGACAGCGTGTCAGCGTCCACGCTGGCGCCGCGCTCGTTGAGTTTGGTTGTGGTGCCATCGGATTCGGTGATGGCGACGTTGGTGCGGACGGGCTCCGCGATCGGAACGGCGGTGAACGGCACACCGTGCGCCCGTAACGCCGCGAGCAGGGGATCAGCGTCGGCAGCGGGCAGCACCGCTTCGGCGGCAACGTCGGCCAGGGTCAGAGCTCGGGCCACGTTGATGCCCTTGCCGCCGGGTTCGACGGTGACGGTGTCGACGCGCTGTACGGCTCCGCGCGTCAACGGCGCCCTCAATGTGACGGTGCGGTCCAGGCTGGGGTTGGGGGTGACCGTGATGATCATGCGATCACCACCTCGACGCCGTGTTCGGTGAGCTGTGCGCGGTCGGCATCGGAGATCTCGCTGTCGGTGATCAGGGTGTCGACGCTGTCGATGGGGGCGAAGCTGACGAAGTCCTCTTGGCCTACCTTTGATGAGTCTGCGACCACCACAACGTAATTCGCGGCCTGCACCATGGCGCGCTTGACGGCTGCCTCGTCGGTGTCGGGGGTCGAGAGACCGTGCCGCACGTTGATGGCGTTGGTGCCGATGAACGCGATGTCCACCCGCAGGGTTTCGAGTACCCGCAGCACCTGCTCGCCGACGGCGGCCTGGGTGAGGCCGCGGACCCGCCCGCCCAGTAATTGCAGGGTGACGGTCGGCATGGTGGCGAGGAGGCCGGCGATCGGCACCGAGTTGGTCACCGCGGTGAGCTCCCGGTCCGTCGGTACCTGCGAGGCGACGCGGGCGGTGGTGGTGCCGGCGTCCAGCAGGACGCTGGCACCGGTGAGGGGGAAGAAGTCGACTGCAGCCGCGGCGATGGCATCCTTCTGCGCGGCGCGGGTGGTGTCGCGTTCGCCGACGCCGGCTTCCACGAGGTGGAGGGTCCGGGCGGGGACGGCTCCGCCGTGCACGCGGCGGACGACGCCGGCCTTGTCGAGCACTGCCAGATCTCGGCGGACGGTTTCGGTGGTGACGTCGTATGTCTGCGCGAGTTCGGCGACCGAGGCGCGGCCCCTGCTCATGACCAGCGCGGCGATGGCCTGCTGGCGCTCCTCGGCGTACATGAGCCTCCGTTTGTGTGGGTTCGAGCCTAACAAGATGTTGATATATGTTGTTTTACGCTTGACTGTGTTGACTTGTCAACGTTTTCTTGTAATGTGGCTCACATGGGCACTACAGCATCGGTTGCGTCACCCATCGTCTTGCGCGGGGTTCCGGTGGTCCCGGGAGTGCAGTACGCACCCGTGATCCGGGTCAGCAGACTCCCGGAGGTCGAGGTGCCGGCCGGCGACATCGCCGAGGCGGACCGGCCGGCCGAAGCGGGGCGTTTTGCAGCTGCGGCGACGGAGGTCGCCACCCGGCTGCGGGACCGGGCCGCGCATGCCACGGGTGCCGCCTCGGAAGTGCTCGCCGCCACCGCGACCCTGGCCCAGGACCGGGCCTGGCTCGGGGCTGCTGACAAGAGGATCGCCGCAGGCGCTCCAGCGGTCCGCGCCGTGACCGAGGCGGTGGACCAGTTCGTGGAGTTGTTCACGCAGCTCGGCGGGCTGATGGCCGAACGCGTCACCGACTTGCGGGATATTCGCGACCGGGTCATCGCCGAGCTGTCTGGTTTGCCGGAACCTGGTGTGCCGCTGCCGGATATCCCGTCGGTCCTTTGTGCCGAAGATCTGGCTCCTGCCGACACCGCCGGTCTGGACCCGCAGCTGGTGGTCGGCTTGGCCACCACGCTCGGTGGGCCGACCAGCCACACCGCGATCATCGCCCGCCAGCTCGGAATTCCCTGCGTCGTGGCCATCGGTGGCCTCGACGCCGTCGCCGCCGGCGCGATGGTTCTTCTCGATGGCACCGCGGGCACCCTCACGGCAGACCCCGACGCCTCGGAGGCTGCCGCGGCTGTGGCCGCTGCGCAACGGGACGCCCTGGCAGCCCGACAGTGGGCGGGGCCCGGTGCGACGGCGGACGGCCACACCGTCGCCATCTTGGCGAATGTCCAGGACGGTGCCGCCGCCCGCGCAGCCCGCGAAACCCCTGCCGAAGGTGTCGGGCTGTTCCGCACCGAACTGTGCTTCCTCAACCGCGACACCGAGCCCACCGTCGACGAACAGGCGAACATCTACGGTGAGGTGCTCGAGGCGTTCGCCGGGCACAAGGTGGTGGTCCGGACCCTCGACGCGGGTTCGGACAAGCCGTTGAAGTTCGCAGGTCATCCCGAGGAGGCGAACCCGGCGCTCGGCGTGCGCGGCATCCGCATCGCCGAGGGCAATCCCGGCCTGCTGGACCGTCAGCTCGAATCGGTCGGCGCGGCTGCCGAGCAGACCGGCAACCCGCCGTGGGTCATGGCGCCCATGATCGCCACCGCGGCCGAGGCGAAAAGCTTTGCCACCAAGGCACGTTCGTACGGGCTGACGCCGGGCGTGATGATCGAGGTGCCCGCTGCGGCACTGTTGGCCGACAAGATCCTCGAGCACGTCGAGTTCCTGTCGATCGGCACCAACGACCTCGCCCAGTACACGATGGCCGCCGACCGGATGTCGGCCGATCTGGCCGCCCTCACCGATCCGTGGCAGCCCGCGGTACTGGCTCTGGTGGCGATGGCGGCCCGCGCCGGAGCGGCGGCGGGCAAGCCGGTCGGAGTATGCGGCGAGGCCGCGGCCGACCCGCTCCTGGCCGCCGTGTTGGTGGGCCTGGGTGTGACGTCGTTGTCGATGGCGCCGGCCGCGATCGCAGCGGTGGGCGCGAAGCTCGCGCAGGTGACGTTGCAGCAGTGCCGCGCCGCCGCGGAGGCGGTGCTCGACACCGCGACAGCTGCCGAGGCCCGCGAAGCCGCCGCGGCTCACCTTTGACCCGCGAGCAGACAACTAGGTACCCGAAAATGCTGCCGGAGGGGTACCGGAGCGTCTGCTCGCGGGAGGAAAGGGCCCCGGGGGAATAATCGGACCGCGGTCCGGTTATAGCTGGCATAAGACTACAAACAGGAGGTAGGAGATGCCAGCCATCACCGCAGACACCTTGACCCTGCCCCGTATCGCGGCAGCTCAGGCGTCGGAGACCGAACGCCCGGTTCGCTCGATCACCACCGGCCCGCGCGGATACGAGGGCGAGGGATTCCCCGTCGTCCGCGCGTTCGGCGGAGTCAGCGCCGCCGACCTCGACCCGTTCGTCCACATGGACCAGATGGGTGAGGTGGAATACCAGCCCGGTGAACCGCGGGGCACCGACTGGCACCCGCACCGCGGCTTCGAAACCGTCACCTACATGATCGACGGCCGGTTCGCGCACCAGGATTCACATGGCGGCGGCGGTCTGATCACCGACGGCGCCACCCAGTGGATGACCGCAGGGTCCGGCATCCTGCACATCGAAACTCCGCCGGCCGAACTGGTCGAGAGCGGCGGCACGTTCCACGGCATCCAGCTGTGGGTGAACCTGCCGAAGAAGGACAAGTTCGCGACGCCGCGTTACCAGGCCATCGAAGGTCCCGACGCGAAGTTGCTGTCGTCCCAGGACGGCGGGGCGTTGGTCCGGATCATCGCCGGCGAGATCGACGGTGCTCAGGGGCCGGGTAACACGCACACTCCGATCACCTTGGCGCACGCCACGATTGAACCGGGTGCGCAGCTCAACCTGCCGTGGAACCGCGACTTCAACTCGTTGGTGTACGTACTGAGTGGGCGCGGCAGCGTCGGCCCCGTCGGTCACCCGATCCACCAGGGCCAACTGGCCGTGCTCGGCCCCGGCGACCGGATCACGGTATCGGCCGAGGGAACTCAGGATTCACACCGGCCCGCCATGGAAGTTCTGCTGCTGGGCGGCCGGCCGATTCGGGAACCGGTCTTCCACTACGGCCCGTTCGTGATGAACTCCAAGTCGGAGCTCATCCAGGCGCTGGAGGATTACCAGGCAGGCAAGTTCGGCCAGATCCCGCCGAATGCGCTGATGCCGCACCGGCCGCTGAACTGACCGACTAACCCACCGACTCGGCGGGCTGCGGGTACAGCAACTCCAGCTCGCCGAGATGCGCTGCAGCCGTCACCAGCGGCAGGGCCGCCGAGACCGCAAGGTCGGTTCCGGTGGCCTCGGCGCGCAACGACACCACGAAATTCTCGCCGATCGGTACCAGTTCCGACGTGGTGTCCGCGCCGGTGAGCCGGGCGCAGATCGCCGCGGCATGCTCCTCGATCACCGAGCGGGTCTGCGGATAGACGCCCAGCGGTGGGGGTACGACATCGGCGATCAGCTCTGCTACCGCCCGTACCCGGATGACCCGGTTGGCCGCCCGCACCGCCGGGGCGCGTTGGTCGGTGGGTCCGCCGGTCTCCGAAAGGTACTGGCGGACAGCGTCATCCAGTGTCCGCGTGGCGGTGAGGGTGTCATGCCCGAGTGCGATCACGCGATCGGTGGCGGCTTCGGAGGCGCCCCGTGTCACCCGCAGCACGGCGGCATCGAGGAACTGTGCGCCCACCGCCCGGGCCTGATCGATCGCCTTGGATACCGAGGCCGTCGCACCCCGCGGCCACAACAGCACCGACGCCACGATCCCCACGAACGCGCCCACCACGACGTCTTCCACCCGGACCAACCCGACTCGCCAACCTGTCGGTGCGATCAGGTTGAAGTTGATCAGCACCATCATCGTGAACGCCGCCTGCCCGGCGATGAACGATCCGACCTTGGGCACAAAGGCCGACCCGAATGCCACCAGAGGCAACAAGACCCACATCACCATCGGGTCCACCCCGACGAACTCGATGAGCACCGCACCGAGGATGAAGCCGATCGTCGTGCCGGCCACGGCGCGCAGCACACGCGTCCCGGTGTCCAGCGCGCTACTGCGCAGCACCGACATCACACCCAGCACCACCCAGAACCCGTGCTGCACAGGAAACAGGTGGGTGACGGCCACCGCGAGGGCCAACCCCAACCCGGTGCGCAGGCTGTTGCGCAGCACCACCGCGCGCGAGGCGACCAAGCCGCGGGTGATGGCTGCGACTGCGACGGTCTCGGGCATCACCCAATCCGCGGCGCCGGTTTCGGGTAGCCGCCGGCCCAGCACCCGGGCCCACACCGGGCGTGCGTCGGCCAGCGCCGCATTGCCGATGACGCGTCCGGTGACAGCGATGGTGGCCGAGATGGTGCGCCGGTTCAGCAGGACACCGCCCACTTTTGCGGCGGACGCGTCGTCGGCCATGCTCAAGATCTGGGTGATGTCCTCGCGGTAACTGCTCTGGGCCACGGTGCGCTGCTCGGCGAGAGCCGCGCGCAGATCGGCTTCGCGGGCGGCACGCTCGGCGCGATCGTGAATCTTCAGCAGGGCGGCACTATCTCGCAGTACCCGCACCGTGGGCTCGCGCGTGGCTCCCAGGAGTTCGCCCGTCCGGTCGGTGACCTGGTCGCAGATCCAACCCAGATCGTCGACCACACGCACCAGTGCGCGGCTGCCCGCGCTGAGGGCGACGGGCCGGTAGTCGGCGCCGAGGAAGCAGGCGTACAGCGCGTTCATCGCGCGGGTGACGTCACGGTCCGAGGCCTGGCCCTCCAGTCGGTCGGCCAATAGCCGGCATACCCGCGCGGCGTCGCGGCGCAGCTCATCGTGGTGGCGGGGCGCAAAGAGGTACAGCGCGGCAGGCACGCACACCACCAGGGCGATCAGCCAGCCCAGCAGTCGGTCGGGAATCGGGCCGACGGGCGTGCACAGGGGAAGGACGAACAGCAGCAGCGTGGCGCGTTGTCCGGCGGCGACGATCTCGCTGAGCACTCCGGAGAACGTCACCACCAGTCCGACGACGAACATCGCGGCGACGCTCGGCCACGGGTACGGGGCCAGGACCGTGCCCAGCACGATCAGTACGAACCCGTTGAGGGCCAGGCCGCCGTAGGCCAGGGCGCGGGCCGGCCGGTTGCCGGGGAAGTCCGCCGTGATGAGAAGGGAGACCGCTCCGAAGATCGCGAACAGCGGAGTCTGGGAGTCGCCCCCGACGGCGAAGCCGAGTGCCGCCGCGATGGGTAGGACGATGGCGGCCCGCAGGGCACGGCGCAGCGCGTCGTAATCGGGGTCCCGGTCACGTATCCAGTCGCGGAGACGCTCTGCCGTCCCACGCCAGATCTCGGCCGGGGTCAGCATGATCGCCGATGTTAGACCGGTTGGTCCGATCCCGGCGTGGGAGTGAAGCGGCCCGTTTCGAGCGCGTCGCGCATCTGGCCGGTGATCCACTCCAAGGTTTCGGGGTCGCGGGGCAACGTCGTCTGCTCGTAACCGACGACCAGATACAAACTCCATGCCGCGAAATACCGGGCGTTCCGTTCGTCGCCGATGATCTCGTGGGCAGACTCGAAGATGATGTCGAAACGCAGTTGGTCCACCACCGCCTGCACGTCGTATACGTAGGGATCGAGCGAGCTCCATACCCGGATGGCTGCCTCTGCCCCATGTGGCAGGGCCAGCGCTTCACCGATCAAGGACTCGATGCGGTGATGCGGATCCGTGTCGGCGCGGATCGCCTCGACCACCCGCAGAGTGCGCGCCTCACGCCAGTGCGCGATCAACTCCCTCGTGTAGGCCGCCCAGTTGGGGAAGTAGTGATAGAACGACCCGGTTGTGACGCCGAGTCGGTTGCACACCTCGGCAAGTTTGAGCCCGCCGTACCCGAGATCGGACAACACATCCAGACCGGTTTCGAAGTACGCCTCCCGCGACGCCACCCCCGCCATCCGGCTAACGCTAGTTCGTCGTCAATATTTTCGGCGCGGCGGGGCTTTGCTGGTCAGCCGCATATAACGCACACGAACATGACGGCATCGGGGCTCTCAGGTGACGTGTGGCACAATTTGAATGTGGCCCACATGGCGAGTCGAGGACCTGGACGTCCTCCCGCAGCAAAGGCAGCGGAGACACGCGAGCGCATCGTGCGCGCTGCCCGCGAAGTTTTCAGCGAACTTGGCTACGACGCAGCTACATTTCAGGCAATCGCGATCCGCGCGGATCTCACCCGCCCGGCAATCAACCATTACTTCAGCAGCAAACGTGTTCTGTACCGCGATGTGGTCGAGCAGACCAATGCGAAAGTGATCGCCGCCGGCATTGCCAAGGCCCGGGAGGCCACCAGCCTGCTGAACCGTATTTCGGCGTTCTTCGCCGCGGCCATGGATGCCGAGTCCACCGACCGGTCGGCGGCGGCATTCCTGGTGACCTCGGTGCTGGAGGCGCAGCGCCATCCCGAGCTCGTCTCCGAGGAGCACGACGCGTTGCGCAGCTCGCGGGAGTTCGTCAAGTGGGCAGTCGACGAGGCGATCGCGGGCGGCGAATTGACCACCGACACCGACATCCCGGCCATCGTGGAGATGCTGGTGGCGGTGATGTGGGGAATGGGCTTTTACGCCGGTTACGTGGGGCATCGTGACGACGTGGCAGTCATCGTCGACAAGTTCGAACTGCTGATGGCGAACAAGCTCTGGCAACTGCGCGATTGATACTTCGGTGCCGTGAGGTGCCCCACAGCACCGCATAGATCGACTAAGTATTCGGTAGCATTGCTTGGCAAATGACTGATCTGAGCGATGTACGGCCGGGTCGGGCCGAAGGCGACAGTTGGGACATCACCGAGAGCGTCGGGGCGACTGCGCTGGCGGTGGCTGCCTCCCGTGCTGCCGAGACCGTGCAGCCGGAACCCCTGATTCGCGACGAGTTCGCCTTCCTCCTGGTGGCGGCCGCAGGTCCGGCGTGGGCGCAGCTGGCCGGTAGCGAACCGCACTGGATCGGTGACGATCCGGAGGCTCACCGCATTCACGACATGGCCCGCAACTACCAGGCCGTGCGCACCCACTACTTCGATGACTACTTCACCGAGGTCACCCATGACGGCATCCGCCAGGTCGTGATCCTGGCCGCGGGCCTGGACTCCCGGGCGTTCCGGCTGGACTGGCCGGCGGGCACCGTCGTCTACGAGATCGACCAGCCCAAGGTGCTGCACTACAAGACCGAGACATTGCAGGCGCACGGGGCGCTGGCCCGGGCCGAGCACGTCCCCGTGCCCGTCGACCTGCGTGACGATTGGCCCGCGGCACTGATCGACGCGGGCTTCGACCCAGGGCAGCCGACCGCATGGCTGGCCGAGGGGCTGCTGCCGTACCTGCCTGCCGAGGCGCAGGATCGGCTGTTCGAACTCGTCGGCGCACACAGCGCGCCGGGTAGCCGCGTCGCGGTCGAGGACTTCGCCATGGATCCGGCACGTTTCACCCCGGAGAAGCGGGCCGCACGTCGGGCCCGCGGTGAGAACATGCGCGCCTCGCTGGGGCTCGACATCGATGCCGACGCGCTGATGTACGCGTGTGACGGGCGCGCCGACGCTGCGGAATGGCTCGCTGCACACGGCTGGGACGTCGACGCGGTGTCCAGCGCCGACGAGATGGCCCGTTTGGGCCGCGCGGCCGACGCCGACGAACTGGCGGAATTCGGTTTGGACAGCGTGCTGTTGCGCGCCCGATTGGACGGAGAATCCCGATGAGCTCACTGCGCAGCCACGACGACACCTGGGACATCGCCACCAGCGTCGGGTCGACGGCCGTGATGGTCGCCGCCGCCAGGGCCGGGGAGACCGGACGCGAGAACCCGCTGATCCGTGATCCGTACGCGGCGATCCTGGTGGCCGGTGCCGGAACCGGCTTCTGGGAGACGCTGCTGGACCAGGATGTCGCCGCCAAGATCGCAGAGGTCGACGACGAGGCCGCCAAGATCTTCGAGCACATGGGCAGCTACCAGGCAGTGCGCACGCACTTCTTCGATGCGTACTTCACCGAGGCCGCGAATGCCGGTATCCGCCAGATCGTCATCCTGGCGTCGGGCCTGGATTCTCGCGCGTACCGGCTGGAGTGGCCGGCCGGCACCACGGTGTTCGAGATCGATCAGCCGAAGGTGCTGGAGTACAAGGCCGAAACGTTGGCCGCGCATGGCGCGCAGCCGTCGGCGCAGCGCCGCGAGGTGGCCATCGATCTGCGCCAGGATTGGCCCAAAGCATTGCGGGAAGCGGGGTTTGACGATTCCCAGCCGACCGCGTGGCTCGCCGAGGGCCTGCTGATGTATCTGCCTGCCGACGCCCAGGATCGACTCTTCGAGCTCGTCACCGAGTTGTCGGCCCCGGGAAGCCGGATCGCCGCCGAGACCGCCGGCGTTTCGGCCGGTGAGCGTCGCGAGGAGATGCGTGAGCGTTTCGAGCGTTTCGCCGCGCAGTTCAACATGGAGCAGGCGCTCAACATCCAGGACCTGATCTACGAGGATCCGGACCGTGCCGATGTGGCGGCGTGGCTGGGCGCCCACGGTTGGCGGGCCGACGGTGTGCACTCGCTCGACGAGATGCGCCGACTGGGCCGCTACGTGGAGATCGAGCACGACGACACGCGGGCGTTCTCCACATTCGTCACCGCCGAAAAGCTCTGACCTCTCTGACATGACAAAAGGGGCGCCCCGATTGCGGGGCGCCCCTTCCGTTTTCGTTGTCGATCAGCGGTTCGACATCGCCTTGGTGCGATTCACATTGGTGTGCTTGACCGTGGTGTCGACCTGAGGAACCGTTGCCTTCTGATGCATCTGGTGCACCCAGAGGTGGTGGTCCACTCCGGCTGAGGCGGGTGCGGACAAGCCCAGAAGGGCGGTGGCCACTCCGCTGACGAGCACGGCGGGAATTCCGAACTTTTTCATCTATTTCTATCCTTTTTGCGAACACATTCCGCATTTGAAAACCGCCGGACCTGGCCGTTTATTCCTATAAAACCCTCACCGCCGCGGTGATGGTGGTCACCTGATCGGTCGGTTCATCGGGACGTGTCTGCGAGTCGCATCTGCGAGCCCGTCACAGCCTCAGTGGCTCTGGTGCACCGTGGTGTCGACGTGCGGCACGGTCACGTGCGGGCCGATCTGATCCAGCCAATCGTGGTGGGACACATCGGCGGAAGCCGGGCCGGCCAGGCCCAGAACTGCGGCAGCCAGACCACTGGCGATCACTGTGCTCATCCCGAACTTCTTCATTTCCTGCCTCTTTCCGACTCTGCGCTTTCTTGATTGGTTCAACTAAAGGCCGAAGGGGTTGATTCCTGATCAGCGAGGTTGGCGGCAATTGACCGTCCGGTGGCAGAAATGCGTAGGCGTCGCGGTAACCGACCCGGTTGACCGGGAGTTATCCGCCCGCCGTATACAGGAGGGGAGCTGAGCCGTTTCCCGGCCCGTTATCGAGGAGGAATCCCCATGCCAGGAGTGCAGGATCGCGTTGTCGTCGTCACCGGAGCCGGTGGAGGTCTGGGCCGTGAATACGCCCTGACGCTCGCACGTGAGGGCGCCAGCGTCGTCGTCAACGACCTGGGCGGTGCCCGTGACGGATCCGGCGCCGGACACAACATGGCCGACGAGGTGGTGGCCGAGATCAAGGCCGCCGGTGGCCGTGCCGTCGCCAACTACGACAGCGTCGCCGAGCAGGCCGGCGCCGAGAACATCATCAAGACCGCGATCGACGAGTTCGGCAAGGTCGACGGTGTCGTGAGCAACGCGGGCATCCTCCGTGACGGCACCTTCCACAAGATGACGTTCGAGCAGTGGGACGCCGTGCTCAAGGTGCACCTGTACGGCGGCTACAACGTGATCCGCGCGGCGTGGCCGCACTTCCGCGAGCAGAGCTTCGGCCGCGTCGTCGTCGCCACCTCCACCAGTGGCCTGTTCGGCAACTTCGGTCAGGCCAACTACGGTGCCGCCAAGCTCGGCCTGGTCGGTCTGATCAACACGCTGGCCCAGGAAGGCGCCAAGTACAACATCAAGACCAACGCGGTCGCCCCGATCGCCGCCACCCGGATGACCCAGGACATCCTGCCGCCCGAGGTGTTCGAGAAGCTCACCCCGGAGTACGTGGCCCCGGTGGTGGCCTACCTGATGACCGAGGAACTGCCCGACACCGATTCGGTGTTCATCGTGGGCGGCGGCAAGGTACAGCGCACCGCCCTGTTCCAGAACGACGGTGTCACCTTCACCGAGGTGCCTTCGGTCGATGAGATCGCGGCCAAGTGGGGCGAGATCACCGATCTGTCCGCCGCTCAGCAGGCCAGCTTCAAGCTGGGCTGAAATACGTGAAGGCGCTTGTAGCGCAGGCACTTACCGGTACGTCCGGGCTGGCGTACGTCGACGTGGATGATGTGGCTGATCCTTCCGGTCAAGCCGTCATCATCGACGTCGGCGCCGCCGGCGTCTGCTTCCCCGATCTGCTGCTGCTCCGCGGCGAGTACCAGCTTCGGCTCGAACCACCGTTCACCCCCGGCATGGAGGTGGCCGGAACGGTGCGCTCGGCGCCCGAGGGCTCGGGGTTCACCCCGGGCCAGCGGGTCTCGGCGATGACGATGCTGGGCGGCTACGCCGAACAGGTGGCAGCCCCGCCTGCCAACGTGATCCCGACGGCCGACGGACTCGACGACGGCCAGGCCGCATCGCTGCTGGGCAACTACTACACGATGCAGTTCGCGCTGGCCCGCCGCGGTGGGCTGCTGCCGGGCGAAACCGTGCTGGTGCTCGGCTCGGCCGGCGGTATCGGTGTCGCCTCGATCCAGCTGGCCAAAGCCATGGGCGCCAAGGTGATCGCGATGGTGCACCGGTCCGGGGCCGAGGAGTTCGTCGCGTCAGTGGGTGCAGATGTGGTGCTGCCGCTGACCGACGGCTGGCGTCAGGCGGTCATGGATGCCACCGGAGGCGAAGGCGTCGATCTGGTCGTCGACCCGATCGGCGGCGAGGCCTTCGACGACGCCATCCGGGTGCTGGCGCCCGAAGGCCGGCTGCTGGTCATCGGGTTCGCCGCGGGCGGCGGCATCCCGACCGTCAAGGTCAACCGGTTGCTGCTGCGCAACGTCAGCGTGGTGGGCGTGGGCTGGGGCGAGTTCGTCCGCCGTCACCCCGCCGCTCAGGCCCAGGTCGGCGCCGAGCTCAACAAGCTGGTGGCCGGCGGGCTTCGTCCCCCTGCGCCGGTGCGGTACCCGCTGTCCGAGGGCGCGGCCGCGCTCGATGCGCTGGCCAGTGGGCAGGTGCGCGGGAAGCTCGTCCTGGAGCCCTAGCAGTGAAAGCCCTGGCCTTCGATGTGTTCGGCACCGTCGTCGACTGGCGGTCCAGCATCATCGGTGAGCTGGAGGCATTCGGTGAAAGCCACGGGCTGCAACGGGATTGGCCGGTCTTCGCCGACAAATGGCGGGCCGGCTATGCCCCCGCAATGGACCGGGTGCGGCGTGGCGAGCTGCCGTGGACCAGGATCGACGATCTGCATCGAGCGATCCTGGTCTCACTGCTCGACGAGGTAGAGGTCGAGGCAGGCCCGGACGAGATCGACCACCTCAACCGGGCCTGGCACCGACTGGATCCGTGGCCGGACTCGGTGGCCGGACTGAGCCGGCTCAAGCAGCGCTACCTCATCACCACGTTGTCGAACGGCAACGTCTCACTGCTGACGAACATGGCCAAACATGCCGGGCTGCCGTGGGATTGCGTGATCTCGGCAGAGCTGTTCCGGCACTACAAGCCCGACCTCGAGGCCTACCGTGGGTGTGCAGACCTGCTGGACATCGCACCCGAAGAGTTGACGCTGGTTGCGGCCCATCGTTCCGACCTGCGGGCCGCGCGTGCCGCCGGACTCGGGACCGCATACGTGGCCCGGCCCCTGGAGTACGGCCCGGACGCGACTCCGCACGACGTCACGGCCGATGGTTTCGACATCGTCGCGACCGATTTTGTCGACCTTGCCGACCAACTTGGTGCGTAGCGTAGGGGTGTGGACACCGCATCGAGTCAGGCATTGCGCAAGGTGCTCGAGCTTCTCGCCGACCCGCCGGCCGAGCCGGACATCAGCAAGGGGTATCTCGACCTGTTGGGCGACGGCAGTGACGCCCCGAAGAACGCGGGATTCATCCAGAAGGTGTGGGCGTCCCCGCTCGGGTCGAAGCTCTACGACAACGCCCAGGGGATCGGCCGCAAGCTGATGACGGCGTGGCAGGAACCCACCGAATGGCTGAACATCCCGCCCGGCGGCCTCGCGCTCGATGTTGGCAGCGGTCCGGGCAATGTGACGGCCGCGCTGGCGCGGTCGGCCGGGCTCGACGGGTTCGCGTTTGGTGTGGACATCTCCGAGCCGATGTTGGCCCGCGCTGTCAAGGCCGAAGCCGGCCGCCAGGTCGGTTTCCTGCGGGCCGACGCTCAGAAGCTCCCGTTCCGGGACGACGTCTTCGATGCGGTGACGTCGATCGCGGTGTTGCAGCTCATCCCCGACGCAGAGGCCGCACTGGCCGAGATGGTGCGGGTGCTGCGCCCCGGCGGGCGGATGGCGATCATGGTCCCCACGGCGACGAACCGGGGACCGGCGCAGCTGTTGTCGAAGGGCGGTGCGCGCTTCTTCGCCGAAGATGAGCTCGCCGACCGGTTCGAGGCGCTGGGTCTGGAGCGGGTGCGGTCGAAGACCATGGGCACCATGCAGTGGGTGCGCGGGCAGAAACCGTGAGCACTCTCGGCGTTGTTCTCGTCGCATTGGTCATTGCCGTAGGTCTTCTCGGCATCGTGTTGCCTGTGCTGCCCGGTGGTGGGTTTCTGGTCTTCGCCGCGATCGCGGTGTGGGCGGTCTGGGAGGCCAAGGACGGGACCAACGCCACGGTTGCGTGGGTGACGCTCGGGGTCGCAGCGGTGTTCTTCGTGACGGCCGAGGTGATCAAGTATGTCTGGCCGGTACGCCGGATGCGGGCCGCGGAGGTGGGGATCTGGAGCCTGGCAGCCGGCGGGGTGCTCGGCCTGATCGGGTTCTTCGTGATCCCGGTGATCGGTTTGGTGATCGGCTTCGTCGCGGGGGTGTATCTGGCGGAGCTGGCCTCGCGTCGCGACTACCGGCGGGCTTGGACGTCAACTGTGCACGCACTCAAAGGTGTTGCGCTGTCAGTCGGCGTCGAGCTGACCGGAGCCCTGCTCGCGACGGTCACCTGGGTGACGGGCCTGGTGATCGCCGCGTGACACAGTGGGACCTGGGCCCCGACTCGGGTGAGTTGCTGCTCCACACCGGTGTGACGGGTAGCGCGTCGCGGATGGGCCATCGGTTGACGATCGCGATGCGCTCGTGGCACGCGACCGTGGAATGGAACGGCGACACACCTTCGGCGGTGGAGGTGACGGTGGACCTCGACTCCCTGGACGTGCTGCGGGGCGAGGGCGGCATGACTCCGTTGTCGGGGGCCGAGAAGGTGCTGATCCGATCGAACGCGTTGAAGACGTTGCGGGCGAAGAAGTTTCCCCAGGCCCGGTTCCGATCCTCATCGATCGAGCGCTCCGGTTCTCTCGTACGGATCGCGGGGGTTCTGGAGCTCGCCGGGCATTCCGGCGAGCAGACCGTGGAGGTTGAGGTGTCCGACGATTCTGTGCGCGGCACGGCTGCTGTGCGGCACGGCGATTTCGGAATCAAGCAGTATTCGATGCTCATGGGGGCGATGAAGGTGGCCGACGAGGTGCGGGTGACGTTGTCTGACACCATGCTTCGCGAGGGTGCCTGACCAGCGGAGAGCCGCTGCTGTTCACCGGACTGACAAGTTCCTGTCAGCTTTGCTCAAGCCGGGTGTAGGACGCCGTTCAAAGGGGTAGTTGTTGAGACGGTGAAGGTGAGGAGTCCCTCGTGAACATCGTCTCAGGTGCCCTACGGGCAGTCAGCCGTACCGCAGACGCGACCACCGCAGCCGCGGGAGCTGTTGGCGGCGCTGCCGTCAACGGCGTGGTCGGGGGAATCAAAGGGGTCGGCTCAGGTATTCGCAACGGAGTCAGTCAGGGCAGCAGATCGCCCGCCGCGGCCGCGCTCACACTGGCCGCGGTAGGCGCCGCGGGCCTCGTCGAGTGGCCGGTGCTGCTGACCGTGGGAGGCGCCGCGCTGGTCGTCCATCAGATCAACCAGCGCGCAGGCGACGGCCAGGCCGGCGCTGAGCAGCAGGCCCGCGACACCTCACCGCCCAGGAAATCCGCGGCGGCCAAGCGCACCGCTGCAGCCAAACGCTCCGCCCCGACCAAACGCGCCCCAGCCAAGCGTTCCGCGAGTGCCGGTAGTCCCAAGGCGACATCTCGGCGGTCGGCATCCCGACGGACCTCGGCGGCGACCCGCAGTAAGTGATCACCGCGATCGGACGGATGATCCAGGGCGCGGCCGAGCTTGCGGCGGCGCCCGTGGTCCGGCCGGTGCGGACGGTGTTGACGGCCGTGGCCGAGATGGTCGGTGGCCCGGCCGCGCGGCGCTGCTGGCGGGGCCCAGACCGGTGTTGGATCGAGGTCCGCGGCCTGCAGGGAGATGACGGAAAGCGGGTCGCCACCGCGGTGTTGCGTGAGCTCCGCAAGCAGCCGGGGGTGCGACGGGCACGCCTGAACCAGCCGTTGTCGCGGGTGATCATCGATATCGAGACCGACGCCGATCCGGAATCCGTCGACCTGGTTCGAATGTGTGATGTGGTTGCCGAGGCCGAGCAAGGCGCGGCCACGCGAAGCGAACCCCGGCGGCCCAATGATCTGCCGGGCGATGGAATTCTGCTGGCTCTCAAGGGGATCACCGCCGCAGCGAGCGGGATCGGCATCGGTGTCGCCGTGGCGGGCCGCACGCTGATGTTGCCGAGAGTGCCTGCCGGAGTGATGGCGGCCGTCAGCGCTGTCGACTATCAGCCGAAGGTGCGTGCGGTGCTGGAGGCCCGGCTCGGTGTGCCGGGTGCGGACGCCGTCCTGAGTCTGGGTGCTGCCGCCGTGTACGCGCTCACCCAGGCCCCCGCGGCCGTCACCGTGGAATTCGTCCGCCATCTGGCCCAGCTCGCCGAAACCGCGGCTGCTGCCGAGGCCTGGGAGGCGCTCGAACCGGATCTGGCGCCACAGGCCGAATGTCGGACCGTTGCCCCCGAGCCCGCGCGCCCGTGCGCACTGCCCGACGGTGTGGTGGAACGCTATGCCGAGCGGTGTGGCCGGGCGCAGGCGATGGCCGCCGCCTCGGTAGGTGCCCTGACACGCGATCCCGGTGCCGCCGCCACGGCAGCCGTGGTCACCGCACCCAAGGCGGCACGCAACTCGCGAGAGGCCTTCGCCAGCACGTTGGGTCGCGGCCTGGCCGATCGGCGCGATCTGGTGCAGTTGCGGCCGGACGCATTGCGCCTCCTCGACCGGGTCGACGCCGTCGTCGTCGATCCCCGCGCGCTGGCCACCGATGACCTACGGGTGGGGCGTTTCCGCGACGTGGCCCAAGCCGACCGTGCCGAGGTGTGGCAGTGGGCCCAGGGCCGGCTGGAAGCGGGCGAGCTGTCCGCCGGTTGGCACCGGGTGGCGCCGGCTTTCGGCGGGGCTGCGCGCAACGGCAGGGCCCGCGGGCAGGTGCTGGTGTATCGGAGACACGATCCGCGGGCTCACGGTGTGCTGGCCGAGATTCGCCGGGCCGGCGCCCAGGCGGTGTCTCTGAACCTCGACCAACTCGGCGACCTGCGTTCGTCATTCGACGACCTTCACGAGGCGGACTCGGGCACCGACATCGATAGGGCCCTGGCCGGCGCGGTCGAGACACTGCAGCGCGACGGACGCACCGTGGCGGTGCTGTCGGTGGACGCACCGCGTGCGCTGAGTGCTGCAGACCTGGCGGTCGGACTGCTCGGGCGAGGTGCCATCCCGTGGCAGGCCGACATCCTCGCCGTGGACCTCGCGGCGGTGTGGCGGATGTTGCACGCGATTCCCGCCGCGCGACGAGCCAGCGAACGTGGGGTCGAGCTGTCCGCCGGAGGCACGTTGCTCGGTGCGTTGCTGATGGTCCCCGGCGTTCGCGGACGGGGCCCCGGGCCGGTGACCGCGGGGGCGGCCGCGGGGCTGGTCAACGGATTCTGGCTGGCCCGCAGCGCTCTTCTGGATGCCGAGCCCAAGGCGGTGCCCGTCGAGGACTGGCACGCGATGACACCCGGGCAGGTCCGCAACCGGCTCGCCGAAGTCCATGCCGCCGAAGGAGATTCGCAACGGGTGCAGCCCGGCGGACGGCAATGGCGGCAGGCGGTGCCCCGGCCGCTGACCGAACTGGTCACCGCACTGCGTTCGGAACTGTCCGATCCGCTGACTCCCGTGCTCGCGGTCGGCTCGGCCGCCAGCGCGATGCTGGGCTCACCGGTCGACGCGGTTCTGGTCGGCTCCGTGCTCACCGGTAACGCCCTACTGGCCGCCACCCAGCAGGTCCGTGCGGAGCGGTTGCTGAGCCGGTTGCTGGCTGTCCAGGATCCGCCGGCCCGGCGACTGGTGACCGGCGGTGATCGTAGCGGCGAAGCCGACTACGACAGCGTCGCGGCAACCAGGCTGCGGCCCGGAGACATCATCGAGGTGCGGCCGGGGGAGGTGGTGCCGGCTGACGCGCGGATCATCGAAGCCGTCGACGCAGAGGCCGACGAGGCCTCGCTCACCGGCGAGTCGTTGCCCGTCCCCAAACAGGTCGCCGCCGCTCCGGGGGCGGAACTGGCCGAGCGGCACTGCATGCTCTATGCCACAACGACATTGGTCACCGGCACTGTCGTCGCCGTGGTGACCGAGGTGGGTGCAGCGACGCAGGCCCGACGTGCGGCCGACATCGGGCACGGCGCCGGCCCGGCCGTGGGCCTGCAGGCACAACTACGTGAACTCACCAACCGCGCACTGCCTTTCAGCATGGCCGGGGGCGCCCTGGTAAGCGGGCTCGGCCTGCTGCGCCGGCTGCCGCTGCGCAGTGCGGTGGCCAGCGGTGTGGCAGTGGCGGTGGCCGCCGTGCCGGAAGGGCTGCCGCTGGTGGCGACGCTGGCCCAACAGGCCTCGGCACGACGGTTGACCCGCACCGGGGCGTTGGTCCGCAGCCCGCGATCGGTGGAGGCACTCGGCCGCGTCGACGTCGTGTGTTTCGACAAGACCGGCACCCTCAGCGAAAACCGGTTGCGGGTGTCGCAGGTGCGCACCGTGGGCGGCCACGTTTCCGAGCAGCAGGTACTCGACTGCGCGGCCCGGGCAACTCCGCCGAAGAACGGCGACCAGTACGAGCACTCGACCGATGCGGCGGTGGCGGAGGCGGTCGCCGCGCCGCAGGCGGCCGACGGAACCGGCACCTATCTGCCGTTCCGGTCCGGCCGCAAGTTCTCGGGTGCGTTGGTCGGCGACGAGTTGTCGATCAAAGGTGCACCCGAGGTGGTGTTGTCGGCCTGTAGGGGCCTGGACCCCGCGGTGGCGCGCACGGTCGAGGAGATGGCGCGCAACGGACTGCGCGTGCTCGCCGTGGCCCGGCGCACGCTGACCGCCAACCAGGCCGAACGCGGCCGGTCCGACACCGACCGCCTGGCCGCACTCTGCACCCGGCAGTTGCGGTTCGTCGGACTGGTGGGATTGTCGGACACCCCACGATCTGAGTCCGCTCAGGTCTTGAAATCCCTGCAGGACAATGAGATCGGTGTGCGACTCATCACCGGTGATCACCCGGTCACGGCGAAGGCGATCGCCGCGGAGCTGGGTCTGACGATCGCAGACGAGCAGGTCATCAGTGGCGAGGACTGGGTGGCGATGCCGCGGCGCAGCCAGGAAGCGGCGGTACGCGACCGGCGCGTGTTCGCCCGGATGTCACCGGAGCACAAGGTGCAGGTGGTACAGACGCTCGAACGCATCGGGATGGTGTGCGCCATGGTCGGTGACGGCGCCAACGATGCGGCTGCGATCCGGGCGGCCACCGTCGGCATCGGAGTGGCGGCCCGCGGCAGCGATCCGGCCCGGAGTTCGGCCGACGTGCTGCTCCTCGACGGACGGATCGGTTCTCTGACCGATGCGCTGGACGAAGGCCGTCAGCTGTGGCGCCGGGTTCAGGCTGCGGTGGCGGTGCTGCTCGGCGGGAACGCGGGCGAGGTGGTGTTCTCCATCGTGGGCAGCGCGCTGACCGGCCGCTCGCCGCTGAACACGCGGCAATTGCTGCTGGTGAACATGATGACCGATGCGCTGCCGGCCGCCGCGCTGGCGGTCAGCCCGACCACCCATGCCGTCGGGGCTGCCGGGCACGGGCCCGACCAGACCGAGCTGTGGCGAACCGTGGCCATCCGGGGTGCGGCGACCGCGGGCGCCGCGACCGGTGCCTGGCTGACGGCGGGCTTCACCTTGGCCCCGCGGCGCGCCTCCACCGTGGCGCTCGTCGCCCTGGTCTCCACCCAACTGGCGCAGACCCTGATCGACTCGCACGGCCCGCTGGTGATCGCCACCGCCGCCGGCTCGTTGGTGACCTTGGGAGCCGCGATCAGTACCCCCGGCGTCAGCCAGCTGCTGGGCTGCACGCCGTTGGATCCGCTCGGGTGGGCCCAGGCACTCAGTGCGGCCGGCGTTGCCACCGGCATCGCCGCGGTCGCGCCCCGATTGGTGTCGAGGTTCACCGGCCCGGTTTCCGAGGAACCGGCTCAGTCGTCGATGTCGAGCACTCCGCAGCGCCACAGCACCGCATACACCTCGCGCAACGGCACGGTCAACACGCGGGATACGGCGTCGGTCAACGGATCGGCCGGAGCGCCGGAACCGGAAGTAATCACGCCTCTCACGCTGAGAAATCGACACGTCGAGATGTCGAAGTCGACGTGACGGAAAGGTGACCAATGGCAGAAAACTCGAAAACCGCAAAGGGGCACCGTGACGCGGTACACGCCGTGCGCGACGCGCAGGGCTTCGCCATGACCTTGCCGGTGGTGGGCCGGATCAAGGTGCCGCACCCCGAACAACTGGCCTACTACGGCGCGCTCGGCATCCTCGCCGCGGTCGAGATCATCGACTGGCCGGTGGCCCTGCTACTCGGGGCCGGACACGCTCTGATGCAGAACGAGCACAGCCGGGTGGTCCAGGAGGTGGGCGAAGCGCTCGAAGGGGCGTAACCGCGGTCAGCCGACCAGGTTGGACCGCAATGCGGCCAAATCGTCGGGCGAGACCCCGGCCGCCTGGACGAAACCCGCCACCGAGCCGTAGGCGTCCTCGAGTTTGCGCCACGCCGCGTCGAGATACTCCTCGCGCACCCCGAGCACTTCGTCGGTCAGTCTGGCCTCGGCGTAGGTGATCATCTCCGGGGCCTCCTGAGCCCGCGCGCGGACCGACTCCATGATCCGGTTCCGCAGGGAGGGGATCGCGCCGTTGCTGGCCAGGAAGTCGGTGATGATGCGGTCTCGATCGACGCCGACGGTCGCCAGCACGGTCGCCACGGTGAATCCGGTCCGGTCCTTGCCGGCGAAGCAGTGTGCGATCACCGGACGCTCCTGTGCCAGAAGCGAAATCACCTCACGCACCGCACCGTGCGCTCCCGGCAGCGTCGGGAACTCCTCGTATACCTCGGTCATGTACCGCCGGGCCGCGGTGGCCACGTCCTCACCTTCGACGGATTCGGACATCACCCGCTGGAAGGTGTTCTCGTGCGGCGCATCCTGCGTCGACCCGTTGTCAGGATGGAACGGCAGCAGATGGACTGCGACCCCGTCGGGCACCTGCCCGGTGCCCTGCCGCTGTACCTCCTGGTGCGAGCGCAGGTCGGCGACGTCGGTGATGCCCAGCCGGCTGAACACCGCCCGGCCGGCATCGGAGAGCTGGCTGAGCTGACTCGAGCGGTAGAGCAGCCCAGGCCGGATCGCGGTCTCCTCCGCGACATCCCGAAAGTTCCACGCCCCCGACAGTTCCCCCAGCTCGGTGGTCACTGTGCAGCCACCGCCGAACCCGTATGGCCACACGCAGCCGAAGCCAGCGCGGACTTTTCCCGGCCCAGCTCAGCCCGGGCGATCGTGCGCATGTGGACCTCGTCGGGTCCGTCGAACAACCGCATCGCGCGATGCCAGCTGTAAAGCCGGGCCAGCGGGAAGTCGTCGCTGACGCCCGCTGCGCCGTGCACCTGGATGGCGCGGTCGATCACGTCGCAGGCGACCTGAGGGGCCACCGACTTGATCTGGGAGACCAGCACGTGTGCGGCCTTGTTGCCTTCCTGGTCGATCATCCACGCGGCCTTCTCGCACAACAGCCGGGCCTGATCGATCTCGTTGCGGGACTTGGCAATCGACTCGCGCACCACACCCTGCTCGGCCAACGGCTTGCCGAACGCGACCCGCTTCTGCACCCGGTCGATCATCAACGCCAGCGCCCGCTCGGCCGCACCGAGGGCGCGCATGCAGTGGTGGATACGGCCCGGCCCCAGCCGGGCCTGGGCGATCGCGAACCCGCTGCCCTCTTCATGCAGCAGGTTCTCCGCCGGCACCCGCACGTTGTCGAACACGATCTCGCAGTGCCCATGCTGATCCTGCCAGCCGAACACCGGCAGTGAGCGCTGGATGTCCACCCCCGGGGTGTCCGCCGGCACCAGGATCATCGACTGCTGGGCGTGCGACGCCGCGTCAGGATTGGTGCGGCCCATCACGATCAGGATCTTGCAGCGCGGATCGGCCGCCCCGGTGATCCACCACTTACGACCGTTGATCACATAGTCCGCACCGTCACGCAGCATCGTGGTCTCGATGTTGCGGGCATCGCTGGATGCCACGGCAGGCTCGGTCATCGCGAACGCACTGCGGATCTCACCGGCAAGCAGCGGCTCCAGCCACTGCTTGCGCTGGGCCTCGTCGGCGAACAGGTGCAGGGTCTCCATGTTGCCGGTGTCCGGCGCGGCACAGTTGAGCGCCTCGGGGGCGATCTCCATGCTCCACCCGGACAGTTCGGCCAGGGGCGCGTACTCGAGGTTGGTCAGTCCGGACTCCGAGGGCAGGAACAGATTCCACAGGCCCTGCTCACGCGCCTTGACCTTGAGCTCTTCCACCACCGGCGGGACCGTGTGATCCTTGGGCCCCTTCTCCTCGCGATAGGCGTGGTAGGAGGCTTCTGCGGGGAGAACGTGCTCCACCATGAAGTCGGTCAACCGGGAGTGGTAATCAGCCGCTTTGGCCGACAGCGCGAAGTCCATGGCAGCCACGATAGCCACATGGTTAGACAGGTAGAAAGGTGGCATGACCGGAACGCCACCCGCCATCCCGCCCGAGAGTCGCCCGCCGTTCCCGCCCTTCACTCCCGAAACAGCTCTCCAGAAGGTCCAAGCAGCCGAGGACGCGTGGAACACGCGTGACCCGCAGAAGGTCAGCTTGGCCTATACGCCGGACTCGCAGTGGCGCAATCGCGACCAGCACATCGTCGGGCGGGAGCAGATCGTGGAGTTCCTGACCGCCAAATGGGAGCGCGAGCTGGACTATGTGCTGCGCAAGAGCCTGTGGGGGTTTCGGGAGAACCGGATGGCGGTGCGGTTCCAGTACGAATGGCACGACGCACAGGGCCAGTGGTACCGCAGTTACGGGAATGAGTTGTGGCAGTTCACACCCGAGGGTCTGATGGCCCGGCGCGAGGCCAGCATCAACGACGTCGCGATCGACGAGTCGCAGCGGCGCTACTTCGGTCCGCGCCCGGAAGCGGAGTACGGTCGCGACATCGAACTCTGGTAGTCGCCCAGCGTCGAGGCCAGCACCCCCGCCACCACCGCCAGACCGATCACGGTGCCGGCCACGGCGCGCCATCCCGCGGCGTCGAACGCCAGCCCGCCGACCCAGCCGATGACGCTGGATCCCGCGTAGTAGAAGAGGTTGTACAGCGACGACGCCTGGGCCTTGCCGTCCCCGGCGGCGGCACCCACCCAACCCGAGGCGATCGCGTGCGCACCGAAGAAGCCGGCGGTGGCGATCACCAGCCCGATCAGCACCACGAAGACATTGCCGGCCAGCGTGATCGCGACGCCGGCGATCATCGTGGCGATCGAGCCGATCAGCACGGTCTTGCGGCCGAACCGACTGGCCTCGGCGCCGGCCCGGGCAGAGGCCCAGGTGCCCGACAGGTAGGCCAGGAACACCAGGCTGACGACGGTCTGCGGCAGGTTGAACGGGGTGGCCATCAGCCGGAAACCGAGGAAGTTGTACATCGCCACGAAGCCGCCCATCAGCAGGAAGCCCTGGCTGTAGAGCACCAGTTGACGGGGTGAGCGGAGGTTCTCGGCGAGCCGACGGCCCAGGTTGCGGCTGCGGGCCGGGGTGAATCCCCGCGCCGGCGGGGCGAGCTTGACGAATGCGAATGCCGACAGACCACACAACACCGCGACCACGAGGACGCCGACGCGCCATCCGGCGAACTCGGCGATCGGCCCGGTCACGAGCCGGCCGGCCAATCCGCCGATGGTGGTGCCCGCGACGTAGGTGCCTGCCGCCCGGGCGGCATGCCCGGCGTCGATCTCCTCGGTGAGGTAGGCGATGGCCACCGCGGGCACCCCGCCCAGCATCAGCCCTTCGAGCAGCCGACCGGACAGCAGCAGCGCGGCACTCGGGGCCAATGGCACGATCAGGCCGAGAACCGTTGCCGCGGTGATGGATATCGTCATGGCCTGGACCCGGCCGATGCGATCGGCCAGAGCGGACCACGGGATCACACCCAGTGCCAGCCCGACGGTGGCGGCCGAGATCGTCAACGCGGCGTGCGCGGCGCCGGTGCCCATGTCGTGGGCGATCAGCGGGAGTACGGCCTGGGGTGAGTACAGCTGAGCGAAGGTCGCGACGCCGGCGCAGAACAGTGCGGCCAGCAGCCTCCGGTACTCGGTTGAGCCACGGGAATGCCCGCGCCATTCAACGGAGGTCAGGGAGGTGGACACTCAGCCGACGGTAGGACGCCGACAAAAATGTGTCCAATGCATGAGTTTACTCAAGCTCATGAATATTCTGCATGACAAATTCGGCCAGACGCGCCGCGGCGGGCGGCAGCGGGCGGTCGGCGTTCCACGTCAGCCCGATCTGGCGCCTGGCCGAACTCTCCGACAGCGGCACGTACGCGGCTCCGGGTTCGGCCCGTTCGGCCCGGGGTACCGGGACAACCGCGACCCCGAAACCGGCGGCCACCAGCCCTTCCATGGTCGGGATCTCCATCGCCTCGAACACCACCGGCGGCGAGATGCCGGCCTCGGCGCACAGTTCGTCGGTGAGCTGACGCAACCCGAAGTCGGGTGCCAGGGCAATGAAAGGCTCGGCGCCGGCATCTGCCAACCGGACCCTGGATCGGCGGGCGAAGCGGTGCTCGCGCGGCACGGCCAGGCACAACCGCTCCATGTACAGTCCGCGCCAGCGAAAGCCCTCGGGGCGCGGCGAAGTGATCGCCAGGTCGGCTTCACCGCCGGCCAGGCGTTCGACGATCTCGTGGGCCGCGCCCTGGAACAGCTCGAAGCGCACCCGCGGAGCCTCGGTCCGGAACCGGCGCAACAGATCCGGCACGTACCAGCCGGCCTGCGAATGCAGGAAGGCCAGCCGCACGGTCCCGGTATCCGGGTCGCGTAACTCGGCGATTCTCTCGGTGGCCGTACGGATTTCGTTGATACTGCGGCGGGCGTGCTCCAACAGGATGTGCCCGTAGGCGTTGAGCCGGAGCCGTCGGTTCACCCGATCGAACAGTGGAACACCCACCTGCTCTTCGAGCCGGGCCAGTGCGCGCGACAGGGTGGGTTGGCTGATGCCGAGTTCGGCTGCGGCGTCGGTGACATGCTCGGTTTCGGCGAGCACCACGAACCACTGCAGCTCGTCCAGATGCATACCGCCGACTCTAAACGCGCTGATCACCGGTCAGCCTGTGCCATGCTGTGTCGCATGGTCGCCAAGGTGCGGGTGGTCGTGGGTGATGACCACCCGATGTTCCGCGAGGGCGTCGTGCGCGCCTTGACCTCCAGCGGCGAGATCGACGTGGTGGCCGAGGCCGACAACGGTGCCGACGCACTGGAATTGATCAGGACCCACCAGCCGCAGGTGGCCCTGCTCGATTACCGCATGCCACAACTCGACGGGGCCCAGGTGGCGGCCGCGGTCAGCCGTGACGAGTTGCCCACCCGGGTGTTGCTGGTCTCCGCGCACGACGAGTCGGCGATCGTCTACACCGCGTTGCAGCAGGGGGCGGCCGGATTCCTGTCCAAGGAGTCCACCCGCAGCGAGTTGGTGAACGCCGTGTTGTCGTGTGCCAAGGGCCGCGACGTTCTCGACCCGAACCTGGCGGCCGGGTTGGCCGGCGAGATCCGGCGTCGCAACGAACCCGACGTCCCGGTGCTCAGCCCGCGGGAACGTGAGGTGCTCGACCTGATCGCCAAGGGCCTTTCCATCCCGGCCATGGCCAAGCAGCTGTTCCTGGCGCCGTCGACCGTGAAAACCCATGTGCAGCGCCTCTACGAGAAGCTGGGCGTCAGTGATCGGGGCGCGGCAGTCGCGGAGGCGATGCGCCGCCGGCTGCTGGACTGACATGGCTGGCGGGCGCGTCGTCGAATTCTTCACCACCCAACCCGTGCGGGTCTCGGCGCTGCTGCGGCTGCCGCTGATCGGTCTGATCGTGGTGCTGGTCTCGGTGTGGGACGTCGACCACTGGTTACCAGTCCTGTACGCGGTGATCCTGAGCGTCTACGCCGCCGTGGCGGTGCTGTGGCTGGTGGTGGTGTTCCGCGGGCCCATGCCGCCGTGGGCCGAATGGGCCTCGACCGCCGTGGATGTGCTGGTGCTGGTCGCCCTGTGCGCCGTCTCGGGCGGAGCCACCGCGGCGCTGCTACCGGTGTTCTTCCTGTTGCCCATATCCGTTGCGTTCCAAGACCGTCCGTGGCTGACCGCACTGCTCGGCGGCAGCACCGCAGTGGGATATCTCGCGGTGTGGATCTTGTATTCCGAGCGCGACGACAACGTCGGCCTGCCCGATATCGTGTACATGCACGTGGGCTTTCTGGCGTGGCTCGCGGTCGCGTCGGCCGCGCTGTCATTTGTGCTGGCGCGCCGCTCGGCGCGGGTACGGACCTTGATGGAGGTGCGTCGCCAGTTGGTGTCGGAATCCACCCGGGCCGACGATCTGCGCAACGCCGAACTGGCCGAGCACCTTCACGACGGGCCACTGCAGACCCTGCTCGCCGCGCGCCTCGACCTCGACGAGATCCGCGAACGCATCCCGGATCCCGGCCTGGACCGCGTCCATGCCGCACTGCAGGAGACCGCCGTCGGACTGCGCTCCACCGTCACCGCACTGCATCCGCAGGTCCTGGCTCAGCTGGGACTGACCCCGGCGGTGCGGGAACTGTTGCGTCAGTACGAAGCTCGGCCAGATATAGCGGTGCGGGCAGATCTGGAGGACGTCGGGCAGCCCGACGGGCAGGCGCTGTTGTATCGCGCCGCGCGCGAACTGCTGGCCAACATCAACAAACATGCCGGGGCGACCACGATTTCCGTCGGCCTCTACCGTTCGGGGGAGCGCGTCGTGCTGACCGTGGCGGACAACGGCAAGGGATTCGACCCGGCGATACTGGGCCAGTCTGTGGCCGAGGGACACATCGGGCTGGCCTCACTGCAGGTGCGCATCGATGCCATGGGCGGCTCGATGGCGATCAGCTCAGAGCCCGGGTTCGGCACCCAGGTCCGGGTCACGCTGTAGCCGCGGCTATTTCACGCAGGGAATGCCGGAGACCTTCATCTGGCTCAGGTCAGTGGGGGCCGGGGTGTAGGTACCGGTCGCGGTGGCGGCCACCGTCGTCACCGGCGTGCTGGGCGTGGTCTCTTCCGTCGTCTTGCTGCTGGAGTCCCAGGTGGAGTCCGACCCGGACTCTGACGTCGAATCGCTCGATCCCGACAGGTATTCGTCGCCGGGGAAATCGGTCCCCAGCGTCAGCTGAACGGTGCCGGCCACCACTTCGGAAGACGGGTTCGCGATCACGCCGAGCTCGTCGGCCAACGATTGAGCAGCGGCCTCGGCGCCGGTCCCGTAGTCGATCGTGGTGGTGGCGGCCAGTGATTCGCCGTCACCGATCTGCCCCTCGGTGAATCCGTGTGCGCCGAAGGTCGTTTCGAGCTGGGCAGCCAGTCCGCTGTAGGTCGACGCATTGATCACGTCGAGCACCGCACCGTGGCCGTTGAGCGTCTGAGCCTTGCTGGTGGGTGCCGACGACGACGCGGCGTCGTCCTTGGAGACGAGGTCATGCACGATCTTGCGGATCGTCGGCACATCGACGAGGTTGATGTCCTCGCCGTAGGAATTCTGGCTGAACTCCTTGATCGGCAGCGTGTAGAGCGTCGGTGGTTTGTCGGTCAGCGCGGAGGCCCGTCGGGCGAAACTGGGCAGGTCGAATCCGGCGTCCAACGCGACGTTCTGCTTGACCACGTTCAGCAGGCTGCGCAGTCCGGTTGGGCTGTTCAGCGTTCCGCTGTGGCCCAGCGCCGACACCAGCGCCGCGATGAAGGCCTGCTGACGGCGGGTGCGGTCGAGGTCGGTGAAGTTCTCGTCGTTGATATCGCGACGCTGACGCACGAAGGCCATCGCCTGGGCTGCGTCGATCTCCTGGACGCCCTGGTGGAAGTCGGCCCCCGAGTACGGATCTGAGGTGTCGGCGTTGAGGCAGACCGTGATCGGTGACACGGCCTTGGCGATCTCGAAGAATGCGCCGAGGGTGACCTCGACGAAATGGTCGATCGGGATGCCGAGCAGGTTGCGGACCGTCGCGATCTCCGCCTTGCGGCCCGCCTCACGGGCCTGCTGCTCATTCGCCGACGGGTTCTCGGAGTCAGCCTCCAGCGATTCCATCTCTCGCTGATAGGCCCAACCGTAGGCCTGTTTGACCTTGCCCTTGCACGGCGAGACATCGCACCCGGCCAGGTCCACATAGTCGTCGCGCGGAATCGAGAACGCGGTGGCCGGGCCGCCGTCACCGGGCAGGTGCACCACGATCAGAACGTTGGCGTTGTAGCCGCCGACAGTCTCGTCGCCGGCGTGGAGGGCCTGGTAGACATCCTCGGGCAGCGGGTTGCCGTGCTGATCCAACCGGCTGTCCAACCCCATGATCAGGATGTTCTCGGTGTCGCCGGCCGACATCGGCCCACCGTCGAGAGCGTTGGAGGTGGTGATGCCGTCCAGGGCCCCGTGGTAGGTCACCCAGCCCGCACCGGTACCGGCCACCACGGATGCCGCCACCAGGCCGACTGCGGCGCGGCGAGCGGCCCGCACGCCCCGACGCGGCATACGGTGCCGGGGGACGCCGGCGGTGTGGGCAGGTGTGTTCATTGCCCTGTCATTATGGGGCCGTTCGCTGAGACTCGTTCCACCGGGGAAAATTGCTGGTCAGTGCCGACGTCTTGGCATTAGCGTGCGCAGGATGAAATTGCGCATCGCCGTCGTCGTGCTGCTGTTGGCTGTGGTGGCGTTGCTGCTCAATGAACTGGTGGCGACCAAGGAGCACCATCGGGCCGAGCCGTTCGGCGGCGGGCACGTGCTGGAACTGGACGGTCCCGACCTCAACGTGCGTGAGTACGGGCCGCCGGGGGAACGCGCGGTGGTGTTGCTGCACGGGTACTCGGCCTCCCTGGAGTGGTGGGAGAAGGTGGCCCCGCAGCTGGCCCGCGACCAGCGGGTGATCGCGATCGATCTGGTCGGTCACGGCGGCTCGGAGGCGCCCGCCGCCGGCGCCGCCTACCGGTCGGATGCGCAGACCACGGCGGTGCGCAACGCGCTCGTGGCGCTCGGTGTGCGTCACGCGGTGCTGATCGGCCATTCGATGGGCGGAGCGGTCTCGTCCGAGCTGGCCCGGCAGTATCCCGACCTGGTGGAGCGCGTCGTGGTCTCGGACACCCCGGGATCGGACGATCTGGTCAGCATGCCGCTGCTCGGACAAATGGTGTGCTGGCCGGTGATCGGGCCGGCGATGGATCTTGTCCGCGGCGTCGACGCGATCAGCGAGAGTTCACTGCAGACCGGGTTTGCCGCGGACTACCCGGTGCCCGGCTATGCTCACCGCTCGTTGGAGCGGCTCACCTACACCGGCCTGTGCGACTCGAAGGACGGTCCACACCCGACTGCGGAAACGCTTGCCGCACTGCACAAGCCGGTACTGGTGCTCTGGGGTGACGAGGACGTGCTGACCCCGACTGCGCCCAATGTCCAGCGTTACACCGCGGTCGGGTTGCCGCCCGTGGTGATCAAAGGGTCCGGACATTCGCCGATGGTCGAGCAGCCCGATCAGTTCCTGGCTGCCGTGACCGGCTTCGTCAGGACCCCAGCCCCCGCGAGATGACCAGGCGCTGAATTTGATTGGTGCCTTCGAAGATCTGGGTGATCTTGGCTTCCCGCATGAAGCGTTCGACCCGGAAGTCGCGGGTGTAGCCGACACCGCCGAACACCTGCACGGCGTCGGTGGTGACCTTCATGGCGGCATCGGTGGCGATCAGTTTCGCGACGCTGGCCTGTGACGAGTAGGGCAGCCCGAGATCGCGGCGACGCGCGGCATCCAGGTAGGTGGCGCGGGCGCTGACCACTGCGGCGGCCATGTCGGCGAGCAGGAACCCGAGGCCCTGATGGTCGACGATCTTGCGGCCGAACGTGGTGCGCTCGTTGGCATAGCGGACGGCTTCGTCCAGGGCGGCCTGCGCGATGCCGACCGCGACCGCGGCGATGCCGAGGCGGCCGGAGTCCAACGCGGAGAACGCGATCGACAGTCCCTGCCCCTCGGTGCCGATCAGCCGGTCGGCGGGCAGGCGGGCATTGTCGTAGAACGCCGAGGTGGTGGGCACGGCGTGCAGACCCATCTTCTCCTCGGGTTTCCCGAAGCTCAGGCCGTCGAGATCGGCGGGGACCAGGAAGCACGAGATGCCCTTCGAACCTTCTCCGGACCGGGCGAACAGCGTGTAGAAATCGGCCTTCCCGCCGTGGGTGATCCACGCCTTGGAGCCGTTGAGGACGTAGCTGTCGCCGTCGCGCGTGGCCTTGCAGTTCAGGGCGGCGGCGTCGGATCCGGCCTGCGGTTCGGACAGGCTGTAGGCACCGATCTGGTCACCGGCGAGCATGCCGGGCAGCCAGCGCTGCTTCTGTTCCTCGGTGCCGTAGGCCAGCAGCGGGTGCGACGAGAGACTGTGCACGCTGACCGCGACGCCGATCGCGGCCCACCGCGCCGCGATCTCCTCGAGAACCTGCAGGTAGACCTCGTAGGGCTGGCCACCGCCACCCCACTCCTCCGGCTGGGGCAGGCTCAACAGCCCGGCCGCGCCGAGCTGGGCCATGACGCCTTCGGGGTACTTCTCGTCGCGTTCGTACTCGTCGACGATCGGGTCGAGGACCTTGTCGGCGACATCGCGGGTCAGCGCGATCAGGTCGCGAGCGTCGTCCGAGGGCAGGAGGCGGTCAACCGGCATACTTGCACATCCTAGTTTTCCGGGCGGCAGGTCACGGGCTGGGGGTTTGCAGCAGTCCGGCGATGTCGGGATCGAGTTGCTGCAGGGCCACGATGACGGCCACCCGGTAGTCGCGGCCGATCTGCGAGCGCACGGTGGCGGTGCGGCCACGCCTCTCGGGTGGTCTGATCTCGTCGATACGCGCTTCGAGGGCGACGATGAGTTCCTCGAACTCGGTGATGAGCCCGGAGAGGATCAGGATCTCCGGGTCAATGAGTGCTTCCATGAGGATCGCGGTGTGCGCGATCCGGTCGATCACATCGCGGATGATCTTCTGGGCGGCCGGGTTCCGGCTCGTTTCCTGCGCCACTGCGACGAGGTCGATGTCCTTCAGGGGCACACCTTCGGTGTGCGGGGCGACGGGTTGCATGGCGTGCAGTGACATTTCGGCGTTTACGCAACCGGTTCTGCCGCAAAGGCATTGCGCGTTGCTCCCCGCGATCGGCATGTGCCCGACAGCTCCGGCGACGCCGGTGGCGCCGGAATACGGCCGTCCGCCGATGATCAGCCCGACGTTCACGTGGCCTCCGCAATCGAGGAGTAGCGCGGAGCGCACCTCTCGGGCTTCGCCGGCAATCGTTTCGGCAAGCGTCATGGCCTGGGTCGAATCCAAAACGGCGGTCGGTACTCCGAGGGCGTGCGAGATGGGTTGGCCCAGCTCTACCTCGGACCACCCGAGCGACTTGGATTCCACGACGAATCCGGTTGTGCTGTCGATGAATCCGGGTATGCAGATGCCCGCGGCGGCGACGGATTCCACCGCGGGGTCGTCGATCAGCTGTTTGGCGATCCGGATGATCGAGCGGATCACCGACGCGGCCGCTCTGCCTGCCGTGGGTGTCTCATCTTCGTGGGTGATGTTGCCCGTTGCGTCGGCGACGGCGATACGTGCGCGACGTTCGTCTATCCAGATTCCGAGGACCCGACGTGCGTGTGGATTGCAGCCGAGAAGTTTGCGGGGCCGGCCGCGGTAACCCGGACCCTCGACGCGGGAATCCAGTTCGACCAGGGTGCCGTCCTCGATCAGCTCACCGACGAGGGTGGTGATGGAGGGACGGCTCAGCCCGAGGCGATCAGCCAGATCGGCTCGAGCGAGCGGACCCTCGGTCCGCAACAGGTGGACGACGCGCTGGCGGTGCAGCAGGTGCAACACCTGCTTTTCCCGGCGCGCTGATTCTGACCGCTTCAGCGGAACCTCCTTGACGGCGTCGTAAGGCGGCTGCTATTAAGTTCGTCACAGAAATTAAATAGGTACCTAGGGCATCGGAGCCAGGCCATGACCGCTAGTAATCCCCGCATCAACCCCCTGTTCGCCTCGTCTTCGTCGAGCACGTCGGCCCGGTCGGCCGCGTCTCGGAGAACAACTCAAACTACCGCGAGGATCGGCGCGTACAGCGGTGTCGTGGTGGCGGGATGGCTGGTCGCCGCGGTAGCCAGCGGCTATGGCGTCGCCGCGGCCGACACGACCGGTTCGTCATCGGATTCCTCGACGTCGGCGTCCTCTGGTGACTCGTCCCGCGGGGCAACGGCGGCCAAGCCTGAGTCCGGGTCCGCGAAGGGCGTCGCTTCCAAGCCGAGAAAGAGTGGGCCGCCGTCGCTCGGTCTTGGCAAGGACTGGAGGCAGAAAGCCGGCGGGTCGAAGAGGTCGGGCAAGACGGCCACGACCAAGGAACTGGCGCCCGGAGTGACGGTGAGCAGCAGTGGAGGGGCACGCGACACCGCAGACGAGGCAGTGACCAGCATTGGGGCTCAGGAGGAATCGGCCAGTTCCGGCATGGCAGTTCCTGCGTCGGGACCCGTGCCATCGGTGCCCGCCACGACTGTTGACCAGCCGCTGGAGGTGGTGTCGTCGATAGCCGACAAGGTCCGATCGACCGTCTTGGATCTGCCGGGGATCAAGAACGCGCCGGAACGACCGGCAACAGACGTGGAGATGTCACACGTCTCGGATACCGCGCAGCCCTTGGCGTCACCGAGTCAGGTGAAACTCGGTGACAGGGTGAAGCAGTCGCTTGACCGGGTGGAGCGAGTGACCGGTGTGATCTCCGAGAAGGTGTCGGAGGAGATCGCCGACAAGCTCGCCGAGCCGAAGCCGGCTTCTACGGTGTATGAGGCCAAGGCGCTTGCGGTGTCGACAGCGAGTGATGTTCAGGTCGCGACGGCTGCGGTGGTGGCTCCGAAGAATCCGGTGGCCAACCCTGTCGAGGATGCGGCGGGGGTGCTCAACGGGATTGTCACGAATCTGTTGAATCCGTTCCTGGCGCCGTCGCCGGATTCTCCGGAGCCGTTTACGCCGATGGCGTGGGCGGTGTTGGGGTGGGTTCGGCGCAATCTGTTCAATCAGGCGCCGGTGGTGAGTAATCCGACGACGACGGTGCAGGCGGGTCAGACGGTGACCGGCAATATCGGGGTGACCGATGCCGAGGGTGACGCGTTGACCTACACCGTGACCCAACAGCCGCAGCACGGCACGGTGACCATCGATCAGGAGACCGGTGAATTCACCTACACTCCGGATGACATCAATTACGTGGCGGCGCAGACAGATACGTTCACCGTGTCGGTCACCGACGGCGACAAGATCAACCTGTTGGCTCTGTTCAAACCCCGCACTGCTCAGAAAGACGTCGATGTCACGGTGCTCAGCCCGGCTGTAGAGCGGGTGATCCTGGATCTTCCCGACGACATCACCAACCCGAACCGGCCGAGGTTCTCCGCGGACGGCAAATCGATCTACTTCGGGGCCACACCCGTAGCCGGCGGTCGCGACGAGGTGTACCAGATGAACATCGATGGCACCGACCTTCGATGCTTGACTTGTGGTGTCACGACGAGCGTTACCGACGATCTGCAGAAACCGCTTCCATTCGAAGACGGATCGGGCCGGGTGCTGATCCGGGTTACGTCCAGCACAGGTTCGTACACCTATGCGGTTCTGGAAGACGGTGTGAACGGAAGGGAACTGGTTCCCCTCACTACGCCGGACAGTCCGACATATGTCGTTGACCGGCAACGCGAAATGAAGATCTCGCCCGACGGGACCCACGTGTTGTTCAGCCGACTTGAATTGGGCACCAACGGTTACGTGGCAATCGTTCCAGTCGTTGGCAAGCTGGTCCGCACGGACAACGGGTACGTGATCGACGACGCACGTGTGGTTGCTCCCTATGGCGAGGGTAAGTCTTGGACGCCCGACGGCAAGAGCGTGATCATCATGGGCGGACAGTACGACGCTGGCAATGTCGACGCCATCAAGGTCGATCTCGCCACCGGGAACATCACCCGTGAGACAGCTGGTCTCGACTACGAGGAGAACGTCTTCGAATCGCCCAACGAACAGTGGATCGTCACCGGAAGCACGCGGGGGTTGAACGCCCTCACCCCGATGTCGCGGATCGCACGGCCGGCATTCCTGCCCGCCTACATCGTCGGACCGGTCTACAACGCCTATGCGTCTCCGGTGAATGTCTCCAATCAGGCCTGGGTGATCGCAGTCGGAGACGAGCTTGAGAGGGAGAACGGTCTCCCGCTGATCGTCGAAGGTGACGGGTACGCCGGTCAAAGCATGCCCGGTTGGAACAACGACGGAACGGCAGTTGCGTTCTGGGAACAGAGCAACGAAGACCCAACGGACACCCGGTTGGTCATTGCCAACCTGAAATACACGACGAGTGTGGGCCCCCTCCAAGGCGATAACAAGACTCCGGAATTGTCGTCGACGCTGCCCAAACTGAGCACCTACGTTCCCAGCGCGCCGGAACTTCCACCGACCGGTACCTATGCCGGCGCGGGTGGGGGCACCGCGGTGGTCAGCGAGGCCGCGGACCCGACGAATCCGGGGCACACGATCCGCACTGTCACCTACACCGACTATGTCAACGAGGACGGGATGATCCTCAACGGCACCGAGGCCACCGACTCCACGGCCAACCAGTTGTACATCCACTACACCGCCGACGTCAGCGTGACCGGGACGCACACCGGCTACCTCAAGGGCGATGCCACCATCACCAACCGGCAGACATACAGCGGGTACATCACCTCCGATGTCGACGGCGACGTGCAGAGCATCTTGGACCAGAACGCGATCAACGAAGCGCAGCAGAACGTGTAGGCGTCGACGGTCCGTACTACCCCTTCGCCTCGACCACTCCGGCCAGTTCACTCAAGTGGACGCGCCGGAGTGGTTGGCGTGCAAAGGATTCAAGCTCAGCTCCGTCGTACATTCTGACATCTGGCCAATTCTGTCAATCGGCTTCCGGTCGTCAAGAAAAGTGCTGTGATTAAATTCGTCAACCCAATTAAACCTGCCCACAGGGCAACTGGAGTCACGCCATGACTGTTGTCAATCCGCTCTTCAATCCGCAATTCACTGCCCCTCCATCTCGCCGGACACTTCAGGCCACCGGGCGTATCGGTGCCTACAGCGGCATCGTGGTGACTGGTTGGTTGGTCGCGGCCGTCGCCTCCGGATACGGCGTCGCCGCGGCCGACTCGACCGGCACCTCCTCCTCGGATTCGTCGACGTCGACCTCCGCGAGCTCGGCGGCTGGTGAGACCTCGACGGGGCCGTCATCTGCCGGTGCGTCGGGCGAGAGCTCACCGGGCAAGGGCAGATCGTCGAACGGTCCCCGTAAGAGTTGGGCCAAGAAGACCACCAAGCCGAAGGTCGTCGGCGAGACGTCATCGACCAAGGAGTTGGCACCCGGGGTGACGATCAGCAGTAGCGGTGGGGCACAGAAGGAGCCGGGTCGGCCGGAGGGACTCGCCGGAGCGATCGATGCGCACCTGCAGGCGTTGTCGTCGATACCGGACAGGGTGCGCGAGAGCGTGCTGACCCGCAACGACGGCACGGAGAAGCCGGAGTTGTCGCTGCCGTCGCTCTCGCTGCCGGAAGTCTCGTTGCCCGACGTCACGTCGCCTCGGGCCGCGGATGCTGTGGCGGACGCCGATTCGAAGACGACGGCTCCGCTCGGGGCGGTCAAGCTCAGCGCCACCCTCGAGCGGTCGCTGGCGAAAGCCAAGGAGGTGACTGAGCGGGTCGAGCAGGTAACGGGGTCGATCAGCGAGAAGCGTTCGGAGCAGCTGAGCCAGAAGCTCGACGCGCCGATGCCGGCGGCTACTGCGCGCGAGGCCAGGACGCCGGCAGTGTCGAGTGCGGCGAATGTGCAGATTGCCACGGCTGCGGTGGCGCCGAGGAGTCAGGTGGCCACCCCTACCGATCCGGCGGGGGTGCTCAACGGGATTGTGGCGAATCTGCTCAACCCGTTCCTGGCACCGTCTCCGGATTCACCTGAGCCCTTCACCCCGATGGCGTGGGCGGTGTTGGGGTGGGTTCGGCGCAATCTGTTCAACCAGGCGCCGGTGGTCAGCAGCCCGACCACCACAGTGCAGACCGGTCAGACCGTCACCGGCAATATCGGTGTGACCGACGCCGAAGGTGACGAGTTGACCTACACGGTGACCGAGCAGCCGAAATACGGCACGGTGACGATCGACCAGGAGACCGGGGAATTCACCTACACCCCGGACGATATTGATTACGATGCGGCGCAGATGGATTCGTTCACCGTGTCGGTCACTGACGGGAACAAGGTCAACCTGCTGGCGCTGTTCAAACCACGCACCGCTCAGAACGACATCGACGTCACGGTGCTCAACCCCACCGTCGAGCGGGTGATCCTGAACCTGCCTGACGGCATCAAGAACCCGAACACCCCGCGGTTTTCGGAAGACGGCCAGTCCATCTACTTCGGGGCCACACCGGCCGAAGGTGGCCGCCAGGAGATCTACCGGATCAGCGTCGACGGCAACGAAGTCGAGTGCATCACCTGTGGTGTGTCGACTGAGGTCAGCGGCGGCCTCGGTAGGGTCGTTCCCTTCCAGGATGGTTCGGGGCGACTGATGATCCAGGTCACGACGAGTCCGAACTCCTATGTGGTCTACGAGGAGACGGCCGACGGCAAGCAGCTCGTTCCGGTCATCACACCCCCGGCGGGGGCACGCGTCCTCGATCCGCAGCGCGAGATGCGGATCTCGCCCGACGGGACACACGTGCTGTTCAGCCAGATCCAGATGACCCCGCAAGGTCTTATCACCGCCGTGCCGATCGTCGGCAGGCTGGAGCGTACCGATGCCGGCTACGAGATCGCCGACGCCCGTGTGGTTTACCCGGTCGGCGAGGGCAAGCAGTGGACCCCCGACGGCAAAGGGGTGATCATCCTCGGTGGGCGGTATGAGGCCGGGAACGTCGACGACATCGTCGTCGACCTCGAGACGGGCGAAGTGACCCGCCTGACCGGCAACCTCGACTACGACGAGGACATCGACCTCTCGCCCAATGAACAGTGGATCGCGGTCGGAAGCACCCGTGGGTACGACGCGCTGACACCGATGTCGCGGATCGTGCGGCCGGCGTTTCTGCCGGCGGACATCCAAGGGGCGGTGTACGAGAAATACCGGGGAACCGGAGACGCCACCAACATCACGAACCAGGAATGGGTCATCGCAGTCGAGGATGATCTGAAGGGCGAGAACGGGATTCCGGTGTTCGTCGACGGCGACGGATACACCGCCCGCAGCATGGCGAGCTGGAACAACACCGGAGATGCGGTGGCATTCTGGGAGGCCAGCGGGGCTGATGAGACAGACACCCGGCTGGTCATCGCCAAGCTGAACTACACCACCAGCGTCGGCCCGGTGGCCGGCGACCGGACGACGCCGGACCCGACGTGGGCCCCCGAACTCAAGACCTACGTTCCCAGCGCGGCCCCGCTGCCTCCCACCGGCACCTATGCCGGGGCCGGCGGTGGTACCGCGGTGGTCAGCGAGTCCACTGATCCGACGACCGGCCACATCGTCCGCACCGTCACCTACACCGATTACGTCAACGAGCAGGGGATGATCCTCAACGGCACCGAGTCCACCGACACCACCGCCAGTCAGTCATCCATCCGCTACCTCGCCGACATCACGGTGACAGGCGAACACACCGGATACCTCAAGGCGGACGCCACCATCAACAAGCTCCAGCGAACGATGACCGGCCACATCACCTCTGACCTCGACGGTGACGTAAAGAGTGTCAACGATCAGGACAGGATCGACGAGGACAGGGCGAATATGTAGTTGTGTCGGCGAGCGCTGTGACGAACGTGCAGCCTTTCGGCGAAAATTCGCCAAATGGCAGGGATTTCCTGCACGTTCGTCACAGTGTCGTGAACCGGATATACGTCGGGGATCCCGGGCGCGGCCGGGTCAGCGCATCCGCGCGACGATCTGGACCTCGACCAGCGCACCTGGGATCGCCAACTCGGTGACGCCCACAGCCGTCCAGGCCGGGTACGGTGCGGCCACGAACTCGTCCTTCACCTCACCGAAAGTCTGCACGTGTTGCTGCAGGCCGACGTGGTAGCTGGTGATGTCGACGACATCGGCGAAGGTCAGTCCGGCCTCCGCCAACAGTCCCTGCAGGTTCGAGAAGGCCTGGATGAACTGGGCCCGTGGATCCTCCGGAACGGACATGTCGGGGCGCATCCCGATCATCCCCGAGCAGCGCAGGTGATCGCCGTCGATCACCGCCGGCGAAAAGTGGTGCGCGTCGTACATCGGCCGCATCCATTCCGGTACAACGATTTTCATGGGCACCTTCCAGTGAAGAAACGCGAAAGCCCCCTATTTCCGGGGAAATAGGGGGCTTTCGCACTAGCTGAGGGAATTACACCCGCGCCTCGGCCGGCAGTGCTGCCAGGATGTCGTTGACGCGGTCGCGGGCGTCGCCGAACAGCATCTGGGTGTTCTCGCGGAAGAACAGCGGGTTCTGCACGCCGGCGTAGCCCGAGGCCATGGAGCGCTTGAACACGATGACGTGGTCGGCGTTCCACACGGTGAGCACCGGCATGCCGGCGATCGGGCTGCCCGGATCCTCGGCGGCGGCCGGGTTGACGGTGTCGTTGGCGCCGATCACGAGGACGACGGAGGTGCCTTCGAAGTCGTCGTTGATCTCGTCCATTTCGAGCACGATGTCGTAGGGCACCTTGGCCTCGGCCAGCAGCACGTTCATGTGGCCGGGCAGGCGGCCGGCGACGGGGTGGATACCGAAGCGGACGTTGACACCGCGCTCACGCAGCTTGCGCGTCAGGTCGGCCACGCCGTACTGGGCCTGCGCCACGGCCATGCCGTAACCGGGGGTGATGATCACCGAGTCGGCGTGAGCGAGAAGTTCGGCCGCGCCCTCGGCGTTGATCTCGCGGTGCTCGCCATAGTCCTTGTCCTCGGCCGGCCCGGCTTCGATGCCGAACCCGCCGGCGATCACCGAGATGAACGACCGGTTCATGGCCTTGCACATGATGTAGGACAGGTAGGCACCGGAGGAGCCGACGAGTGCACCGGTGATGATCAGCAGGTCGTTGCCCAGCAGGAAGCCGGATGCCGCTGCGGCCCAGCCCGAATAGCTGTTGAGCATCGACACCACGACGGGCATGTCGCCGCCACCGATCGAGGCGACCAGGTGCCAACCGAGCAGCAGTGCAAGCACGGTGACGACGATGAGCAGCCACAGGTGCGGCTCGATCACGAACCAGACGGTCAGCGCAGCGAAAACCACCAGCGCACCGACATTGAGGAAGTTCTTGCCAGGCAGCATCAGCGGCGCGGACTTCATCCGGGCCGACAGCTTGAGGTTGGCCACGATCGAACCGGTGAAGGTGACCGCACCGATGAAGACGCCGATGAACACCTCGGCCGAGTGGATGCCGAGCATCTTCTCGCCGACGAGCTTCACCGCTTCGTCGCCGCCGAGGCTGTTCTCGACGTGCAGGTAGCCGTTCCAGCCGACCAGCACGGCGGCCAGACCGACGAAGCTGTGCAGCAGCGCGATCAGCTCGGGCATGCCCGTCATCTCGACGACCTTGGCGCGCCACAGGCCGATCGCGGCGCCGACGATCATGGCGCCGACCAGCAGGGCCAGGCCCAGCGGCTCGATCTTGCGCTCGACGGCCAGCGCGATGGTCGCGATCAGGGCGATGGCCATGCCGGTCATGCCGAAGGTGTTTCCGGCCCTTGACGTCTCGTGCTTGGAGAGGCCGGCCAGCGCAAGGATGAACAGCAGGGCTGCGACGACGTAGGCGGCCGAGGCAACGTTTTCTAGGGTGAACATGGAATCCGTTCCAAAGTCTCTGTGGGTAGGACCGTCAGCTGCGGGAGAACATCGCGAGCATGCGACGCGTCACCGCGAAGCCGCCGAAGACGTTGATACTGGCCAGCAGGATGGCCACGAAGGCAAGGGCGGTGATGGCGATATCGCCGTGGCCGATCTGCAGCAGGGCACCCACCACGATGATTCCCGAGATCGCGTTGGTCACCGACATCAGCGGGGTGTGCAGCGCGTGGTGCACATTGCCGATCACGTAGTAGCCGATCACGATCGCCAGCGCGAACACCGTCAGGTGGACCTGCAGCGCGGCCGGGGACATCGCGATCAGGGCGAAGATCGCGGCCGCGGCGCCGAACGTGACGCCCAGCCGGCGCCCGGTCGACATCGGCTGCTTCTCTTCCTTGACCACCGGGGCCGCCGCAGCCTGCTGGGCGGCCGGAGCGGCGGAGACCTGCACCGGTGGCGGGGGCCAGGTGGTCTCGCCGTCGCGCACCACGGTCATCGAGCGCTGCACCACGTCGTCCCAGTCGAGGACGACCTTGCCGTCCTTCTCCGGGGTCAGCAGCTTGAGCAGGTTCACCAGGTTGGTGCCGTACAGCTGGGAGGCCTGGGCGGGCAGGCGGCCGGCCAGGTCGGTGTAGCCGATGATGGTCACGCCGTTGTCGGTGACGATCGCCTGGTCCTTGACCGTGCCCTCGACGTTGCCGCCGTTGGCCGCGGCCATGTCGACGATCACGCTGCCTGCCTTCATCGAGGCCACCATCTCGGCGGTGATGATGCGCGGCGCGGGCTTACCGGGGATCAGCGCGGTCGTGACGATGATGTCGACGTCCTTGCACTGCTCGGCGTACAGGGCCGCTTCGCGGGCCTTGTAGTCGTCGTCCATCTCCTTGGCGTAACCGGTGGCCGAGACCTCGGCGGCCTCGTTGGCCACAGAGAGGTACTCACCACCGAGGGAGGCGACCTGATCGGCGACCTCGGGACGCGGGTCGGTGGCTCGCACGATCGCGCCGAGGCTGCCGGCAGCGCCGATGGCAGCGAGACCGGCCACACCGGCACCCACCACGAGGACCTTGGCCGGCGGGACCTTGCCCGCGGCGGTCACCTGACCGGTGAAGAATCGGCCGAATGCGTGGGCGGCCTCGACCACGGCGCGGTAACCGGCGATGTTGGCCATCGAGGACAGCACGTCCAGCGACTGGGCGCGCGAGATACGCGGCACCGCGTCCATGGCCAGCACGGTGATCGGTCGGGTGGACAGCTTCTCGACCAGCTCGGGCTTGAGCCCGGGTGAGATCAAGCTCACCAGAGTCGCTCCGTCGCGCAGCTTGCCGATCTCGGCATCATCAGGTGCGTTGACCTTCAGCACGACGTCGGCGTCCCACGCGTCACCGATCTCGGCACCGGCGTCTACATAGGCGGCGTCGGAGAAGCTCGAGGCAGCACCGGCGCCGGTTTCTACGACTACGGCATAGCCGAGCTTGATGATCTGCCCGACTGTCTGCGGGGTGGCGGCGACGCGCGTTTCCCCAGGTAGGGACTCGCGCGGGATCCCGATGAGCATCGAATCCGCTCCGTTCTATGTGTCCAGGCCTCTTCGTTCAGCCTGGAAGAGTGTCGCACTTGTGTTCAGATAACGCGCATGCCCCTTTTGGGGGATGTGACTGCTGGCCCTGGTGCGGCTACAGCCAGTCACGACGTTTGAACATCACATACAACAGGATGACCAGCACAACAATCAAAATGGAGCTGGCGACGAACCCCACGGCGGTGTTGATCCCGGGATACAGCACGTTCTGGCCGTAGAAGCCCGTGATGGCCGTCGGCACCGCGATGATGGCAGCCCAGCCGCTGAGTTTCTTCATCACGGTGTTGAGCCGCGCGTCCTGCAGGGACAGGTTGGTCTCGAACACCGTGGTGACCATGTCGCGTAGCGATTCGGTCCATTCCGAGGCCCGCAGCACGTGGTCGTAGAGGTCGGCGTAAAGCGGATCGAGCGCGGGTTCTGTTGACGAGTCCAACCGCCGGTGCTGGATGGTGCTGACCACCTCACGCATGGGCAGCACCACCCGGCGCAGGTCGACCAGGTCCTTGCGCAGCTGGAACGTGCGTCGCTGGAGGCCGCGTCGTGGACCGCCGTCGGCGAACAACTCGTCCTCGAGCCCTTCGATGGCATCGTCGAGCGCTTCGACGGCCTCGAAGTGTCCGTCGACGACGACGTCGAGCAGCGCATGGACCAGTGACCCGACGCCGTACCGCTGTCCACCGAGGTCGTCGAAGCGCCGCGACACCTCGCTGATGTCGAACTCGGTGGACTCACCGTTGAAGCTGGGCAGACGCACGGTGATCAGACCTCGGGGCAGGACGAATGCCGAGATGCGATGTTTGATCAACAGCGATGTGTCGGGTGTCGTGTCCGGCTCCGGCTCCCGGGTGTCGACGGCGTACACCGTGAAGAACGTATGTGTTTGGTACACAGAGGTTTTCGTGCGTTCCTTGGGCGCGACGGCATCCTCGACCGCCCACATGTTGAGCCCGAGCTCGGTGGCCAGTTCACGGAGTGCCTCGTGATCGGGGTCGTAGATGTCGGCCCAGACGAGCGTGTCCTCGTCGGCCAGACAGTCCGAGATATCCGTGAACTTGAAGGCGTCCACCGACTGTCCGGACCGCCACACCCGTCCCTGCACCTGTCTCACGATGAACCAGTCAAGCACCGCGGGATCGTTGTAGCGGTCATTCGCCCCAGTCGGTTGGTCGGTCAGTCGGTTCCGATGGCCACCATCGGAAGTAGGTACCTGCGCACGTACTCGCGGGTGTCGTCCAGGCTGGTCAGTTTGATGCTGGTGTGCGGGGTGACGATGAACGACAACGTGAGTCGGGTGTGCAGCTCGGCCACGGTGCGGATGTGACGTTCCTGCTCCGGGGTGGTTTCGCTGGTCCCGTACACATCGGTGCGTAGCTGCGCAGCCGAGTAATCCGTCGCGAAATCGATGATGGCTCCGGCGTCGATGGTGAGACTGGGCAGGATCGTCTCGGGTTCGGTCCGGAGCAGCTTTTTGAGCAGGGCGTGGTCCCGCAGGAAGGTCACCGTGAAGACGGTTTCGTAGACCATGCGGTCTTCGAGAGTGTCCGCGTGGGCACGAGCCTGTGCACTGCCGTCGAGGTAGCGCCGTGCCTCGGACAGCACCACCGCGTCGATCAGCACGTCCTTGGTGGGGAAGCGGCGGTAGAGCGTCGCCCGCCCGACCCCGCTGCGACGCGCGACATCTTCCATGGTGGTGCGCCGAATGCCGACCAACTCGGCCTGTTCCAGTGTCGCGCTCAAGATGCGCCCGGTGATTTCGTCGGGGTCTCGTACGCGGGCCAGGACCGCGGGATCCGGTTCGGCGAGTCGCCGCACGAAGTCCGCTGTTCGAGTTGATGTCACCGAACTACTCCTTGCCCGCGTCGATCGATCGTCGTAGCCTAGCCATCGAGACGGGTGAGACGATGAGCGTCTAACTGTCTCGCAAGTCTCATTCTAGGGTTCCGGCCGAGCGAGGGGCGCGTTATGGACATCAAGCTGTGGACGAGATGGTTCGCACTGCACGCGGTGCCGAAGGCGTTCATGTCGGTGCAAGGGCGGGCGGGCAATCCGATGGGTGCGCTGATCTCCAGCCACGGCAAGGGCATCGACCCCTATCCGTTGATGGAACAGATCCGCCGACGTGGTCCGTTGGTGAAGACCCCGTTCGTCTGGGTCACCGCCGACCACGGGGTCTCCCGGGAGGTGCTGCGGGACAAGAGGTTCGGCGTTACCGCACCCACCGGGATGGGGATGCCGAAACCGGTTCAGCAGCTGCTGGACCGGACCGATCCCCAGGTGGCGAATCCGGTCGAGCCGCCCGCGATGGTCATCGTCGACCCGCCCGCGCACACGCAGTACCGGCAGCTGGTCGCGCAGAGTTTCACTCCGCGCGCGATCGACAAGCTCGACGCCAGGGTGGCGCACGTGACTGCCGAACTCATCGACCGGCTGGCGGGTACACCCCGTCTCGATCTGATCGCGGACTTCGCCGCCGTCCTCCCGGTTGCCATGATCGCCGAGATCCTCGGGCTGTCCGGCGAATCCCGCGCGCAACTGCTCGAGTGGGGTCACGATGGGGCGCCGCTGCTCGACGTCGGGATCCCGTGGCGGACCTACCGTAGGGGTATCGACGGCATGCGCGGTCTCGGCGCATTCCTCGCCGAGCACTTCGACAAGGTCCGTGCCGGCGCCGCCGAGGACAACCCGTTCACCAAGATGGCCGCCGACCACACGCTGACAGACCACGAACTCGCGGCCAACGCAGCACTTCTCATCGGCGCGGGCTTCGAAACCACGGTCAACCTCATCGGCAACGGGATCGTGCTGTTGCAGCAGCACCCCGATCAGCTCGCCCTGCTGCTCGACAATCCGGACCTGTGGCCGGCTGCGGTGGAAGAGATCCTGCGTATCGAGAGCCCGGTGCAGATGACCGCGCGCACCGCACAGTGCGACGTGGAGATCGAGGGTCGACGCGTTCGTGCCGGGGACATGGTCGCGGTGCTGCTCGGCGGCGCCAATCGTGATCCGCGGGTGTTCGCCGAACCGGAGCGTTTTGACGTGACCCGCTCCAACGCCCGCGAGCATCTGGCATTCGCTTCGGGTATCCACGCCTGCCTTGGGGCGGCCCTGGCCCGCATCGAGGGGGCGACCGCGCTGCGCGCACTGTTCGAGGCCTATCCGGACCTGCGCCTGACCGAGGCCCCGCGCCCGCGGGGTCTGGTCAATCTGCACGGATATGTGAAGCTGCCCGCCCTGCTGGGGTCCAGACGCACCGAGCCGGCCGGTCTGGTCTGCTGAGCTCGGTACTCTCGATGTGGACCTGCCCGATCTTGAACGCGAGGCCCACACCCCCCATGACGGATTCCCCACTCGACGGACTGATGGCGCGCGTCGGCGGTGTCAGCGGCATGGTCTACTCGGCGCTCCCGGTGACCGTGTACGCGACGGTCTCGGCGCTGTCGGGACGGGTGCCTGCGATCATCTCCGCGCTGGTGACGGCGGCCCTCGTATTCGGTTGGCAGTTGATGCGGCGCGAATCGATCAGGCCCGCACTGTGGGGATTCGTCGGGGTGGCGGCCTGCGGGCTGCTGGCCCTGGTAACCGGCCAGGCCAAGGACTTCTACCTCCCGGGTATCTGGATGTCCTTGGCATCGGCCATCGTGATGACCGGCTCGATCCTGGTCAGGCGTCCCCTCGTCGGGGTGATCTGGGCCTGGGCCACCGGTCGCGACAGCAGCTGGCGCAGGGTCCCCGGGGTGCGGCTGGTCTTCAACATCGTCACCGCAATCCTGGCGACAGTGTCCTGGTCGCGATTCCTGGTGCAGAACTACCTCTACGACACGGGGCAGGACGGACTGCTGGCAGTGGCGCGGCTGGCAATGGGCTGGCCGTTGTTCGTGGTCACCACGACGCTGGTCCTGCTCAGCGCCCGGTACGCCATCCGGGCGCTGCCGCGTTCGGCATCCTGACCGGAGCCGCTCCTCAGCTGTACTTGTAGAAGCCCTCGCCGGTGGCCAGGCCCAACTTGCCCTTGTCGATGTAGTTCTCTTTGAGCCACGCGGCGAGCTTCTGAGCTTCGGCGTCTCCGTTGGCCATGATGTTGTACGGCGTTGTGAGGCCGATGATGTCGTAGATCTGGAACGGTCCGACGGGTGCGCCGGTGGCGATCCGCCAGGTGTCGTCCACGGCGCTGGGGTCGGCGTAGCCGCCGGCCGCGAGCTCGGCAGCCGCATTGAGGAACGGCACCAGAAGTGAGTTGAGGACGTAGCCGGCCTTCTCCTTGTGCAGTTCGATGGGCACCATCCCGATGGCCTTGGCGAAGTCGACCACTGCGGCGAATACCGCCGGGTCGGTGTCGGTGGTCCCCATGATCTCGGCGGTGTTGAACTGCCACACGCGATTTGCGAAGTGCAGGGCCAGAAACTTGTCGGGGCGGCCGGTGGAGTCCTTGAGATCGCTGGGCAGCAGCGTGGAGGAGTTGGTGGCGAAAATGGTCTTGGCCGGGGCGAGTTCCCCGAGCTTCTGGTAGGTGTCCCGCTTCAGATCGAGGATCTCCGGGATCGCCTCGATGACCAGATCGGCGTCGGCCACCGCGTCCTTCAGATCGGAGGTCAGCGTGAGCCGGCCCAACCCTTCCTGGGCCTTGCCGTCACGCGCGTCGGGTACCTCGTTGGCGTAGGTTTCGGCCAGCTTCGCGAACCGGTCCTTGGCCGCTTCGAGGACCTTGTCGTCGATGTCGTAGGCCGTGACGGTGAAGCCTTTGAACGCGGATTGGAACGCGATCTGTGAACCGAGCACTCCGGTCCCGAGCACGGTCACCTTCTTGATGGAGTTCGTCATGAAGCCTCTCCTTCTCGTGGTGTTTTGGTTGTCAGGAACCCCAACACGATCTGGTTGATCTGCTGGAGCAGTTCGTGGGCGCCGTCAGCACCCCACTTCACGCCGGTCGACGGTTGGACCACCAGGAGATGCAGTGCAGCGAAGACGCTTCTGGCGGCGCGGTCGGCGTCGGCCCGCATCTCGGTGTCGGTGGCCGGATCGGCCGGGTGACAGCGCATCAGGCGCGCGGCGATCGCATCCTCGAGTCGTTTGACGTGGTCGAGGCCCTCGGCACGGAAACGTTCGGTGGGGGAGCCGAACAGCAGTTCGCGCTGGTAGGCCGTTGCATTTCCGGGTTGCCGTGCGGCCTCGGTGATCACGGGTGCCACCATCGCGAACACGGCAGCGCTCGGATCGTCGATGTCGGCCGCGTTGCGCATGCCGGTCTCGATGGCCTGCCGGAACTGGTCGTTGTAGACCATCAGCAGCAGCTCGGCTTTCGACGACGCGTAGCGGAACAGGGTGCCTGCCGCGACGTCGGCGGCCTCGGCGATCTGGGCCACCGTGACGGGCTCGAATCCGTGCGCCTCGAACAGTGAACGTGCGGCAGCGAAGATCCGCTGCTGCTTGTCCTGCATGTTGCGCGTCCGTCGGCCGGTCATCATCACCTCGCTAATGAGTACGCTCATTAATGAACGTACTCACTAGTCGTGGGCGATGTCAACCGGCGTGAATAAACTCAGCCCGATTTCAGACCTTCACCGCACCGGTGCTCGCCGGTACCAATACCCAGGTGAACGGATCACTGCCCGGTTGCTGTCGTCGCTGAAGCCCATCGCCACCCCACTACCTTCAGCAACAGAAAGCTGTCCACAGTGTCTGTGTTCGTCGACATCGTTCCCCCCGAGGCCGAAGCCGGTCCACCGCGCGCGGTCAGGCCGTCAAACCGATGGCGCACCCTGCTGACCACGTCCGCGCTGCCACTGCTGTCGGTGGTCCTGTTCTTCGTGGTGTGGCAGGTGGTGGCCTGGGCAGGCATCTGGAACCAGACGTTCGTGCCTTACCCGTCGGCGGTCTGGCGGGCCTTCGTCGACGTCTCGACCACTCATGACGGCGCACGCGGCTATGCGGGGTACCTGCTCTACGAGCACCTGTACATGACGCTGCGCCGGGTACTGGCCGGCGTGGTGATCGGCGTGGTGGTCGGCGTTCTCCTGGGCCTGCTGATGGGTTCGGTCGGATGGCTGCGCAGCGTGCTCGAACCGTGGCTGACCTTCCTGCGGGCGCTGCCGCCGTTGGCGTACTTCTTCCTGCTGGTGATCTGGCTCGGGATCGACGAGGCGCCCAAGATCACGCTTCTCGCTCTGGCCGCACTACCGCCGGCCGCCGTGGCCACCACGGCCGCCGTGGTCGCTGCCCCCGTCGGTCTGCAGGAAGCTGCGCGGGCGTTGGGCGCCACCCGGGCACAGGTCATCCGCGACGTCGTGGTGCCCTCGGCGCTGCCGGAGACCTTCACCGGGATCCGGCTGGCCGTGGGGATGGCGTACTCGTCGGTGGTGGCCGCCGAACTGTTCAACGGCATCCCCGGCATCGGTGGATTGGTCAAGGACGCAAGCAATTACAACAACACACCGGTCGTACTGGTCGGGATCTTCGCCATCGGGATCTCGGGCTTGGTGATCGACGGAGGTTTGCGGGCTGTCGAACGACGGGCCGTTCCATGGAGAGGGAAGATATGAGATTGACGAAGCTGCTCACGGTGCTGGCTGCCGCGACGGTGGCACTGGCCGGTTGCGCGGTGGACCACTCCGGGGAGAAGTCCGACAAACCCACCATTCGTGTTGGATACCAGTCCTTTCCGAGCGGCGATCTGATCGTCAAGAACAACAAGTGGCTCGAAGAGGCCCTGCCCGACTACAACATCAAGTGGACGAAGTTCGACTCCGGAGCCGACGTGAACACCGCATTCATCGCCAAGGAACTGGACTTCGGTGCCCTGGGCTCGAGCCCGGTCGCCCGCGGTTTGTCGGCGCCGCTGAACATTCCGTACAAGGTGGCGTTCGTGCTCGACGTCGCCGGCGACAACGAGGCGCTGGTGGCTCGTGACGGCGCCGGCGTCAACTCGATCGCCGACCTGCGGGGCAAGCGTGTCGCCACGCCGTTCGCGTCCACCGCGCACTACAGCCTGCTGGCAGCGCTGGCGCAGAACGGCTTGTCGCCCAACGATGTCCAGCTGATCGACCTGCAGCCGCAGGCCATCCTGGCGGCCTGGGACCGTGGCGACATCGCCGCGGCCTACAGCTGGCTGCCCACACTGGACCAGCTGCGCAAGACCGGCAAGGATCTGATCACCAGCCGGCAGCTGGCCAAGGACGGCAAGCCGACGCTGGACCTGGCCGCCGTGTCCGACGAGTTCTCCACCGCCCACCCTGAGGTGGTCGACATCTGGCGTCGGCAGCAGGCCCGCGCGCTGAACGTCATCAAGGACGATCCGCAGGCTGCGGCCAAGGCGATCGCCGCCGAGGTCGGTCTGAGCCCCGAAGATGTTGCCGGACAGCTCAAGCAGGGCGTCTACCTGACGCCGGCCGAGGTGGCATCTCCCGAGTGGCTGGGTACCGATGGCGCACCGGGCAACATCGCCGCCAACCTGCAGAGCGCATCGCAGTTCCTGGCCGATCAGAAGCAGATCCCCGAGGCCGCTTCGCTGCAGGTCTTCAAGGACGCCATCTACACGAAAGGCTTGCCGGATGTCCTCAAGCAGTGACGCATCGGGCGGCCTGAAGATCAAGAACGTCGCCCATCGGTACGGGCGCGGTTCGGACGAGGTGACCGCGCTCGGACCGGTGGATCTCGATGTCGATCCCGGTTCGTTCCTGGTGCTGGTCGGGGCGTCTGGGTGCGGCAAGAGCACGTTGCTGCGGCTGATCGCCGGTTTCGAGACCCCCTCCGAAGGGGAGGTCGAGGTCTCCGGCTCCCGCCCCACGCCCGGTGTCACCTCGGGTGTGGTGTTCCAGCAGCCGCGGCTGTTTCCGTGGCGCACGGTGGGCGGCAACGTGGATCTGGCGCTCAAGTACGCCGGCGTGCCGCGTGAGCGACGGACCGAACGGCGCGAGGAACTGCTGGAGCGGGTAGGTCTGGAAGGCACTGCCAAGCGCAAGATCTGGGAGATCAGCGGCGGCCAGCAGCAGCGTGTCGCGATCGCGCGAGCGCTGGCCGCCGAGACCCCGCTGTTCCTGTTGGACGAGCCGTTCGCGGCCCTGGACGCGCTGACCCGTGAGCGCTTGCAGGAGGATGTCCGTCAGGTCAGTGCCGAGTCCGGCCGCACCACGGTGTTCGTGACGCACAGTGCCGATGAGGCGGCGTTCCTGGGTTCGCGGATCGTGGTGCTGACGCGTCGACCGGGCAAGATCGCGTTGGATCTGCCGGTGGACTTGCCGCGCACCGGCGTCGATGCGCACGAACTGCGACGCTCACCCGAATACCTCAAGTTGCGTACCGACGTGAGCGAGGCAGTCAAACTCGCTGCCGCATAGGTCGTTTCATCTCGAAAGTGACGCTACGGTCGTAAACTTTCGCGGTCAACGACCCTGGCGTCACTTTCGGCGGAGCCGCTACCAACACGCCGCGGTCAGACGACCACCACCATCTTCCCGCCGGCGGCACCTGACTCCATCACTTCGTGTGCTTCGCGGATCTGATCGAACGTGAACACCCGCGACGGCGCGGCGTCCAGCACGCCGTCGGCGACCTGGCGGGCGATGTCGCTCAACGGCACGTCGGACAGCGGGAACCCAGGTGAACCGAACACGAAGCTGCCGAAGAACGTCAGATTGACGCCACTGGCCATCTGCAACAGCGGGTTGAAATCGGGGATCGGGTCGAGCCCGCCCAACCACCCCGCCAGGCATGCGGTCCCGCCCCGGCGCAACATGTCCAGGGAGTCGAGGATGGTGCTGTTGCCGACCAGGTCGAGTACTGCGTCCACGGTGCCGGATTCGGCGATGTGCGCGCTCAGATCGGGCACCTCCTGTTCGGCGCGAGTAACACCGAGACTTTCCAGCAGTGCGAATCGTTGGGGCCTGCGGGTGGTCGCGATGACGCGCGCCCCCGCGTTGACCGCGAGCTTGACCGCGGCTTGGCCGAACGACGAGGTGGCGCCGCGGATCACCACGGTCTGGCCGGGCCGCAGGTCGATGTTGCGGAACAGGCAGGTCCACGCCGTCGCATAGGTCTCAGGCAGGGCTGCCAGTTGGTCCCACGGCAAGTCGGCGTCGATCAGTGCGACGTTATCGGCCCGGACGCGGGTGTACTCGGCGTAGCTGCCGTTGATGGTGCGGCCCAGTCCACCCATGAGTGCCGCAATCTTGGCGCCCACAGGGAATTCGCCGCCGGGACACGAGTCGACGATGCCGACGCATTCGATGCCGCTGACCTCCGCGGCCTCGGCCCATTCACCTCGGCGCATGTGCATCTCGGCGTGATTGATGCCGAAGGCCTTGATCTGGATGACCACCTCGCCGGCTTTGGGCTCGGGTTTGGGGATGTCGGTGTAGACGAGGTGGTCGAGCCCGCCGAAGCCGTCGAGAACGATGGCGCGCATGGTGCTCATGATTGTTCCTCCAGAATGTGGCTGAGTTGTACGAGGTCTGTTGCGACGACGGTGGGTTGGGGCACGTTCGGTGCTCGCAGCACACCGTTACCGGGACGGGTGATGAGTGCTCCGCTGAATCCGGCGGCCTGGGCGCCCAGGGTGTCCCACATGTGGGCGGCCACCATCATGCAGTCCGAGGGCGCCACCCCCAGATGTTCGGCGACGCCGGTGTACAGCACCGGCGACGGCTTGAAAGCGCGATGCTCGTCGACGCTGAACTGGTGCTCGAAGTAACTGCCCAAGCCCGCCCGTTCCAGCGGCGTCGGCCCGTCTCGATGTGGTGAGTTGGTAAGTGTGACAAGGCGAAAACCGTTTGCCAGAAGCCGCTGCAAGCCTGTTGCGACGTCGGTGTGTGCCGGCATGGCGCGCATGCCGTCAGCGAGCGCGGTGAGATCGTCCGTGGTGAGATCCACGTGGCGGACATCGGCGGTCATCCGCAGCGCAGCCTGACCGAGCATGAAGAAATCGGTGTACCGCCCGGACAGTGTGATGGCCATGGAGTACATCACCAGCTGGTTGAACCATTCGCGAAGGACCTGAGGGTCGCCGAACATTCGCTCGAAATACGGTTGCAGGGAATCGATGTCGATGAGCGTCTCGTTGACGTCGAACACCAGCACCCCGGGCCGCATCAGGCGACCCGGCGTTGCAGGAATCCGTCGATCAGGCCCGCGACTTCGTCGACATGGGTTTCCAGCAGGAAGTGGCCGCCGGCGAGCAGATGGATCTCGGCGTCGACCGCGTCCTTGGCGAAGGCGCGCGCCCCGTCGGGCCCGAAGATCGGGTCGCCCTCGCCCCACACGGCAAGCACGGGAACCTCACTGCTGCGTAGGTACTCGTGCAGCGCGGGATACAACGGGGCGTTGGTGGCGTAGTCCCGGAACAGCTTGAGCTGCACCACATCGTTGTCGGGCCGCGACACCATCGCGGCGTCGTGCACCCAGGTGTCGGGGTTGACCAGGCTTTCGTCCGAAACCCCGGTCAGGTACTGCCATTTGATGCCGTCGATGCTCAACGCGGTCCGCACCCCGGCCTCGGTTTCGGGGGTCTGCTCGCGCTGGTAGGCCCACACCCCGGACCAGAAGCTCTCGACGAAACCTTCGTCGTAGCCGTTGCCGTTCTGGCTGACGATCGCGGTGATGGCTTCCGGGTGCCGCAGGGCCAGTCGCCAGCCGATCGGTGCGCCGTAGTCCTGGACGTAGATCGCGTAGCGGGACACCCCGAGTTGGGTGAGCAGGCCGTCGGTGAGGTCGGCCAGGGCGTCGAAGGTGTAGTCGAAGTCGGTGACCGCGGGCGCATCGGAGTGGCCGTAGCCCAGGTGGTCGGGGGCGATGACGTGGTAGCGCTCGGCCAACCGGGGGATCAGGTCACGGAACATGTACGAACTCGTCGGGAAACCGTGCAGCAGCACGATCGTCGGTGCGTCGGGCGCTCCGGCCTCGCGGTAGAACAGCCGCTGCCCGTCGACGGTGGCGTAGCGATGGTGAACGGTCATGTCTAACTCCTTTAACTAGTTTTAGTGGTTAGTGACATCTAACGCCCGACGGCATAACCTGTCAATAGCTATTTGGAGGTTAGATATGAAGTTCATTGAGGTAGGCCTGACGGACGAGTCGCTGCTGCTCGATCTCCTCAACACCACGCCGGTGGTGGAGGGAATGCAATACGACGTGCTGAAGAGAAATGCCGCCGTGACGGTCTGGCTGCGTGAGCATCAGGCGGCCGAAGCCGAACTGGCAGAACTGGCCGTAGCGCGGAATCTGCTTCAGGACGTGGTGCGCGGAACCGAGTCGCCGGATGCGCTGACGCCGTACCTCAATGCCGCGGTTCTACGAGCGCACGCGACGGAGAACGGCGTGACCTGGGAACTGGATGTCGACGAGGAAATGCGGGGCGCCGTGCGGGCGGTCCTGGCCTGGGATGCGCTGCGGACCGCGCGTCCGGGGCGGCTGCGCGCGTGCGCGAACCCGGACTGTCGGCTCTTCCTGATGGATCGGAGCAAGCCCAACGCAAAACGCTGGTGCTCGATGACTACCTGCGGAAACCGCATGAAGGCGCGCCGATACCACCGGCGCGCAAGGATTGCGAAGACTGACGAACAGCCCTGATTACACCGGGGGATAGGCCGGCGGCGGGTAAACGCCACGCAAGCCCCAGGCCAGCCACGGGAAGAAGAAGTCGCTCTCGTCGCTGACGTCGTAGTCAGGATTCGGATCCATTCCCGCAGTCTAGACGCAGTACGCGAGGTCGGAACAGGGCCGGGAACGGAAATTGCCTACACTCTTCAACCATCTAGTTGATTGATTTCCCGGGCAAGGTCCCGGCGATGCTGATAGTGAGTGTGCTATGTCATCCGACGCAGAGGGCGGCCGGGGCCGCGGGGGCGCGACTGCCAACGGGACATCCCGCCGCGATGAACTGCTGACCGTTGCGGCGAAACTGTTCGCCGCTCGCGGGTATCACGGCACCCGGATGGACGATGTCGCCGAGGCCGTCGGGCTGAACAAGGCCACGGTCTATCACTACTACTCGAGTAAGTCGCTCATCCTCTACGACATCTACAAGGGCACTGCGGACTTCACCGTCGAGGCGCTCCACGATGACCCGACCGCCTCGGCGCGGGAGACCATCTACAACTTCACCCGGCGGCTGATGGTCGGCATCGCCAACGACCTGGAGCGCGCTGCGGTGTACTTCCAGGAGGGCCCGTATATCGCGGAGTGGTTCACCGAGGAGCAGGTGGCCTACATCCGGCGCGCCGAGACCCAGGTGTACGAGCATGTCCGCGACGTGATCGACCGCGGTATCGCCAGCGGCGAGTTCTACGACTGTGACTCGCACGTGTTGGCACTGGGCTACATCGGCATGACGCTCGGTTCCTACCGATGGCTGCGACCCCACGGCCGACGGAGTGCCCAGGAGATCGCCGTCGAGTTCAGCACGGCGCTGCTGCGCGGGCTGATCCGCGACGAGGGAATCCGCAACGAATCGCCATTGGGCGTCGAGATCGAGGAAAAGGCCTAGAACATGACCGATCTGTTCCGACTGGACGGCAAGGTCGCCGTCGTCACCGGAGGCGGCCGGGGCATCGGCCTGATGATGGCCCGTGGCCTGCTGCAGGCAGGCGCTTCGGTGTACATCTCAAGCCGCAAGGAAGCCGAGCTCAATGCGGCCGTAGACGCGCTGTCCCCGCTCGGCCGGATCTCGGCGGTGCCCGCTGATCTCGGCACTGCCGAAGGGGTCGCCGCACTCACCGCGGCCGTCACCGGACGCGAGGACGCCATCCACGCACTGTTCAACAACGCGGGCGCGGCCTGGGGTGCGCCCTACGAGGAGTTCCCGGAGTCCGGATTCGACAAGGTCTACGACGTCAACGTCAAAGGCGTCTTCCTGCTGACCCGCGCGCTCACCCCGTTGCTGAATGCCGCTGCCACCGAAGATGATCCGGCCCGCGTGATCAACACCGGCAGCATCGACGGCATCGTCGCCCCGGGCAAGGGCCGCGACAACTTCTCCTACAGCGCCAGCAAGGCCGCCGTGCACATGCTGACCCGGCACCTCGCCGGTGAACTGGCCCCGAAGATTCTTGTCAACGCGATCGCCCCGGGTCTGTTCGAATCCCGGATGACCAAGGAGATGCTGCGGGCCGGCTCGGAAGAGGTAGGCGCCGTCCTTCCCTTGGGCCGGATCGGACAGCCCGACGACATCGCCGGCATCTCGGTGTTCTTGGCCAGCCGGGCCAGCGCCTACATCACCGGCGCGGTCATCCCGGTCGACGGCGGCGTGAGCACCATCAGGTGATGGGCAGGGTGAACCAGCCCCAGGCCAAGAAGGCGAACACGCCGAGATAGACGATGTCGCCGGCCATGTACAGCCACTCGCTACGACGGAACCTGGTCGTGGCTGCCCCGGCCATGAACAGCGCCAGGCCGCAAGCGGCCACCGGGGTCATCACCGGTGCGATGTTCAACGCCGCGGGCAGCACCAGGCCGATCGCGCCGACCAGCTTGATGGTCCCGATCACCTTCAGGTGACCGTCACCGAACTCGTCGACCCAGTGCTGGGTGCTGCCCATCGACCGGTACCTCTCCCGCGACATCAGCAGCATGGTGGTCCCGCCTGCGGCGTAGGCCGCCGCGGCGATGATGGTGATGATCCAAAGGGTGGTGTGCATTCCTCGCTCCGTTTCGTGGTTACGTCTGGGCTTCGTAGTTACGTCGGGCACTGCTGACTCGTCACTCTTATGACGGGTCGGCGCGAGGAGAGGTAACTGATGACGCCTGAGGCATCTTTGGCGGAGGCATTCGAAGGGCAGCGGCCCCGACTGCTCGCGGTGGCCCAGCGCGTCCTGGGCTCCCGGGCAGACGCCGAGGACGCCGTGCAGGAAGCATGGCTGCGGCTGTCTCGTCAGGACGCGGCCTCGATCGAGAACGTCGCGGGTTGGCTGACAACGGTGGTGGGCCGCATCTGCATCGACATGTTGCGGTCGCGCACCAGCCGCGGCGAGGTGACGCCCACCGCCGACATTCCCGAATTCGCCGTCACCGAGGACTTGGACACCCGGGAGGACTCCCCGGAGGACGCCGCGGTGCTAGCCGACTCGGTGGGGCTGGCGATGCTCGTCGTGCTGGGGTCGCTGCGTCCGGACGAGCGCCTCGCGTTCGTCCTGCATGACATGTTCGCCGTGCCCTTCGCGGAGATCGCGCAGATCCTGGAGAAGTCGAGCGACGCCGTCAAGATGCTGGCCAGCCGTGCGCGCCGGAAGGTGCAGGACGTGCCGGCGCCCACCGGCGGCCGCCGACGGAAGCAGGAGCAGCGCGCGGTCGTCGACGCCTTCCTGGCCGCCGCGCGTGACGGAGACTTCGATGCCCTGCTTCGCGTGCTGGATCCCGACGTCAGTTGGCAGCGGTACACGGCCACCGGCGTGACCGTCGGGACCGGATCGGACGCGATCGTCGCCGCGGTGCGGCGCGGCCAGGGCACCCGCGTCCTGGCCCGGCGCGTATCGGTCAACGGCGAGCCGGGGATCCTGGCGTGGGGGCCGACCGGTCGTCCGCTCAGCGTGATGGCCTGCGTCGTCGACGGGGGTCGACTGGTGGGGATCGTGTCGATCATCGACCCGGGACGGCTGGCTCGGATGTCACTGCCCGAGCCGCCGTCCGGCGATTAACCTGGCCGCATGAAGTCGACCATCCTCTCGCGGCGCGACCTGGACTTCCTGCTCTACGAGTGGTTGGACGTCGAAAAGCTCACCAAGTTGGACCGGTTCTCCGAGCACTCACGCGAAACGTTCGACGGCGTATTGGATCTGTGCGAGCAACTCGCGACCCGCTACTTCGCGCCGCACAACAAGCTCAGCGATGCGAACGAGCCGACGTTCGACGGGCAGACGGTCACGCTGATCCCCGAGGTGAAAGAGGCCTGGGACGCGTTCGCGGCGGCCGACCTGATCGCCATGGGTTTCGACGATGAGCTCGGCGGTGCGCAACTGCCGGTCACCGTCGCGCAGGCCGCATTCGCCTGGATCGCCGCGGCCAACGTGTCGACATCGGGCTATCTGATGCTCACCATCGCCAACGCGAACCTGCTGGCCCGTTTCGGCTCGGCCGAGCAGATCGAGCGGTTCGTCAAACCCATGCTGGCCGGCCGGTTCTCGGGCACGATGGCGCTGTCGGAGACCCAGGCCGGATCGTCGCTGGCCGACATCACCACGCGCGCCGAACCTCAGCCCGACGGCAGCTATCGGGTGTTCGGGTCGAAGATGTGGATCTCGGGCGCCGAGCATGAGATGACCGAGAACATCGTCAACCTGGTGCTGGCCAAGATTCCCGGCGGGCCGGCCGGAACCAAGGGCATCTCACTGCTCATCGTGCCCAAGTACCTGGACGACGGAAGCCGCAACGGGGTCGCCATCTCCGGGCTGAACCACAAGATGGGGCAGCGCGGTATCACCAACACGGTGCTCAACTTCGACGGTGCGGTCGGCTATCTCGTCGGCGAACCGCACCGCGGGATCGTCTACATGTTCCACATGATGAACGAGGCCCGCCTCGGCGTCGGGATGGGCGCCGTCGCACTCGGGTACACCGGCTACCTGAAGTCGCTGGAGTACGCGCGCGAGCGTCCCCAGGGCAGGCCCCTGGGGATCAAGGATCCGTCGACCCCGCAGGTGCCCATCATCGAGCATGCTGACGTCAAGCGAATGCTGTTGGCGCAGAAGGCTTATGTCGAGGGTGGCCTGGCTCTGGCGCTCTATTGCGCCAAACTCGTAGACAGGGATGCCGCCGGGGACAGTTCTGTCCTCGACATCCTCACCCCGATCGCCAAGAGTTGGCCGTCGCAGTGGTGCGTGGAGGCCAACAATCTGGCGATCCAGGTGCACGGCGGCTACGGCTACACCCGCGAATACGACGTCGAGCAGCACTACCGCGACAATCGGCTGAACCCGATCCACGAGGGCACCCACGGCATCCAGAGCCTGGATCTTTTGGGGCGCAAGGTGACCCAGAACGGCGGGACGGGCCTCGCGGCATTGGGAGAGCGGATCGCAGCGACGGTCGCGGCCGCTTCGGATGCGGCGCCCGAACTGGCCGCACAGCTCGACGCGGCCTGGCAGCGGTTGGTCGCCGTCACCGCTGCCATGTTCGCCTCGGGTGATATCGAAGCCGCGATGGGCAACAGCGCGGTATACCTGGAAGCCTTCGGGCACATCGTCGTCGCCTGGATCTGGCTGGAGCAGTTCCTGGCCGCCGAAGGCCGGACCGGGGATTTCTATGACGGTAAGCGTCAGGCCGCCCGGTACTTCTTCCGTTACGAACTGCCCAGGACCGCACCGCAATTGGATCTGCTGGAGAGCCTGGACCGCACCACGCTCGAGATGCGTGACAACTGGTTCTAGTCGAACTCGATGATCTGCCGCACAGCTCGCCCGTCGGCGAGGGCGTCCATCCCGGTGTTGATCTCATCGAGGGTGATGGTGTCGGACACGAGGGATTCGACCGGTAGCCGACCGGCCCGCCAGAGTTCGACGAAGCGCGGGATGTCGCGTGCCGGCACCGCCGAGCCCAGGTAGCTGCCGATCAGCGACCGGCCTTCGGCGACGAAACCCAACGGCGACACCGAGATCCGGGCGTCCGGGCGGGGTAGGCCGACAGTGATCGTGCGCCCGCCCGGGCCGGTCAGCGCGATCGAGGTTTCCAACGCCGCGGGATGACCGGCAGCTTCGATCACGATGTCGGCCTTGAGGTCGGCGGCCTGCTCGGGGGTATAGGTCTCGTGCACGCCGAGTTCACGGGCCCGGGCCAGTTTGTCGGGCAGCTGATCCACACCGATGACGCGGACGTCGTCGTGGGCCAGCGCGGTCAGGGCCGCAGCCATGCCGACACCGCCCAGTCCGACGACCGCCACGGTCTGGCCCGGACGCGGCGTGCCCACGTTGAGTACCGCGCCACCCCCGGTCAGGACCGCGCAGCCCAACAACGACGCGACCACAGCCGGGACATCCGAGGGCACCGGCACCACCGAGCGACGGTCCACGACGGCGTAGGTGGCGAAGCCGGACACCCCGAGGTGATGGAACACCGGTCGGCCGTCGCGGGTCAGCCGGATGTCGCCGTTCATCAACGTGCCGGCACCGTTGGCGGCCGATCCCGGTCCGCAGGGGGTCAGGCCGTCGGTGGCGCACGCGGGGCAATCTCCGCAGCGCGGCAGAAAGGTCATCACCACCCGCTGGCCCACCGGCAGATCGGTGTCACCGGCCTCGACTATCCCGGCTGCTTCGTGGCCCAGCAGCATCGGGACCGGTCGTACCCGGTTGCCGTCCACGACCGACAGATCGGAGTGACACAAACCCGCGGCCTCGATACGGACCAGAAGTTCACCCGGGCCGGGCTCGGCGAGTTCGAGGTCGCTCACCCGGATCGGTCGGGACTCGGCGTACGGGCGGTTGAGGCCGATGTGCTCGAGGACGGCGCCGCGGATCTTCATGACCTCCAGCCTGTCAGACTGCCGGAATGACCGACGGAGCTGAATTGACCCCCGAGGACTTCCCGCTGCACTGGCCGGTGCTGACCCGTTGGACCGACAACGACATGTTCGGCCACCTCAACAACGCGGTGTACTACGAGCTCTTCGACACCGCGATCAACGCCTGGATCAACACCAACTGCAACGTCGATCCGGTCACCGCGTCCTGGCTCGGTGTAGTCGCCGAGTCCGGGTGCCGCTACTTCGCGGAGCTGAAGTTCCCGGACCCGCTGGTGGTCGGTCTGGCGGTGGCCCGGTTGGGGAACAGCAGCGTCACCTACCGACTCGGGCTCTTCGAGCCGGACGGGCCGGTCGCGGCGGTCGGCCATTGGGTACATGTCTATGTCGATCGGACCTCGCGACGTCCGGTACCGATTCCCGACGTGATCCGCGATCTGTTGCAGTCGATATGCTCGCCGGATGCCACTCGTGAGCAAGACCGTCGAGGTTGATGCCCCTGCCGAGAAGATCATGGCGATCGTCGGCGATTTCGAGGCCTATCCGCAGTGGAACCCCGAGATCAAGGGCTGCTGGATCTTGGCCCGCTACGACGACGGACGGCCCAGCCAGCTGCGGCTCGACGTCGAGATCCAGGGTCAGTCCGGCGTCTTCATCAACGCTGTCTACTACCCGGCCGAGAACCAGATCTTCACCGTGCTGCAGCAGGGCGACCACTTCACCAAGCAGGAACAGCGCTTCTCCGTCGTTCCTTTGGGGCCGGACAGCACGCTGCTTCAGGTCGATCTCGAGGTCGAGGTCAAGCTGCCCATCCCGGCGATGATGGTCAAGAAGCTCATCGGGGACACCCTGGACCACCTGGCCAACGCACTCGTCACCAGGGTGAAGGAACTGTCCGCCTAGGCCGCACGGTCCGCCGCCGCCGCACGGAGTTCCAGCACGCGATTGCGGATGCGGTACTCGGTGGCTCGCGGCATCTCGGCGGGGCGATAGCGGCCGTGCCTGACCCGGTATACGCGGCCGTGGCTCATCTCCCAGCGCAGGGCGTCGGAGATCGCCTTCGATGTGCGCCCCGAGGTCGTGAAGCCCTGATCCGCGAGGGCATCGACCAGGTCGGCGACCGATTGTGGGCCGCATTGCAGCAGCTGCATGGTGAGTACGTAACGGAGGTTCGTGCCCCGCAGCAGGAGTTTGTCCGCCATGGAGTCACGGTGCCAAGGGGGTCTGACACTCATGCCGGTCCCGGATTTCCGGGGGATATCCGATGTGCCCGACTGTTAGCGACAATCCAGCGACAATCGCCTCACACACATCGTCAGCATCGGCGGTCACATCAACGATCAACACATGCGCCAC
>NZ_LZSY01000018.1 GCF_001665625.1 Mycolicibacterium peregrinum | reverse complement strand
ACAGGTTCAAGGGCACCTTCCCGATCCTGATGACCGGCCTCAAGATGACGCTGATCCTGACAGTGGTGTCGATCGCCATCGCGCTGGTGCTCGGCGTCATCTTCGGGCTCTGCCGGGTGTCGCGGTCGATCATCTTGCGGGCGATCGGCACCACCTTCGTCGACATCTTCCGCGGCACACCACTGCTGGTGCAGGCCTTCTTCATCTACTTCGGCATTCCTACCGCGCTGGGCTTCCAGATGACGGCGCTGACCGCGGGCATCATCACGCTCTCGCTCAACGCCGGGGCCTACATGACCGAGATCGTGCGCGGCGGAATTCAGGCGGTGGACAAGGGTCAGATGGAGGCGGCCCGCAGTCTGGGCATCGGGTACTTACCAACAATGCGCAAAGTCATTCTGCCGCAGGCGATCCGGACGATGATTCCGTCGTACATAAATCAGTTTGTCATCACCCTCAAGGACACCTCGATCCTGTCGGTGATCGGTATCGCCGAGCTGACCCAGACCGGGCGCATCATCATCGCCGGGAACTATCAGTCATTCAAGATGTGGTTGATCATCGGCATCATCTACTTCGTCGTCATCATGGCGCTCACGAAGTTCTCTGACAGAATCGAGAGCCGGCTCGTAGGAGGCAGAGGGAAATGACCCAGCTGGTACCGGAAGCCGCGGCCGCCGAGCCCGAGGGCGCCGTCAAGATCCGCATCGAGGGGCTCAAGAAGTCATTCGGCGACCTGGTGGTGCTCGACGGCATCGACACCACCATCAGCAAGGGCGAGGTGGTCTGCGTCATCGGACCGTCGGGATCGGGCAAGTCGACCTTCCTGCGGTGCCTCAACAAGCTCGAGGACATCACCGCGGGCAAGGTCACGGTCGACGAGTTCGACCTGACCGACCGGAGGGTGAACCTGGACAAGGTCCGTCAGCACATCGGCATGGTCTTCCAGCACTTCAACCTGTTCCCGCACATGACCGTGATCGACAACGTCACGCTGGCCCCGCTGTTGACCAAGAAGATGGACAAGGCCACGGCAGAGAAGCGGGCCGTCGAGCTCCTGACTCAGGTCGGGCTGGCGGAGAAGGCCCATGTCAAACCCGCCACGTTGTCGGGTGGACAGAAGCAGCGCGTCGCGATCGCCCGCGCCCTGGCGATGAACCCGTCGATCATGTTGTTCGACGAGGCCACCAGCGCGCTGGACCCTGAGATGGTCGGCGACGTGCTGCAGGTGCTGCGTGACCTGGCCGAGGGTGGCATGACGATGGTGGTGGTGACGCACGAGATGGGTTTCGCCCGCGAGGTGGCCTCCCGGGTGATCTTCATGGCCGACGGCAACATCGTCGAGGACGACTCGCCGTCCGAGGTGTTCGACAACCCAAAACATCCTCGGCTTCAGGAGTTCTTGTCGAAGGTGCTGTAGCTCAGCCGACGAACAGCCCGTCGACCAGTGCCCGGGCCACTACGCCCGCGTCGCGCCGGGCCGCGGCCGGATCGTCGGCGGTCGCGATCAGCAGGGCCGCCTCGTCCAGCGCCCCGATGATCATCGACGCCAGGGTCTCGACGGGAAGGTCGGGGAGTTCACCGGCCTCGACGGCGCTGCGGATGCCGTCGCGCAGGGCGCCGAGGTAATTGCGGTTGTCGATCTCGCGCATCTGAGCGAATCCCAGTGCGGCCGGCGCCTGCAACACGCTGATTCGGGCCACGGTGGGGTCGAGGCAGCCGTCAAGGAACTCCTCGATGCCTGCCTCGAGTTGGCCGCGGCTGGTGGCATAGGCCAGCGCCGCGGGGAGCACCCGTTGTGCCAATTGGCCTTCCACATCCTCGTAGACCGCTCGGAACACCGCCTCCTTGGTGGGGAAGTGGTAGTACAGGGCGTTTCGGGTCACGGCCGCGACGCGCGCGATGTCCCCGGTGGAGACGGCCGCGTAGCCCCGTTCGACGAACAGTGAGCGCGCCGCGGCGACCAGCGCCGAGCGGGTGACCTCACTGCGTTGTTCGCGGCCGTCGCGTCCATCTTCACTCACGGGGAAATTTTAACAAGCTGTATGTATTGATGTTCTGCCAATGATGTGTTTGCATACAGTCTGTATTGATTTATGTCCGATGCTCGCGGCGAGAGGACAGGCAGATGGACACACTCAGCTCCCGGCGGACGGTCTCGTTGCCCTGTGGTCCGGTCGGCGTGCGCGAATGCGGTGACGGCCGTCCGGTCGTCCTGCTGCACGGACTTGTTGCCAACGGATTGGTCTGGCGTCACGTGGCTGACGGCCTCGGAGGCGGAATCCGTTGTATCGCACCCGATCTGGCGCTCGGATCGCACACCCCGGCGTTGCCCGACGCCGATCTCACCCTGCCCGGGCTGGCCCGGACCGTCATCGACCTGCTCGACGCCCTGGAGATCCCGCAGGCAGTGCTCGTCGGCAACGGCTACGGCGGCGACATCGCCCAGGTGGCCGCCGCGTGCTACCCGCAGCGGGTCGAGGCCCTGGTGCTCGTCGCCACCAACGCCTTCGACTCCGATCCGTGGCCGGTGAAACTGCTGTCCCGGCTCGCCTCGCTGCCCGGTGCCGGACTGCTGCAGTCGGCATTGATCGGTCTGAAACCCGTGCAACGTCTCCGGATCACCTATGGCGGCGCGACCAAGCGTCCCATCCCGGCCGACATCATGGCCTCCTACCTGCAGCCGCTGCGCAGTGATCCTTTGGTGCGGAACGATTTCCGGCGTTTCCTCGGTGGGTTGTCGCCGGCGTACCTGGCGGAGTACTCACCCCGGCTGGCCGACTACGATCGACCCGCGCTCGTGGTCTGGCCACGCGAGGAGCGTTATTTCCCCGCCGAAGGGGCCTCGCGTCTGGCGCAGACGCTGCCGCAGGCCGCGCTCCAATTCATCGACGACTCCTATGCCTGGGTGCCAGAGGACAATCCGGCGCCGTTGGTGGGTCTGCTCGATGAATTCTTCCGGCGCCTCGACCGTCGGGCCGAACCCGATCAGCCCGCCTCGACCACGTTGGACTGACCCGAATTGCTCACCTCGGGTTCCCCA
>NZ_LZSY01000017.1 GCF_001665625.1 Mycolicibacterium peregrinum | reverse complement strand
GCGGTCTGGTACTGAAACGCGTTGACGGGCAACGGCGGTGATATCCGGCCGATGTCTCGGCTACGCCATCGACGCCGGTGTCGCCCACACCTGTGAAGAGAGTGCGGCGTCACCGCGAACCGACATCGACGCCGGATGTCCGGTTCGCGCACGCACCGCCACCGCACGTGGCACACCCGACCGTGGCGCGTACACACGGCGTCGTGGCACCCTCATCCCCGACCAGTGCGGGAACCAACCCCGCCCCGCACCGGTCGGGGTGGCTCAAGTCCATTTCCCGCGGTGGCTCCCGGATTCGCCCGAAAGCCCGGGGGTCACCGCCCCACACCTGTGAGGGAGCATCGATGGGGTGCGCCCAGACCGATCCCTACCGGGTGTTGGGCGTGTCGCCGGCGGCCACCCAAGCCGAGATCACCCACGCCTACCGCACCCGGCTACGCGCCCAGCATCCCGACACGCGCCCGGCATCCTCCCCACACACCGCCGATCAACAGCTGCAAGCGCTACTGGCTGCCTATGCCCTGCTGCGCGACCCCGCTCGACGCGCCGACTACGACCGCGCCACCGCCCGTACCACCACACCAGCGCAATCCACCCCCGGCGACCGCTCCACCACAGGCCCTGTGGGGATTCCGGTGACCCACCGGCACACTCCCGCTGCTGCAAACAACCCGGTGCCCCCATTGCAGGCCGGGCCTGTGCGCTATCACCGCTAACCCATTGCGCCAACCGAATACCCACCCACAGGCAGTGGGGAGCCTTCACGATCACCACCTGCAGCAGCGCTGCGGGACCGACGACAACCCCACTGGCAGGGTATTCGCGGTGGCGAACGGTGACGAATCGGCGAAACTGGCCGAAACGCTCGGCGCCGCTGTGGTTTCCAGCGCGGATACAGAGTGGACGAACACCGCCCTGATCAAGGATCCGCAAGGCGCGCCGTTGGTCCTGAGCCAATTCATCCCGCCGCCGGGCTGATCACCGAACGGTGCCGGGTGCGCATGGTCAGCACCGCCGCTGCGATGAGGACTTCCGCCAGCGCCAGCAGTGTCGCGGTCGACATCATCGCCGAGGCCTGGGCGGGGGCCGTGACGCCATGGTGATGCATGGGCATCGGGGTGTGCAGCGCGATCATCGCGAGGCTCATCAGCGCGATCGTGCACCAGACGCCCGAGGTGCCACGCCGCCACAGATGACCGGCGCAGTACAGGCAACCGACGATCATCGCCGCGAGCACCGCAGCGGCCACCGGATTGGCAGTGGCGCCGAACATCGCCACATGCAGCCCGGCCGAACTCACGGCCAGAAGCGCACACGTGCGCCGCCCGAGAACACCGCAGGCTTGTGCAGCCGACATGACCACCATCGTCGCAGCAATCGCGGGCGACCGCTGCCGAAACCCGGGTGAGCTGCCAAAACACCGGTGCGTATTCGCCTCTCGCCGTAGCGTCTGCCGTATGACGAACTTCGCAGCCCGTCCCGCCCGGTCGCGACTGGCGATCGGCACATTTTTTCTCGCCGTCGCGCTGACAGCATGTTCGACGAACACCAACTCGACCGAAGCAACGACAAACCCGGACAGCGCCAAGGGCGAATCGGCACCGGGGCGGGTCGTGGTGATCACCACCGGCGGGACCATCGCGACAAGCACCGATGCCAACGGCGTGCGCCGTCCGACGGTCAGTGGATCCGACCTGGCGGCAGGCCTCGACGTCGAGGTCATGGATGTGATGAAGAAGGACAGTTCACAGCTCACCCCGGCCGATTGGGACGTGATCGGGGCGGCGGCCAGGAAGGCGGTGGCCGACGGGGCGTCCGGCGTGGTCATCACCCACGGCACCGACACGATGGAAGACACCGCGATGTGGCTGGACGTCACGTACAACGGGCCGGCGCCCATCGTGCTGACCGGGGCGCAGCGCAGCTCCGACGCCCCGGATGCCGACGGGCCGACCAACCTGCGAGACGCACTCACCGTCGCCTCCAGTCCCACCGCCCGCGATCAGGGCGTGATGATCATGTTCGCCGGGGACGTCTTCCAGGCATTGGGGACCCACAAGGTGAACACCCAGGATCTCCACGCGTTCGGCGGCACCCCACCGATCGGGTCCGTCGCCGACAACACCTTCACACTGGACCACCCCGCGCAGCGGCCGTTCCTCGGTGAGGTGCCTGCTATCAGCGCCCCGCGCGTCAACGTCGTCGCGGCCTACCCCGGTGACGGCCCCGGCCCCATCGATGCCGCGGTGGCCGCGGGAGCGCGCGGAATCGTCGTGGAGGCACTGGGATCCGGCAACGCGGGCGACGGCGTGGTCGACGCCGTACGCCGCCACGCACCGGCTGGGGTGTCCTTCGGAATCTCCAGCCGTGTCCCGACCGGGGACGTCATCGCCGAATACGGCCCCGGCGACGACATGGTGAAGGCCGGCGCGGTCATGGTCCCCCATCTTCGGCCGAGCCAGGCGCGGGTGCTGATCATGGCGGCACTGGCCACCGGCAAGCCGGTGGCCGAGGTGATCAAGCGGTGGGGCTGAGTTATCCCGGTTGTCCCGGGTCGAGCCCGAGCAGCTTGACACTCTCGTCGCGCATGTCGACCTTGCGGATCTTGCCGGTGACCGTCATCGGGAACTCTTCCACCACATGCACATAACGCGGGATCTTGTAGTGCGCCAGCTTGCCCGACGCGAATGCCCGCACCGCCTCGGCATCCACCGGCGCGCGGCCCGGCTTCATCCGGATCCACGCACAGATCTCCTCCCCGTACTTCGCATCGGGAACCCCGATCACCTGCGCATCGTCGATGTCAGGGTGGGTGTAGAGGAACTCCTCGATCTCGCGCGGGTACACGTTCTCCCCGCCGCGGATCACCATGTCCTTGATCCGGCCGACCACCGTGCAGTAGCCGTCCGCACGCATCACCGCCAGATCCCCGGTGTGCATCCACCCCTCGGAGTCAATGGCTTCGGCGGTCTTGGCCTCCTCATTCCAGTAGCCCAGCATCACCGAATACCCGCGGGTGCAGAACTCTCCGGACTGCCCGCGCTCGACGGTCTCACCGGTATCGGGGTCGACGATCTTGACCTCGAGGTGCGGATGGACCCGGCCGATGGTCGCGGTGCGACGCTCCAGATCGTCGTCGACCAGGGTCTGACACGACACCGGCGACGTCTCGGTCATGCCGTAACAGATGGCCACCTCGGCCATGTGCATGTCGGCCACCACCCGTTTCATCACCTCGACCGGGCACACCGAACCCGCCATGATCCCGGTGCGCAGCGAGGACAGGTCGAAACCGGCGAAGTCGGGATGACCGAGCATCGCGATGAACATCGTCGGCACGCCGTACAGCGCCGTGCACTGCTCGGATTCGACGGTGGCCAGGGTGATTCCAGGATCGAATCCGGGAGCGGGGATCACGATCGCCGCACCATGGGTCAACGCCCCGAGATTGCCCATCACCATGCCGAAGCAGTGATAGAACGGCACCGGGATGCACACCCGGTCACCGCGGTCGAAGTTGATCAGCCCGCCGACGAAGAACCCGTTGTTGAGGATGTTGCGATGGCTCAGCGTCGCTCCCTTGGGGAAACCCGTTGTCCCCGAGGTGTATTGGATATTGATCGGATCCGTGTTGGACAGCTGGGCGATCCGCGCGCGGAACTGCTCCTCGCTCACCTGCTCGGTATGCAGCTGGTCCCAATCCAGAGTGCCCAGAAAGATGATGTCCTTGAGCGCCGGGCAGTCGTCCTGCACCTCGGCGACCATGGTCACATAGTCGGAGGACTTGAACGCGGTGGCCGACACCAGGGTCCGAATGCCGGATTGCTTGAGTACGTAAGCCAGTTCGTGGGTGCGGTAGGCCGGGTTGATGTTGACCAGGATCGCCCCGATCTTGGCCGTCGCGAGCTGTAGCATCACCCACTCGGCGCAGTTGGGTGCCCAGATTCCGACGCGATCGCCCTTGGCCACACCCAGCGCCATCAACCCCCGGGCCACCGCGTCGGCCTCGGCGTCGAGTTCGGCATAGGTCCAGCGCCGTCCGGTGGCCACCTCGACCAGCGCTTCGGCGTCCGGCCCGGCCGCCACCATGCGCTCGAAGTTCGCCCCGATGGTCTCTTCGAGCACGGGCACATCGGTAGGGCCGTGATCATAGGACTTCATCGCTGTGTTCATTCCACAAGATCCTCGTATCGGTATTCGGTGGAAATCGGTTGGCCCGCTTCGTGAGCCGCATCCTCGCGCTTGCGCAACTCGACGCGGCGGATCTTGCCCGAAACGGTCTTGGGCAGGTCGAAGAACTCGACCCGGCGCACCTTGAGATATGGCGCGAGGTGATCACGAGCGTAAGCCATCACATCTTTTGCCGTCTGCGCGTTGGCTTCCCAACCCTCGGCCAGCGCGACGTAGGCCTTGGGCACCGCGAGCCGGGTGTCGTCGGGTTGTGGCACCACCGCGGCCTCGACCACCGCCGGATGCTCGATCAGCACGCTCTCAAGCTCGAACGGCGACACCTTGTAGTCGCTGGACTTGAACACGTCGTCGGTCCGGCCGATGTAGGTGATGTAGCCGTCCTCGTCGCGGCTGGCCACATCGCCGGTGTGGTAGTAACCGCCGGCCATCACGGCCTCATTGCGTTGCGGGTCACCGAGATACCCCGTCATCAGGTTGCGCGGACGCTGTGCCAGGTCCAGACAGATCTCCCCCTCCTCGGCAGGCGTACCGGTGATCGGGTCCACCAGCACCACCGGCACGCCCGGCATCGGGCGGCCCATCGAGCCGGGTTTCACCAGCTGCCCCGGGGTGTTGCCGACCTGCAGAGTGGTCTCGGTCTGGCCGAACCCGTCGCGAATCGTCAGCCCCCACGCCTTTTCCACCTGGGCGATCACGTCCGGGTTCAACGGCTCACCGGCGCCGAGGATCTCGCGCAGCCCCTCGGGACGCTCCCCCAGGTCGGCCTGGATCAACATGCGCCACACCGTCGGCGGGGCACAGAACGTGTTGACCCCGGCCCGGCGCAACTGGTCCAGCAGCGCCACCGCATCGAAGCGCGCGTAGTTGTAGACGAAGATCGTCGCCTCGGCGATCCACGGCGCGAAGAAACAACTCCAGGCGTGTTTGGCCCAGCCCGGCGAGCTGATCGCCAGGTGCACATCGCCGGGCCTGACCCCGATCCAGGCCATCGTCGTCAGATGTCCGACGGAGTAGCTCACCTGGGAATGCTCGACCAGCTTCGGCTTGCTGGTGGTTCCGGACGTGAAGTAGATGAGCATCGGGTCGTCGACCGTGGTGCATACGTCGAACCGGCGCGGTGGCACGTCGTAGGCGTCGGCGTATCGGTGCCAGCCGGGCACCGGGGCGCCCACCGCGATCCGCACATAGTCACCGGGCACGTCGGCGAACTTGGCGGTGTCGGTGGGATTGGCGATGACGAACCGGGCGCCGCCGCGGGTGATGCGGTCGGCCAGATCCGCCGGGCCCAGCGCCCCGGTGGTCGGCATGATGACCGCGCCCAGCTTGGCGATGGCCAGCATGGCCTCCCACAACTCGACCTGATTGCCGAGCATCAACAGGACCCGGTCACCCTTGCCCACCCCGAGCCCGTGCAACCAGCCGGCGACACTGTCGGACCGCTGCGCCATCTCGGCAAACGTGACCTGCTGCTCGGAACCGTCCTCCTCGACGATCCACAGCGCTGTGCGGTCGTTGTCCCTGGCGATGGCGTCGAACCAGTCGATCGCCCAGTTGAAAGTGCCGGTGATCTGCGGCCAGGCGAATTCCTCGACGGCCCGCCCGTAGTCCCCGAGGGTGGCAACCAGCTGGTCACGGGCATCGCGGTAGCGACTGGTGTTGCTCGCAGCGACATTCATGACAGTTATGCTCTACGTCACACTCACCCCACCGCTACCCCCGAAAGTGGGTACCTGCAATGCGCCCCTCGCTGCTGCGGCCTCGTGACGCCGACGCGGTGCGCGCAGAGCTGCGCCGAATGGCCGCCGACACCGGCCTGCCGCTGGCCTTCGGCGGGCAGGTACACGAGGACACCCTGCTGCTCAGCGAGTTCTTCGGTACCCGCACCGGGGCGATGCGCGGGCTTGCGGTGCTGCCCCGCGCCGGGTTGGGCGGGGCCAGCGTGGTGTCTCGTCGCCCCATCTCGGTGCCCGACTACCGGCGCGCCTCGACCATCACCCACGACTACGACGCGCCGGTGTTGTCGGAGGGCATCCGCTCGATCCTGGCGGTGCCCGTGGTCGTCGACGGCCAGGCTCGGGCCGTGCTCTACGGCGCGCATCGCACCAGCGCCCCGATCGGCGGCCGCACCGCCGCCGCGATGGTGGCCTCGGCGCAGCGATTGAGTGAGGAACTACGGGTGCGCGACGAGGTGGACCGGCGGATGCGGATGCGCGAGGCGGCCCTGACCACCTTCGCCGACCGGCCAGCCGACACCGAGCAGATCCGCGAGGTGCACGCCGACCTGCGCCGGCTCGCCGCCGACACCCCCGACCTGGCCGGGCCGCTGCGCGAGCTCGCCGACCGGCTGGCAGTGGCACTGCGCGGCGACCCGCCTGCCAGCGCTCCCCTGACGGTCCGCGAGATCGACGTGCTCGCGCAGGTCGCCCTGGGTTGCACCAATGCCGAAGCTGCCCAGCGCCTTTCACTCAAGCCGGAGACGGTGAAGAGCTATCTGCGCAGCGCGGCGGCCAAACTCGGGGCGCGTAACCGCCACGAGGCGGTGTCCAAGGCCCGGCGGCTACGGCAGATTCCCTGAACCGTCGGATCGTCGGAAACACCTGCGTTGAAGATCGCGGTCACCAGGCGGCCACGATCTTCAGCGCAATACTCACCACAGCGCGCCACCCCACGCTGAGAGGATGGCCTACATGACCCTGAGTGACCCGTTGATCAAGCCGTTCCGCATCGCCATCCCCGACGCCGACCTCGAAGACCTCAAACAGCGACTGAACCGGACCCGCTGGCCTGAGGCCGAGTGCGTCGAGGACTGGACCCAGGGCATTCCGCTGGAGTACACGAAGGAACTGGCGGCCTACTGGGCCAACGAGTACGACTGGCGTGCCCGCGAGGCCGCACTGAACCGGTTCGACCACTTCACCACCGAGATCGACGGGCTGGACATCCATTTCATCCATCAGCGATCCGGACGCGAGGACGCGTTCCCGCTGCTGATCACCCACGGCTGGCCGGGATCCATCGTGGAATTCCACAAGGTGATCGAGCCGCTGACCGAGGCCGGATTCGACGTGGTGTGTCCGTCGCTGCCCGGTTACGGGTTCTCCGCCAAGCCCAGCGCGGCGGGGTGGGGCATCGAGAAGATCGCGCAGGCCTGGGACACCCTGATGACGCGGCTGGGCTACGACCGCTATGGCGCCCAGGGCGGTGACTGGGGTGCGGCGGTGACGACGCAGATCGGCCGCAACGTCGGCTCGTGCGTAGGCATTCACGTCAACATGCCGATCGCCCAGCCGCCGGCCGAGGGCATCGGCGAGATGACCGAGGACCTGCAGAAAGCACTGGCCCGCATCGACTATTACCGCAAATGGGATTCGGGCTACATGAAGCAGCAGTCCACGCGGCCGCAGACCGTCGGGTACGGGCTGGTGGACTCCCCCGTCGGTCAGCTCGCTTGGATCGTGGAGAAGTTCTGGTCCTGGATGGACTGCGACGGCAACCCCGAGAATGTGGTGTCCAAAGACGAGATGCTCGACAACGTGATGCTCTACTGGCTCACCGCATCGGCGGCATCCTCGGCTCGGCTGTACTGGGAGAGCCACAACACATGGGGCGGAGGCGAATACGTCAACCTGCCCACCGGAATCGCGTCGTTCCCGCTGGAGATCCTGCGCGCCCCGCGTAGCTGGTGCGAGACGGGCTACAACGTCACGCACTTCACCACGATGCCGCGCGGCGGTCATTTCGCGGCGTTCGAGCAGCCCGAGTTGTTCGTCGAGGATGTGAAGACCTTCTTCGACACCGTGCGCTGAGGTACTAGCGTCAGGGCATGGACCCATTGGTACATGCCCGTGCCGTGCAAGCCGTGATCTGGGGTATGCCCGCCGTCAACTTCGAACTGCTGCGTGAGGCGGCGGCGGGCCTCGGCGCCACCGACAACCAGGTGGTGTTCTGGTCGAAATTGCTGGACTGGAAGAACCAGACCCTGACCCCCAACCCCGACACCCTGTACTTCTTCCCGTTCTACAACACCCAGGACGGGCCCGTCGTGCTGGAAATCCCACCGGCAGAAGGCGGTTCGATCACCGGTTCAGTCGACAACAGCTGGCAGGAAGCGCTCGAAGACGTCGGACCGGCGGGGGCCGACAAGGGTGACGGCGCCAGGTACCTGATCCTGCCGCCCGGATTCGACGGCGCGATTCCCGACGGCTACATCGCGCTGCCGTCGGCGACGTACATGGGGTTCGGGGCGCTGCGGGCGAACATCGCGTCCAGCGCCGACGCCGACGTCGCCGCGGCTGCCGAGTACGGCAAGCGCATCAAGTGCTATCCGCTGACGCAACCCGGCCAGGGGGCCACGTTCGTCGACGCGTCGGAAACCTTGTACGACAGCACAATTCCCTACAATCTGCGATTCTTCGAACTGCTCGACCAGTTCGTGCAACGCGAGCCGTGGCTGCAGCGGGACCGGGTGATGATTTCGGTGCTGGCCTCGATCGGCATCGAGCAGGGCAAGCTGTTCGAACCGGACGACGAGTTGAAGGGAGTGCTCGAGGCGGCCGCCGCCGAGGCACACGAGTGGTTCGACGCCAACTATCCGCGCTTCTTCACCCCGCCGTACTTCGACGGGACCCACTGGGCCGTGCCCGCCTCACCCGAGGTGGTGCAGGGCATGCAGAACGGTTTCGCCGACCCGACCAGCTATCCCGTCGACGATCGCGGTCTGCTGTACTCGTTCATCTACTTCAGCGCCAAACACCTTGGCCAGGGCCAGTTCTATGTGATGACCATTGCCGACGCCAATGGTGAGGCCTTCGACGGCGCAGCCACCTACCGGTTACGGGTGCCTGCCGATCCACCGGTCTCGCTGTACTGGTCGGCGACGGCGTACGACCGCGCCACCCATGCCTTGATCCGGGATCAGCCGTACGGTAGCCGGTCGTCACACCGGCCCGATCTCGGCGTGAACCCCGACGGTTCCGTCGACGTGTATTTCGGCCCGGTCGCCCCAGAAGGCCGAGAGTCCAACTGGATCCCGACAAACCCGGACGGCCAGTTCGAGGTGTTGTTCCGGCTGTACGGGCCGAAACCAGCCCTGTTCGAAAAGTCCTGGGCACTGCCCGACATCGAAAAGCTGTAGCGGATCATGAAACGCCTGCAGTGGGTGGGCATCATCGTGATCGTCGCGGCGGTGGGGGCCGGCATGCTGTGGCTGTTGTGGCCGCAACCGCGACCCCCGATCGTCGCCGAAGCCACCGCAGGCCCGTACCTGGTGCGCTTGAAGGACGAGCCGCCCAAGGTGGGAGTCAGCCCACTCACCGTCGAGGTCCTGGGCAGCGCGGGCGAAACCCCGACCCCGGATTCAGTGCGGTTCGAACCACGCATGCCGCAAATCGGCCTGAGCGCGCCGGCCGTCGAGGCCACGCCCATCGGTAGAGACGACTACCGCGGCGTCATCGACCTGTCCACGCCGGGACGGTGGGACATCACGGTGCGCATCGGCTCGGGCCCGCAGAGCTACGACGCCGTCCTGCGCGTCACCGCCACGCGATAGCGCCTGTACGAGCAGACGTGAAAGTACCTTATTACCAATGATTTAGGGTACTTTTGCGTCTGCTCGCGGAAGGAAAGTAGGCCGGACGCTCAAGCCAGGGAATCCACCCAGGCCCGATGCAGCGCCGCATACGCCCCGTCGGCCCGGCCGATCAGCTCCGCCGGTGCCCCGTCCTCGATGATGCGGCCATGCTCGAGCACCAGCACCCGGTCGGCGATCTGCACCGTGGAGAGCCGGTGCGCGATCACCAGGGCGGTGCGATCGGCCAGCACGGTTTCCAACGCGCGCTGCACCATTCGCTCGCTCGGGATGTCCAGTGAGGACGTCGCCTCGTCCAGGATCAGCACAGCTGGGTCGGCCAGGAACGCCCGGGCGAAGGCCACCAGCTGACGCTGGCCCGCCGAGAGCCGGCCACCGCGCTTCGCCACGTCGGTGTCATATCCGTCGGGCAGCGCGTCGATGAAGCGGTCCGCACCGACCGCCGCGGCCGCCTCCCGAACCTGCGCGTCGGTGGCCTCGGGACGCCCGAAGCGGATGTTGTCGGCGACGGTCCCGGAGAACATGAAGTTCTCCTGGGTGACCATCACGACATGCCGGCGCAGTTCGGACTGGGCCAGCTCACGCAGGTCCACACCGTCGAGCGTCACCGAACCGGCTGTCGGGTCGTAGAACCGGGCGATCAACTTGGCGATGGTGGTCTTGCCCGCGCCGGTGGTGCCCACCAGCGCCACGGTCTGCCCAGCAGGCACCGCGAGCTCAAGCCCGGGCAACACCGGCCGGCCGGATGCGTACTCGAACTGCACATCGTGAAACCCGATGTCACCCTTGGGCTCCGACGGGGAGACCGGCTGCGCCGGATCCGCGATCGCGGGCTGTTGCGCCAGCACGCCTGCCAGCTTCTCCAACGCCGAGGACGCCGACTGGAAGGTGTTGAAGAACTGCGAGATCTCCTGCATCGGCTCGAAGAACATCCGCAGGTACAGCAGGAACGCGGTCAGCGTGCCGATGGTCATCTCACCGTGCAGCACGCGGTAGCCGCCGTAGAGCAGCACCACACCGGTCGTCAGGTTGCCGACCAGCTTGACCCCGGGCATGAAGACGGCCAGCAGCTTGAAGGTCTTCTCGTTGATGGCACGGTACTCGTCGGCGACGTCGTCGAAGATCTCCTGGTTACGCGGCTCGCGCCGATAGGCCTGCACGGCCTTGATACCCGTCATGGTCTCGACGAACTGCACGATCACCAGGGCCGCGCTCTCACGCACGAGCCGGTAGGTCTTACCCGACTCGTTGCGGAACCACCACACCAGGGCAACCAGGATCGGGAACGCCGCCAGGCACATCAGGCCCAGCCGCCAATCGAGCGCCACCAGCAGAACCGCCGTGCCGAACAACGTCAGCACCGCGGTGATCAGGCTGTCGAAGCCCGTTTCCAGCATGTCCTGGATGGCTTCGACGTCGTTGGTGGACCGGCTGACGACCCGGCCCGACGTGTAGCGATCGTGGAACGCCACATCGAGCCTGCCGAAATGGCGGAACACCCGGCGGCGTAACTCCAGCAGCACCCGCTGGCCGATGCGGCCGGAACGGCGCAGGAAGAACATTCGGCTGACCGCCTGCACGATCACCACCACGCACAGAGTGCCGACGACGAGCATCAGCTCACGGGCCGGGCCGCCCTCGAGAATCGGCGGGATGCCGTGGTCGATGCCGCGCTGCACCAGGATCGGAACCGACAGCCGGGCAGCGTTTTCCACGATGACCACCAGAGCCAGCGCCGCAACCGTCCAACGGTAGGGCCGCAGCAGTGACATGAGGAGCTCACGGGCCTCACGGCGCCGGGGCACGCTTTCGTCGATCGGGAGGTTGGACGTGCCGGAGCTGCCGGCTTGATCGTCGTCATCGGTGACCTGTCCGCGCCACTCGGTAGTCGTCATCGGCGCTGCACCTCCGCACCGAAACGCCCCGGCTCGCCCACTTCGTCGATGGCCGTGCGTTCATCGTGCCCGCGCTGCAGCCGGCCCAACTCCTCTTCGTCCTCCCATTCGCAGTTGCGCTCACACGCGTCGTCGAGTTGGTCATCGGCGGCCAGCAGGTAACGGTATTGCGGTACCTGCGCGAGCAATTGGGCGTGGGTACCGATGTGCGTGATGGTGCCGTCCTGCAGCAGCGCCACCTTGTCGGCCAGCAGCACGGTCGATGCCCGGTGCGCGACGATGATGCCCGTCACCCCGCGCAGTACCCGGCCCAGCGCCTCGGTCACGACGGCCTCGGTGTGCACGTCCAGGGCCGACAACGTGTCGTCGAGCACGAGGATCTTGGGTGCGGCCAGGATGGCGCGGGCCAGCGAAAGACGTTGGCGCTGACCACCCGACAGGCTCATGCCCTGCTCGCCGATCCGGGTGTCCAGGCCGAACGGCAGGTCATAGACGAACTGCGCCGCCGCGATCTCGACGGCCTGCGCCAGCTGCTCGTCGGTGGCATCTGCCCGGCCGAGCCGTAGGTTTTCCGCCACCGACATCGAGAACAGCGTCGGATCCTCGAACGCCGTGGCCACGGTCTGCCGCAGCGCCTGCAGGCTCAGCTCGCGGATATCGCGGCCGTCGATCAGGATCTGACCTTCGGTGACGTCATAGAGCCGCGAGAACAACGCGGCCAGTACCGATTTGCCCGAGCCGGTCGCGCCGACCAGCGCCAGCGTCTGCCCCGGCTCCACCACGGCATCGACATGGCGTAGGGCCCATTCATGATCCCCGTCGGGAAACTTGAAGCCCACATCACGCAGCTCCAGCCGGCCACCGCGCGGCGGCTGCGACACCGGGCCGTCGGCGATGTCGACCGGGGCGTCGAAGATCTCGGCGATCCGGTTGGCCGCGGTGAACGACTCCTGCGTCATCGACAACAGAAAGCCCAGCGACGCGATGGGCCACACCAGCGACAGCATCATCGTGATGAACGCGACCAGGGTGCCCATCGTGACGTGGCCATGGCCCGCCGCGTACGCACCGAAACCCAGCACCACGATCAGCGTGAGGTTGGGGATGACCTCAAGCAGCGTCCAGAACTTCGCCGAGACGGTCACCCTCGCGAACTGGGTGTCATAGAGCTGCGTGGCCTGCTCGTCGAACCGGTCGAACACATAATCCTCACGGCCGAACGCCTTGACCACCCGCAGCCCGAGCGCAGCCTCCTCGACATGGGTCGCCACGTGGCCGGTCTGGTCCTGCGCGAGCCGCGACAACCGGGTGTACTCCCGCTCGAAATGCAGCACGGTCAGCGTGATCGGCACGATGGACACCAACACCACCACACCGAGCGGCCAGTACATGGCCAGCAGGATCGACGTCACCACCACGATCTGCAGGGCGTTGAGGATCAGGAACACCAGCCCGAAGGACAGGAACCGGCGGATCGTGGACAGGTCGTTCATCACCCGCGACAGCAGCTGCCCCGACTGCCAGCGGCTGTGGAAACTCATGGGCAGAATCTGCAGCCGGGCGTAGAGATCCTTGCGGATGTCGGCCTCGACACCCATGGTCGCGCGGGCGACCATCCAGCGCCGGATGAACCACAGCACCGCCTCGGAGATTCCGACCGCGACGGCGGCCGAACCCAGCACCCACAGCCCGTGTTGATCCTGGTGACGGACCGGACCGTCGATCACGGCCTTGGTCATCAGCGGAATCGCCACCGTGGCAGCCAGGCTGACCACTGCGACCACGACCATCACGATCCAACGGGCCCGGTATGGCAACAAGTAGGGCAACAGCCGCCACAGATCTGAACTGGTCCGGATCCGCTTCGGAGACGGGGCGATCGCGGGTTGGCTCACTGAATCAATCTTCCCATCACGGGCAAACGAATAACCTCACGCAGCGGGAACCTCCTCGGAGAACTGCGTGTCGTACAACTCGGCGTACCGGCCGGCGCGGGCCAACAGATCGCGGTGGGTGCCGCGTTCGACGATGCGCCCGTCCTCGATGACCAGGATGAGATCGGCGGCCCGGACCGTGGACAACCGGTGGGCGATGACGATCGAGGTGCGGCCGTCCAGTGCCTCGGCCAGGGCTTGTTGCACGGCGGCCTCCGAGGCCGAGTCCAGCGACGCCGTCGCCTCATCGAGCACCACCACCCGGGATCGTCCCAACAGCAGCCGAGCGATGGTCAACCGCTGCCGCTGCCCTCCGGACAGACGGTATCCGCGCTCACCGACAACCGTGTCCAAGCCGTCGGGCATCGCCGCGACCACGTCGTCGAGCCGGGCCCGGCGCAGCGCGTCCCACAATTCGTCCTCGCCGGCCGATGGCGCGGCCAGCAGCAGATTCGACCGGATCGACTCGTGGAACAGGTGCCCGTCCTGGGTCACCATGCCCACGGTGTCCTTGAGCGACGCGAACGTCACGTCGCGCACATCGGTGCCGTTCAGCGTGATGGATCCGGAGTCGACGTCGTAGAGCCGGGCCAGCAGCGACGCGATGGTCGACTTGCCCGCGCCCGACGAACCGACCAGCGCCACCATCTGCCCGGGCTCCGCGGTGAACGAAATGCCGTGCAGCACCTCGTCCCCACCGCGCTCGTCCAGGGCAGCCACCTCCTCCAGCGAGGCCAGCGACACCTTGTCCGCGGACGGGTAGGAGAACCGGACGTCTTTGAATTCAACGGAGGTCGAGATTCCGTCTTCCCCGTCCGGCACCGCAACAGCATCGGGTTCCTCGGCGATCAACGGCACCAGATCGAGCACCTCGAAGACCCGCTCGAACGACACCAGCGCACTGGCGATCTCGACCCGCGCATTGGCCAGCGCGGTGAGCGGCGCATACAGCCGGGTCAGCAGCAGCGCCAGCGACACGACCGCACCGGCCTGCAGCTGCCCGCCGATCGCCAGCACCCCGCCCAGCCCGTAGACCAGGGCGAGGGCCAGCGCCGACATCAGGGTCAGCGAGTTCATGAACGTCGACTGCAGCATCGCCGTGCGCACGCCGATGTCACGCACCCGGTCGGCGCGCACCGCGAACTCATCTGACTCGCGTTCCGGGCTGCCGAACAGCTTGACCAGGGTGGCACCCGGGGCGGAGAACCGCTCGGTCATCTGGGTGTTCATCGTCGCGTTGTGGGTGGCAGCCTCCCTCGACAGCCCGGCCATCCGGGTACCGATCCGACGCGCGGGCAGCACGAACAACGGCAGCAGGGCCAACGACAGCAGCGTGATCTGCCACGAGATGCTGAGCATCACCACCAGCGTCAGCGTCAGTGTCACCAGGTTCGCCACGATGCCCGACAGCGTGTCGGAGAACGCGCGCTGCGCCCCGATCACGTCGTTGCCCAACCGGCTCACCAGGGCTCCCGTGCGGGTGCGGGTGAAGAACGCCACCGGCATCCGCTGCACATGGTCGAACACCGCCGTGCGCAGGTCCAGGATCAGACCCTCGCCGATGTTCGACGACAACCACCTGGTCAACAGGGCCACCGCGGCCTCGGCGACGGCGATCGCGGCGATGGTGCCGGCCAGCAGCATCACCGTCGACGCCGGGCCGCCTTGCGTGATCACGTCCACCACGCGGCCGGCCAAGACCGGCGTCGTCACCGTCAGCAGCGCACTGACCACACTGATCGCAACAAACCAGCCCAACCTGCGGTGGTGGCGTGCAGCGAACCGCCAGATCCGGGACAACAACCTCCGGTCGGCCAGTGCGCGCAGGTCACCGTCGCGGGCATGCGTCTGCCGATACAGCGCCTGTCTGGCCACTGTTTCCATACTCATAGGCATCACCGTAGAACCTGAACAATTGTTGAGGTCAAAAACATCCCCGAGGACTTCCCTGGGAGCCTGCGCGATCGGTGGTACTTCATCGGGCAAGATGGCGGGCATGGATAGCGCTACCGGTGGCACAGCTTCGCCCCGGGTCCTCGTCGTAGACGACGACCCCGACGTGCTCGCCTCGCTGGAACGCGGGCTGCGGCTGTCCGGGTTCACCGTATCGACGGCCGTGGACGGGGCCGAGGCGCTGCGCAGCGCCACCGAGACCCGGCCCGACGCGATCGTGCTCGACATCAACATGCCCGTGCTCGACGGCGTGAGCGTGGTGACCGCACTGCGCGCGATGGACAACGACGTCCCCGTCTGCGTCCTTTCGGCCCGCAGCAGCGTCGACGACCGCGTCGCCGGCCTCGAAGCCGGCGCCGATGACTACCTGGTCAAACCGTTCGTGCTGCAAGAGCTGGTCGCCCGGGTCAAGGCCTTGCTGCGGCGGCGCGGCGCCTCGGCCACCTTCTCGTCCGAGACCATCCAGGTCGGCCCGCTCGAGGTAGACATCCCGGGCCGGCGCGCCCGGGTCAACGGTGTGGACGTGGACCTGACCAAACGCGAGTTCGACCTTCTGGCCGTCCTGGCCGAGCACAAGACCGCGGTGCTCTCCCGGGCCCAGTTGCTGGAACTGGTCTGGGGATACGACTTCGCCGCCGACACCAACGTCGTCGACGTGTTCATCGGGTACCTACGCCGCAAACTCGAAGCCGGGGGCGCGCCCCGGCTGCTGCACACCGTCCGCGGGGTCGGCTTCGTGCTCAGGACCCAGTAGCCCCCGGGTAATCATGAGACCGCTGACCCGGATCTTCCGCCGCACCCCCTCGCTGCGGACCCGGGTCGCGTTCGCCACCGCCATCGGCGCGGCCATCGTCGTCGTCATCGTCGGCACCATCGTGTGGGTCGGCATCACCAACGACCGCAAGGAACGGCTGGACCGGCGTCTCGACGAGGCCGCCGGCTTCGCCATCCCCTTCCTGCCCCGCGGGCTCGGTGAGATCCCCCGCTCCCCCAGCGATCAGGACGCGGTCATCACCGTGCGCCAGGCCGGAAACGTCTCGTCGAACTCGAACGTGGTCCTGCCCGAGCTGCCCGACGGCTATGCCGACACCTACATCGACGGTGTGCGCTGGCGGGTCCGCACCGTGCAGATCCCCGCCCCCGGCCCCATGTGGGTGGCCGTCGGCGCGACCTACGACGCCACCATCGCCGACACCAACAACCTGCATCGCCGGGTGCTCATCATCTGCGTGTTCGCCGTCGGCGCCGCCACCGTGCTGGGCTGGGTGCTGGCCGCATTCGCGGTCCGACCGCTCAAACGGCTGGCCGAGCAGACCCGCGAGATCGAGGCCGGCGACGAGGCTCCCGACGTCGAAGTCCGTGGCGCCAGCGAGGCCGTCGAGATCGCCGACGCCGTCAACGGCATGCTGCAACGCATCTGGAAAGAGCAGGACCGCACCAAGGCCGCGTTGACCTCGGCCCGCGACTTCGCCTCGGTGTCCGCCCACGAGCTGCGCACCCCGCTCACCGCGATGCGCACCAACCTGGAGGTCCTGTCCACCCTCGACCTCGCCGACGACCAGCGCAAGGAAGTGGTCAGCGATGTCATCCGCACCCAGTCACGGATCGAGGCCACCCTCGGCGCCCTGGAACGGCTCGCGCAGGGCGAGCTGACCACCACCGACGATCACGTCACCGTCGACATCACCGAACTGCTCGACCGCGCCGCCCACGACGCCATGCGCGTCTACCCCGACCTCGAGGTGTCGCTGGCGCCGTCACCGACCGTCATCATCATCGGGCTGCCTACCGGGCTGCGGCTGGCCGTGGACAACGCGATCGCCAACGCCGTGAAGCACGGCGGCGCCACCCGCGTGCAGCTGTCGGCGGTGAGCTCACGCGAGGGTGTGGAGATCGCGGTCGACGACGACGGCGTGGGGGTGCCCGAGGAGGAACGCGAAATGGTGTTCGACCGCTTCTCCCGAGGGTCGACTGCATCGCGGTTGGGTTCCGGTCTCGGACTGGCCCTCGTGGCGCAGCAGGCCGAATTACACGGCGGCACCGCCACTCTGGAATCGAGCCCACTGGGCGGCGCGCGACTGTTGTTACGCCTGCCCGGTCCGCACTAGTTTCCCGCGAGTAGTCTCCCGCGAGCAGACACAAAACTGCCCCAAATCCGTTGATTTGGGGCAGTTTTGCGTCTGCTCGGCGAGAGGGTTACTTCTTCTCGCGCTGGGACTTACCGCTGTCCCACCGGTTGAAGCCCGCCTTCTCGGCGGATTCCACGTCGGCGAACCAGATCTCGGCGATGGTCACCGAGTAGGACGGGCTCTCCGGCGAGTGATAGAGCATCGAGTCCTCGTTGCCCTTGATCAGATAACCCGTCGGCGTGCCCGCACCCGAGACCCGGACCGAGCCGGCACCGTACGGCGTCTCCTCGACGACCTTGACGTCGTCATCGGCCGCCTCGTGGGCGCCGCCACCGGAGGCGAACTTGGCCGCCCCTGCGGCGCCGGCTGCCGCCGCACCCGCCGCCGCGGCACCAGCGCTGGTGACCCTGGGCAGCTTCGTGGTGGGCTCGTCTCCCGAACCGACCTTGGGCAGCTTGGTCGTCGCGTCATCGGCGACAGCCGTTGCACCAGCTGCAGTTCCGCCGGTGGCCGCGGCCTTGGTAGCGGTGCCCCCGCCGGTCGCCCCGGCGTCGGGACGTCGGCCGAGAGCGCCGTACACCGGCACCTCCCGCTTCACCCGACGCAAGGTCAGCGCGAGCGTCAATACCAGCCCGAGCACGAAGGCCAGAGCCATCAACCACCAGTTCACATCGCTCATCGTCATGCTCCAATCTCGCGTGAGCCGGGAAGTTCGGCGAACGCCTCTTCCTCACTGGTGGGCTTGACGGTCACGACCGAGATCAACCAGGCCACCAATGACCCCACCACGAACGCGAGCAGATACCACAACCATTGGATTACGAAGTCCATGTCGAATCTCCCTAGTTGACCGTGATCTCGACGCGGCGGTTCTGCGCCTTGCCTTCGGGGGTGTTATTGCTGGCAATCGGATTCGCCGAACCCGCGCCCGACGACCTCACGTGATCGGCTGCCAGACCCTGCGAAACCAGATAGTCGGCAACAGCTTTCGCGCGGTTACCGCTCAGCGGGACGTTGATGGCGTCATTGCCCGAGCTGTCGGTGTAACCGGTGACAACCACCTGCGCGCCCGCACAGGACTTGAGTTTGTCGGCCACCTGCGACAACAACTGCTGCGAGGCCGGCGCCAGAACGAACCCATCGGTGCTGAAGTTGATCGGGGTGCGCAACAGTGCACTCACATCGCCCTGCAGGACTGCGCAGGGTCCGGGCGTACCTCCCTGAGTTCCCGGTGCACCCGGAGCTGCAGGCGCCGGAGGCGCAGGGGCAGCCGGGGCCGCAGCGACCTGAATGTTGTTGACGAGCTTGATGTTCGGCCATGCCGACTTGGCAGCAGCCTCCACCGCGTCGCGCACCTGCGCCGATGGCGCGGTACCGGTCAGGGTCAACGTGTCACCGTCGACGCTGAAGTTGAAATCCGGAATGCCCTCGGCTGCGGCGTCGAACACCTTGCCCAGCGCCGCGACATCGGGGGTACTCACACCCGCGCGCAGATTCAGGTTGTCGATCAGATTGACGTCCGCACCGAACTTTCCGCGCAGCCAGTCCAGTAGCGAGGCCTTGGCATTCGCATCGGGCAGATCACCGGTGAGGGTGAAATCGTTGCCGTTACGCGCGATCGACAACGGTGCGAACGAAAGGTTGGGCAAATTGACGTTGGGCGCGTTGACGTCCGGGGCATTGACGTCCGGAGCGGTCATTGTCGCCGTGGGATTGACATCGGGAAGACTGAGATCGGAGTTCTTGTGTGAGCGGTCGAGCCCGCCCCATCCGATCAGCCCCAGCAACAATGGAACTGCCGCCAGCGCCAACAACCAACCCAACCCGGGTGGTCGCCGATATAACTTGGAGGCTGTTTGCCAGCCTGTGATTGTCCGAGATTCGTCCGAACCCGACATTTGGGAACTCCTGAAGTCGACGAACAGTTATCGATAGCAACGAAACAGGTTGACGTTAGCAGCAAATCGAATTCGATGGTTAGGTTCGGCTAATACTGACCGAACCCACCGCGACGTCAGCGAGTGGCGAGCAGATCGATGACGAAGATCAGCGTCTTTCCCGAAAGCCGATGCCCTGATCCCTCCGGACCGTAGGCCTGGGCCGGCGGAATGACGAGCTGGCGGCGACCACCCACCCGCATCCCGGGAATTCCGTCCTGCCAGCCCTGAATTAGGCCCCGCAACGGAAACTCAATGGATTCTCCACGATTCCATGAGCTGTCGAACTCCTCACCGGAGTCGTATTCGACGCCCACATAGTGCACCTCGACAGTGCCACCGGGCACTGCCTCGGCGCCGTCGCCCACCACCAGATCCTTGATCACCAATTCGGTAGGGGCAGGTCCGTCCGGAAACTCGATCTCAGGTTTTGTACTCACCAGATCAACGGTAGTCGGGCAGACTGGTTGTGTGGCCAAAGATCAGGACATCCTCGCCGAAGTTCACCGGCTCGTTGCCGAAGAGCAGGAGCTCCGGTCGAAACTGCAGCGCCGGGAAATAGACGAATCCGAAGAGCAACAACGACTGAGATCGCTGGAAGTCGCCCTCGACCAGTGTTGGGACCTGCTGCGGCAGCGCCGCGCGCTCCGCGAGACCGGGCAGGATCCCGGGCTGGCCCACCCCCGTGGGGCCGACGAGGTCGAAGGTTACAAGGGCTGACCGGACGGGTATGACGTGACCGAAGGCACGTTGGACGCCGTCATCGTCGGCGGCGGGCACAACGGCTTGGTGGCTGCTGCGTATCTGGCCCGCGCCGGGCGCCGGGTGCAGGTACTCGAACGCAGCGACCACGTCGGTGGGGCGGCAGTGTCGGCGCACGCCTTCGATGGTGTGGATGCGCGGCTCTCGCGGTACTCGTATCTGGTCAGCCTGCTGCCGCAGCGCATCATCACCGATCTGGGTGCCCGGATCCGGTTGTCACGGCGCCGATACTCCTCCTACACACCAGATCCGGTCACGGGCGGGGCCACCGGCCTGCTGATCGGTCCGCAGTCGACGTTCGACGCGATCGGCGCAGCCGACGACGCAGCCGCGTTCGATGCGTTCTACCGCCGCTGCAGGCTGGTCACCACCCGCATCTGGCCGACGCTGCTGCAGCCGCTGCGCACCCGGTCACAGATGCGCGGGGAGGTGCTCAGCGCACAGGACACCGAAAGCGCCGCGGCCTGGCAGGCGCTGATCGAACAGCCCATCGGCGACGCGATCAGCGCCGCGGTATCGCACGATCTGGTGCGCGGCGTGATGGCCACCGACGCCCTGATCGGCACCTTCGCCGCCGTCGACGATCCGTCGCTGATGCAGAACGTGTGCTTCCTCTACCACCTGATCGGAGGCGGCACCGGCGACTGGGATGTACCGGTGGGCGGGATGGGCGCGGTCACCGGGGCTCTGGCCGCCGCCGCGGCCGGCCATGGTGCCGAAATCGTCACCGGCGCAGACGTTTACGCGGTCACCCCGGACGGCGAGGTGTGCTACCGGCACGCTGGATCAGCGCGACGGGTGCATGCCGAGCGGGTACTGGCCAATGTCACCCCGGCGGTGCTGGCCGAGCTGCTCGGCGAGCCGGCACCCGATTCCGCCCCAGGCGCGCAGGTGAAGGTCAACCTGATGCTGCGCCGACTCCCCCGACTCCGCGACGAACGCGTCACGCCCGAGCAGGCATTCGGCGGTACGTTCCACATCAACGAGACGTTCAGCCAACTGGCCGGGGCCTATGCGACCGCCGCCACCGGGCGCGTTCCCGACCCCCTGCCGTGCGAGATCTACTGCCACTCCCTGACCGATCCCAGCATCCTGTCCGAGGACCTGCAGACCTCGGGTGCGCACACGCTGACGGTCTTCGGTCTGCACACCCCGCATTCACTGACACTGAGGGATCCCGACCGGATGCGGGACCGACTGACCTCGGCGGTGCTCAACTCGCTCAATTCGGTTCTGGCCGAACCGATCCAGGACGTCCTGATGGAGGACGCCGCCGGCCGGCTGTGCATCGAGGCCAAGACCACCGCCGACCTGGAACAAGCCCTGGGAATGACCGCGGGCAACATCTTCCACGGAGCGCTGCGCTGGCCGTTCGTCGAGGACGAGGCCACGTTGGAAACGCCGGCGCAGCGCTGGGGTGTGGCCACGGCTCACGAGCGGATCCTGTTGTGCGGCTCGGGATCGGTGCGCGGCGGCGCGGTCTCGGGAATCGGCGGGCACAACGCCGCGATGGCGGTCCTCGAAGGCTGACGCATTCCACTCACTTCGCATCGATGAGAACGGCCAAGCCGTCCAGAACGCGGGCCAACCCGAACTCGTAGGCATGCGTGGCGCTGTAGGCGGCGTCGAACGTCTGGCCCGCCACCGTGCCGACCCGCGAGGCCAGCGGATAGCTGTCACCGTCGAACGCGCGCTCCAGTAACGGGCCCGCGCGCTCCCACCACTGCCCGTCACTCATGCCGCTGTCGGCTGCGGCCCGGCCCGAATCGATGGCGATCCGGGCAACCGAGTTCACGAAGCCGAGAACGTACGTCAGGGCGGAATCCATGTCCAGGTCGCTGAGTCCGAGACCGTCGAACGCCCCCAGCTCGTGGTCGTACTTCGCGATCATGCCGGGCCCCAGCGGCGGGCGCGTCGTGGGCAGATAGGCCATCCACGGATGGCTGTCGAACATCGCGAGATTTTCTTCGGCGATCATGGAAACCTTTTCCCGCCAGGGTTTCTCATCGAAGTCACGGCGCGGCATCTGCCGGTAGACGGTGTCGAGCATGAGGTCCAGCAGTTCGGCTTTGCCCGGTACATAGGTGTAGGTCGCCATCGGGGTGACCCCGAGTTCCACGGCGACCGCCCGCATGGTGAGCGCTTCGAGACCGTCGGCGTCGGCAATCCGGATGGCAGCGGCGACCACGGCGTCCACCGTGGTGCGTTGCTTCGGGCCGCGGTTGCGGGCGCCCTGACCAGGCTCCCGCCACAGCAGCTCGAGGGTACGCACCGGATCACCGGCGCTGCTGCGGTCCTTACCTGCACGTTCTCTCATGCCAGCATCCTATCTGTACGATGTACAGTGTACTTTGTATAGAGTGCAGTGAACCGAATAATCCAACGCGAGGAGATTCATGGTCACCATGCCGCAGGCCGCCGAGTTCAGCCCCAGCGCCGCCGATGTCGACTCGGTGCTGGCGTGGTTCGCCCGCTACGACGCCCTTGCCGTGGCCAAGAACATCGATGCAATGGCCGACGAGGCGATGTTTCCGCTCAACGAAGTCACCGACGGCAGCGCGGAGTCCGTGGACCGCGCCGGCTTCATCGCCCAGATGACCGAGCAGTTGAGCACCGGCACCGATTTCGCCATGGAGTCCACCCGCACGCCGCATTTCATCAACGAGAACCTGGTGTTCGTCGTCACCGACGCGACATTCACCGCCGACGGGTTCAGCCGGCAGGTGCGCTACGGCGATCTGCTGGTCAAGTGCGGCGGCGATTGGAAGTTCCAGACCATGGTGCAGGGCGGGTGGGGCGAGAGCTGACCCGGATCGCAGCTAAGGTGCGCTGACCTTGCGCAGAATCGCCCGCAAGGCTTCGAGATCCTCGACGTCGAGCGCAGCCAGCGCGTCCGGCGCCGGGTCCTCGACGCGGTCGATGCGCGCCAGCAGCGCCCGCCCGGCCTCGGTCAACGAGACCAGCTTGGATCGCCGGTTGGCGGGGTCGATCTCGCGCACGACGAGCCCGAGCTCCTCCAGGTCGTTGACCGCGACCGTGGCGGCCGGGGCGTCGACAGTAGCGGCGTAGGCCAGCTGCTTGACGGACAACGGTTGGCGCGCCAGCCGTTTCAGGACGCGGACCCGGCTGAACGGCAATCCGGTCTGTTCGATCACCGCCCGCCTCCAGCGGTCGCGGTGATCGAACACCAACGCGGTCAGACCACGCCATACCTCGTCGGCCAACTCCGCCTGCCGATCACCGGACATGACTCACCTCCGGGGCATGGTGCTGACCGATCAGGGGCGCCAGCTTCTGCGCCGACCGCAGTGCCCAGGGCGTGGTGGAGATGACACCCAGCACGAAGATCATCAATCCCAGTGCGGCACAGACGAACCACAGCGGGCGCGCAGCCGCGGCGAAATCCACCCCCGTGTCCGCCAGCGCCGCACCGGCCACCGAACCACACAGCGCCACACCGACACTCACACCGACCTGACGGCTGGTGGAGGCCACCGCCGAGGCCGCACCGGCGCGGTCCAACGGCATCCCGCTGACCGCTGTGGTGGTGATCGGCGCGTTGACCATCGAGAAGCCGATGCCGAACACCGCGAACATGACCAGCAGCTGCCACACCGGAGTCTCACCGGTCAGCCGGGTCAACAGGAGGGTGGCCAGGGTGATCGTGGCTCCCGCCACCAGCAGCGAGGGCCGGCTGCCGTACCGGCCGACCAGGCGGCCCGACAGCGGCGAGAAGATCAGCGCGCCGATGGCGACCGGCAGATAGATCAGGCCGGTGTGCATCGCGGAGTAGCCCCGGTCCGTCTGCAGGTACAGCGACATCATGAACAGGAACGCACCGTAGGCAGCGAAGGCACAGACCGCGATCAGCGTGGCCGAGGCAAACGGCACGCTGCGGAAGAAGCGCAGATCGATGAACGGGTCCCGGCGGCGCGACTCGTAGCGCAGGAACGCCACCAGCGCCAGCAATGCGATCGCCGCGACGGCCAACGTGCGTGGGTCGGTCCAGCCGAACCCGGGCCCTTCGATGAGCACGAACACGACGCCGAACAGGAACGCCACCCCGAGCGCCTGGCCGACCGGGTCGAGATCCCGCATGGTCGCCGACTTGGACTCGGGAACGAAGACCGCGGTGAGCAGGACGGCCAGGGCGCAGATCGGCAGGTTGATCCAGAAGACTGCGCGCCAGTCGACGTACTCGATCAGCGCCCCGCCCACGATCGGGCCGAGTGCCATCGAGATGCCGACCACACCGCCCCAGACCCCGATGGCCCGGGCGCGCTCGACCCGGCCGGTGAACACCTGGGTGATGATCGACATCGCCACCGGGTTGAGCATCGAACCGCCGATGGCCTGGAGGAAGCGGGCCGCGATGAGAGTTTCGATGTTGGGCGCGAGGCTGCACAGCAGCGAGGCCACCGCGAAGATCGTCAGGCCCAACTGGAATGTCCGTCTGCGGCCGAACCGGTCCCCGGTGGCGCCCGACAGCAACAGCAGCGAGGCCAGCACCAGCGTGTAGACGTCGACGATCCACTGCAGCTGCGACGGCGACGCACCCAGATCGTCGCGGATGCTCGGGAGCGCGACGTTGACGATGGTGGCATCCATCGACACGATCAGCAGGCTCAGGCAGCACGAGACGAGGATGATCGCCTTGCGCCGCGCGCTCAGCATGCCAACGGTTGCATTCACACAACCATTGTGAAACTACAACTATCTATCAGGCAAGTCGAAATCGCTCCACCGCGTCACGGCCGCCGATCCCACCATCGGAGACCCACCAGTCGAACATCAAGCTGACGCTGATGAACGGTGTTGTCCGACACGAGAAATAGCCTTGCCCGGCCCAGGACAATGGGACTGTGAACGAACGGAACTCCCGTGTCGCCGACGCGGTGGCCGCTGCCGGAATCGAACCGGCCATCAGAATCCTCGACGCCGACGCCAAGACCGCCGCTGCGGCAGCCGAACAGCTGGGATGCGAAGTGGGGGCGATCGCCAACAGCCTGGTCTTCGAATGCGACGGTGAGCCGCTGCTGGTGATGGCCAGCGGCGCCGCCCGCGTCGACACCGGCGTCGTTGCGAGTCAACTCGGGGCCAACCACCTCCGCAAGGCCGACCCGAAACTCGTCCGCAGTGCAACCGGACAGATCATCGGCGGGGTCGCGCCAGTCGGGCACCCCGAACCGCTGCGCACCGTCGTCGACCAGACACTGGCGTCCTACCCGGTCATCTGGACCGCGGCGGGCACCGCCGATTCGGTGATGCCGCTGACCTACGCGCAACTACTGGCACTCACCGGGGGCCTCGCGCTGCCGGTGCGCTGACAAGGATTGCCGAGCAGACGTAAAACTGCCCCTTTTCATGTGAAAAGGGGCAGTTTTACGTCTGCTCGCGGAACGAAACTCAGCGCTTGTTGATGTCTACGTAGCCGCGCTCGGTGTAGCCGGTGTAGATCTGGCGCGGACGGCCGATCTTGTTGGGCTCCGAGTGCATCTCACGCCAGTGCGCGATCCAGCCCGGCAACCGGCCCAGCGCGAACAGCACGGTGAACATGCGGGTCGGGAAGCCCATGGCCCGGTAGATCACGCCGGTGTAGTAATCGACGTTCGGGTACAGCTTGCGCTCGATGAAGAAGTCATCGGTCAACGCGATCTCTTCGAGCTGCTTGGCGATGTCGAGCAGCTCGTCGTCGCCACCCAGCTTGCCCAGGATCTTGTCGGCCTGCTCCTTGACGATGCGCGCCCGCGGATCGTAGTTCTTGTACACGCGGTGACCGAAGCCCATCAGCTTCACGCCGTCTTCGCGGTTCTTGACCTTCTTGACGAAGGTCTGCACATCGTCGTCGCCGGTGCGGATCTTCTCCAGCATCTCCAGCACGGCCTGGTTGGCGCCGCCGTGCAGCGGTCCCCACAGCGCGTTGATACCACCGGAGATCGAGGTGAACAGGTTGGCCTGCGACGAGCCCACCAGACGCACCGTCGAGGTCGAACAGTTCTGCTCGTGATCGGCGTGCAGGATCAACAGCATGTCCAGCGCGCGGACGATCTCGGGATCGACCTCATACGGCTCGGCCGGGAAGCCGAACGTCATCCGCAGGAAGTTCTCCACCAGCGTCAACGAGTTGTCCGGGTACAGGAACGGCTGACCCTCGGACTTCTTGTAGGCATAGGCGGCGATGGTCGGCAACTTGGCCAGCAAGCGGATGGTCGACAGCTCGACCTGCTTCTTGTCCAGCGGATCCAGCGAATCCTGGTAGTAGGCGCTCAACGCGTTCACCGCACTCGACAGCACCGGCATCGGATGCGCATTGCGCGGGAAACCGTCGAAGAACCGCTTCAGATCCTCGTGCAGCAGGGTGTGCCGCTGGATCTGGGTGGTGAACGACTCCAGCTGCTCGGCCGTCGGCAACTCACCGTAGATCAGCAGGTAGCTGACCTCGATGAACGTGGAGTTCTCGGCCAGCTGCTCGATCGGGATACCCCGGTACCGCAGGATGCCGGCATCACCGTCGATGTAGGTGATCGCCGACTTGGTCGACGCGGTGTTGACGAAGCCACCATCGAACGTGGTGTAGCCGGTCTTGGCCAGCAACGGGCCCAGCGCGATGCCGTCACTGCCCTCGGTGGCATGGACGATATCGAGATCAATCTCGCCACCGGGGTACTTGAGAGTGGCAAGCTCCTGCCCACTCGACGGGTTTTCGGCCACGGGAATCCCTTCATCCTCGTTAGGAAGTCGTTGGGAACCAACTAACTGCTCTACAAAAGGTAGTCGCAATCGATCCGCGCTGCCCGCGGGGGGTTACCAACGGGTCACCACCGACCGCCGGGCGCCTAGCCACAGGCCCGGTCCACAGCGCCCCGATTTGCCAGAGAGCCCAGCTCAGCGACCATTCCAAATTGACGCACCGACGCCCGTGGCCGCCCACTTATACTGCTCACGGCAACCCCGTGCGCGATACCGACGTGGTGCCGCACACAGGCAAGGAGGGGGCCGTGGCCGATTGGTCCGGGGGCCAGTTCGGCGTCGGCGGGCAGTCGCCCGCGCCAGGTTGGCCAACGACGAATCCCGGTTTTTCGCCCGCTCCGTCACCCCATTTCCCCGACTATCCACTGGCAACACCGCCACCGGTCTTCGGGGCGCCGGCAGGAGCGCCCCCGCCCAAGCGCCGCAAGGGCATGGTCATCGGCCTGGTGGTGGCTGCGGTGGTGACGGTGCTCGCGTTGCTGGCGGCGCTGGCCGTCGTCATCACCCGGTCGGATTCGGGCGGCAGCGGCGCAGGCGGCGAAAGCGCACAAGCCGCGGTGGTGGCATACCTGGAAGCACTGGCCCGCGGTGATGCGGCCACCGCCCTGTCATACAGCAAGTCCCAGCCGGTCTCCACCGAACTGCTCACCGACGACATCCTCGGCCGGCAGATCGCGAAGTGGCCGATCACCGGCATCCGCGTGCTCGACACCACCGACAACAACTACGTGTCCCAGGTGCATGTCACGGCCAAGTTCGGCGACGAGGTGTCCGAGGCCAAACTCCTGGTGGAAAACCAGGACGGCTGGAAACTCACCAACGCCTTCATCAAGATCGACAAGTCCCAGATCGGACAGAAGGACGCCGAAACGCTCACCGTGTTCGGCAAACCCATCGATCAACCGCGCTATGTGTTCCCCGGTTGGGTCGACGTCGGAAGCAGCAGCCCGTACCTCAGCGTCACGTCGAAACCGATGGTGCTGCCGCAACTGGCCGCCGGAGCATCGGTGATGTCGATGAGTTTCAAGCTCAGCGACGCCGGGGAGCAAACCATCCGCACTGCGATAGCGGAGTCGTTCACGGCATGCACCAATTCCAACCTGATCAGGCCACCGAACTGCCCAGTTCGGGTCAACGCCCCGAACTACGTTGACGGCACAGCGCAATGGGGCCCGATCGAGGGCGCCGAGACGTTCAAGATCATTCCACTGACCAGCGCGATGACGGCCTCTCTGGTCGGCACACTCACCGCGACGATCACGGCGCAGCAAACCAACGGCCTCACCCCGACGAACACCGTGACGGTGTTGGTATCCGGGACCGCGGACCTGTCGACAAGCCCACCCAAGCTGACCTGGAACTAAAGACCTGCACGAGCGCGGAGGACACCGATGACATACCCACCACAGCCACCGCCGGAGTGGAACCAGCCCTCGGGCAGTCCATTTGGCTCCAACGAGCCGTTCGGGCAGCCCCCGCAGTGGCCGAATTACGGCCAGCCGCCGACGTTTTCGGGGTACGGAGAGGCACCGCCCACCGACTTCAAGCCACCCAATAGGAACAACACCGGGTGGATCCTCGGCACGATCGCGGGAGTGGTCATTGTCGCGCTCCTGCTCGGTGGTCTGCTGTGGAAGCTGAACTACGGCGACAAGAACGACACCAAGAACACCGCCGATTCCACCACCACGACCTCGTCGGCGACCAAGGCGCCGCCGAGCACCACTGCTGCTCCCACCTCGACGGCACCGGCCGCCCCGCCGAAAGCAGCACCCGCAAGCTGTGAGGGCCGCACCGCCGCTCCCGGCCCCCAGACCCCGGCCGGCTGGTCGACGGTGACCACTCCTCGGGGGCTCGCCTATGACGTGCCCCCAGACTGGACCGTCGAGGGATGTACCACCGTTGTCGGCTGGGAAAAACCTTGTCCCGATGGACCGTTCGGCTACTGCCCGGTGCGGGTGCTGAAAGGCGCGGCCACCATGCCCAGCAGGGCGTGCCCGAAGAGCAGCAGTGCCCTCAGCGGAACCACGGTGGTCACGGATCTCACGGACGTCACTGAATCCGCGACGCTGGAGGCAAAGTTCGCGACCAAGATCTTCACCTCGGACAAGGGTGCGGTGCCGTCGGTCTCACTCGGAGCACCACGCAACCTCACCGTCTCCGGAGCGCCCGCAGCCCAGGTCGTCGCGACCGTGACCGGCATCCAAGACAACTGCGCCGGCAACTCGGCGGTGTATTCGGTGGTGTCCACCACCGTGCCGGGTCAGTCCGGCACCGTGAACTTCATCGTCGACCTGGAGCAGGGCGCTGACGGCGCGGTCGATCCGGGCGTGATCGACCAGATCGTGGGAACGCTGCGCCGGATCGACTAGGACCGGTTATCCCGGTATCCGCGACAGGATCTCGACGGCGGCCGCTTCCGCGCGGCCGCCCGGATCCGGCGCGAAGACCACCAGGTCGACCACCACGTTGGACTTCACCGCGATGGCACGCGAGCTGCGGCTGCCGACCATCAGCTTCGGCCCGTCCTGCACCGTGCTGCTCAGCAGCACGATCGAAGGGTCGGTCGCGGACCGGGTCACCTCACCCACTTCGAACACAACCGAGCCGCTCGGCCCGTTCTGGGTGATATTTCCGTGACATCCCTGCCACATCTTCTCGATCGCGTCGACCTGTCGGCTCGCCGCGGGCGCATCAGCGTACAACGTCGCTCGTTCATCGAAATTGCCCAAGGCGAACATCGTCTTCACGTCCAGGTTGGTGAAGGATCGGGACAGTGTCGCGGTATGACCGCTGTTCCCATAGCTGACCGGTAATCCAGGGGCGATGGCCGAAAAACACTCCGGTGGCGTCATCGTCAGATCGGGAACGTTACGCAGGGTTGTCTCTTCGTACGGGCTGTATCCGTCGTTCAAACCGACGAGCCGGATGGAATCGTCGAGGTTGAGCAGCAAACCGGGCAGCTGCGCTTCGGTGACCAGCGGCAGCGGTGGGGGTTCCGGCGTCGTTGGAGTGGTTGCCGTCGGGGAAGGTGTCGGCACAGCGCTGCCTGTTGCCGGCGCGGTTGACTTCGCCTCCGTCGTCGTGATGTTCGACGAACTCGGGATCACCGCCCAGATCACCAGCGCCGCAACAGCAACCACGATCAACGTGTAAGACAGGCTCAGGCCTACGAGAGCACGATCCCGACCTCGCTGCCCGGTGCGCTTGATCTGCGACAGTCCCAGATGGCCCAACACCGCGCCCGCCGGCGCGAACAGGAACGCGAACACCACCGACAACGTCGCGAAGGTATTGGCCTCGTCGCGCGGCGGTGTCGGCGGCGGACCTGACGGCACAACCGGCGGAGCCGGATACGGCGGCTGACCCGACGAGAACTGCTGATTCGACGGATACTGCCCAAACGGGGCGTCTCCAAACGGCGAGCCGCCGAACGGATCCTGCGGACCTCCAAAACCGCCCTGCGTCATATCAACCCGGAATTCTGTCGAAGATTCGTTGGACCACGGTGACCGCCTCATCGGTCAGCCCGACACCCAGAACATGCACGTCGACCAGAACGTTGGCCTTGGCGCCGATCGCGCGCAGCATCCACGACTTCGATCCCTGATTGCTGCTGCGCAACGCGACGATTCCGCCGGCCTTTTCCTCTGGACCACCCAGGACGAAGTGCGTGTACTGGCCGTCCTGGACCGTCCAGGTGAACGTCTTGCCGGCACACCCGCGCCACAGTTCGAGATTGCGGGCCAGTGCCCGCTGCGCCGCCGCGGCGTCAGCGAACATCGCCACGCCCTCGTAGGCCTGCAGGTCGGGATTGGGGCTCTGGTACTGCGAGGTTCCCGCGGTCTTGACGTAACCGCTGTTCTCGTACGGCAGTGGCATGAACATGCTGAACGAACTGGCGCATTCGACCGGGCTGTACGTGTGGCCCGCCGGTAAGCCGATGTCCTGCGGCTTCCCGTCGGTGGTCAGTTGCGGGTTCTTCGTGATCTCCTGCACCTCGGCCAGGCTCGGGAGCAGTCCCGCCAACTGAGCCTCGGTGACGAGCGGCGGTGGCGCCGGAGTGGTCGTCGTTGTCGTGACGGGAGCCGTGGTCCTCGTCGTCGTCTCAGCCGTCATGGTACTCGAAGAACTCGGGATCACCGCCCAGATCACCAGCGCCGCAACGGCAACCACGATCACCGCGTATGACAGGCTCAACCCCACCAGGGCGCGGTCACGACCCCGCTGGCCGGTGCGCTTGATCTGCGACAGTCCCAGATGGCCCAACACCGCGCCCGCCGGCGCGAACACGAACGCGAACACCACCGACAACGTCGCCAACGTATTGGCCTCGTCATTCGGCGGCGGACCCGCCGGGATCATCGGCGGACCTCCGTACGGGGGCTGCCCCGGGGGCGGATACCGGCCAAACGGATTCTGTCCGAACGGGTTGCCCCCGAACGGATCTTGAGTGGTCACCTACAACACCCCGAAGCTCGAGGTGACCCACCGGATCGGGTCGGCGCACCGGAACGGCGCGATCCCCCGGGAATGCAGCTTGTTGCCGCTGGGCGGCTGCCCGAGCGCAGACACCACAAAATAGCGGTGCGGCAACACTATTCCCGTCGACGGATTCTCCACCGCGGCCACGATCGCGCCGCCGTGCAGCCGGGTCAGCAGGCTCCGGACCTCTTCATGCAACAGTTGTCCGCCGAGCTCGTCATAGCGCGGTGAATCGGAGGTATCGCGAAGATACGCCGCGCCGGTGTTGGACATGATCATGCTCCACTCGGAGCCCTCGACATTCCGCAATGTCCGCAGCGCATCGAACTTCGACAGGATCACCGCAAGCTTCGGCTGCCCCTGCCCCACCGCCATCAACAGGTTGTTCAGCACCGACCGGGGATCGCCGCCGCTGAACTGCTGCGCCGGCAACAGGTCTCGCAACTGATCACGGATCGTCTGGACCCGCAGAGGATCGAACATGAAGAACACCGCGTCGGCGTTGGCGAAGAACCGGAACGGCGGCGTGTGCAGGTCGCCGGATTCCATGTCCTCCCCGGCCACATCGCGCAGCACCAGGAACCGCCGAATCCCGTGCCAGCCGCCGATCGAGAACACCAGCGGCTCCCGCTGACTCGATGCCTGGGTGTGCATCGTCGGCGTCGGAGGGATCAACCCCCGCTGCACGAAAAGCGGAGTCTCGTAATTCGCCTCGTAGGCCTGTGCGGTGGCCCGGGTGACGGGTTCCATTGACACCCCGAGCCGTTCGCACAGCAGCTCCAGCTGTTTGACCAGAACCGCTATGTAGAGGCTCTTGCCGGTGGCGCGAGCCCCCGCCATCGCGATGCAGATCGCATGCCCGTGCCGCCACCCCTCGGGCAGCGTGTAGTGGCACACCGTGCAGATCTCGACCGCCGGCCCTTGCAATGCGCGGCTGGCGTCCGCCGTCGTCGGTGGCGGACCGCCGTGGCCCTGATTGGTCCAGGTGTAGAGCGGACCGCACTCGGCGGGCGCGCCGAGAAAGGCCGACGCCACGTCATCACGGTAGCGAGGCGCGCCCGGCTGCGGAATCAACGTCCACAGGAAGTGGTTCGGATTCAGCACCGAGAAGCAGCGCGGGCACTTCGTCACTTCAGCGCCCGCACCAACGCCGCTGTGATCCGGTCCAGCACCGGCGGATGCGCCAGCAGCTCGGCCCCGGCCTCGTTACCCGGGCGGGGCGATGGCAGCCGCGCACCGTCCGCGTCGAGGCGCCGGTCGTTGGACAGCGCCAGTACCGGAAACTGCTGTCGCACAGCCAGAGTGGGGAAGTCGGAACAGATGACGGTGCGCGCCGAGCCGGCAGGCAACCGCGACCACCGGGCACCCGCCGACCATCGAGGTTCGGCCTCGCGCAGGGCCTCCACCAAAGCGGCGGCATCGCCGGCCGGTACCGGGGTCACCTCGGCGCCGACCAACACCGCCGATACGTCCCGTAGCCCGAGCGCATCGGCCACCCCGACCACGATGTCGGCCGCCGCGAACGTACTGCCGTCGGCGAACCATCGCCGCATCGACGCCGACGTGTCGAGAGCCAGCACCACCGAGCCGCCGGAGTTCCCCGGGCCCCGGCCGGTGACCTTGCGTGCAGACGTCCGGGCCGCGGATGCCAACGGGCTCATCGGCGTATCGGCCACCGCGCTCACGGCCACCTCGATCTGGGTGCCGTTCGGGGTGAGCGCAGCGAAGGTGACGACCGTGTCGCCGCCGACATCGACAGGATCGAACATCACCTGCACCGGGTCGACATCACCGGGGTTGTCATGTGCGATCGCCAGGTGGATGAGCGTGCCGGAATTGAATCGGTCCGCGCCGACCGGGCGCACCACGATCGTGACCGGCCCGGTCAGGCTCGGCAGCACCGCCTGGTGAGCCGTCGAACGCACCACCGGCTGGTCCGGCCCACCCTGCACTTCCAGCGCGGCACCTCCGACCGCGCCGGTAATCGACACTGTCAGTGCCTGATTCGGAATCTGGACACGCTGGTTGCGTGCACCCACTACATAGATCGGCATCAGCGGCTCCCCCGCAGTCGGGCTGCCAGCGACGGTTGTGCATCAGCGCGGCGCGTCAACAGCCTGCTCACCATTTTTCGGTATCGGCGCAGCGCGCCGTCGGACATGTCTCCGGACATCTGCGCCATCAGCGCCGCCACCCCTTCGACCTCGTGGTCGTCATTCTGCAGCGGTGCTGCCACCTGCTCGGCCAGTTGCGCCAGCACCGCCTCGACACCGCTGACCGGAATCTCGGTGTCCTCGGCAGCCACGGTGTGCAGCAGGCTGACGGCCAGCACCACGTGCGGCGCGATCTCGTATCCGTCCACCAGCGGGAGCACTCGGCGTACCGCGTCGGCGGCGAGGTCCGGATCGGCAGCCAGCGTGTGGCAGCTGTCCGGGAAGGGCTGGCCGGCAATGGTTCCCAACACCGCGAAGGTCAGCAGACCGGCCAGGAAATCACGGTGTACCTCACCCGGCCGGGCCGTGGTCAGTGTCTGCTCCCAGAACGGGAGGTAGGCCCGCTGATGGGTGTCCACATAGCGCTGCTGCATCCACTGCTGCGGGGTGATGTGCCGGACCGCGGCATGCGCGACGGCAGCACTGTCGTCATTGCCGTCGATCACCTTGGCGGCCAACTGGTTCAGCTCGGGAGAGTCGGGGGCGCCCAGCAGCGTACGGACCGCGGCTGCGCCGGGCAGTGCGCCGTCGCCCACGACGGCCAGCAGATCTGCTGGATCCCAGACGGTGTCGCCCGCCACCTGGACGAACCGGGGCGAGCCCGACACACCCAGCCACCAGAGCTCGGCCACACGATCACCCGGGGCGGACGGGCCACGCCGCACCGCACGCACTCCGCGCACCGCCGCGCGGGTCCAGCCCAAATCCCACGGCTGCGCCCGGGAAAGCTCTGCGGCGGTGGGAAAATCGACTCCCTCGACCAGCCAGTCCAGCAGGCCGTCGCCGATGGCCCCGGCCGCCACGTCGCCGCCCGAGGTGCGAAGCAGCGCGGCGGCCAATGTCAGCTTGCCCTCGGCGCCGAGGCGTCGGGTCAGGTCGGCGGCGCGCGACGGATCATCGAGCTGCGCCACCACGTCACCACGCAACGCCGGCACCAGCCGGTCGTCCCGCACACCGGCCCGCAGCAGCATGTCCACCACTTTCAGCACGCGCTCGGGTCCGGTGTCGCGGGCCCGCTGCAGCGCCTGCCCGATCGCCCCCTGCACCTCGACCGGCGTCACCTTTCCGTGAAACGCCCTCGGCCCCAGCGGAATCGGTCCGGGCTGCGCCAGCCAGGCGTCGTCACCGAGCGCCCGGCACAGATAGCTGACGTCGGCAAAGTCTGCGGCGGCACCACCTGCGAGGTTCTGCACCGCCTGCCAGGCCTCGGCGGTCGTCGTGCCCACCACCTCGCCCAGGACCCCGGCGATGGTCCGGGCCGCGGCAGATCCCGCGGGCACCCCCGGCGGCGAATACGTGGTGATGACGTCGTGTGCCTCGTCGATCGCGTCGGCGAACTCCGCGTTGGCCGTCACCGCCATCGCCATCGGCCACGCCGGATGCAATCCGGCATCGGACACCTCCGCGGCGAACCGGTCGATGTCGTCGAGCAGGGTCCGTGCCGACGCCGGATCCAGCAACACGACCTGTGCCATGGCCGACCACGGGGTGACCTCGATGGTCTGCCCGGCCGCGGTGCGGTGCGGCTCCCCGCCCAGTTCACCGAGCGAGATCAGCTCGGTCTCCCCGATACCGACGACTCCCGGTGGAACCGCGCCCAGGTCCCCGATCGGCACCGCGGTCAGATGCTGGCCGCTCTGCAGCGCCAAGGCCAGCTGATCGGCTCGGTCGAAGGTGGAGAAACTCAAGTCCGCTGCGGTCCCCGACGACATCAGGAAGCTGACCAACCCGATCCACTGCGCGGCCGATTCGGGTGACTCAGCCCCGAACACCACCGCCGGACCACCGGCGAGCGCGGCGACGACGGCATCCAGCAGCCCGAACAAGGTGGTCAGGCGCCACGTGGCCGGATCGAGCGCGAACGCGATCACGCTGTCCTTCGTCACCACCGCACCCGGCTCCGGGGCGCGCGGCGGCAGGACCGCACGGGAAACCGCCGCAGGTCCGTACGGCCGCAGCCATTGGGCCGACCGCCACCATTCGATCGGCCGGCGCGCGGCATCGGGGTGACGGTCCAGCAACACGTGCGCGAACACGTTGCCCGGCCGGCCGGTGCTGTCGGACCCGGCCGGAATCGAATGCCAGTAGCCGACCGCGCCGCTGTCGAGCGGGCGGTAGGCCAGCCGGCGCGGACCGCTCTCCAACTGCTCGGGTGTCGGGTACGCGGGTAACGGCTCCACCGGATGGAACACCGTGCGCACACCGGCGATCAACTGCTGTGTCTCGTCGGCGGTCAACGCTCCAGTGGACTCCTTGACCTGCCAGCCCCCGGCGGACCCGACCTTGTCGAACGACGTGTAGGCCAACTGGCCGTAGCGAGTGGTCATCGCGCCGGCGGGGTGAGTCGCAGGGTCTCCACCGGCGGGTCGAGCAGAGCGATGACGCGGAGCCGCGCGGGCGTGGGGGTGTTCACGAACAACCTGATCCATCCTTGCAAGCCACGCACGTCAGCGGCCCACAGCTCGCCCGTGCCGGTCGTCGTGAGAGCTGTCCAGCGCAACTCCTTGGAGGGCCGGTCGCCGATCTGGCCCTGCTCGGTGAGCGGCGCCACGTCGACGGCCTGGCCGTCATGTACGCCGAGCGGAATCCGCTGCGGATTGTTGACCAACACGAAAGCCGGAGATCCCGGCAGGTCATGTTCGGAGCGCATCGCGATCGTGGCGGAAACCGGAAAACCGTTGGGGTCACGGACAACCTGCACGGCGTACTGCAGCCGGAGCAGCCCGGCGTACTCGGTGCTGGTGACCGTGCCGGTGACACGCCGGCCGCCGGAGAACGCCACCGGTGCCAGGTGCAGCGAGCAGCCGCCCACAGGCAGTTGCCCGGTCAACTGCATGCCGCCGTACTTCTCGTACTCCTGTAGCGAGATCTCGAACGACTTGCCGGTGAGCCCGTCACGCGGATCGTGGCCCTTGGGAGCCAGATACATCACGACGCCGGCGGCGCCGTCAGGCCAGTCGAAGGTCAGCACCTGTTTGTTGCAGTACTCGGCCAGCTCGATGTCGGTGATGGTGCCGGTGCGCACCGAGGACAGCGTCTTGCCCAGCAGTGCACGCCCGCCGAGCAACGTCACCGGGGTCAGGTAGGCACGGCTCCAGTCGGCCGGCCACGACACCGCGACCAACACCGACTCCGGCCTGCCGTCCGGGGTGTGCCGCGTGACCACCGGTTGCGTCAGCTGCAGCTCGGGCGTGAGCCCCACCTGTTCGAGGGCGTCCTCGGACAGTTCGGCGGAATCGGCGCCGGCGTTGGGCCCGTTCTCGCTGCGGTAGATCACCACACGCCCGGCGGGCGGAGGCGTCCAGGTCAGGTCGAACACCGAGCCGTCGCCACCGGCCACCACCGCCAGGTCGGTGACGGGCTCCAACACCGCAGAGACCGCGACATCGACCTCGACCGCTTCGGACAGTCGCAGCACGCCGTCCACGGTGGCCGCGCACCGGGCCCGGTACAGATAGCGTTGCCCGCGAACGGTATCGGTGTCGATGAACCCGGAAAGGTTGGCGCTGTCGGCCAGGATCCGGTACTGAGGGCCGTCGCGGCCCGCTTCTTCGGCCGGGATGCGGTAGACGAACACCGCGCTCACCCCGGTCGGCACCGCCCACTGCCCGATGACCCGTCCGGAATCCTCCCGGATGTCGAAGGCGGTGAGCGGGCTGACCAGTACCCCGGCGGCGTACAGCACCGGTTGGGCGGCGAGCGCATCGGCACGCGACGACCCGACATTGACCCACACCTGGAAATGCCTGGCTGCAGAAGTGGCGGGCCGGGCGTCCTCGGCGTACGGGGTTGCGGTGGCGGCCACCAGGTCAGCCCGGTCCGGCGCATACGGTGCGTCACCCTCGGCGCTGACCAGGCGGTACAGCACCACCGGTTCAGCCGACTCGTACGGCGGCCAGCTCAGGTCCAGCGCAGCGCCATCCGGGCGTCGCCGCAACGCGATGTTGTGACTCGGCGGCTGCTGGGCGCCGAACGCGAACGGCGCGAAATCGGCTGCACTCAAGGGCATATCGACCGGCGCAGGAGGCGGCGGCACGGTATCGGCCGACGGAGCCGGCGCGGGAGACACCGGCGGGGCGGGCGACGAAGCCGGCGGGGCCGGCGTCTCGACGGTTTCGGTCACGGACTCGGTTACGGATTCGCCGGAGCGGTGCCGCCCCGAAGCGGCGTCGGGCCCACGGCCTGCATCACCCAACTCGGCCAGCACCCGGGCCATGTCCTCGGCATGCTCGGCCACCGACCCCGGCAGCATGGCCCGGATCCGTTCGACATCGGTGCAACCCGACCGCAGCACCAGGCGCACATGGGCTTCCTTGAAGCTGCGGGCAGCCACGACCCCGGAGTCGAGCAACTGCTGACGCCAGGCCAGCAGCGGCGCCAACCGCGGATCGTCGTCGTTGTCGGGAGCGGGACGTGGATCATTCATCGCTAGAACACCATGTCCTCCCCGGGCGGCACACCAAGGTCGGCCCGGCTGATCATCGTTGTCGGCTCGTCCTCGACGCCGGGCATGACCGCCACCGGAGTCTCGAACAACGCGAAGTCATACGGCGGCAAACCGTCGCTGGCCTGCACCACAACCGCCCGGTAGCCCAACCCGCGCCGGTTGACGGTCACCTTGTCCACCGCGACCGCCGAACGGCCCGCCGTCACAGCGGCATGCGTGAACAGCGACGCGTCGAACGGGGCCGCATGACCGGGCCGGTGATCGGTGATGCCGGCGCTGAACTGCTGGGCGGGCACCTGCCGACCGATGGTGGGCACCAGGACGTTTCGGGTCAGCGTGTCGCTCACCCCAGTCCCGCTGTCGTTGAACATGTGCTCCACCCGGGCCCACAGCGCGTCGGCGCCAGTGGGTTTCACCCGGCCGCCGATCACCGCCTGAGACCACTGGTCGAGACCCGAGGACGAGCCGACACCTGGCTGCTTGAACAACGCCGTCGGCTCCTCACGCAGCCGCGCGGCCGCCTCGCCCACCATGTCCTCCCACGGTTTGCTCAGCCAGCCCAACGCATAGAGCCGGCTCTGGATGCCGTGAATGGCGTTGTCGGCCTGCTCCGTTGACGCCATCGCCACCCCGACCTGGGTGGACCGCGGCAGCCCCGCGACGAGTTGACCAACCGGCGGGCGTGCCGGCGGTGGCGCACCGAAGGGCGCCCGCAGCACCGTGCCCAAGGTCCTGCACCAGGCCAGCAGCTGGCCGTAAGCCGTCGACAACCGGCCCACGTCCTGCAGGGCGGTACGTAGGTTCGCCTGCAGGGCGTCCAGTTCGGCCGCCTGCGATTTGCGCATGTTCATCTCGGCGAACAGATCTCTCTGACCGAGCAGGAACAACGCCATCGACACAACGATGTACAGGCCGATCAGGGCTCCGCCGGTGGCCAGGGCGAACTTCCAACGCACCCAGTCCATGGCGGCCACACCGATCAGGATCACCAGCACGGCCAGCAGCGCCCAGGTGAACGTCTTGAGGATGGTGCTGATGGCCTGCTGCCGCGCCTTCAGCCGCTCGTCGACCGCCCCGCGGTTCGCCAGAGTCTGAATCTGGGACACCAGATCCGCCACTTCGGCACGGCCCCGGTGCATGAAATCGGCCAGGATCGAGCTGACCTGCCAGGCATAGCTTTTCGTGACGGACGCCTGCCAGCGATCGAGCTCGGTGCCGGTGTTCCGGGCTTCCACACCGGCAGCCGGGTCGGAGTACGCGCGCTGCAGCCGATCCCGAAGGTTGGCCGCACCGAGCACGTCGGCGCCCTCCACCGAGCTGACGCCGATCACCGCCGCCAGCGACGTCGGAATGCCCTGGAAACGCTCAGCCGCACTCGGCACCACGTCGGCGGCGTTGTAGACCACCCCGATGGCCGCGCCGACCTGGACAGGCTCCAGCCCGCCGGCGCGGCGGCCTCCATCGGCCAAAGTCAGTGCGCCGTTGACGAAGTCGGTCCACAACCCGCTCATGTCCTGCTGGGCGAAATGTTCCGGCTGCCCGCCCAGGGCGTTGCTCAGGGTTTCCGCGCTGCGCCCCAGGTCCTGCCAGTCTGATTGGGTGGTGTCGGCGACCACGGCGAACGCAGAGTCGGTACGGCCGAAGACGGTGCTCTGCACCGTGGTGACCACCGCCGAGGTGACCGTCCCCATCACGGCCGACCACCACGCCGCGGGCGCACTGCGCACGGCCGCACCCATGAACTTGAGGAACATCTTCATCGCGGCCCAGATCGAGATGGCGTGCTCCGGGCCTGCGGTCGCCGCGATCCTCGGACCGCGCAGCACGTCACGGTGTTTCGTCCACAACGCGCGCGCCATCGACTGGGCGGCGGTCGGGACATCCTCGACGTAGACCACCGGCACCTGGCCGCCGCGGGGCAGCGGCAGCCGCCCCGTCGGGTCGAACAGGTGCGCCCGAAGGCCTTCCTCCACGCCGTCGGTGTCGAGCCACCGGTAGAACGCCCGCACCGCGCGTACCGTCTGCCCGGGCAGGATCTCCAACGTGTCGAAGGGGCCTTGGTCCACCCCGGCCCACAACCCCGTCACGCCGGCCACCACCGGAGCGGCGAACTGCGCCACGTCCAACGGATCGGTGAGCCGACCCCAGGCCACCGCACCCAGACCGGGCGCCGCCGAATCTTCCGGCGCGATCAACAGGTTGTGCCAACCCTCGAGCACCAATGCCAGATCGGGAGTGGTGGGGATGGCGTCACCGCGGGTGAACAACAGCCGCAGCAGGTTGATCGGGGCACCCATCGAACTGCTGCGGACGGTCTGCTCCACCGCCTGCTCGACCGCCAGCGGGACCCGATCGGTCGCCGGCACGTCGACCGGGACGAGCACTGCGATCCGGATCCGGTCATAGCGCTCACCGGTCAGCATCTGCTGCAACACCACCGGCTCGCCCTGTCCGTCGCGAACCAGCGTTCCGTGCGTGGAGCTGTCGCCGACCTCGGCGGCGTCGACCCACACGAACGGCCCGATCAGACCGACCGCGGAGTAATCCACCAGGACGGACAGGATCTCCTCGGTCTGTGGGCGGGGTGCCAGCAGCACCGTCAACGCCCGCTGCGGCGCGGCGGTCGGAGTTGTCCCGGGCAGCGACATCGTCAGAACGTCCCCCCGTCGGGGATGACGACCGAGCCGCCGTCATCGAAGAACGCGCCCGCACCGGCCGTCTCCCCCTGAGCCAACGCCGCACCCTCGCGCTGCAACAGCTTGATCAGCGACTCGGTCGCCCAGAAGACATCGGGCGCCAGGTCACGGAAGATCGGCGTCTTGGCCGCCTTGGACCGGGTGGCGACGGTCGTGAACGCACCATCGGGAGTGGCCCCGGGGGTGTCGGCCGGCAGGTACTGGGCCGCGACGTCGCGGACGTTGCCCAACCACGTTTCGGCGGCTGCCTGCCGATCCTCGGCGGTCTGCGCGGCCGCGATCGGCCCGACCCGGGAAGTGATCCCCGGACCGGACGTTCCGGACTTGAGGAACTCCCGCACCAGTGCCGCCGCCGACAGTTCGACGATGCCGCTGGCCGGGTCCTGGCTGTGCGAGTCATAGAGCGCACGCAGCACCGTGTACGGCCGCAGCGATCGCATCACCGGCGGTTCATGTGAAGTGGCGATGGCCAGCAGGCTCGACTCCAGCACGGCGGGCAGCCAGTCGTAGGACGCGGTGAACGCCGACGGTGGAGTCAGCAGCGGGTTCGGGAAGCTCAGCCACTGGTTGTCGTCGCCGTCGTAGATGCGAACCGGATCGGTGAACGGAGACGCCGGGATCTGGATCCGTCCGAGCATCTGCCCGAGGAACCACCCCGCGGTCATGGTGCGCCGTTCGGCGTCGGTCATCGGCAGCGACGCCGACAACGGCCGCGAACGGCGGTACCGCCAGAACGCCCCCCGGCCCGGACCGGCGGTCTGCGCCCATTGCTGCGCGGCCGGCTTGAGCACCGAATCGAACACCAGCGGCGAGTAGTTCGGGTAGGACCCGAAGATGTCGATGCGGGTGACGCTGTCCTCGTCGGACAGGGACCGGCCGTAGTTGTCCTTGGTGGCCTGGTCGATGCGCGGGTTGGCGCGCAGCACCTCGGCCAACGTTTCGGCCACGGGTTGGCCGGCGAACGGGATCTCGGAGAACTTGTACCGGTACTCGACCTGCTGGCCGGGGTGCACCCGCTGCAACGCCTGATCGTTGACACTGGCCAGCGGCCGCGCCAGCGACAGGGCCTCCGCGAACTTGGTGTCGATGTCGCGACGCCGATTGACCAGCTCCGATTCCGAGGCGCCCGCGCCCTGCACGTAGTCGCGCAACGAGACCTTGCAGAACTCCTCGAACGACTCGCCGGGCCGCCCCACGTAGAGCCGGGCCCGCGCGAGCAGTTCGGCGGGCCGGGTGTGCACGTCGAACTGCGCCATCGACGGCACCCGCGGCCGCCCGTTCTCCGGATCGGTCCCCAGTGCCCGGGTCACCCACGTCGCGGTGCGTTCGATGAGCCCGCCCGGCGCTGCCGTGCCGCCGGTGGTCTGCCACAGTCCGAGGATCACCCGGGTGGTGGCGTCGTCGACGGCGGTGCGCAGCGGAATCATCGCGTTCGAACCGCCCACCGCCTTGGGCAGATCGGTTTCGTAGCGCTGCTTGAACGCCGAGGAGCTGATCAGCAGCACCTCGTTGTTGGCTTCGGCGAACCGTGAGGGCACGAGCTCATCGGCGTCGGACGGCCACGCCACGTACTGGTCGGTGGACAGGCGGGCCAGGCCGACGTCTGACGGCGGCTCGGACCGGGCCTTCTCCAGCAGGATCATCGCCTCGCCCAGCGCATCGCGCAGCGGCGCCAGCAATTCGGCGCCCATCACCCGCAGCACGTCGGCCATCCGGGCCGCGGCGTCGGCGTAGAGCTGTCGGCGCACCGTCGACCGGAAACCGTCCAGTGCGATGCCCAGCACCTGGTCGGCGTTGGTCATCACGCCGCGCAGCGACCGCAGGGCGGCGTCGACCTGCGGAGGGATCGCGACGATATCGGGCGGGCCCATGGCGCCGAGTTGCGCGATGCCGGGCGCCAGCACGCTGTCGAGGTGCAGGCGCAGCCGGTCGATCAGCTCGCGGGCGTAGGGCAGGCCGAGCGAGGCAGCCGCGGTACCGACCATCTGCTCGACCTGGTCGGCGAACTCCCGGTGCCAGGAGAACACCATCGCGTACGCGGTCTCGGAGCAGGCCCGGGCCAGGTCGGCGCGTCGGTTCATCACGGCCTGACGGAACACCGGCACCCACTGCTCGGCGGACATCCCCTGGGGGTTGGGCAGGTAGCCGCGCAGTTGCCGCTCGATCAGCCCGTTGACGGTGGAGGACACCGCCTCGTGCGGGAAGGCGCCGTTGGCGATCCAGTTGCCCAGGATGCCGACGCGTGCCTGCTCGTCGCCGGCCGCGGCCGGCATCCGCAGCTCGTTGCAGTGCGCCTGCCACTGGCTGCTCAGCAGCGTGTCCAGCTGTTCGTTGCTGGACGCCGGATTGCCTGCCTGCAGGTGCCCGAACGACAGCTTGTCGGCACAGCTGCGCGCCAGGCGCTGCGCGGCGTACTCGGCGTAGCGGTCCCGTCCCATGCTCAGGCTGGAGAAACCGTAGGTGCCCCACGGCAACACATCCCACGACGAGATACCCCAACCGAGCACGTCGCGGTCCCCGGTCGGGGACGCGGTGTTGCCGAGGTCGTAGGACACGAACTGGTCGCTGGCCTTACCGCTCATCATCAGGCCCGCCAACCCACGGGCCAGACCGCGGTACACCGCGTACTGGGAGCCGTCGCCGAACAGCGTGCGGTCAGCACCGATGTAACGGCCCACCGGGAAGACGCGGGCGAACGGGATCGGCTCGCCGTCACCGTGATGCTGGCCCAACGCCCGCAGGATGCGCACGTCGTGTTCACGGGCCGCGCCGGTCTGGCTGGCGACGATCTCGCCCAGCATGGCCAGCGCGTTGGCCCGGACACCGATCCGCGCGCTCTCCGGCAGCGACTCGAAGATGTCGGGGGTCACCATGAAGACGCCCATCAGCTTCGGGTCCAGGCCGGTGACGAGGGTCAGCAGTCGGCAGATGTCCAGCGCCATCGACGCGCCCGCACCGCCGGCCATCGACGACACCACGAGCACCAGCGGCGGCTCGTTGGGGTCGAACCGGCCCATGCCGGGCACGCTGACCGTCGACATCTCCGAGATGGTCTCGACCCGGAACAAGGCGTCCCAGGCCGCCTGCAGCCGGGCATGGATCTCACTGGCCTTGCTCAGCGTGATCATCCGGCCGATGGCGCGGTACTGCCCCGCGCCTGCCGAGATCGGGTTCGTCACCTCTTGCGGATTGCGCGGCGCCCAGGTGGCGATGGCGTCCAGCGCACCGTCGGCGGCCAGCCGCTGCGACAGCGCGCCGTCGAGGATCGCGTAACTACTGCCCTGCGGGCCACAACCGATGTAGCTGCCACCCTGCGCGGGCACGTTGGCGAGACCCTCAGGGCCCGATTCGGCGGCGCTGGGCACGTCGATGTGCACGAACTGCCAACCCGACAGCACCTTGTCGACGCCGGCTGCGTGCAGCTCGGAGCGAAGCTGGTCCATCATGAACGCCAACGTGGCGCCACCCGAACCGCCGCATCCCACTACCAGGAATCGTCGCATCAGGCTCCTTCTCCAAACGGATTGAACGGATCGCTGTCATACCGCTGTGGTTGAGCCGGCCCAGGCCGACCGGGTCCGGGCCCCGACGGCGGCGGGCCCATCGGCGGGGGTCCCGAAGGCGGCGGACCCGAGGGCGGTCCCATCGGAGGCGGCCCCATCGACGGCGGTCCCGACGGTTGTGCACCGTCGGCGAACGGGTCATAGCCGACCGGCGCTCCCACGGCGGTGTCACCGAACGGGGATGCGCCCGGCCCGGCATCGTCGTGCGGTGACGCCAGCCCGGCCTGGACGGCCCGCAACCGCAGGCCGTTGAGGACCTCGGGCAGCCGGCGCGCCACCTCTTCGTAGAGCTTTTCCCGCGCCGCGATATCCGTGTTGCCGCTGACCAGCAACAGCACTTCGGCCTCGGTGGACGGCCCACGCGGGTCGTGCAACACCACCCAGGTGTTGTGCACCGCCAGAGGCAGCACCGCGTGCAGGCCCGTTGCGTCGGTGGCCGGCAATTCGGAACCGGTGGTGACCAGGTGGCCTGCGTCGACGCTGACGTGACCCGCGCCGAACGGGCTGCGGCCCAGCACCACGGTCAGCGTCGTTCCCAGCACCGAGAGTCGACGCGTACCGCCGGCCAGCCCGGGTACCGGGTTGACCAGATCGGTGTCGACCATCGCGAACGGTTCACCGTCCCGCAGCGCGATGTCCGAGCGCACCTCGGCCCGGATCCGTTCGGCCAACAGCGGGATGTCGGGGATCTTGCTCACCCACCACTTCGACAGGTACAGCAACCCCAGCGGGATGCCCGGGCCGAGCAGGAGCGCGGCGATGAGCACCAGCACGAAGTTGACGGTGCTCAACGGCTTGATCAGCGATGCCGTGAACGGCACCTGGACCGTCTGCGAGTCGTCCGGGTTCTCCAGCGCCGCGACGTGCAGCGGGACCGTGCCGTTGAGGCCGCCGTGCCCGTCCTGCTCGGTGCGCAGGGTGACCTCCAGCTTCCCGGTCTGCCCCTCCTGCAGCTTCAAACAGTTGCCCGGCGAGTTCGCCGCCGAGGTCACCTTCGGTGTGCCGATACCCTCCGGGCCGGCCTCCACCGTGACGGCATCGGAATCGGCGATCCACACGCAGCCCGGGCCGGTGATGTTCAGCGACGCCGTTGCTCCCTCGGTGGCCTGGACGCTGCCGAAGTCGATCCGCTCGCCCGGCGACGGCAGGCCCAGCTTCGGCAGGATCTGCAGATTGACGTCGACGTTCTGCGGCGACAACTGGGTACCGGGCGCGACCTGCACACCCGTCAGGTCCACTGCTGGTGCGGTGGTGACCACCAAGGACATCTTCAACGTGGCCGGGCCGGGTTCGACCTGGCTCAGATCGACCTTCACGGGTTTGCCGATGTCCTCCTTCGGGACATTGGCGAGCAGTTCGATGGGTGCGGCCCCGGCGGGCACCAACTGCGCCGACAGCGTGGCCGAACCAACGAGATCGGTGGGCGTCATCGGCTTGTTCTGCCCGTCGACGAGGCCGAAGGTCACCCCGTCCAGGGTCTGACCGCTGTGCCACGTGACGTCAGGCCCCTTCTTCCCGTCGCTGCTGACCAGTGCCGGGAAGATGTCGGTGGAGATGTGGATGCTGACCTTCGACACCGCGTCGGGGTGCTTACCGGCAGTGTCGACGTAGACGATGCCCCACTGGCCGATCCACTCGCCGCCGCCGGTGTTCTGCATGACGATGTTCTGCCCGGTCTCGGACAGCCACTCGTAAGTCACTTTGACGCCCGCGACGTCGATGTCGGTCGAGCCGTCTTTGCGCGGCAACTCGACCGTCTGTCCCGATGGTGACACCAGGTAGGGCACCACCCCGGGCACGTCGCCGGAGCCGAGGATTGTCACCGACTTGATCGAGCGGTCCAGCACGAAGTTGTGCTTGGCCTCCGGGCACACCTGCAGCTGACACACCGCACCCTGGCCCTCGATACCCGGGTCCGGGTTGAGCGCGTCGAACGCGAACAGCATGTCGTCGATGTCGGCCACCGAATAGAAGTCACCCGGCACCGGATCGGTCTTGTCCCCACAGGTTTTCCCCGCGAGACCCTTCCCGGTGCTGATCGCACTCATCACGTCGAAGTCCGCAGGCGCCGTGGTGGCCCCCAGCCCGATGCCGAGCATCACGATCCCCGACGACCGCACCTGATCGGCCACGCCGCCGGACCGGCAGATCGACTCGATCGCGCGCTGCCGTGCCTGGTCGACCCCTTCCTGGCTGCTCAGATCGACGCCTTCGGCGTACGGCTTCGCCACGTCGCGTGCGGTGAAGTCGATCTTGCCGTCGGAGAACCACGCGATCGCCTGGCAGCGTTGACCGCCCTCGGTGTTCTTGGCGCGGGCCGCCAACGCCTGACGCGCCCCGTCCAGAGCTGTCCAGTAGTCGGTGTCGATGCCGGTGTTCTTGGACTCCAGGCTGCCCAGTTGCTGCGCCAGTTCCCCGGCGTTGGCGTCGGTGAGGCGGGTCCAGTCGTGTTCCGGGGTGTAGGTGTCGGAGAAGCCGGCCGAGGCCACCTCAAGGTCCGCATCCACTCGTCCGACATAGCGTCCCAGGGTCTGCAGCAGGTAGCGGGCCGCCTGCACCCGAGCGCCCTGTGGGTCGCTTTGCTGCAGGCTGCTCGACTCGTCGAACAGCAACAGCAGGTCACCGGTCTTCTGTGCGGCCAGGCACGCGCCAAACCGCTTCGCCCCGCCGGCCGATTCCTGCGCCGACGCCGTCGGGAGGCTCAAGCCCAGCAGGCCGGTCAGCGCGACCAGCACCATCGCGGCGACGACGCGCACAAATCCCCTGTGCAATCCCCTCGTCATCGCTCTAGACCGTATGGGGAGGCTGGGGCCTCACTGCATGTGAACGTGGGTTGCCGTCAGGAATCGGGTCCTGGCCGGTAGAGCCACAGATGTAGGAGGCCCCAGTGTTAGGTCAGCGTACGAGTGTTGGTTTGGATGTGCACGCACGATCGGTGGTGGCGTGTGGGTTGGA
>NZ_LZSY01000016.1 GCF_001665625.1 Mycolicibacterium peregrinum | reverse complement strand
AGACCTCGGTCACCCCGAAAGTCGCGGCGGTCCAGGATCAGGCAGCTACGCCGTGGGACCCCAACCCGCTGCGCGACAATGATCCCGAGCCGAAAGACATTCCCCCCGAGATCCTGAATCTGCGGGATGCGTTGATGGGCGCCGCGCCGAACGAGCTCAAACCGCTTGTGCGCGAGGCGACCGAGCAGATCTACCGGGGCACCCAGATCGTGCCGTGGGTGAACGCGGTGATCCCGATCAGCAAGATTCTGCCCAGCCTGGCCCCCGCGCTGGGTGACGATCCCGCCGCGCGAGATGCCCGGCAGACCATCATCAACGAGCTGATCAAGACCACGCCGCCGGGGTCAGCGGTGTACTACGGCTACGACATCATCGCCGACTTGATCAACCTGGAGGAGCCCGGCGCCGAACTCAAGGTCCAGGCCGTCACCACGGTGTGGGACCTGCTGGATCCGTTCGAGCTGGCACACAACAAGGGCAACTCCGGCATCGGCGGCGCGGCCGGCTGAGCCGCACCTTCACCGCGAAATCAACGCTGTGGTCGCAAAACCTTCTGGGGGCGACCATTTCGTTGATCTCGCGGTCCCGGGGTGGGCTCTACTCCACGAGTGAAGGCGTGTCGTACCGCAGGGTTTCGCCCCGGAAGAACGCGGGACTGCGAGACCGCCAGACCATCATCAGCACGGCACCGAGGATCAGTACGCCGAAGCCGATGAAGAACACCAGGCCGATGCCGCCGATCGCCGCGCCGCTGGCATTCTCCGGGTCCATGCTCTCCTTGATCGAGATCACGAAGACCGCGGCCAGCACGATTCCGCCGAGCAGTGGGAACAGGAACTTGAACACCATGTTGTGGGCGTTGTCGAACAGCTCACGGCGGAAGTACCAGACACAGGCAAAAGCGGTGATGCCGTAGTACCAGCAGATCATGATGCCAAGAGCGGCAATGGTATCCAGCAGCGCACTCTCGGAGAGCAGGCTCACCACGGTGTAGAACACCCCGGTGACCACGCCGGCGGTGACGGTCGCGAACACCGGCACCAGATAGCGCGGGCTGACCTCGGCGAAACGCGGCGGGAACGCCTTGTAGGCGCCCATCGCCAGCATCGCCCGTGCGGCAGGCAGGAACGTGGTCTGCAGGCTGGCCACCGACGAAGCCAGGATCGCCAAAAACAGCAGCGGCCCGGCATAGGTACCGAGCACCGGATCGGCCAACGCGGCGAAAACGTTCTCGGCATTGTCCGGATTACCCAGCCCCAGATCGGTTTCCCCGACGCCGGCGTACATCATGACCGCGACAGCGATCAGCAGATACGTCGCCAAGATGGACAGAACGCACAGCAGCCCGGCCCGGCCCGGCACCTTCGTCGGATCTTTGGACTCCTCCCCCAGGGTCAGGCAGGTGTCCCAACCCCAGAAGGCGAAGATCGATCCGGTTACCCCAACCACGAAGGCGCTCAGCGCAAGTCCGTTGAACGGATTGAACCAGTCCAGGTCGAATGACAGTCCGGCCGGCGCATCGCCGCGCCCCACATGCACGAACGCCATCACCGCGAACGCCAACAGCACCACCATCTGGAATCCGACCAGTACGTACTGCACGCGTTCACTGGTGGTGATGCCGCGACTGGCGACCAGAGTCGCGATGACCAGGAACACCAGCGTGGTGATGATGTTGATGGCCTTGTTGTCGGCGAGCTCGGCGATCGACGGGTGGTTGGTGATCCGAGCGATGAACAGATAGAAGAACTCCACCGCGATGGCGGCGAGGTTGGACAGCACGATGATGGACGCGACCACCATGCCCCACCCACACATCCAGCCGACATACGGGCCGAATGCCTTGGTGGACCAGGTGAACGACGCCCCGCAGTCAGGTGCGCGCGAGTTCAGTTCGCGATAGGCGTAGGCAGTCAGGAACATCGGGATGAACCCGGCGATGAAGATCGCGGGCATCTTGAGTCCGACTGCGGCGACGATCAACCCGATGCTCGCGGTCAGCGTGTATCCGGGTGCCACACACGAGATGCCGAGGATCGCACCGGAGAAGGTGCCTACCTTGCCCGCGGCCAGGCCCTTGGAAACCAGCCCGGCAGAGTGCTCGGCGGCTTCGAGCTTCTGATGCGACGCGGATTCCGTCATGAGTGATCCTCGCCGTCTTTCAGTTCGTCCCGGGGCACAACCACCATGGGCACGTCCAACACCCGCAACATCTTGGCCGCCGTGGAACCGAGGAAGATCCGTCGCGGCGCGCTGAGCCGGCTGGATCCGACCATGATGATGTCACCGTCGTCCCAACCCAACTGTTCGACGGCGGCCTCGACGCTGGGACCGGTCACGATGGTCGAGGACACCGGAAAATCCGCCGGCAGTTCATTTCTGGCAGCCTCCAAGGTCCGTTCGGCGTGCGCGAGCGCGTGGGCTCGCACGGCTTCAGTGTCGCCGCGCAGCGAGCCGAAGGTCGGATCGAGCGCGACCAGCGAGACCAACCGCAGCGGGATCTCCGCGGCCCGGCTGGCCCGTACCGCGGTGGCGAGCAACAGATCCGAACCCTGACGCTGACCGATGGCACAGGTGATCTCATGCACCCGTTCGACCTTCGAATCGCGGGTTCCGCGGGGCGCCACCGCGACCGGCACCGGCGAGGCGTGCAACAGCTCGTTGACCACCGACCCCAGCGAATAGCTGCCGATCAACCCGCCACCGGCACCGCCGACCACGATTGCGACCGCCTGAAGCCGCAGCGCTTCGCGGATCAGACCGTCGGTGTACGACTCGTCGAAACTCAGATGCGTGTGCGCCACAACGTCGTCAGGCACCAGGCCCAGGGCATCGTCCAGCCAGCCCTGCGCCTGCTCGGCCAGTACTTCCTCGTAGCCACCCTTGGGGACGGTGCCCGGCGGCGCGTTGTCGGGTGGCAGCACGATGCAGATATGGACCTCGGCGGCCAGCGTTCGGGCGAACCTAACCGCCAACGCGAGTGCGTCGGCACCACCGGGAGTGGCCAGATACCCAACGACCAGGTTCACCTGCGTCATCTGCCACCGCCATTCCCGCACCGCCGTGCGACCTCAGTGGTTCGATCCTGTCAATCCACCACGCGGTATGCAGCCGCTTCTACGAAATTGCCGCGCCTGCCGGATCAGTCGGAATACTCGGCGACACCGTCCTCCAGTACGAGTCGAGCATCGGCACCGTCGGGCCCGGCCGCCTCGGTGCGGAACACGGCCCGCCCCGGTTCGGTGCGCCAGATCGACGTCGTCAGCGTCTCCCCCGGGAACACGGGAGAACTGAACCGCGCCGCGACGGCATGGACTTTCGTGGCGTCGCCGCCACCGAGTTCGGCGACCAGCGCCCGCCCGGCCACACCGTAGGTGCACAGACCGTGCAGGATCGGCTTCGGGAACCCGGCCAGATTCTTCGCGAACCACGGATCGCTGTGCAATGGGTTGCGGTCCCCCGAGAGTCGATAGATCAGCGCCTGATCCTCGCGGGTGGGCAACGCCACCCGGGCGTCCGCGTCGCGATCGGGAATCTGCGGTGCGACGGGGCGTTGCCCCTGCTGCCCGCCGAACCCGCCTTCGCCCCGAATCACCACGGTGGTAAGGGTTTCCGCGACGACCTCGCCGCTGGCCGGATCGGTGCCGATGCCCTTGAGCATGACCACCGCGTTCTTACCCTCGCCCTTGTCCTGGATGTCGACGACCTCGGAGACCACGCTGAGCTTCCCGGCCGGGGGCAGTGGCCGGTGCAGCCGGATCTCCTGGGAGCCGTGCAGCAGCATGCCGAAGTTGAACGTGCCGATCTTGAGTGCCGCCGGAAAGGCCGAGCAGGCGATCACCGCATAGGTCGGCAACACCTGCTGTTCGATCTCGTGACTGTTCTCGGTGGTGAAGGCGAGGTCATCGGTGCCCGCGCCAACGCCGATGGCGTACAGCAGGGTGTCGCGGTCGGTCCAGTCGAACGGAATCGGATCGGTTGTCTCGCCAATGGCATCCGGATTGAGGGGCATGCGTGCCGACGATAGCGGTTCAGCAGCCGAGTTGACCGGCCTTGTTGACGTTTGCCCGATCTAAGGCCACGATGGCTCGCATGCGCTATGTCGTTACCGGCGGTACCGGGTTTATTGGCCGCCGAGTGATCAGCCGGATTCTGTCCCGCGAACCCGACACCGAGGTGTGGGTGCTGGTGCGCCGCGAGTCGCTGACGCGGTTCGAGCGGCTCGCCCAAAACTGGGATGAGCGGGTGAAACCGCTGGTCGGCGACCTGACAGTGGCCGATCTGGGGCTATCCGACGCCGATATCGCCGAACTCGGCGACGTCTCGCATGTGGTGCACTGCGCGGCGATCTACGACATGACGGTCGGCGAAGCCGAACAGCGGGCGGCCAACGTGGAGGGCACCCGCGCAGTGATCGGGCTGACCCGTCGCCTCGACGCCACGTTGCACCACGTGTCCTCGATCGCGGTGGCGGGAAACCACCGGGGCGTGTTCACCGAGGACGATTTCGACGTCGCCCAGGACCTGCCGACGCCATATCACCAGACCAAGTTCGAGGCAGAACTGCTGGTGCGCTCGACGCCAGGCCTGCGCTACCGGGTGTACCGCCCGGCCGTTGTGGTCGGCGATTCCCAAACCGGCGAGATGGACAAGATCGACGGCCCGTATTACTTCTTCGGCGTGCTGGCCCGGCTGGCGGCGCTTCCGAAGTTCACGCCGATGATGCTGCCCGACTCGGGCCGGACCAATGTGGTGCCGGTGGACTTCGTTGTTGAAGCGATGGTCGCGCTGATGCATACCGACGGCAAGGACGGTGAGGCGTTCCACCTGACCGCACCCGAGACCATCGGGCTGCGCGACATCTACCGTGGCGTGGCCGCCGAGGCCGGGCTGCCGCCGCTGCGCGGCTCGCTGCCGCGGGCGACCGCAGCACCGGTGTTGCGGGCGCGGGGCCGGGTCAAGGCGGTACGCAACATCGTCGCCACCCAGCTGGGCATTCCGGGTGACGTGCTCGACGTGGCGGAGTTACGACCGACCTTCACCGCGGACAACGCCACCGCTGCGCTGCGCGGTACCGGGATCTCCGTGCCCGAATTCTCTTCGTACGCACCGAAACTGTGGCGGTACTGGGCTGAGCACCTCGATCCCGATCGGGCCCGTCGCGATGATCCGGCCGGCCCCCTGGTCGGCAAGCACGTCATCATCACCGGAGCCTCCAGCGGCATCGGCCGAGCCTCGGCGATCGCCGTGGCCGAACGCGGTGCCTGCGTCTTCGCCCTGGCCCGCAGCGGTGAGGCACTCGACGACCTGGTCGCCGAGATTCGCGCAGCGGGCGGGCAGGCTTACGCATTCACCTGTGACGTCACCGATTCCGCGTCGGTCGAGCACACCGTCAAGGACATCCTCGGCCGGTTCGGCCACGTCGACTATCTGGTGAACAACGCCGGCCGGTCGATCCGCCGCTCGGTGACCAACTCGACGGACCGGTTGCACGATTACGAGCGGGTGATGGCGGTCAACTACTTCGGTTCGGTGCGCATGGTGCTGGCGCTGCTGCCGCACTGGCGAGAACGCCGGTTCGGCCATGTGGTCAACGTGTCCAGCGCCGGCGTGCAGGCCAACACCCCGAAGTACAGCGCCTACCTGCCTTCCAAGGCGGCGCTCGACGCCTTCTCCGAGGTGGTCGGCACCGAAACCCTCTCGGATCACATCACCTTCACCAATATCCATATGCCGCTGGTGAAGACGCCGATGATCGCGCCGTCGCGCAAGCTCAATCCGGTGCCGCCGATCTCGGCCGAGCATGCCGGTGCCATGGTGGTGCGCGGCCTGGTGGACAAGCCGGCCCGGATCGACACCCCGCTGGGTACCGTCGCCGATTTCGGTAACTACCTGACCCCGAAACTGTCTCGTCGCGTCCTGCATCAGCTGTATCTGGGCTACCCGGACTCCGCGGCCGCGCGCGGCGAGGCCGGTGAGAGCCCTCAGTCGCAGGCAGTCGAACCGACGCAGCGGCGGCCGAAGCGGCCGGTCCGCAGCGCCCGAAGCCTGCGGGTCCCGCGTACGGTGGCCCGCCCGGTGAAGCGGGCGGTCCGGCTGGTTCCGGGCGTGCACTGGTAAGTCACGGCGTACCAAACCTTTTCGCGCCGGCATTCCCGACCGCGCCGTCCCAGGCCAGCATTGCCAGGTCCACGGCCGCATCCATGCCGGCCCGGGATGTGCCGTCCCTCGCCTGGATGGACAGCCCGTGAAGCACGGTGATCAGGAACGACGCGAGCCGCTGCGGATCCACATCCGCGGGTAGCTCGCCGTCGGCCACGGCCGCCCGGATCCGGGCCTGCAACTGCACGCGATCTTCGTCCCGGTAGCGCTTGAGCAGGTCGCGCAACGTCTCGGTCTCGGTCGAATACGCGATCCCCGCGAGCACGATCAGGCAGCCGGGTGGACTGTCAGGGTCGGCGTACTGGCGCACGCTGTCGCGCAACATGGCCTCGACCGCGTCCCGAATCGGAACCGGACGTCGCAGCGCCATCATGAGCGGCGAGCGTTCCGGGGCACCGTAATACGCGACCACCTCGCGGAACAGGTCCTCCTTGGAGCCGAACGTCGCATACAGGCTCGGCGCGTTGAGCCCCATCGCGCCGGTCAGGTCACTCACCCGGGTGCCTTCGTAGCCACGCTCCCAGAACACGTCCATTGCTGCCTGCAGCGCGGTGTCACGGTCGAACGCACGTGGCCGGCCGCGGCGGGCAGCGGGTTGACGGGGCATGCCAACAGTCTATATTTGTAGTATCCATTACAAAATTGATTGGAGCCAGGTATGGCGTTGAAGGCGTTGACATCCAAGGCCGCACTCGTCACCGGCGGCAGCCGCGGAATCGGTGCGGCAATCGCGCGCCGCCTCGCAGCCGAAGGCGCCGACGTGGCCTTCACCTACCATTCATCGCCCGAGCGAGCGGCCGAAGTAGTCGACGCGATCACCGGCGTCGGCGCGAAAGCCCTTGCCCTGCAGATCGACAGCGCTGCACCCGACGCAGCACGGCGCGCGGTGGACGCCGTCCTCGAGACGTTCGGCCGGCTGGACATCCTGGTGAACAACGCCGGAGTTTTCCCCAACGGTCCGCTGGAGACAGTGACAACCGCCGACATCGACCAGGCGATCGATCTGCACATCCGCGCGCCCTTCCTGTTCAGTCAGGCCGCCGCGGCGGCCATGAGCGAAGGCGGCCGGATCATCACGATCGGTAGCAATCTCGCCGACCGCACCCCCTTTCCCGGGGTGACGCTGTACTCGACGACCAAGGCTGCCGTCGGCGCGCTCGCCCGGGGACTGGCCCGCGATCTCGGGCCCCGTGGAATCACCGCCAACGTGGTGCAGCCAGGCAATACCGACACCGAGATGAATCCGGCCGACAGCCCAGAAGCTCTCGCCGATCTACCGAACATTCCACTGGGACGCTTCGCTCAGGCCGGCGAAATCGCCGGCGCTGTCGCCTACCTCGCCGGCCCGGATGCGCAGTACGTGAACGGCGCAACCCTGACCGTCGACGGCGGCTACAACGCCTGACCCCGTGGAGACAAAGATGTCGTGGGCATTGCTGGTCTTCGCCGGCCTGCTGGAGATCGTGTGGGCACTGGCGATCAAGCAGTCGGATGGGTTCACCCGGTTGTGGTGGAGTGTGGTGTGCGTCGTGGCTGCGGCGGCCAGCTTCGTGATTCTCGCCATGGTGGTCAGACACCTGCCGGTCGGCACCGCGTACGCGGTCTGGGCAGGCATCGGCGCGGTCGGTGTCACCATCGCGGGAGTGGTGATGTTCAGCGATGCGTTGACGCCCTTGCGAATGACGTTCATCGCGATGATCGTGGTTGGCCTTGTCGGACTGCGGTTCGTCGAGTCGTGAGCCGATACGCCATGGCGTTGGCATATCGTTGACGCCGTGACGCCACCGCCGCCGAGCGGCGAATCAACCGAGCCGCCGAGCAGCGAATCGATGCTGCCCGTGTTCGTCGACGTCGACACCGGCGTCGACGACGCCATGGCGCTGGCGTATCTGCTGGCCAGCCCGGAAGCCGAGCTGGTCGGTATCGCCTCGACCGCGGGAAATGTTCCGGTACAACAGGTCTGCGCCAACAACCTCGGCCTGCTGGAGCTGTGCGGGGTGACCGGAGTACCGGTCTCCAAGGGAGCCGAACAGCCGTTGAGCGCTCCGCTGCGGACAGCCGAGGACACCCACGGGCCGCAGGGCCTGGGATATGCGGAGCTGCCGGCCAGCGACCGGCTGCTCACCGCGCACGACGCCGCCGAGGCCTGGGTGCGGGCCGCGCGCGCCTACCCCGGTGAGCTGATCGGGCTGGCCACCGGCCCACTGACCAACCTGGCGCTGGCCATGCGCGCCGAGCCCACCCTGCCCAAGCTGCTGCGCCGGCTGGTGATCATGGGCGGGGCATTCGATTACCGGGGCAACACCACACCCGTGTCGGAATGGAACATCAGCGTAGACCCCGAATCCGCAGCCGAGGTGTTCGGCGGTTGGAACGCCGCCTGGGGTCTGGACGAAGCCACCCATGTGCCAATCGTGCTGGGCCTCAACCTCACCGAGAACATCGCGATGACACCCGCGCTGCTGAACCGGCTGGCTTCCGCAGCTGGGTCACCGTCGACTCCGATGAGCGTGCTCGACGAGCGGGGCACCCGATCGAGCGCCGACAACCCGTTGATCCGGGCCCTCGAGGACGCCATGCGGTTCTACTTCGAATTCCACTTCGACACCGGTGACGGGTACCTGGCACACCTGCACGATCCGCTGGCCGCCGCGGTCGCCCTGGATCCAGAACTGGTGAGCTACCGGGAAACCACCGTCGACGTGGAGCTGAGCGGCACCCTGACCCGCGGCATGACGGTGGCCGACTGGCGGGGACACTGGGGCCGTCCACCGAATGCGCTGATCGGTACCGAGGTAGACCCCACAGCATTCTTCGACCGGTTCATCAGCCGGGTCGGGGCTTTCGCACAACGCCTGAGCTGATCAGCCCTCATTCATAGGCGCCCTCCAGATACCACCGACGCTGCCGATAACACAGCAGCAGTGCGAGATCGTCCCCTTCCCTGCCTCCAGAGCGCAGCAGCACCTGGACCCGCGCCGTCCGTCCGGCCCCTCGGTTCTCCGGATCCCACCACCGCTCGTCGACCGGCCATGGCCCGGCCCACCAGCGCAGCCTGCCGTCACGGCGGCCGGCACCGGCCAGCTGCGCAGGATCCGCCGAAAACAATCCGCGATTGGTGACTCGCACCAGATTTCCTTGTCCATCAAGCAATTCCACCGGATCATCCAGCAGCACGGTCGGTGAAGGCTCGGGCAACTGGCCAGGCCAGGGCTGGCGTGGATCGGCTCGCGGTACCGGCTCGTCCCCCAACGGCGTGAGGGTGATGCGCTCGGCAGGCCCGCGCCCGCCGCTGAGCACCGGAACCTGCACCGCTTCCGGACCGAGCAGCCCCTGAACCCGCAGCAGCGCCCGCCGGGCCCGCAGCCGATCCTCCTCCCCCAGCCCGCCCCACAGCGGCAATTGCAGCGCCGCCGCCGACACCACCTCCACCGGGCGCAGGCGCAGCACCGTGACCGGGCCGGTGGGCCGCTCGGAGGTGCGACGGTTCAGCCAGCCGTCCAGCTGCCAACGCACCCGGTCGGCGGTGGCATCCTCGGTCAAGGGTTCGGCACACCGCCAGACCCGTTCCAGCTCTTCACCGTTGGCGGTGATGGCGTGGATGGCCAAGCGGGTACAACCCACCCCGGCTGCCTCCAGATGACGATGCAGATCACTGGCGAGGGACCGTCCCGCAAAAGCCGCGGCGTCCACTCTTTCGATAGGCGGGTCACAGTTCATCACCGCATCGAGTTCGGTGGCCGGATCCCGCCCGGAGGGGCCACGGTCGGGCTCTCCGCAGGCGAACCGGTGCGCCGTCACCGCGTCGGCCCCGAACCGGGAGGCGACGTCGGTGCGGGACAACTCGGCGAGCTGCCCGAGGGTCCGAATGCCCATCCGCCACAACAGATCTGCCAGTTCTTCTCGCCCTGGGGCGGCCAGGGCCGGTTCAGTGGACAGTTGCCTGATCGACAGGCCGGACAGAAACCGCGCGTCGTTCCCGGGTTCGACGATGCAACCAGCCCGGGCGGCGAAGACCGCGGTGGAAAGTTGGTCGGCGATACCGACCTGGCATTCGGCCCCCGCCGCGGCGACAGCATCGATCAACCGTTCGGCCGCAACCGGTTCGGACCCGAAGTACCGTGCCGCGCCACGCACCGAGAGCACCAGCAGTCCCGGACGCAGCACCTCGGCGCGCGGCACCAGATCATCGACGGCGAGCGTCACGTTCTCGAAATGGCGGGCGTCCCTGGCCGGGTCCGCAGTGACGACGTGCAGTTGTGGGCACCGGGCCTGCGCCTCGCGCCGGCGCAGCCTGCGCCGGACCCCGGCCGCACGTGCCGACGCCGAGCAGGCGATCACTCGGTTGGCCAGAGTGACCGCGACCGGCACCGTCGAAGCCAGACCCGCTGCCGTCGCCGCGGCCACCGCCGGCCAGTCCATACACCAGAGGGCAAGCACCCTGGAATCAGCAGGCACGAGCTATCCGCCTGCCGCACAAGCCGATCCGACGCCCCGCCCCCTGGCTCGCATGGCCAGCCGGACCCGGCTGATCCGGCCGCGCCCAGGTGTCGGAGCGTCCTGGCCCGCACCGGCCACCTCATAACCGCACACCCGGGCCTCCAGCCGTGCCGATGCGCCCTGCCAGTCACCGTCGGTGACCAGCAGCGTGCAGCCTTTCTGCCGGGCCCGCGCCACCATCACCCTGGCCCGACTCGGAGGCACCGAACGCCCACCCAACCCGAGCACCACCAGATCCATCCCGTCCATCAGCACCGAGGCCACCTCGACCGGGTCGGCACCCGGATCGGGGATCACCGCGAGCCGGCTCAGATCGGCGCCCATCTCCACCGCGGCCAACAGGCCGACATCGGGCTGGCCGATGATCACCGCATGCCCACCCCCGGATGTCACAGCCGCCACCATGCCCAGCGTCAGCGACCGGGCACCCGCAGCCACCGCGACAGACCCGCGAGGCAGCATCGTCGGTAAGCCCTCAGGCAACGCCTCAACCAGGGTTTCAAGCGGCTCCAGCAAAGATTCGGGAGCCGGTACCATCGCTTCGGACCGGGGCGCGCCGCGATGCACCGGACCGACCTTCCCCGATACCGAGGCAATCTTGCGACGGAGGTGTTCTACCTGCTCAGAGCGGGTAAGCAGGCGCAAATCACGCTCAGCCGCAACAGTCACAACAACACCTCCCGCACCATCTGTATCGAATGATTTTCGAATGTATGTTCGATGGCTCGAGTAAACACCTACCCCCCGACAGCGTCAAGCCGCGCCCACCGGCGACCGCCCCGGGAAGGCGGGGCCGGCCGGGACCGTTCTGCGGCCGTGCCGACTCTGAGTTAGAGTTCGCCCCACCAGCACCCGCTTCGGGATGGGACTGGGCCGCCATTTGCGTTGCAGGTAGCGGGAATCCGCAGCGATTCGCCGAAGGCAAGTATCTGTAACAGCACGGGGGACAGTGAGGACAGCATCATGAAGTCTGGGCAGTTGACTCGTCGGCTCACCGTCATCGCAGGCGGTGCGGCAGTCATCGGGATGATCTCGTTCACCGCGGCATGCGGTACCGAAGAGCAGAAGGGTCCCGAGACCACCACGCCGACGACGACAACCACCACGACCACCACCGCTCCGGCCACTCCTGCCCCGCCGCCAACGGTCGAGCCGACCGAGAAGTCGATCAACCCCACCGGCGGCAACCTGTTCACCCCCGGCGTGAAGGCGCCGGCGGCACCGACCGCCATCCCCGGCAACAGGTCGAACTCCGGGTAGAACGCGGTTTCGGCGGCTTGCCGGGCCCTGGCGCCACATGCCCGGCAAGCAAAGTCGTCCCGTCACACCCCGATCGGCAGTGCCTGCAGCAAATGGCTCTGCGACCACGCGGACCTTAAGTTAGAGTTCGGTTCACCAGCACCCGCTTCGGGATGGGACTGGCCACCACTTTGCGTTGCAGGTAGTGGGAATCCACCAGGATTGGCCGAAGACCAAGTTCTGTAACAGCACGGGGGACAGTGAGGACACCATCATGAAGTCTGGGCAGTTGACTCGTCGGCTCACCGTCATCGCAGGCGGTGCGGCAGTCATCGGGATGATCTCGTTCACCGCGGCATGCGGTACCGAAGAGCAGAAGGGCCCCGAGACCACCACGCCGACCACAACCACCACCACGACCACCACCGCCCCGGCCACTCCTGCCCCGCCGCCAACGGTCGAGCCGACCGAGAAGTCGATCAACCCCACCGGCGGCAACCTGTTCACGCCCGGCGTGAAGGCACCGCCGGCACCGACCGCCATCCCCGGCGACAACTAAACGCGGAGCGCAGAGAGTCGGTCGTTCGCCGATGGCCGGGATGAACATCACCCCCGGGCGGGTGGTGCTGGCGCTGATCGTGTTCAGCACCCTGCTGGTCTCCGACCTGCGGGCTACACCCCCACCGGGCGGATCGGCGTACGGACCCACCCACATCACAGGTCCGTACGCCCAACTACTTTCCGCCTCAACCGATCTCGGCCCAGCCGGGAGTGGTTCGGCGCAGCTCACCATGACGCTGCACAGCGCCCACCGACCGGCTGCGCTGCTCGGGTGGGCCGAGGAGCATTCACTGTCGATCCGGTGGCGGCCCGGTGATTCCTGGGCCATTGCCGAAGGCCGATCCGCCGACCTGGCAACCGCTTTCGGCGTGGACATCCATGACTATCGGGGCCGGCGCGGGCAGGAGTTCTATGCCTCACCACAACAGCCCTCCGTACCCGAACGGCTGTCCGGAGAGGTCACCGAAGTCGGTCGCATCCTGGGCTACACGCCCTACCGGATGTCGCTGCCGGACCTGCGGAACCTGCCGACCGATGTTCCGGATCAGGGGTTGACGCCGCAGGGGGTGCTCAACACCTACAACCTGGGCAACCTGACGAAACAGGGATTCACCGGCAAGGGCACCACCATCGTGTTCTTCGCGTTCGACGGTTTCGATCAGGCTGACCTGGACACCTTCGCCACCACCTTCGACCTGCCCGAGTTCACGCCGATCGTGGTCGGCGGGCAACCGAGTGCCCCGCACGGCGAGACCACCATGGATCTGCAGCTCGCCCACGCCATCGCCCCGGATGCGCAGAAGGTCGTCGTCAACGCCCGGCCGACAGTCCAGGGCGACGGCGCCTACGAGAAGATCGGGAAGATGCTGGAATCCGCCGACCAGCAGTTTCCCGGTGCTATCTGGAGCTTCTCGATCGGCTGGGGCTGTGACAAGCTGATCACCGCTGCCGATCTCGCCCCGGTCCGCTCCGCCCTGGCCACCGCACACACCCACGGCACCACGGCATTCGATGCCAGCGGAGACCTGGCCGGCCTGGAATGCAAAGGCGGACAAGACTGGTCATCCGCACCCAGTGAGGACGACATCGGCCTGGACTCGGTGGCCTCCCTGCCGGAGATGACCGATGTCGGAGGCACGACACTGTCCACCGACGCCCACGGCGGCTGGCTGGCCGAGCAGGCCTGGTTCGACGTCCCGCTGTCGCAAGGCACCGGCGGTGGCGTCTCGGCCATCTTCGACCGCCCCGAGTGGCAACGCAACGTATCCGCTCCTGGCGACAACAGCGCCGGGCGGCGGCTCACCCCGGATGTGGCCGCAGTGGCCGATCCCTTCACCGGCGTGAAAATCGTTCTGAACAACCAGGTTCTGGTCGGGGGCGGCACATCGCAGTCCGCACCGCTGTGGGCCGGGATGGCCGCGGTGATGAACCAGTACCTGATCGCCAACGGCGGGCGGGCACTCGGCGACCTCAACCCGCTGTTGTACAAGATCGCCTCGGGTGCCCCGCTGCCGGCCTTCCGCGACGTCGATCTCGGCGGCAACGCGGTGGCCACCGCCTCACCCGGCTACGACCTGGTGACCGGACTGGGGTCACCCGATGTGGAGAACCTCGCCAAGAACATCCTTGTCCTGCAGAAGGCGCACCGATGACCGATACACCCGACGACACCGACGTGCCGACCACCGAGTGCCGGGTCTGCAAAGTCGATGTACCCGACGGCAAGTACTGCGGGCTGTGCGGGGTTCCGATCGACAAGGAACAAGGTGACGGCCCCGAATGGTTGCGCCTCAGCGCATCCTGCGTGGCTCCTGATGAACACCTGTTGCGGCCGTCGATCGCCAGCTCACTGTTCCCTCACCTGTCTCACCAGTCCCGCACCCCCTTCCGCATCGCGATGCTGGTCCTGCTGGCAGGTCTGGTGACCTGCGCCGTGCTGAGGTTGCCCGCGGCCCTGATCGCGGTGGCCGCACTCGGACTCCCGCTGCTGTTCCTGATCTATCTCTACGAGTCCGACGCCTTCCGCGACCTGCACCGTGTCAACCTGGTGGTGACCATCATGCTGGGAATCGCGTTGGGAATCGGCTGGGTGCTTCTCACCGGCCACATGATGGCCAAGTCCTACGGCGTCCCGCTCGGAAGCGGTGTGACCGCATTCCGGATCATGCGCAACGGCTTGGGAATTCCGCTGGGCGGAGCATTCCTGATGCTGGTACCCGCTGTCGTGGTCCGCCTGACCAACCGGTCGAGCCGGGAATCGTTGGACGGCTTCATGATCGGCGCCCTCGGCGCCACTGCCTTCACTGCAGCCACCACGCTCACCCGCCTGGCACCACAACTCACCACCGGCATGGTGGCGCGAAACCGCCCGATGTCCGGTCTGATCATCGAGGCCGGAATCCGCGGGGTAGCCATGCCTTTGACCGCAGCAGCCATCGGTGGCCTGATCGGCGCGGCCCTGTGGTTCACCCGTCCGGCCACCAAGGTCGACAAACACGTCGGCTATGTGCGGCTGGTGATGTTCTCCTGCGCGTTCGCGGTGCTGATCGTCTACTGCGCACTGGGTCTGATCGATGTGGCGCGGGTTCCGCAATGGGTCCAGTTGGGGGTGCACCTCACGGTTTCGGTGCTGGCGTTGTTGGCGTTGCGGGTCGGTCTGCATCTGGCGCTGCTGCACGAAGCCCAAGACGAGATCGCCGCCGATCAGCCCATCTTCTGCGCCCGCTGCGGCCATATCGTGCCCGACATGTCGTTCTGCCCGCACTGCGGTGCGGCCACCCACGCATCGTCGCGCACGTCCAGAGAACAGCGTCGTGAGCACCGGCCGGTGCGTGACCCGGGATCCGATGCCGGGTGAGCACATTCTTTCCCGGATATGCGGTGCCCATTTCCACGGGCAGAACCCGGGCCATTCGCCGCACCTCCGCCCTGAAAGTTGTGGCGACCCTGACCGCCGGAATCGCCCTCGTTGCCGGGGTACTGGCCTGGGTGTCACATGCGACGAGTGAGCCACCGGCTCGCTATATGTGCCCACCCGACTGCGGGTCGCCCCCGACCGGGCAGGCGGTGGCGATCAATCCGGTGTTCACCGCGCCCGACGGCAGCTTCTCGGTTTCCTACCCCGTGGCCTCCTCGGCATACACGGTCACCACCAACACGACCGGTGTCACCGCGGAGTTCAAAGCCGGTGACGGCGGCATGCTGCAGTTGTTCAGCGAGCCGGCAACCGGACGTAGCGCCGAGGAAATCGCCAACTCTCTGGTGAAGAAGACATATCCGGATACCAAGACCGCCTACAGCATCCCCAACGCCATGGTGGGTTACCACCCCGGATTCGGCCTGGTCGCCGACTGCTGGCCGCAGGGCGCGACGAGTAACTACATGCGGATGCGGGTGCTGGTGTTGGTCGCGGTGAAGGACGACCTCGCCCTCGTCGCGTCGGCCGTCGGACCGTATCGAGAATTCGGCCCCGGCTCGGGGGCCAGTAAACCGTCGGGCGCCAACCTGCAGTTGGCGCTGGACATGGGGAAATACGTCAACAGTTTCCGATGGCGCGGAGATCCCGACCGCTGATCGCCTGCCGTCCGGCCGGAAACACGGAATTGACGCCCACGCCGGAACGCACTGGGTTAGAGTTTGCTGGCAGGCCCGTTTCGCGGGCTGTATCTGTTTCGTCCGCGGGGGACAGTGAGGACTAATCATGAGGTCACGTCGATCAACTCGTCGCCTCGCAGCTGCCGCTGCCTCCGCCGCGATCATCGGAATGATCGGGCTCAGCGCTTGCGGTACCGGCGAGAAGGCACCAGAGACCACGACGCCGTCCACCACAACGACGACGACCACGACGCCGTCAGCGCCGCCGCCGACGGAGCCCACCGAGAAGAAGGTCACCCCCGGGGGCGCCAACAGCTTCACGCCCACCCACGTAGAACCCGTGGCCCCGCCCACCGGGCGTCACGGCATCGGCAGCCCTCATAGGCAATAGCGCCGGAACCGGCTCAGAGGAGCCGGAGCCCACCATCGAATGGCGGGTATGCCGGGTGTGCCGCACCGAAGTACCGGCCGGCACATTCTGCGGAGCGTGCGGCACCTACCTGAACCCGCGGCGCCAGGGGGCCGGGTGGTTACGGCCAGGGGCGTACTGCGCCGGCCGCGAGCACCTGCTGCGGCCGTCGGTGGTCAGCTCGCTGTTCCCGGCACTACCGCACCGTTCGCGGCTGCCCCACCGGCTTGGGATAGCAGCACTGGCGGTGGCGGTGCTCGCCTGCACACTGCTACGGATACCCGCCGCGATCACTGCCCTGGCCGCTTTCGGTTTGCCACTGCTGTTCGTCACATACCTTCGTGAATCCACTGTCTTCCAAAAACTTCCGTTACGGACTCTGCTGCAGACCGGCGTCCTGGGTGCCGGACTGGGCGCAGCCTGGACACTGCTGACCGGAACCGCGGTGGCGCGCGAGTATGACATGCCGATGGGCGTCGACGTGCCGGAGTTCCGGATCATGCGCGACGGCCTCGGTGTCCCACTCGGCGCGCTGGTGCTGATGCTCATCCCGGTGGTGGTCATCCGCCTGCTTGGACCGCGCACCCGAGAATCGTTGTCCGGCTTTGCGATTGGAGCCATCGGAGCGCTCAGTTTTACTGCGGCAGCCACATTGGGCCGGTTGGCTCCACAATTCGATGACGGGCTGGTGGACCGCGACCGGCCCTTGAGCGGACTACTGGTCCACGCCGGCATACAGGCAGTCGCGGTCCCGTTGACCGCCGCGGCCGCCGGGGCTCTCATCGGTGTGGCCCTGTGGTTCACTCCGGACAAGGCCAACGCCTGGCGCCCCAAATACTTGCGCGCAGCCTGGGCGGTAACGGTCGCCGCGGTCCCGGTCTTGTACGCGATCCTCGGCTTTGTCGACGTCGCGCCGGCACCCGAGATCGCGGTCCTGGTAGTGCATTTGGTCGTGATGGCCTTGGCCATGCTCGCGTTGCGGATCGGTCTGCAGATCGCCCTGCTGTACGAAGCGCACAGCACCATCCACACTGACGGATCGCTGCAGTGCCCGCAATGCGAGCACACCGTTCCCGACATGGCGTTCTGTCTCAATTGTGGAGCGGCGATCCGCGCATTGCAGCGGGCCGCACCCCGTGCCGGCCGCCCGCTGCTGGGAGCATGGGCTACCGGCGTCGTGCTGCTGACGGCCGCGCTGGTCGTGGTGTCGGCGGTGGTCAGCCCTGCTCCCGCACGCTACCGGTGTCCACCGGACTGCGGACGTCCCCCGACCAGCGATCCGGTGGCGACGAATCCCCGCTTCACCGCACCGGACGGCGCTTTCTCCGTGTCCTACCCCGCTTCCGGAGCCGCCTACCGGACCACCACCGCCGACGACGGGGTGACGGCAGACTTTCTCGCCGGCGACGGCGGCACGATGCAACTGATCGGCAAGCCCGCACATGGACGGACACCCAAGGAGGTCGCCGAGGAACTGGTCGAGGGCACCTACCCCGACACCGAGATCGACTACGAGATTCCGAATGCCATGGTCGGGTATCAACCGGGATACGGCATGGTGGTCGACAGTTGGCCGCAGAATGCCACCGGCGACTACATGCGGATGCGGGTCGTCATTATGGCTGCGGTCAAGAACGACCTGGCACTGATCGCCATCGCGACGGGCCCGTACCACGCCTACAGCCCCGATTTCGGCCCCGGGGTCCCGTCCGGCGCCAATTTGGATCTCGCTCAGGACATAGGCAAGTACGTCAACAGTTTTCGTTGGCGTGGTGACCCGGCGCGCTGATCACTCCCACTCGATGGTGCCCGGTGGCTTGCTGGTGACGTCCAGCACCACCCGGTTGACCTCGGGCACTTCGTTGGTGATCCGGGTCGAGATCCGTTCCAGCACTTCGTAAGGAACGCGGGTCCAGTCCGCCGTCATGGCGTCCTCGCTGGAGACCGGGCGCAGCACGATCGGGTGACCATAGGTACGTCCGTCGCCCTGCACGCCGACCGAACGCACGTCCGCCAACAGCACCACCGGGCACTGCCAGATCTGCTGATCCAGGCCGGCGGCGGTGAGCTCCTCACGGGCGATCGCGTCGGCACGACGCAGGGTGTCCAACCGGTCGGCGGTCACCTCGCCGACGATGCGGATGCCCAGTCCCGGACCCGGGAAGGGTTGGCGGGCAACGATTTCCTCGGGCAGGCCGAGTTCACGCCCCACCGCGCGCACCTCGTCCTTGAACAGCAACCGCAGCGGCTCGACGAGCTTGAACTTCAGGTCGTCGGGCAGGCCACCGACGTTGTGGTGGCTCTTGATGTTGGCGGTGCCGGTACCGCCACCGGATTCCACGACATCGGGGTACAACGTGCCCTGCACCAGGTATTCGATGTCCGCCTCGCTGAGGGTGTCGCGCACCGCGCCCTCGAACGCCCGGATGAACTCGCGGCCGATGATCTTGCGCTTGCCCTCGGGGTTCGTCACCCCGGTCAGCGCCTCAAGGAAGCGGTCGGCGACGTCGACGGTCACCAGCTTGGCACCGGTCGCGGCGACGAAATCGCGCTGCACCTGGGCCCGCTCCCCCGCGCGCAGCAGACCATGGTCGACGAACACGCACGTCAACCGGTCGCCGATGGCGCGCTGCACCAGCGCGGCGGCCACCGCGGAGTCGACACCCCCGGACAATCCGCAGATGGCCTGGCCGTCACCGATCTGAGCGCGCACCGCCTCGATCAGCTGCTCGGCGATGTTGGCGGCGGTCCACGTCGCACCGATGCCGGCGAACTCGTGCAGGAACCGGCTCAACACCTGTTGTCCGTGGGGGGAATGGAGCACCTCGGGGTGGTATTGCACACCGGCCAGGCGGCGGGCCCGGTTCTCGAAGCCCGCGACGGGGGCGCCGGCGCTGGAGGCGATCACCTCGAACCCATCCGGCGCGGCGGTCACCGCGTCGCCGTGGCTCATCCACACCGGCTGGGTACCCGGCAGGTCGGCATGCAGATCGCCACCGGCGACGTTCAGCTCGGTACGCCCATATTCGCTGGTCCCGGTGTGTTCCACGGTGCCACCGAGGACCTGGGCCATGGCCTGGAAGCCATAGCAGATGCCGAACACAGGTACGTCGAGATCGAACAGAGCAGGGTCCAGACGTGGAGCGCCCTCGGCGTACACACTGGCCGGGCCGCCCGACAGCACGATGGCCTGTGGGTCCTTGGCCTTGATCTCCTCGACCGTGGCGGTGTGTGGGATGACCTCGGAAAACACCCGCGCCTCACGGACTCGGCGAGCGATCAGCTGTGCGTACTGAGCGCCGAAGTCGACGACGAGGACAGGACGGGGAGATGCAGATGTCACCGCAACAGTCTAGTGGGCAGGTCAGCGCGTGCTTGAGGTGCCGGAATTCTTGGTAAAACGGACCCAGCGAACAACGGTCCGCAGCGGCGGCCAATGTGCACGAGGAGGCGCCGATGCAGCTGCAGTGGGTTCTTGAAGGTTTCCATCCCGAAACCGAAGAATTGGTGCAGGAGTACCCGCTTCCGCGCGTGGATGCGGACGCCATACGCCGAATCCTGAACGTGCCCAACGGCATTCCGATCGAGCCATTCTCCTTCGACGTACCCGACGCCGGCGCCGCACACGCGCTGGCCGAATTCACCGACGTACCCGTCACGATCGAACCGGCGATCAATTACCAATTGGGTTGCTACCGCGCGGAGCCATGACTATGTGGCAGGTGGAAGGGTATGACCGAAATACCGAGGAACTGGTTTGTGCACATTCTCTCCCGCACCTCGCTACCTCGGATGTCCGCCGAATATTGCGCGTGTGGGACGGGGAACCGATGGAACCGTTCTTGTTCGATGTGAATCAGGCAAATATTTTCGACGCCCTTGCTGAATTCAGCGATGTTGCGGTCGCAATGGATCCCGCGCGCAGCTACTACCTCGCCTTCTCTGAAGTTCAGAGCTAGCGAGTTCACACGGCAGGTGTCATAAGTCACCCCCAAGCCGTGTTTGAACCCACCGTCATCGTGGTGATTACGCATGATGGAGAAGACGTCGGCGAAAGCGAGGACCCTGTGCTGGGCCTGCCCGAGCAGATCACCGCCTGCCTGTTCGATCTCGATGGTGTGCTCACCGACACCGCGAGCGTGCACAAGAAGGCCTGGAAGGCCATGTTCGACGACTTTCTGCGCACGCGGACCGCGCGTACCGGGGACGAGTTCGTCGCCTTCGACATCGACGCCGACTACCTGAACTACGTCGACGGCAAGCGCCGCGAAGACGGCGTCCGGTCGTTTCTCGCCAGCCGCGGAATCCGACTGCCCGAGGGCACCGCGAACGACCCGGCAGATGCCGACACCATCGAGGGCCTCGGCAATCGCAAGAACGCAATGTTCCACCAGACCCTGAAGAAGGACGGGGTCGAGGTATTCGACGGATCACGCCGTTACCTACAGGCGGTGGCGGATGCGGGCCTGCGCCGCGCGGTGGTGTCGTCGAGCGCCAACACCGAGGAGGTACTCAAGATCACCGGATTGGGCACATTCATCGAGCAGCGGGTGGACGGGGTGACCATGCGCGACGAAAACCTGCCGGGCAAGCCGGCACCGGACAGCTTTCTGCGGGCCGCCGAGCTACTCGGTGTCTCCCCCGCGCAGGCCGCGGTATTCGAAGACGCCCTGGCCGGAGTGGCAGCGGGGCGGACCGGAAAGTTCGGATTCGTCGTGGGCGTGGACCGGGTGGGTCAGGCCGCGCAGTTGCGTCGCGACGGCGCCGACATCGTCGTCACCGACCTGGCGGAGTTGATGTAGCCCGATGATGATCGCCCATGACGCGTACCCGGTCGAACCGTGGCAGGTGCGCGAAACCCGCTTGGATCTCAATCTGTTGGCTCAATCCGAATCACTGTTCGCCCTGTCGAACGGTCATATCGGCCTGCGCGGCAATCTCGATGAAGGCGAGCCGTTCGGTTTGCCCGGCACCTACCTGGCCGGCTTCTTCGAGGTGCGTCCGCTGCCCTACGCCGAAGCCGGATTCGGCTACCCCGAGGCGGGGCAGACGGTCGTCGACGTCACCAACGGCAAGGTGATGCGGCTGCTGGTCGACGACGAGCCCTTCGACGTGCGCTACGGCGATCTGCTGGACCACGAGCGCACGCTGGATCTGCGCGCAGGCACTCTGACCCGTCGCGCCCACTGGCGGTCACCGGCCGGAAAACAGGTCAAGGTGGTTTCCACCCGACTCGTGTCGTTCGCGCACCGCGGAGTTGCAGCCATCGAATACATCGTCGAGGCGGTCGACGAATTCGTCCGCGTGACAGTCCAATCCGAACTCGTCACCAACGAAGACCAACCGGAGACATCCGACGATCCCCGGGTCTCGGCAGTACTCAAACATCCACTGCACGCCGTGCACCACGAGAACACCGACCACGGTGCGCTGCTGGTGCACCGCACGATCGGCAGCGGCTTGATGATGGCGGCCGCGATGGATCACGACGTCGACGTGCCCGGCCGCGTCGAGGTCAGCACCGAATCCTGGGAAGATCTGGCCCGCACCACCGTCATCTGCGGGCTGCGGCCAGGTCAGAAGCTGCGAATCGTCAAGTACCTCGGCTATGGATGGTCGAGCCTGCGTTCGCGCCCGGCACTGCGCGATCAGGCCGCCGCGGCCATCACGGGCGCCCGCTACAGCGGTTGGCAGGGGCTGCTCGAGTCGCAGCGCGCGTATCTCGACGAGTTCTGGGACTGCGCGGACGTCGAAGTCGAGGGAGATCCGGATTGCCAGCAGGCGGTGCGCTTCGGCCTGTTCCACGTGTTGCAGGCCAGCGCGCGAGCCGAGCGACGCGCGATCGCGGGCAAGGGACTGACCGGCACGGGTTATGACGGCCACGCGTTCTGGGACACCGAAGGTTTCGTGCTGCCGGTGCTGACGTACACCAAACCCCAGGCCGCAGCCGATGCGCTGCGGTGGCGGGCCTCCACACTGGAACTGGCCCGCGAACGTGCGGCACTGCTCGATCTGAAGGGCGCCAGTTTCCCGTGGCGAACGATCCGCGGCGAGGAATGTTCGGCCTACTGGCCCGCGGGTACGGCGGCATGGCACATCAACGCCGATATCGCCGCGGCGTTCGAGCGCTATCGCATTGTGACCGGCGACGATTCGCTCGAGCAGGAGTGCGGCCTCGAGGTCCTGGTGGACACCGCGCGGCTGTGGATGTCGCTGGGGCACCATGATCGCCATGGGGTCTGGCATCTCGACGGCGTCACCGGTCCTGATGAATACACCGCGGTGGTGCGCGACAACGTGTTCACCAACCTGATGGCCGCACACAACCTGAGGGTGGCGGCCGCGGCGTGCATGCGCCATCCGGATCTGTCCAGTTCGATGGGCGTGACCACAGAGGAGACCGCGGCCTGGCGGGACGCCGCCGACGCCGTCCACATCCCCTACGACGAAGAGCTGGGTGTGCACCAGCAGTGCCAGGGCTTCACCACGCTGGCCGAATGGGATTTCACCGCCAACACCACCTACCCGCTGTTGATGAACGAGCCGTATGTCCGGCTCTACCCCGCACAGGTCCTCAAGCAGGCAGATCTGGTGCTGGCCATGCAGTGGCAGAGCCACGCCTTCACCCCGGAACAGAAGGCCCGCAATGTCGACTACTACGAGCGGCGCACCACCAGGGACTCGTCACTGTCGGCATGCACCCAGGCGGTGATGTGCGCGGAGGTCGGCCACCTCGACCTGGCCCATGACTACACCTATGAGGCCGCCCTGATCGACCTGCGGGATCTACACCGCAACACCCGGGACGGCCTGCACATGGCGTCGCTTGCCGGTGCCTGGACGGCACTGGTGGCGGGGTTCGGCGGACTGCGCGACGACGAGGGCGCCCTCTCGCTCGACCCACACCTGCCCGACGGCATATCTTGCCTGCGGTTCCGATTGCGGTGGAGAGATTTTCGCGTAACGGTCGACGCGCATCACGACACCGTCACCTATACCTTGCGCGATGGGCCGGACGGGTCGCTGACCATCCGTCACGCCGGTGAGGAGGTACACCTGAGCACCCGCGAGCCGACCACCGTCAACGTCCGTCCCCGGCATCCGCTGCTGCCGCCCCCGCCGCAGCCGGCCGGGCGTGAACCGGTGCGTCGCCGCCCGGCCCAGTAGGAACCGGCCCAGCCGGTTTGAGATCCGAGGATCGCGGGGTACTCGGCTGTCGTAAGTCTCGGCGGTCGCATTGCCGTGCGCGGCGGGCGGCGCCGAACAGCGAAAGGAGCGACGGGGTGACCGGTACCCAGCCCAAGCCGACAACCACCGACGCCGGAATCCCGGTGTACAGCGACGAACATTCGTTGACGATCGGTCCGGACGGGCCGATCCTGCTGCAGGATCACTACCTGATCGAGCAGATGGCGATGTTCAACCGGGAGCGCATCCCGGAGCGCCAGCCGCACGCCAAGGGCGGTGGCGCATTCGGTCACTTCGAGGTGACCAGCGACGTCAGCGCCTACACCAAGGCCGCGGTGTTCCAACCCGGCGTCAAAACCGAGACCCTGACCCGGTTTTCGACCGTGGCCGGTGAGCGTGGCAGCCCCGACACGTGGCGCGATCCTCGCGGCTTCGCCACCAAGTTCTACACGACCGACGGCAACTTCGACATGGTCGGCAACAACACCCCGGTGTTCTTCATGCGCGACCCGTTGAAGTTCCAGCACTTCATCCGATCCCAGAAGCGGCGCGCGGCCAACAACCTGCGCGACCACGACATGCAATGGGACTTCTGGACGTTGTCCCCGGAATCGGCGCATCAGGTGACGTGGTTGATGGGCGATCGCGGTATCCCCCGCGACTGGCGCCACATGAACGGATACTCCAGCCACACCTACAGCTGGGTCAATGCCGCCGGGGAGATCTTCTGGGTGAAGTACCACTTCAAGACCGACCAAGGCGTCGAGTTCCTCACCCAGGAAGAGGGTGACGAGATGGCCGGCATCGACGGCGATGCCCACCAGCGGGATCTCTACTCGGCGATCGAGCGCGGGGAGTTCCCGACGTGGTCGCTGAAGGTCCAGATCATGCCGTTCGAGGAGGCCAAGGACTATCGCTTCAACCCGTTCGACCTGACCAAGGTCTGGCCGCACGGCGACTATCCGCTCATCGACGTCGGCACCCTGCGACTGGACCGCAATGTCGAGGACTACCACACCGAGATCGAGCAGGCCGCCTTCGAACCCAACAACCGCGTGCCCGGTACCGGCCTGAGTCCGGACAAGATGCTGCTGGCCCGCGACTTCTCCTATGCCGATGCGCACCGTCACCGGCTCGGCAGCAATTACAAGCAGATCCCGGTCAATGCCCCGAAGGTGGAGGTGAACAGCTACTCGAAAGACGGGGCCATGCGGATGAAGAATGCAACCGACCCGGTCTACGCGCCGAACTCGTACGGCGGCCCGCAGGCCGACCCGGCCCGCACCGGTGAATCGCTGTGGCGTGCCGACGGCGAGATGATCCGCGCCGCCTACACGCTGCACGCCGAGGACGACGATTGGGGCCAGGCCGGGACGATGGTGCGCGACGTGCTCGACGATGCGGCGCGCGCCCGGCTGGTGTCCAACATCGCCGGGCACCTGTCGAAGGGGGTCTCCGAGCACGTGTTGGAGCGTGCATTCGAGTACTGGAAGAACGTCGACAAGCAGCTCGGCGAGAAGGTCGAATCCTCGGTCCGCAACGGCGGCTGACTACTTCGCGGCGGCGCCGGGTTCGAGGATCCGTGCGACCTCGGCGCCGACCGCGTCCCGTACCTCGTCGTCACCGATCGGATCCAGGCCGGCCGACGACCGCAGGAACGGTTCGAAGAACCGCCAACCCAGTTTCAGGGCAACGGCATTGGCGACCGCCAGCCGTCCCTCACGTTCGTCGTCGAAACGCGGAAGCACCTCGTCGAGCAGCCTCGTGACCCCCGGAAACCGGGTCTGCAGTTGGCCGATCGGGTAGCCGTCGAGCAGTGCCCTGGCCATCACGCGCATGTGCTGGTCCAAGTTTTGTTCGACCTCGGCCTCGGATACGTCGCCGTCCAAAAGCGCGGTGAGCCGGCCGCCCAGATGCTCGAGCACCGCGCCGACCAATTGCTCCTTGGTGCCGAAGTGCCGGTAGATCAGCCCGTGGTTGACCTTGGACCTGGCGGCGATGTCGCGGATCGACGTCGCCGCCGGACCACGCTCGGCGAACAGCTCCGCCGCCGCGGACAACGCGGCCGCCACCACCTCATCCTTGCCGACCGGGCCGGCCGCAGCCTTGTCCGGTGGCGTCGGTGTAGTCATGTGGTTACACTAGCTCACATGCAAGTGTAGTCACTTGACTACAGTCGTTCCCGCCAGCGAAAAGGACACCGATGACTGCTTCCACCACTCCCCTCACCGTCACAAAGCTCGGCAGCCGCATCGGTGCCCGTATCGACGGGGTGAAACTGGGCGGGAATCTCGACGCGGCCACCGTCGCCGAGATCCGACGTGCGCTCCTCGAGCACAAGGTGGTCTTCTTCAGCGGCCAGCACGACCTCACCGACGAGGAGCACCACGCCTTCGCGCGGCTGATGGGCAAGCCCGTCGGCCACCACGCGCTCAAGCAGGAGGACGCCCCGCTCATCACCCCGCTCGACTCCGAGTACGCCAAGGCCACCCGCTGGCATACCGATGTCACGTTCGTGCCGGACTACCCGGCCATCTCGATCCTGCGAGCGGTGACGCTCCCCGCTTACGGTGGATCCACCCTGTGGGCCTCGACCGCGGCCGCCTACGATCACCTGCCCGCACCGCTGAAAGCCCTCACCGAAAACCTGTGGGCCGTCCACAGCAACCGCTTCGACTACGCAGCAGCACCGGTTGCTGCCCTGAGCGAGGAACAGCAGCTGATGCGGGCCGCGTTCGAGAAACCCGACTTCCGCACCGAGCACCCGGTGGTGCGGGTGCATCCGGAAACCGGCGAACGCACCCTGGTGGCCGGTGACTTCACCCGCGGCTTCCTCGGCCTGGACAGCCATGAATCCGCCACCCTGCTAGAGCTGCTGCAACGACGCATCACCATGCCGGAGAATACGATTCGCTGGAGCTGGGCTCCCGGTGACGTCGCGATGTGGGACAACCGGGCCACGCAGCACCGTGCGGTCGACGACTACGACGATCAGCGCCGAGTGATGCACCGGGTGACGCTGTCCGGCGATGTCCCCGTCGACATCCACGGACAGCCCAGCCGTCCCCTCGCCGATGCCGCTCTGCTGCAGGCGGTCTGACTCACATCTTGATCGCGGGCATCAGCCTGGTCATGTTCCACAGGCGGTTGCGCCGGGCCGACAATGCCGAAATGGTCAGGGCACCCGCCCAGATCACCAGCAGTGTGATGATCGCCTGCCACAGCCGGTGATCGATACCGCCCAGGATGAGCTGGCGTAATCCGTTGACGCCGTACGTCATCGGATCGTAGGCATGGAATACCTGGAACGGCCGGGACGTCGTCTCCACCGGATACATCCCGCCGGCGCTGACCAACTGGAGCATCAGCAGCGCCATCAACAGCACGCGTCCGACCGCGGGGCCGACGAGGGCGTTGACCGCTTGCGTCGCGGCGACGAACGCGCATGACACGAGGATCATGAAGCCCAGCATCGCGACCGGATGCACCACCTGCATGCCGAGCGCGAACCGCACTACGCAGTACAGGATGATCGCCTGGAACACCCCGATGAACGCCGCGGGCAGGTAGCTGGCGAGCACCACCCGGATCGCCAGCACCTCCGCGGCTATCGGGCGGTTCTGCAACGGGCGCAACACCATCCACAGCACCAGCGCGCCGAAGAACAGGGCGAGTGTGATGAAGAACGGTGCCATCCCGGTGCCGAAGTTGGGCGCGGAGTTCTCCGCCGAGTTCTGCAGGTGAACCGGGCCACCGATGGTGTCGGCGATCGCGTCCTTCTGCGCAGGCGTCCAATCCGGTACCTGACCGGCACCGTCGGCGAGCTTGGTGGCCAACTCGGCCGATCCGCTTCGCAGCTGCGTGGTGCCGGACTTCAGCTGCCCGGCCCCCGTGTCGAGTTTGGCGATCCCACTGGCCAATTCGGCATTGCCAGAGGCCAGCTGCTGAGCTCCTCCGCGCAACTCATTGAGTTTCGCACTGAGTTCCTGGTTCTTGCTGCCCACCTGATCGAGCGCGGAGTTCAACGGGCTGCCGGGGTTGCGCAGCGACGAGGTCATCGAGATCGCCGCGTTCTCGGCGTCGGTGAGCTGCTGGCGGATCTGCGGAGTGAACTGGTGGGCCCGAAGGTCGCCCTGGACGCCGCGCAGAGTTCCGGCGGCGTTGTTGGCGATCGGATCCGAGCTGGCCGACAGCTGGTCGATCACCGAGGTCAACGCCGTCGCGGCGGAGTCCTGTGCCCCGGTGATGGCACCGATCTGGTCATTGGCCTGCCGCAGGGCAATTGTGCCGTCTTCCAGTTTCTGCGTGTCACCACCGATCTTCGACAGCGCCGAGCTCACCGCCACCAGCGGATCGGTGGCCTTGTTGATCCCATCGGAGAGCTGCTTGGCGCCGGTGGCGAGCTGCGCCGAACCGGACCGGGCAGTGTGCAGACCGGTGGCCAACTGGCCGGCGCCGTCATCGACTTTCACTGCGCCGTCAGCGAGTTGGGCCGCACCGTCGGCAGCCTGCTTGATCCCGGCACCCGAGCTGACCACCACAGAGAGCACCTGGTTGACCGCCTGGCCGGAGATCCGCGTCGACACCGCATTGAGCACCTGGTCGATGGCGGTGCGGCCGATGTTCGATGAAATGTAGTTGTTGGCGTCGTTGTACACCGCGTTCAGGTTGGCCTGCTTGGGCTGGCCGGTCAGCGGCGACGCGATCGCCTCACTGAAATCCGGTGGCAGCTCGAGCATGAAGTAGTACGTGCCGTGGTCGACGCCCTTGCGGGCCTCTTCCTCATCCAGTACATGCCAGTTCAGGCTGGCATCGTCGGTCAGGCTCTTGGCGATCTCAGCGCCGACATTGACGTGCTGTCCCGACACCACGGCACCCCGGTCCGAATTGACCAGTGCCACCGGCATTTTGTCGACCTGACCGAACGGGTCCCAGTAGGCCCAGAGATACAGGGCACCGTAGACGAGCGGTAGCAACATCAGCACCACGATCGCAGCCCGCGTCATCCGGCTGCGGCCGAAGCGTTTGATTTCCGAGCCGAAGGCGAGACCGGCTATCGGGGATGAGCCGCTTGCGCGAAGATCCTTCAGCCGAGATGAGCCGCTTGCGCGAAGATCATTCAGCCGAGATGAGCCGCTTGCGCGAAGGCGATTCAGCATCACGAGTTCTTTCCGGTAAGGATGCGGTGATCGTGCAGGTCGTGGTCAGGAGCTTCATGGCCGAGCGGATTGGTCACTCCGACAACGACACTGCGCTGGGTGGCGATGGCGCCGAGCCGCTCGACCGCGATTGCGCGCCGGCAGTTGTCCCGGACCTGTTCGAGGTCACCGACCACGAGGATGGGGCGATTCGAGAACAGCGCCAGGGTGACCTTCAGCAGGAACAGGTCGAGGTCGGACAGTTCGCTGATGTACGTTTCCGGCGCGGGCGGCGTCAGGTCGCCGAAGACCTCGCGTAGTGCGGACTCGCCGGCTTGCGCCGGCACCCGCCGGTACCACGGGGCCAGCCAGCGGCGCTGCTCGGCGAGCACCGTCTGGACGGTGACCGAGTCCTCGAGTTCGTCGATGTCGGCGAACGCCGCGATCGCGCAATGTCGGCGGATGTCGCGGGGCCGGGACTCGCCGCAGACGGTGACGGTGCCGTGGGTGGGTGCAAGGCGGCCGGCCAGCGTCAGCAGCAGCGCAGTCTGGCCCCATCCCCCGGGCATCTGGATGGCGTGGAATCCCGGGGTGAGCTCCAGGTCGATGTCGGAGAACAGCGGGCCGTGCTCGCCATCGACCCCGAGTCCCACCGTGGTGATCTGAGGCGCGCCTTGCGTGTCCTCAGCGTCTTCCTGGGCGTCGTCCACCTCGGACGCCGCTTCGGACGCTTCGCACGCCTCGGTCTCCGAGGTGTCCCCGGCGTCGTCCCTGTCTTCCATCTCCGACCTTTCGATACTCACTGGTATCCATTCGATACTAGCGAGTATTGTGTTGGTCATGACTGCTGTCAAACCGGCACGTACGCGCCCGACCCGCGACGAGGTGCGCGACCGGATTCTGGATGCCGCGCTGACGGTTTTCGCCGCAGAAGGCTTCGCCGGCGCCACCATCGACGCCATCGGTCAGGCCGCGGGCTTCACCAAGGGAGCGGTGTACTCCAACTTCGAATCCAAGGACGAGCTGTTCCTGGCGCTGTTGGACCGGCAGTTCGAGAGCCGCGGCGCACTCATCGCGACCGCCCTCGACAGCGGGCAGGGCGACACCGCCGCGATCGCCGCGGCGCTGAGTCGCGCAACGCTGGACTCGATCCACGACCAGACCGAATACCAGATCGTCCTGATCGAGTACTGGCTGCGCGCAGTGCGCGATCCCGAGCTGCGCGAACGCCTGGTGGCCCGCCGCCGGACAGCCGCCGATCAAGCCTTGCGCATCGTCGAACAGGCCGGGACGTCACTGCCCGGCAAGCAACTGTCGGCACTCGCGCAGCTGGTGGTCACCATCATCTCGGGGATCGCCACCGAGGAGGTGCTGCAGCCGGGAACGATCGACATCGACACCCTCACCCGCTTGTTCACCGCGCTGCTGGAATCCAGCCCGGACGGGCGGTAACCGGCTCAGGCCAATTTCTTGTGCACGGGCCGTCCACCCGTGGCCTCGAAGATCACCCGCTTGCCGATCTCGACGGCGTGGTCGGCATACCGCTCGTAGTAGCGGCCCAGCAGTGCGACGTCGACAGCCGAGCACACCCCGTCCTCCCACTGACGGTCCAGCAGCAGGGTGAACAGGTGGCGGTGCTCGGCGTCGACGCCGTCGTCTTCGTCGCGCAGTCGCGCGGCGGCGTCCGGATCCCGCGACACCAGCACCTCTTGCGCGGTCTGCGCCAACCGGACGGCTTGCGATCCCATGTCGGTGAAACTCGCGCGCACTTCGTCAGGCAGGGCGCAATCGGGGTGACGCAACCGGGAGATGTCGGCGACATGGACAGCGAGCGCGCCCATCCGGTCGATATCGGCGGCGATGTGCATCGACCCGACCACTGTGCGCAACTCGCCGGCGACAGGCTGCTGGAGGACCAGCAGCCGGAATGCGGACTCCTCGATGCGGCGGTTGTAGTCGGCGATGTGTTCGTGGTCGGCGATGACCTGCTCGGCCAAGGACAGATCGGAGTCGAGCAGGGCCTCGTTGGCCCGCTGCATCGCGCTGACCGCCAGTGCACACATCTCGGCCAGTTGGTCGGACAATGCCGCCAACTCGTCGTGAAATGCCTTTCGCATCGCCACACCCTTCCTCGCCGGACGGTGCCGCCCGGCGAGGGTTAGGTACCCGGAATGCGGCGGGGGCTAACCGCCCGTGTTGACGGGTTCGATCGGCAGCCGCCGCAACCCCCCGGGAGCCTCGGCCGGCACCACGGGACGCTCGGGAGCGATCGGCGCCAGCTTCCGGTAGGACTCACCTTGAGCCGGACGCTCGTCGTTCTGGCCCTTGTTCGGCCAGAGCGACGCCGCGCGTTCGGCCTGCGCGGTGATCGAAAGCGACGGGTTCACGCCGAGGTTCGCCGATATCGCCGCGCCGTCCATGACGTAGAGCGTCGGGTAGTTGTACACCCGCTGGTACGGGTCGATGACACCGTGCTCGGCGCTGTCGCCGATCGCCGCCCCACCGAGGAAGTGCGCCGTGAGCGGGATGTTGAACAGCTCGCCCCAGGTGCCACCCGCGACGCCGTCGACCTTCTCCGCCATCCGCCTGGTGAACTCGTTGCCCACCGGGATCCACGTCGGATTCGGTTCACCGTGGCCCTGTTTGGACGTCATCACCCGCTTGCCCCCGGGCCCACGCTTGGTGAAGGTGGTGATCGAGTTGTCCAGGTGCTGCATCACCAGCGCGATCACCGTGCGCTCGCTCCACCGCTGCGGGTTGAGGAGCCGGACCAGCTTGCCCGGATCCTCGCGGGCCTGATCGAGGAACTGCCGCCAACGAGGAACGTCGGTGCCCTTCGGCCCGGTGCCGTCGGTCATCAGCGTCTGCAGCAGGCCCATCGCGTTGGAACCCTTGCCGTAGCGCACCGGTTCCACATGGGTGTCGGAGGTGGGATGCACCGATGAGGTGATCGCCACGCCATGGGTGAGATCCATGCCGGGTGTCACCGTGAGGGTCTGCGCCCCCACGATGGACTCGGAGTTGGTCCGGGTCAGCACGCCCAGCTTGTCGGAGAGCTTGTTCAGCTTGCCGGTGTCCCGCATCTTGAACAGCAGCTTCTGGGTGTTGTACGTCCCGGCCGCCAAGATCAGATGATTCGCAGTGAAAGTCTTGCGGTGACGACGCAGCTTGCTGCCGGTCCGCACGGTGGTGACCTCCCAGACACCGTCGGCACGCTGCTCGAAACTCGTCACGGTGGTCAACGGATGTACTTGCGCGCCGGCCGATTCCGCCAGGCCAAGGTAATTCTTGACGAGCGTGTTCTTGGCGCCGTGACGGCAACCGGTCATGCACTCGCCACACTCGATACACCCGGTGCGGGCCGGGCCGACTCCGCCGAAGAAGGGATCCGGCACGGTCTTGCCGGGGGTCATCTCACCGTCGGGACCGAAGAACACGCCAACCGGTGTGGCGACGAACGTATCCCCGCAACCCATGTCGTCGGCGACCTCTTTGACGATGCGGTCCGCGTCGGTGAAGGTCGGGTTCTTCACGACCCCGAGCATCCGCTGAGCCTGGTCGTAGTGCGGCATCAACTCGGCGCGCCAGTCGGTGATGTCCTTCCACTGCGGGTCGTTGAAGAACGGGTCCGGCGGCACGTACAGGGTGTTGGCGTAATTGAGGGATCCACCGCCGACACCGGCGCCGGCCAGGATCATGACGTTGCGCAGCAGATGGATGCGCTGGATGCCATACATGCCCAGCTGCGGCGCCCAGAGGAACTTGCGCAGATCCCACGAGGTCTTGGCGAAGTCGGCGTCGGTGAACCGCCGGCCGGCTTCGAGTACTCCGACCCGATAGCCCTTCTCGGTGAGGCGCAGCGCGCTGACGCTGCCGCCGAATCCCGAACCGATCACCAAGACGTCATAGTCAGGCTGCATGTGACCAGTATGACGCTACCCGCAGGTAACTTCTAGACAGGAGGCCCTAACTTGTAAAGAAGAATTTCTCCATGGGGCGGCGACCTCTACCGATTTCTACCTCAGGGTCGCGATCAGCGCCCGAGCACAACCCTGGTGCAGAAAACGGCGCAGCGGGCCCGGTCTGGGGATCCCGCCGAGATCAGGAACCGACCGTCAGGCCGACCTTCTGGAATTCCTTGAGATCGCAGTACCCGGCCTTGGCCATCGACCGACGCAGACCGCCGACCAGGTTCAACGAGCCGAACGGATCGTCGGACGGTCCGGTGAGCACCTGCTCCAGACTGGGCCGCTCCCCGACCGCCACCTGCAGCAGCGCGCCCCGCGGCAACGACGGGTGAGCCGCCGCCGACGGCCAGAACCAACCGCTGCCCTGCGCCTCGTCGGCCACTGCCAGCGGAGTACCGAGCACGACGGCGTCGGCGCCGCAGGCGATCGCCTTGGCCAGGTCACCGGAGGTGTGGATGTCGCCGTCGGCCAGCACGTGCACGTAGCGGCCGCCGGTCTCGTCGAGGTATTCACGGCGGGCGGCCGCCGCGTCGGCGATCGCCGTGGCCATCGGCACGCTGATGCCCAGCACTTCGTCGCTGGTGGTGACCCCGGCAGTGGAGCCGTAGCCGACGATCACGCCGGCCGCGCCGGTGCGCATCAGGTGCAGCGCGGTGCGATGGTCGAGCACGCCGCCGGCCACCACCGGCACGTCGAGCTCGGAGATGAAGGTCTTCAGGTTGAGCGGCTCGCCGTCGGACGCGACCCGCTCGGCGGAGATGATGGTGCCCTGGATGACCAGCAGGTCGATCCCGGCGGCCACCAGCGTCGGGGTCAGGGCCTGAGCGTTCTGCGGGCTGACGCGGACCGCCGTGGTCACGCCGGCTTCGCGGATGCGCGCGACCGCCGCGCCGAGCAGGTCGGGGTCCAGCGGGGCGGCGTGCAGCTGCTGCAGCATGCGGATCGCCGCAGAGTCGTCGTCGGCGTTCGCCGCGACATCGAGGACCTTCGCGATCTTCTCCTCGACATCGGCATGCCGGCCGATCAGCCCCTCGCCGTTGAGCACGCCGAGACCGCCGAGGCGCCCCATCTCGATCGCGAACTCCACCGACACCAGCGAGTCGGTCGGGTGTGCGATGACCGGAACCTCGAAGCGGTAGGCATCGAGCTGCCAGGCCGTCGAGACATCCTGGGACGAACGGGTGCGCCGCGAGGGCACGATCGTGACGTCGTCGAGCTCATAGGTACGGCGGGCGGTCCTGCCCATGCCGATTTCAACCATGTCGCGCATGACTGTTCTTAGTCTCCTGCCCCACCGATTCAGCGGGTGTAGTAGTTGGGGGCCTCGACAGTCATGGTGATGTCGTGCGGGTGGCTTTCCTTCAACCCGGCCGCCGTGATCTGGACGAACTGCGCCTGCTGCAACTGCTCGATGGTCGCCGAGCCGGTGTAGCCCATGGCTGCCCGCAGCCCGCCGGTGAGCTGGTGGATCACCGAGCCCAGCGGCCCCCGGAACGGCACCCGGCCCTCGATGCCCTCGGGCACCAGCTTGTCCTCGGAGAGCACGTCGTCCTGGAAGTAGCGGTCCTTGGAGTAGGACTTGCCACCGCCGCGTCCCTGCATGGCACCCAGCGAGCCCATGCCGCGGTAACTCTTGAACTGCTTGCCGTTGACGAAGATCAGGTCGCCCGGCGACTCGGCGGTGCCGGCCAGCAGCGAGCCCAGCATGGCCGTCGATGCGCCGGCCGCCAGCGCCTTGGCGATGTCGCCCGAGTACTGCAGGCCGCCGTCGGCGATCACCGGCACGCCGTAGGGCTTGCAGGCGGCGACGGCTTCGAGGATCGCGGTGATCTGCGGGGCGCCGACACCGGCGACCACGCGGGTGGTGCAGATCGAGCCGGGGCCCACACCGACCTTGACCGCGTCGGCGCCGGCCTGCACCAGCGCCGCTGCCGCGGCGCGGGTCGCGACGTTGCCGCCGACGACCTCGACGCGGTCGCCCACGGTCTGCTTCACCCGCGCCACCATGTCGAGCACGCCGCGGTTGTGGGCGTGGGCGGTGTCGACGATCAGCACGTCGACTCCGGCGTCGACCAGTGTCATGGCCCTCGCCCAGGCGTCGTCGCCGACGCCCACCGCAGCGCCGACCAGGAGCCGGCCGTCGCTGTCCTTGGTGGCCAACGGGAACTGCTCGGTCTTGACGAAGTCCTTGACGGTGATCAGGCCGGTCAGCTTGCCGTGACCGTCGACGATCGGCAGCTTCTCGATCTTGTGGCGGCGCAGCAGGCCGAGGGCAGCCTCGGCGGACACGCCTTCCTGGGCGGTGATCAGCGGCGTCTTGGTCATCACCTCGGCGACGGGCTTGTTCTCGTCGACCTCGAAGCGCATGTCGCGGTTGGTGATGATCCCGACGAGTTGCCCGGCCTCGTCGACGACCGGCAGCCCCGAGATCCGGAACCGGGCGCACATCGCGTCGACCTCGGCCAGGGTGTTGGTGGGCGAGCAGGTGACCGGGTCGGTGACCATACCGGCCTCCGACCTCTTCACCGTCTCCACCTGGGCGGCCTGTTCGGCGGCCGGAAGGTTGCGGTGCAGCACGCCCATCCCACCGGCGCGGGCCATCGCGATGGCCATCCGCGATTCGGTGACGGTGTCCATCGCGGAGCTGACCATCGGCACCCGCAGGCGGATGTTCCGGGTCAGCTGGCTCGAGGTGTCAGCGGTGGCCGGGACCACATCCGAGGCAGCCGGCAGCAGCAGGACGTCATCAAAGGTGAGACCGAGCATCGCGATCTTGGTGGGATCGTCGCCGCCGGTCGACACCGGTACGGCAATGGGAACGCTGCTTTCAGCGATCGACATGGGTGGGGCCTCCAGTGGCAGGCGTGGGGCTTATAACCCGATTCTATCGGCTCGGTTATTGACAGTGATGTTGCCGTTCCTTGCACCTCAGGGTGCACATCCCCCCGCGCATCAGGACGGCTGGCGCGATACCTGTGCGGCTGCGTAGTGTGGGACTCGTGCGTGACCACCTCCCCCCTGGTTTGCCGCCCGATCCGTTTGCCGATGATCCTTGCGATCCTTCTGCTGCGCTGGACGCGATCGAGCCGGGCCAGCCGCTGGACCCCCAGGAACGGACGGCTGTCGAGGCTGATCTAGCTGATCTCGCGGTGTACGAGGCGCTGTTGGCGCACAAGGGAATTCGCGGTCTCGTCGTCTGCTGTGACGAATGCCAGCAGGACCACTACCACGACTGGGACATGCTGCGGGCCAACCTGCTGCAGCTGCTCGTCGACGGCACGGTGCGCCCGCACGAGCCGGCCTACGACCCCGAGCCCGATGCCTACGTGACGTGGGACTACTGCCGCGGCTATGCCGATGCGTCCCTCAACGAGGCCACGTCGGACACCGACGGCTACCGCTGACCGCCGCCTAGCCCCGGCAACAGGGGCACTTCGATCCCCGGCGATGCCGGGCCCTCTCCGTTATGTCCGCCCGACGGGCTTTCGTGACCTCCGCCACTGCTGGGCTCCACAGGCGCGGCCTGCGTAGTACGCACCGACGGCGCGGACGGCACAGATGTCGGCTCGATGGTCGGCGCGACAGTCGTAGTGGTCACCGGGGGTGCTTCGGCCGCCGGCGCGGCCGTGGTGGTCGGCGCCGAGGACGTGCGAGGCGCCGCCGGCGTTGAGACAGGCGAGGACTCTGTCGCAGTGGCCGGCGCACTCGTCGTCGGCTCGGCACTGCTCGACGGCGTCGGGGCCGTGGTCGACGACGGCGGCGTCGACGGCTGGCTGGTCGACGGTTGCGACGTCGGGTTCTCCGACGGCGACGTGGGTGACGTGGACGTCTCCGAACCCGGGCTGGGCTCTGTCGGCGAGGTCGAAGGCCCGGTCGTCGGTACCGAAGGCGACGTCGGCGTCGTCTCCCCCGGCGTGGACGGGGACTGCGGCGTCGTCGTCACCGTCACCTCGGGTAACACCACCGGCGGCGCATTGGGCGGCACGGTCGCGTTCGGGTCGCGGTTCTCCACCTTGACCGACAGCTGCTGCCATTGGTCGACGAGTTCCTGCTTGCGCTGCTCGTCGCCGACAGTGGCGACCGTGGTCGTGATGGTCTGCAGCTTCTGCTGGGCCTGCTCCCACTGCCCATCGTCGATCATCTGCTGAACCTGCTTGAGCTCGCTCGACGCCAGTTCGACGCCCACGTCGCGGGTTACCGGCGCGGACCCGAAGACCAGTCCGCGCACACCGTAGAGGGCATCGCCCGGGCCGGAGCCGTACACGGCCGCACCGAACCCGCCGAGGCACAGCACCGCGGCCGCCATGGAGCCCACCAGCGCCATCGGGATGCGCACCCGACCCTGCCCGGTCGCCTTGTCGAGCGCCTTGACGGCCTCACGCGGTGTCGCGATGCCCGCCATCGGGGTTTGTCGTGCGTCGTCGCGCCAACCGGCCAGCAGGACGGCCAGTTCGGCCTCCTCCCGGTCGGTCGCATAGACCTGCCGCTCGAGGGACAGCGCCTCGATGAATTTCTCGGACCGGTTGATCTCGTTGAGGGACGGATCACCACCGTTTGAGGTCCAGCGGCCGAAGTCAGGCATGGTCGCGCCCCGTCGCCATGATCTCGTTCTTCAGCCGGGCGAGCGCACGGTGCTGCGCGACGCGCACGGCGCCGGCGGTGCTTCCGACGGCCTCCGCGGTCTCCTCGGCGCTCATGCCGACCACGATGCGCAGGATCAGGATCTCGCGCTGCTTCTCGGGCAGCACGGACAGCAGCCTGGCCATCCGTTCAGAAGACTCGGTGTCGAGAGCGGTCTGCTCGGGCCCCGCGTCAAGGGAGAACCGCTCGGGCACCACCTCGGTGGGCTCGGCACGGTTCCTGGCTGCCGCGCGATGCGCGTCAGCAACCTTGTGCGCAGCGATGCCGTAGACAAAGGCCAGGAACGGGCGTCCCTGATCCTTGTAGCGCGGCAGCGCCGTAATGGCGGCCAAGCAAACCTCCTGCGCAACGTCATCAGCTGATAGACCACTGCGCTCGGTCGCCCCCACCCTCGCCCGGACATACCGAACGACGATCGGCCGAATGATCTCCAGCACTTCCGAGAGCGCGTTCCGATCACCTGCCACTGCGTCAGCAACGACAATGTCGAGACGGTCTCCCGAACTTGTCATCGTGGGCGATCTCTCCAGCGTTACGTTGCACCGACACTCGGGGCGGATTGGCTCAGCTAAACAATAACGATCGATGAGGCAGGGCCCTGCCGGTGCCGGATCTAGGCGCCGGCCCACACCCCGCCTCTGCGACGCACTGTATCGGCGCCGAGGTCCCGGATCCGGTTGATTTGGGCAGCGTCGTGTGACTCGCTGCCGATGTCGGTCAGCACGCAGGCCAACGCCCAGCGCAGCGGGATCAGTCCGAATTTCTCGGTGGCCGGCAGTGCCGCGTCGGCGACCTCCCGCGCGGCGTCGAGCTCGCCGGCACTGCACAACGCCGCGGCCAGCACGACGTCGGATTTGACGGTGTGGCGCGTCGAGCGGTGACCGGCCGCGGCCGCGACTCCGCATCGGGCATGTTCGACGGCCTCGGCGCCGTGGCCCTGGACCATGGCCAGTTCGGCGCTCACCCACGACAGCCGGATCCGCTGCCGCGAGTCGCCGGGGGTGTCTATGGCGCGAGCCCGGTCGAGCAGGCGGGCCGACACCCCGAACCGGCCCATCCCCAGGGCGTCGGCGGCGAGCCCGATGAGCGCGTCGCCGGCGGCCTCGTCATCGTCGCCGCGGTGCGCCCACGCCTGGCCGTCGGCGCCGCGAGCGCGCGCGTGCCCACCCAGCTGGCGAAGAAACGAGGCGCGGGTGCTGTGGGCCAGCGAGACCAACGGACCCGAGTCCTGGCACCGCAGGATCTCGGCAAGCTCGGTGAGCGCACAGGCGTAGCGCCCCTGCCCGCCGGCGGCGACCGCCCGCAGCCAGCGCTCGTGCGGGGTGGTCGCGCCGGGCAGCGGCCAGCGGCCGGGGTCGGCCCCGAAGGCAGCGTCAGCCAGGGCCGCGGCGGCCCCTGCGATTGCAGTCATCGGTCAGCGACGCTATCAATACCGTCGGTACCGCCGGGTTCGTGGGCAACCCGGTACCGACGGATACGCCGGAATTCACGTTGCCGGCGACAATTAGTTAACAATTGATGGCTCGAATGTTAATGGCAGGTCAACTAACTATCGCCCGGCCGGAATAGCGCATGACGACACCTCTGGTCCGAGCAGGGAAAATCCGATGACCTCTAGCAGATCCTTAACACCGATGTCTCGGTCACCGCGTCACAATGATGAACGTGATGTAAATTCTCGACCTGCGGTTATGTCCTTTAGCACATCGGCAAGGTATTGACTCGCTTTATCGGGCCCCCCTAGTTTGTGTGCACGAGCGGTCATCGGCGACATGTGCTCAGTTCGGTTCCACCGACTCAAACCCGCCCACTTTTGGCGAAATGGGCGAGCAGAGAGGGGTTTTCCAAATGCCGCAGCCGCAGCAACTTCCCGGACCCAATGCGGATATCTGGGATTGGCAAATGCAGGGACTTTGCCGTGGAGTCGATTCGTCAGTGTTCTTCCATCCCGATGGCGAGCGCGGGCGGGCCCGGGCGCAACGCGAGGTTCGCGCCAAGGAGATGTGCCGCAGCTGCCCGGTGATCACCCAGTGCCGCACCCACGCGCTCGCCGTCGGCGAGCCCTATGGCATCTGGGGCGGCTTGAGCGAGTCCGAGCGCGAGCTCTTGCTCAAGCGGGGGATCCGCCGCAGCGCCTGAATCCCACAGCAAACTTCACACGCCGAACTGCAGAGGCTCCATTCCGCGAGGGATGGGGCCTTTGCAGTTCCTGGCATCCACAGCCAGGGTCAGCCCGCCAGGAAGGCCCCAAGCGCGAGGACCGCGAGCACGAGGAACGCGGCGGGAAAGGCGATGTTGTAGAACACGCCCGCGCGGATGTGGGTGATGACGGCGCCGACGAAGAACGCGATCAGCCCGATCGCGGCGGCGATACCCAGCGGCGGGAAGGCCAACAGGCCCACGAGCAGTCCGACCGCGCCCGCGCCCTTGAGCAGTCCGAGGGTCGGTACCCAACTCCGCGGGACACCGACCTCGGCGGAGTTCGCGAGGACGAAGCGGACCGCGGCGAGGTCCGCGACAGCCATCGCCCCATTGGCCACGATGGCGATCGCGACGATCACGGCCGCGATCATGCCGAGTTGTAGGGTCATGATGGTCGTCTCCCATGTTCGGATGCTGCGGTGGTGGTTCACCTTGATGACGTTTCCGACGCCCGGAAGGTGACGCTGTGACCGATCTGGAGACCCTGGCCGCCCGGTTCGAGGAGGATCGGCACCACTTACGCGAGGTTGCCCACCGACTGCTCGGCTCGGTGCATGACGCCGACGACGCGGTCCAGGCCGCGTGGCTGAAAGTGAGCCGGCGCGGCATCGCCGAGGTGACCAATCCGACTGGCTGGTTCACCACGGTGACCGCCCACGAATGCCTCGACCGACTCCGGGAGCGGAAACGCCGCGCGGAAGTGCTCGGCGCCGACGAGCACGTTCCTGCTGCCGTGGCTCCGGCCGCCGAGGAACAGGTGGCCATGGCCGAGTCGGTGGGCCGCGCCCTGCTGGTGGTGCTCGACCGGCTCTCCCCCGCCCAGCGCGTGGCGTTCGTTCTGCACGACGCCTTCGCCGTGCCCTTCGACGACATCGCCGCGCTGCTCGACCGCACGCCGGCGGCCACCAAGAAGCTGGCCAGCCGGGCCCGGGAGCGGGTGCGGGGTGCAACCGGCGCGGCTCGCCCCACCGCCGAACACCTGTCCGTCGCGCGAGCTTTCCTGGCAGCCTCGCAGGAGGGCGACCTCGACGCTCTGTTGGAGATCCTCGACCCCGACGTGGTGCGCCGCGTGGACCGAGTGCTCGTCGGCGGGCACATTCCCGTCGAGCTTCGGGGCGCCCGGGAGTTCGTCGAGGAGTCCAAGCTGTTCGCCGCGACAGCGCGCGGCGGCGAGGTCGCCGTTCTCGATGGCGCCGCGGGCATCGTCGTCGCGCCCGGCGGCCAGCTCAAGTCCCTACTGCGCCTTGACATTCGGGACGGCCGGATCCATGTCATCGACATCATCGGCGATCCGGCACGCCTGGCGTCGGTCGACGTGACGTTGGCGGACTAGGCACCCGGAGGTGCCTGGAAGCCACCGATCTGCTGTTCGAGCAGTTCGGCCAGCCGCAGCGGGGTGCGGTCCTCGAACATCGGACCGATGAGCTGGACCCCCACCGGCAGTCCCTCGGCGGACCGCCCCGCCGGTACGGCGGTAGCGGGCAGGCCGGGCATCGTGGCCGCACCGGCCCACACGAGCTGGTCGAAGTACGCGTACTCGACGCCGTCGACATCGATCCGACGTTCCAACAGATCTGGGTTGTGGTCGTGAGGGAACGCGGGAGTCGGCGTGATCGGGCACACCACGACATCGAACTCACCGAACAACTGTCGCCAGCCCTGACGGTGGAGCTCACGAAGAATGTTCACCTCGATCCAATCGCGGTGGCTCAACACCATTCCGCGGAGCCGCGCCGCGTCGAGGCTCTGATCGTCTGGGCTCAGGCCGGCGGCGAGGGTTTGCAGCTGCTCGTACGCGTCGACAGGGAATCGCGCCGAGGTGCTGGAAAACAGCAACTGCGTGTACAGCAGCGCGGCGTCGGCCAGATCTGGCAGCAGTGGACTGTGTCGTTCGACGCGGGCACCGCTGGAAGCAAGGGCATCCGCCACCCGGCTGATGCCGGCGCGCACCGCGGCTGAGGTTGCGAGGAACGGATGCTCGTCGAGGACCAGGACCCGGAAGTCGCCGAGGCCCTCATGACGCGGGGGCGGCAGCGTCACCCGGTGTGCCACACCGAGAGTCAGCGGGTCCGGTCCTGCCATCACGTCGAGCAGGAGCGCGAGATCGCGGGCAGTGCGCGCCATCGGACCGACGACGGCGAGGTCGGACTCGGTCGGCAATGCCGGGGTCGACGGCGGGGTCATACCGCGGATCGCGGCCAGGCCGAGGGTCGGCTTGTGCGCGTAGACGCCGCAGAAATGCGCGGGGGTCCGCAACGATCCGGCGAGGTCGGAGCCGATGGACAGGGCGCCGAACCCGGAGGCCAGGGCCGCCGCCGAGCCGCCTGAGGATCCGCCCGAGGTACGACCGGGATCCCACGGATTGTTGGTGGTGCCGTAGATGTCGTTGAAGGTCTGGATGTCTTGCAGCCCCAACGGGACGTTGGTCTTACCCAGCACCACCGCACCGGCGGCCTTGAGCCGCGACACCTGTACCGCGTCCTCGGCCGGCCGGAAGTCCCGGAACTGCGGCATGCCCCAGGTCGTGGGCAGCCCGGCCATGTTGTAGGACTCCTTGACCGTCACCGGAATACCCAGCAGCGGCCGGTCTTCACCCCGGGCACGTGCCCGGTCGGCGTCCCGCGCGGACTCCCGTGCCCGGTCGAAGTCGGGCACACAGATCGCGTTGATCACCGGATCATCCCGCTCGATCCCGGCGATCGCCGCCTCGGTCAGTTCCGCCGAGGACACTTCACCGGCGCGCAACGCGACCGCCAACTCACCGGCCGACTGAAAATTCCACTCCATGAATCCGACGCTAAACGCGCGCTGCGGGAGCCATAAAATCCCACTTCCTGCAACAGCTGGTTTCCTCGGCGAGCAGTTCCCGCAAGCGCGCGGTACCCAGGTTGCGGACGGACAACTCATGCGACGATCCGGTCTGGAAAGCCATCGATCGACTTGTTGAGGAGAGCGGGATGACATCTGAGGAACCCGGGCGCGACACAGCATCGCCGGTCGGTGTGGTGACCGTGGCCGAGACGGGGGCCGGCACCTACACCCAGCAGATCACCGCCGGCCGCCACCAATTCATCGCCGACGAGCCCCTTCCGGTGGGCGGAGACGCCGGCCCGAATCCCTATGACCTGGTGCTGGCCGGCCTGGGTGCGTGTACGTCGATGACGGTGCGGATGTATGCCAACCGCAAAGGCTGGCCGCTTCAACAGGTACGAGTTGCGTTGCGGCACTCCCGCATTCATGCCAAGGACTGCGCCGACTGTGAGACCTCCAAGGGCATGATCGACCACATCGATCGCGAGATCGAGTTGGTCGGCGATCTCGACGACGCCCAACGGGAACGGTTGATGGGCATCGCCGAGCGCTGCCCGGTACACCAGACCCTCACCTCGTCGGTCCACATCACCACGACCGCGGTTTCGTGATCCGCGGGCCTCATCGCGGTGCGCAGGCGTAGGAAGGAAGCCATGGCAGACAACTGGAATGACAACATCATCGCCGAGTTCCGGGCCAATGGAGGCAAGGTCGGCGGTCCGTTCGAGGGTGCGACCCTGCTCCTGCTGCACACCACCGGAGCCAAGTCCGGCAAGGAACGGGTCAACCCGGTGATGGCGTTCGACCTCGACGGGAAACTCGCCATCGTCGGTTCCTATGCGGGCGCTGACGTCGACCCCGCGTGGTTGCACAATCTGCGCGCGCATCCCGATGCCCACATCGAGATCGGCACCGACGCCTACGACGTACATGCTCGGGAAATGCCGCGGGCCGAGCGCGATGCCGCCTATCCACGGATCGTCGAGAAGGCGCCGGGATTCGGCGAATACCAGACCAAGACCGACCGGGTCATCCCGGTCATCGAGTTGCAGCGGCGATAACCGAAATCAACGCCGGTGGCCTAGTCGGACGCTCGCACAGTAGGCCAGAAGAGCCGGAACAAGCGCTCATCCCAGCCCTGCTGGACACCGCCGGTCCGGGCGCTTTCGGCGATGTAGGCACCGACCACCGCATCGATCAGCGTCACCGTGTCGATGTCCGCGCGCATCGAAGCATCGGCTTTTGCGGCATCGACCACGGCAGCCAGCGCCGCACGTTGGTCGACGAGGATCCGCCTGAAAACGGCGGTGAATTCGGGGTCATCCTCAGTGAGCATCGCCGCCAGGCCACCGAGGCCGATGCCGTCCTCGACCATCCCGACCGCCTGCGCGATGAGCCACCGCAGTCGCTCGGGTCCTGTCGCATCTGGATCCACCGGACCCGGAGACGCGAGGCGCGACAGCGCGCTCGCGAGCATGTCCCTTCGATTCGGATGACGCCGGTAGATCGTCGTTTTCGCGATTCCTGAGTGCGCGGCCACCGCCTCGACCGTCACGGCCCGAGGTCCGCCGCTCCGCAGCAGGTGCAGCGTCGATTCCGCGATGCCGTCCTCGACCCTTCCCTGCGCCACCGCCCGGCCTCCTTCGCTCGCCAATCGCCTGCCGGGAATATCGCAACCCGGTTATGCGCTACGCTATACGTATCGATCGATACGCTCCGCGTAGCGTTTCGTTCGTCCGCACATTCGATTCCTACGAGGTGATCCCATGCTGAAGGCTTTCCGTCGCATTCCGGTTTCCAACGTCGCGTATGTTCTCCTGCTTGTCGCATTCGTCGCACTCGGACTGTTCGTCACGGCCATGGCGCTCGGCAGCAACCTGGCGGTCGTCGCAGCGGTTGCAATGATCGCCTGCCTCGGCAGCGCCGTGGCCGGCTTCTGGGCAAGCGCCCGGAGACTGAGTGCTGCCCGGTTACCGGGCGCCCCGACCAACAACGTGAGCATGTTCTCCACCCCGGTCGACCAGGGTCAGGTGGATCGCTATCGCCAGATGTACCGTGCCGAAGGCCAAGTCCGCACCGAAGACCGGACCATGGCTGTCCTTCCCGGTGGAGAATCGAAGAACCTGATTGCCCCCTCGGCGGATACCCGGCACCGCCACGCCGCCTGATGCCGCGACCAGTCGGTGGCGCCGCCGGCTACGTCGACGCCACCGACCAAGTGGGAGAGCGCTTTTCGACGAAGGCCTGCACACCTTCGAGCGCGCTCGGATCCATCATGTTGCAGGCCATCGTCGTGCCCGCGTCGGCATAGGCAGACTCGATGTCGGCCTCGATCTGCCGGTAGAACAACGCTTTCCCCATCGCGACGGCAACCCGGGGCTTCGCCACGATGCTCGCGACCAGCGCCTCTACCTCGTCGTCCAGGGCGTCCGCTGCCGCCACCCGGTTGACCAGCCCCAGCGACCGGGCCTGCTCGGCAGAGACGAACTCACCGGTGACCAGCATCTCGAAGGCGGCCTTGCGAGGCACGTTGCGCGACAAAGCCACTCCCGGAGTTGCACAGAACAGCCCGACATTGACGCCGCTCACCGCCAGCCGTGCGTCGTCGCTCGCCACCGCGAGGTCGCACATCGCGACAAGTTGGCAGCCCGCTGCGGTGGCAAGCCCCTGGACCCGCGCGATCACCGGCACGGGCACGCGCTGAATCGACAGCATCACTTTGGTGCACTGTTCGAACAATCGCTCGTAGTACGCCAGCGACGGCTCGGCCCGCATTTCCTTGAGGTCGTGCCCAGCACAGAAGGCCTTGCCGGACGCTGCCAGGATCACGGCCCGCACGGTCTGGTCTTCGGCCAGCCCGTCGAACGCGTCACCGAGGGCGGTCAGCATCGCCTCCGACAGCGCGTTGAAGGCCTGCGGGCGGTTCAAGGTGACCGTGACGACACCACGCTCATCGCGGTCCTGAAGCAGCAGTGTCATGGCTCGATCAACACCTTGAGGGCCTCGCGGTCGGCCATCGCGCGGTAGCCGTCGGGGGTTTCGTCGAGACCGATGGTCCGGTCGAACACCCGACCGGGTTCGATGACGCCGTCGAGAACATCGGGCATGAGTTCCTCGATGTAGGCGCGAGCGGGCGCGACACCGCCGGTGAGGGTGACGTTGCGGAAGAACGTGCCGAAACCCATTGGCACTTCGGTGTATTGAGATACGCCCAGGCGGCTGACGCGACCACCGGCGCGGACCGCGTCGAGGGCGGTGGCCAGCGACGGCTCGGTCCCGACACATTCGATCACCGCGTGCGTACCGTCACCGCCGGTGAGTTCGCGGATCTTCTCGACGGCTTCGTCGCCGCGTTCGGCGACGACGTCGGTGGCGCCGAACTCGCGCCCGAGGTCGGTGCGGACCGTGTGCCGGCCGTTCAGGATGATCTGCTCGGCACCCAGCCGCTTGGCGGCCAACACTGCGCACAGCCCCACCGCACCGTCACCTATGACGGTCACGGAAGATCCCGGCCCCACCCCGGCCGTGACCACGCCGTGGTGACCGGTGCAGAAGACGTCGGACAACGTCAGCAGGGACGGCATGAGCGCCGAGTCCTCCGCCACCGGAAGCTTCACCAGCGTGCCCTGCGCCTGTGGGACGCGCACGGCCTCGCCCTGGCCGGCATCGACGCCGGGAGCGCCCCAACCACCACCGTGACGGCACGACGTCTGCAATCCCTCCTGGCAGAAGTCACACGTGTTGTCCGCCCACACAAAGGGGGCGACCACCAGATCGCCGCGCCCCAAACCGGACACGTCAGCGCCGACGTCTTCGACGATGCCGATGAATTCGTGGCCCATCCGCCTGCCACCGTCCTTGTGCGGCATCGACTGGTACGGCCACAGATCGCTACCGCAGATGCAGGCTCGGGTGACCCGCACGATCGCATCGGTGGGTTCCTTCACAACGGGGTCGGGTACGTCCTCGACACGCACGTCGCCGGCCCCATACATCACGGTTGCTCGCATGCTCGGTTCCTTCACTCGTCCGGGTGGCAGGTGAGTCCCAACGTTTCGAGGCTAAGCCCGCGGCAGCTGCTCTGTCCCGGGAGCACCTGATTGTCCGGTCCTGCCAGCTTCAGGCGTCCATCGGGTTGGCCCGGATGCGGTCGGCGCCATTGTTGGCCACCGATGCGGCAGCGGCGCCACCTGGTTTGCGGCCGGCCTGGTCCTCGAAGCACGCGATGAATTCGCGGCCGAACGAATGTCTGGGATAACGCGCGAGGACGTCGGTCCTCACGTCGCTGGGGAACTCCTCCGGCCGGCGTCCGACGACGTCCCAGCCGGTGGCCACCTGCAAGAGATGCGACTCAGGGTCGACCGCCGCCGAAATGTCGTCGCGCATGTGCAACACGATGATCTCCGTAGCCCTGCCGGCCCGGTCGGCAGACCACCCGGCCGCCACGCCGAACACCCAGGCCAGGTCCCCACCCGCCTCCTCGAACGACACCCGGTGACTGTCGAACGGGTCGGTGAGCCCGATGTCGTGCAGCAGTGCCGAGACGTAGTAGAGCTCGTCGTCGAAAGCTATGCCATGTGCCGCCGCATACGTCGCGCCCCACAGATATGAACGGATGCAGTGGTTGAGCAAGGCAGGTGAGTAGAAGCGCGTTGCCACCGCGAGGGCCGCCGCGGCGGCCGGTGTCTGCGGAAACGTCTCGTCCATGAGTCTTCTCTCCCTCAGAAGTTCAAGCCCGAGAACATGATCCGTCCCGGGTCATACTTCTGTCGAGTAGCGGCCAACCGGGACAGATTGGCGCCGAAATACCGCGACGCCGGTTGGTTCGCCTCGAGATAGTTGACGTAGCCGCCGGCCGAATACGGCGCCACCGCCTGATGGGCGGTGGCCAGCCAGTTGGCTGCTGCCGCAGGCGAACCGGCGGTTTCCACATACCACTGCACCAGTGAGGACTGCCGCCGCCACGGAAAAGCGGTGTCACCCGGGCCCACGGTGGCCAGCGCGCCGTCGAGCGCATGCATGATGACGATCGGGCGGCCGGCCCCCGCGGGGAAGGCGTTGAATGCCGCAGCGATGCCCTGAGCCGCGGCCGGGGTGATCGTCGGGAAGACGTCGGATCCGCCGACATAGCCGAGCGGTGACGGGTTGAGATTGTCGGCGGCCAGGAACTTCACCAGATCCAGGTAGTTGAACGTGCGGTTCTCGGTGTTGGCCGGCTGCAGCCCCACGGCCTTGATCACGGCGGCTCCCACGCTGCTGCCCGACCCGGCCGGGCAGGTCGCCAGGATGCGACAGTGCGCGCCCTGCGGATCGGTGATGGTGTCGGCCAGTGCCCAGCTGCTGCGGTCGGCGGTACGCAGCCAGTTCTGCCAGCCCAGGAGGACCTGCGGGAAGGACTCCAGCGGGAAATGCAGCCCGACGACGTCCACGTCGCTGGTCGGGAACGTGGCGAAGGTCAGCGCCGTCGTCACCCCGAAATTGCCGCCACCACCGCCGCGCAATGCCCAGTACAGATCCGGGTTCTCGGTGGCCGAGGCCGTCACCCCGGCGCCGCCCGGCAGCACCACGGTCGCCGCCACCAATTGATCACTCAATAGGCCCGCGTGCCGCGATTGGGCACCCAGCCCACCACCCAGGGCGTGCCCCGCGACGCCGACCGACGGGCAGGTACCCGTCGGGATGCCCCGCCCGGCACCGGCCAGCGCCTGGTGAATCGCGTACAGCGAGGTCGCGGGCGTTACCGTCACACGCCCGGTCGCCGCGTCGTAGTTGATGTCACCGGGCAGTTGGCGCAGGTCCAGCACCATCGTTCCGTTGGCTGTCGACGCGCCCACATACGAGTGCCCGCCGCCGCGAGGAGCAACCTTGAGGTTGTGCGTCGCAGCGAAGGCCAGCGCCCGTTGCACGTCCGCCGCCGATGCCGGGGTGACGACCGCCGCCGGTGTCAGGCCGTTGAAGTTGGTGTTGAAAACACTTTTGGCCGAAGCGAATTGCCCGCCGCTGTCCGGAAGTACCACTTTCCCGTTGATGGCAGCCGAGAGGTCACCCCAGCCGGCCGGATCCGCACTGGCCCGGCTCGACCCGAACACCGCGCCGACGGCCAACGCGCCCACGGCGCCGCGCAGGAACGTCTGACGCGAGACCCCACGCGGCGACTCCCGCGGTTCCGTCATATCCGCATTGTGAGCTGCCCGGGATCAAAAACCCCGCTCATGCTTGGCGTGTCGCGTCAATGGTCGTTGCCGTGCGGAGCCGATGGCGCGTGTCAAATCACCCGAATCACGATGTTGCGATCGGAGATATACGCTCCGCCCGACACCCAGACTTGGTCAGAGCCATCGTCAAACTTCTTCCGCCACAACTCCTTCCCACTGGCGTCGACACAGATCACATCCCGTTGGTCACGGTACAAGTACCGCGCACCATCGGATCCGAGGAAGAAGGTCATCTGCACATTCGCGGTTGGCGCAACGTTGACATCCTGGCAACTACCAGCCTTCAGCTTGGCATCCGAGGTCTCCTGCACACCGATCACGCACAATTCGCCACTGCCGAATCCCCCGATCATGTTGGCAAGCACCGCATCTGCGCCGGCGGGATACGTCCAGAGAATGCGTCCGGATTGCCCGTCGAACGCACGGAATTCGCCGGTAGATCGGTTGTAGGCCAGCGGATAGTAGAAACCTGACGACCCGTACGGGTCGTTGTCGGGACACCCCAAGGGAAATTGGTATATTCCGGAGCCCGCATTGCCCATCAGTGTGTATCCCTCGCTGGGCACAGTGGCGGTGTTTCTACCGCTGAAGTCAAAGAACTTGAACGAGTTTGCAAATGCCACCGCGAATCCCGATGCAAAAGCGGTATTCGAGGTGCTCGGTTCGCTCACGATGGGCTTCCCGGTGTTGGCGTCAAGCACCTCATGCTCGGTGATGACGACCCCTTGATCGCCGAACACCGAGACGCCGTCATGCCGAACACGCCATGCCTCGTTGCCGTCCGCGCCATACGAGACCAGTTCATTGCGAAAAACGACAGCGATGCCGTCACCGCTTCCTTGAAGATTGGTTATCCGGTCCGACGGCAACGAAGGCTGGCTCAATATGCGTCCGGTTGCCACGTCGAGGAACACCAGCACCTCGGGATCTCCACAGCAGAGATTCAGATTGAGTCCACATCCCATGGTCTTTGCCGAGCGGGTGATGACGCACTTGGCACTCCCAAACCGGTTGATATTGACCGTGGGCGGCTTGACTCCTTGCGACCAGCGTGGTTCGCCGGTCTCCTTGTCCAAGGCCATCACGCCTTGATCCGACCCGACCACCACGGTGTAGGCGTCGCCGCCGAGCACGTAGGCATCAATGCCGGTCTCGTAGGTCCAGCGCGGTTCATGAATCGGCTGTTCAAGCGAGGGCAACGCCACGTCGGCCGGCGGACGTAAGTCGCCCAGCGGCGGCACGGACGCCGGCAGCGGTCCCCCGCCGGCCGCAGTCACCTCGCCGGCCCCGCCGCCGCCGCGGTTCAACCACCACAGAAGAGTGCCGATACCCGCGGACGCGACGACGACGGCAGCCACCACGGTGAGCACCAACCACACCTTGCGCTTCTTGCGCGGAGGTTCGGGCGGTGGCCCTGCCGGTTGATATCCGGCCTGAAAAACCGGAGGAAACTGACCGAACGACGGGTCCGCCGGTGGGAATTGAGGACCACCGCCCTGGAACGGACTCGCCGGCGGCTGGTTGCCGAAGGGGTTCGAGTGAGGGTTCGGCGCGCCCCCCGCCGACGAAAACGGGTCGTTCGGATAAGTCACCGTCATTCCGTACCACGCCGCCAGGCCGGTAGCAATGTTGTGCGGTTTGCCGACGTGGCTGCCATCCCCCGCTTTTCGTGCACGCGTCGACTCGTAACGGCGGTTACGATCGCCCCGCCGGGCGGATTCGCCCGTCCCCACAACATCTGGAGGCCAGCGCTGTGAGCGCACCGTCGAACCCGAACGTGATCCCCGCGTACGCCGCGCTTCCCGACCTCGCGTTGGACGACGAGGACCGCGCCACTTTGACCTCAGAGATCTGGGGCATGCTGGTCACCGGCAACGACGACGTCGAGGACTTCCTCGACACCTATGCCGAGGACTACGAGCTCACCGAGGAACAGCTCACAGTCGCCTTCACGTCGCTACGCGAAGCGAGACTGCGCCAGCAGACCGAGATCGGTGACTACCGGTCCCGGACACACGCGGCGTTCGAGGAACTCAACGCCAACGGCGTGATCGCCCGTGCCGACTTTTCCTGCTGCGGAACCTGCGCGTCAGCCGAGATCGGCGACGAGCGCGACGACAGCCGCCACTGGAGCGGCTACATCTACTTCCACAGCCAGGACACCGACCGCCTGGTCGAGGATGGCTCCACCTACGTGGGCTATGGAGCGTTCGAGCCGGAGAACTTCGACGAGGAGGCCTACAACCGGCTGAGCGATCAGGCGAAGGAAGACCTTTACACCAGCGACGTGACCCGGATGCTCGACGAGGTGGTGTTCCCCATCGTGCGGCGCCACGGCATCGAGCCGGAGTGGAACCGCGACCTCGGAACGCGGGTGCTGCTCACCAACGCGGACTGGTACGCGCCGATCGAGAGCTGACGATCTGTAACTCCTGTGGCGGGCGCGCCGACATATAGGTCAGCGCGTCCGAAGGAGGTTAGCCCGATGCCGAATCATCGTGGCCGCGCAATGACCGCGGTCGGTGCTGCGCTTGCCGTTCCGGCCGTCCTGAACATCGCCACTGCCCATGCGGCCCCGCTGCCCGGTTTCTGTGTGCCGCCCAACGTCGTCGACAACGTGTGCACAGCGCGACTGATATCCGTGACGGCCGACGTCATCGACGGGACGATCACCGGGACGCCGGTCGGCGGCGGGTCGGCGATCACCCTTGCGGGACAAGCGGATGCGTACCTGAAATCGACCGGATTCGGCGATACGCCGCCGGACCCGGTTCAAGAATGGGACACCCAGATCGACGAGGTCGGCAACCTCGACACCTCGCCCTCCAACCCCAATTGGTACGGCAACGCGAAGGCCAGGGTCTTCCTGCCCCGGACACTGAACGACCTGGCCACCAAGTTTCCTCCCGACAGCATCGTGGTCCAGTTCGTGTCCGACGACGCCCGGCCGGATGCGTTGCGGTTGGTGTCGATTCAGCCGACCGCTACACCCGATCCTGCGCCAACCCGGCCAGGTGCTTGAGCGAGTTGTCCAGGTGCTGCCGGTCGAACGGCGGGAACTCGATCTCATTGCGAAGCGCGGGCGGCACCGCCGACCAGTCGTACGTGAGGGTGACCTCGGTCCGGTCGTCGCCGCGCGGCTCAAGGTCATAACGCCAGATCCAGCCGCCGAACTCGATATTGGCGTCGTCATCGCCCTGGCCCGGTAGCCACGCAATCGCACGCGGAGGCTCGAAAACCTCGACGCGATTGGCCATTTCGTAGTGCATACCGCCGTAGTTGTCGTGGTACATCGCCATTCGGAAGATCTGGCCGGTTTCGGTCAACGGCTTGCCGTCGAGTGACTCCCGCACCCAGCCGGTGCCGTCGATCGCCTGGTGGGAGGTCGGGTCGGCCAGCACCGCGAACACGGTTTCGGCCGGCGCGTTGATGATGCACGCAGAGCTCATGGTTTCGTCAGACATACCGGTACCGACCTGCGATGGCTCACAAACTCATCGACGGATCAAGCGCGAAAACCTGTACCGCTGCTGACTTGCCTTTCAGCTCGTGAGGCCCGCGATCGGCGAGTCCGGCTGGACGCACGTACATGGCGTCGACGGTCGGCTGGGTCAGCAGGATCAGATCGCCGGTTGCCTTGTTCAGTTGCTCGACGCGCGCGGCCACATTGACGGCGTCACCGATCAGCGTGAACTCCAACTTGCCCCCGCCGCCGATGGTGCCGGCGATCACCACGCCGGTATTGATACCGATCCCGATCCGTAGTGCGTCCTCGAATCGTTCGGCGACCAGTCGCTGCATCAACACGGCGGCACTCACCGCGGCGTCGGCATGATTGGCAAGTTCATTCGGCGCCCCGAACACCGCCAGCGCGCCGTCACCGAGGAACTTGTTGACGTGCCCTCCTGCGTCGACCACAGCGGGCACGACGATTTCGAACAGAGCGTTCAAGCGTGCCACGGTGTCTTCTGCGGTGTTTGCCTCGGCGAACGGAGTGAAATCTCGGACGTCGATGAACATCACCGTCACCTCACGACGCTCACCGGTGAACACATCGTCGCCTTGTTCAAGTAGCCGCGTGGCCAGGACCGGGTCGACATAGGTGCCGAATGCCGCGTGAAGCCGCTGCCGCTCGGCCAAGCCCGCCTGCATCCGGTTGAACGACGCCGCCAGAGCGCCCAAGTCATCGTCCTGAACCACCGGTAGCCGTTGGCTATAGTCGCCCACCGCAACACGTTCCGTCCCCTCGGCGAGGTCGCGAAGGGGACGCAACGACGGCGCGAATGAAGCGCCGACGGTGATCGGTACGGCGAAGACGAGCGTCAGCCCCGACCCGATCACGACGACGAGCACCGGTATTTCGCTGACCCGATTGACAGCCGCCGCCAACATGGCGCCGGCGAGCGCGAAAATGAACGCCGTGGCAAGCACCGACAGGTCCGACCACCGGGCGAAAGTTGGGTGCGCGCGGGGCAGTTCGTCGCCCGCTGCAGTGTCGGCAGTGAGCGCAACCCTGGCCGGCCGCATGGCGGCTTCCGGATAACTGTGTACTGCGACCAGCACCGCCGAAGCCCCCGAAGCCGCGCCCAGAATCGCGTACTGGACCAACCGTGCTCCGGTCGCCCCGGCGATCGCACCCACAACGACGAATGCCAACGCGATGAAAACCCCATTGGCCCACAATGCTCGGCGCCCTGCCAACCGACTCCAGGTGTAGGTGGCGTCCAGCACCCGAACCCGATCGACGTCGTGCCCGGCTACCCACCGCTCCACGAGACGGCTTCCGCCGAACCCGGGCAGGGCCGTCACATACTCGGTCACCACTACCGCACCAAGGGTCACCGCGGCCGCCGCGACATAGCGGTCCGACCGCTCGAGAGCCACGATCATGAGCGCCAACACCAGGTAGACCGAGAGCAGTTCGGCGACGGTGACCGCGAAGATCACCCACGAGTACCGCGCTGCATAGCGATCCCACGCCCACTGCCAGATGCGATTCATGGCACGACAGCATTCGACCCACGTAGTGGTGGGTTTCGCCGCATCCGCATCCCCAGGCCGACGGGCCACCGCTCAACTGCCATGATGCCCTCCCTCGGTGGTTACCAGGAAACGCTATTTCGCTTTGCACAGTGGCGAATGAGTAGCCTCCTACTCGTTTCGGAGGACAATCTCATAAGCCATCGCACAATGCAGCGACAACCTGCGAACGCTCCTCAAGAGTGGCCGGATGGGCTTGCTCCCAGGCGAAGTAAAACATCCACGCCCATCGGTCCGAGGGACTTTCCCCGCAGCTACGGGCGACAGACTGAGTACGTCCACGTTCGCAGCCTCACCGCGTCCCACCACGAAAACACCCCCGGCCCAAAAGGACCGGGGGTGTTCTACGTGACTACTTAGTGAGCGTGGCCGTGATGGCCGTGCCCGTGATCTTCTTCCTCGGCAGGCTTGTCCACGACGGCCGTCTCGGTCGTCAGGATCATGCGTGCCACGGATGCGGCGTTGAGCACCGCCGAGCGGGTCACCTTGGCCGGATCCACGATGCCCTCGGCGACCAGGTCACCGTAGGTCAGGGTGGCGGCGTTGAAGCCCTGCCCGTTGGACTGCTCGCTGACCTTGTTCACCACAACGGAGCCGTCCAGGCCGGCATTGGTGGCGATCCAGTACAGCGGGGCCGACAGCGCCGATGAGAACACGTCGACACCGAGAGCCTCGTCGCCCTTGACCTCGCCGCGCAGCTTGTCGAGGGCCGCGCGGGCCTGCACGAGTGCCGCGCCACCACCGGTGACGATGCCCTCCTCGACGGCAGCCTTGGCCGCCGCGACGGCGTCCTCGACCGCTTCCTTGCGCTTCTTCAGGTCGGTCTCGGTGGCCGCGCCGACCTTGATCACCGCGACGCCACCGGACAGCTTGGCCAGCCGCTCCTGCAGCTTCTCCCGATCCCAGTCGGAATCGGTGGTCTCGATTTCGGCCTTGAGCTGCTTGACGCGGTCGGCGACCGCGTCCTTGGAGCCGCCACCGTCGACGATCACGGTGCTGTCCTTGGTGACCACGACGCGACGGGCCGAGCCCAGCACATCCAGGCCTGCCTCGCGCAGCACCAGGCCCACGTCGGGGTTGACGACCTGGCCGCCGGTGACGATGGCGAGATCGTCCAGGAACGCCTTGCGACGATCGCCGAAGAACGGCGCCTTGACGGCGACGGCCTTGAGCGTCTTGCGGATGGCGTTGACGACCAGCGTGGACAGGGCCTCGCCCTCGATGTCCTCGGCGATGATCAGCAGCGGCTTGCCCGATTCGGCGACCTTCTCCAGCAACGGCAGCAGGTCCGGCAACGAGCTGATCTTGTCGCGGTGCAGCAGCACCACCGCGTCCTCGAGCACCGCTTCCTGCGAGTCGAAGTCGTTGACGAAGTAGGCCGAGATGAAGCCCTTGTCGAAGCCGACACCCTCGGTGACCTCGAGCTCGGTGTTGAGCGTCGAAGACTCTTCGATGGTGACGACACCGTCGTGACCGACCTTGGTCATGGCCTCGCCGACCAACTGGCCGATCTGCTCATCGCGTGAGGACACCGTGGCGACCTGGGCGATGGCCTTTTCGTCCGACACCGGGGTGGCCGCGGCCAGCAGGGCCTCGGATACGGCGTCGGCGGCCTTGCTGATGCCCTGGCCCAGGGCGATGGGGTTGGCACCGGCCGCGACGTTGCGCAGCCCCGCCTTGACCAGAGCCTGTGCCAGGACGGTGGCGGTGGTGGTGCCGTCGCCTGCGACGTCGTTGGTCTTGGTGGCCACCGACTTCACCAGCTGGGCACCGAGGTTCTCGAACGGGTCTTCCAGGTCGATCTCGCGTGCGATGGTCACACCGTCATTGGTGACCTGCGGGCCGCCGAAAGCCTTGGCGAGCACCACGTTCCGACCGCGCGGACCCAGCGTCACCTTGACCGCATCGGCGAGCTTGTCGACGCCGGCCTCCATGGCACGGCGCGCAGTCTCGTTGAACTCAATCTGCTTGCTCATAAGTCTCTTTCATGACTCCTAACGCATACCGCCCCGGAAACCGCCCGCATTGAACGCGGGGATCTCCGGGGCGGACGCACGAGTACTTACTTAGCGACGACAGCCAGCACGTCGCGGGCCGACAGGATCAGGTACTCCTCGCCGTTGTACTTGATCTCGGTGCCGCCGTACTTGCTGTAGATGACGGTGTCGCCCTCGGCAACGTCCAGGGGGATCCGCTTCTCGCCATCCTCATCCCAGCGGCCGGGGCCAACTGCGACGACGGTGCCTTCCTGCGGCTTTTCCTTGGCGGTGTCGGGGATAACCAGACCGGAAGCGGTCGTAGTCTCGGCCGCGTTGGCCTGAACGAGGATCTTGTCCTCGAGTGGCTTGATGTTGACTGCCACGATGGAAGCCCTCCACTTGTTTGGGTATCGAGTCCCGGTGTGCTCCGGGGCCCTCGGGTTAACCAGGTGTTCGGCATGCGCCCGTACCCCTCGCTCCGTCGTCGCGGGTGCCGGCGCTGGGGGTTGGCCGCGTGCCACCTAGCACTCTATACATGCGAGTGCTAGCACTCAAGGGTGGGTTGTGCGCCGCCCGCGAACTCATCTACGGGCTGAAACCCTGTCAAAAAGATCGAGTCAGTGAACGGTGCTACACTCGAACACATGTTCGAAGTTGGTTGGAACATCGACCCCGACGCCACGGAAGCGGCGTTGGTCGACCAGCTAGCTGCGATGACCCGCGCGACCGCCGGCATTGCCGCGGCACAGGCCAGAGTGACGACGATGCTGGAAGCCAAGCGTCTCGCCCGTAAGGCCGCTGAGGGTGTGCCTGCCGCCAGACGCGCTCAAGGGCTGGCGTCCGAGGTGGGGCTGGCCCGCAAATCCTCCCCTTGGCACGGGGCCAAGTATCTGAAGATGTCCAGGATCCTGGTCGACGACATGCCCTACACGCTCGCGGCTCTGCAGTCCGGCGTGCTTACCGAAGACCGGGCGATGATCATCGCGGACCAGGCCGCCTGTCTGTCACCAGCAGATCGACACGCGATGGACGCCGAACTGTGCGCGGATCCTGCCGTGCTGGATGGTCTGGGGGACAGAAGGGTTGAAGCTGAGGCCGGCCGGGTGGCTTTTCGGCTCGACCACGACGCGGTGATGGCGCGCATCAGCCGCCATCAGTGCGATCGCACTGTCACGTTGCGTCCGGCCCCGCACGGCATGGCGTACGTGACGGCGCTGCTGACCTCCGCAGAAGGCGTTACGGCCTATCAAGCGCTGCAGGCGGAGGCCGCCGCCGCCAGGGCCGCCTCGATCGCCGCCGGAGGTGGATGCCAGGGGCGAGGCCCATTGATGGCCGATGCCTTCTACCGACGGGCCACCGGGCGTGAGGTCGAAGCCGCGGTCCCGGTCGCGCTCAATCTGGTGGTCTCCGACGAGAGCTTGTTGGCCCAGGGTTCCGAACCGGCGGTGCTGCAGGGATACGGCCCCATCCCGGCAGAGGTGGCCCGACAGATGGCCTTGGCGGCGCTGCTGGACCCCCAGGCCGAGGCCGCGGTGCGCAAGCTCTACGCCGATCCGGCCACCGGCAACCTGGTCGCCATGGAGTCCACCGCCCGGGCGTTCCCCAAGGGGCTGCGCTGGTTGATCGCCATGCGCGACCAAAAGTGCCGCACGCCGTATTGCGACGCCCCCATCCGGCACATCGACCACATCACCCGGCACGCCGACGGTGGCGCGACCACCTCCGTCAACGGGCAAGGGCTTTGCGAACGCTGCAATTACGCAAAGGAAAGCCCCGGGTGGCAGACCGCGACCACCTACGACGGTTACGGCCGGCACACCACAGAACTCACCACGCCGACCGGCCGGACCTATCGAAGTACCGCCCCGCCGCTACCCGCCGGCGCGCGGGTGTTCACCAGCGACATCCACGTCGTGCGGATTCACACTGCCGCCTGACCGGTCGACCCGGTCCAGCTCTTCATCCCGCGGCTGACCGCCCGGCATCTGCGCCGCCATGGCCACCAGTCCGTAGGCCACCGCGAACCGATGCCCCAGCTGACCGGCCACGTTTCCCCGGCCCACACTCACCTCGTGGCCGAGCTGCTCGCTGACGGCCCGGACCAGTTCGTCGTCACTGGCGCCACCTCCGACGAGCAGCACTCCGGTCACGCCGGGAGCCGCCCGCTCGATACCCCGCATCACGTTGCCACCGATCACCTGTCGTTTGGCGGCCAGGCGCCAACCGCGCCACTCGGCACCCGACAGCCGTGACGTGAAGGGCAGCCAACCGCTGGGGGCGGCCGTCAGCAACCACCCGCTGCACCGGCCGCTGACCGGCGTGTCCAAGAACTGTCGCCGGCCGTGTTCGTCCTCGATGATCTGGACGGTGACGGCCGTGACCGCCTCTGCCCGTTTGGCGTATTCGGCGGCGCTTCGGGAGATGTCCAGGGCGGTGGCCGTCGCCGCCGTCAGCAGCTGTCCCGCACCCGGCAGCACGATGCGGGATCCGTCGGACACGACGTCGACGGTGCCCCCGCCGACATCCACCACTACGACCTCGGGGGTGATCCCGGGAGTGGTGAGAGCGCCGACGCGGGCCGCTGCGGCTTCCGAGTCGACGCGCGTCACCGGCACACCCAACGCCCGGGCCAACTCGTCGGCCCCGGCCGGCGGCTCCTGCTCGCCGGCCATGTTCGCCATCACCAGGCTGTCCACGGTGACCGATCCGCGCCGCGAATTGGCTTGCGCCGCGATGTCGGCGAGGTAGACGACGTGGGCGCTCTCCCCCATGGGCCGGACGACGGGTGCGGCAGCCACCGGTTCGGAATCGCCGAGGCTGACCACCGCACAGGCACTGTCGAACAGTTGATCGGCGATCACACGGGCATCGGCCCGCTCGGCCTCACCCAGCCCGAACGCATCGACGAGCCAGAAGGGATCGGTGAGGTGTTGCAGGGGTGCGACGCCCTGGCGCACTTCGACGGCGACGCGGGCAGCCGGCAGCAGCGACTTGATATCGACGTCGTCGACGACGGGCAGAGCAGTGTTCAGCCGATTCGACACCAGCACGGCCTCATCGTTGGCCGTCAACACCGCGGTGACCTTGCATCCTTGGGCTACAGCGTCATTCACGCGCTGCGCGACCTCACGGTATCCCCACTGCGCCGTGGCGCAAGCGACGACCGGGCGGCCGGGATCCACGTCACCGAGGCACTCGACCGGAACCGGCTGCCCCACACCGACCGCATCCCCCGCGGTGGTGGCGGCCGACCGGGTGACGATCGTCAGCCTGCCTGTCCGTCGGGTCTCGAGCTGAACCTGTTCGACGGTGGACTTCACGGGCGGAGTCGGGGCGAAGGCCGCCCGGTCGATCACCAGCCCATGCGACTCGGCCAGGCGCCGCACCAACTGCGCAGCGCCCTGCACCGCCCGGGGCGATCCCTTGCCACCACGGGTCGGGGTGCGGGCGCTGGCCAGCACCGTCAGTTCGGCGTCCATCCGGCAGAGCACCACCTCGGTGGTGGAGTTGCCGATGTCGACACCGGCCCAGACGGTCACCGCAGCAGGCCGCGCCGCTGGTAGGCCGTCGCGGCCTCCCGGACGAGTGCGGCGCAAGTGGGTGCGTCCCGGTCGGCGAGACGTTGTGCCAGTTCCTGCAATTCGGCGAAGCTCGACCGGCGGGGCCTGAGCGCCTCGTAGGCGTCAAGCATCTCCTCGGAGCTGAGTGCGGTCATCTCAGCAGCCCGCCGCAGGTTCATCGCCAATTGCAGGGATCCGGAGCGCTCCGCGATATCAGCTTGGGACAGAAGGGTTTCGCGGCTGATCCGGATGTCGTCGAGAACCAGTTCGCCGTTGCGGGCGGCCTCGACCGTCACCTCGGTAAGGTTGCGGCCCGAGTGTGCGGTGATCGTCATCGCTTGAGCTCCAATTCCATGTTCAGGCCGTGGTCGTCGCACTCGGACCGTTCGATCGCCACCATCGACACGACTCTGGTGTGGTAGCGCGCGGTGATCGCCTCGTCGGTGTACGCGTTGCGCATCGGGGCGGGTGTCGCACCCTTGGCGTGCCGGCCGGCGTTGATGCCGATCAGCCGGTACATCTCCGGGGTGATCAGTGGTGCCACACTGAGCAATTCGAGGTTGGCCAACGGCGGGAGATCACGGCGGTGGATCAGTGTGGTCCCCTTGGCCTGAAGACCGACACCGATCCCGGATCCGGACAACCGGGCCGCGGACTTGCCGATCACCCCGAGATCCACGGAGTCGGCGATCCGAACCAGGCGCGGCACACACTGCTCCTCTTCCAGCCCGGCCAGGATCTGTTCCAACACGTCGTAGCCGGTCATCCCCGACAGGGTGCGAAACAGCTTGACACCGAACGCGGGAGACACCCCGATGACCACTTCGCGGGGATCTTCTCCCACATCCGCGACCCCGCTCACGATCAGCCGGTCCGGATGGGCGAAAGCCGCCTGCTCCTTGACCAGGTCGGTCACCGACCGCGCCTGACGCACGGCATCGATCTGAGCCTGACGCTCCGCCGTCGGCCGGTACCCGGTGCCGGGACCGCGGTAGTCGTTCGGATCCTGCAGCGCTGACAGCACATTCATCTGTTCGTCGAAGATCGCCGCGGTCTGCAGGTAGTCGCCGGTGACGCGGGCCTTGGCCATGTTTAGGACCCGTTCGGCGATATCGGTGAATCCCGTCTCGACGAGCGCGGCGACGATGTCGAGGACCGTCAGACCCGACTGCTCGATCATCCGGGCGGCGCTGAGCACCTTCACCCCGTCGGTGGGCGGCAGATCCTTGGAACCCGCCGCCCCGACAACGGTTTCCACATGCTCGTCGTCGAAATCGGCCAGCCCCAGATATTCGAATACCGCACGGGTGGCCTCGGCGGCCTGCCGGCGCATGGCTTCCAGAGTCGTCGGGTCCACCGACCGCAGCCCGCCGTCGACACCCCAGTCGCGCTGCATCACCAGATAATCATCTAGGTCGGCGGCATTGAAGTTGGACGGGCCGAACATGTTGTCGTAGGCCACCACCGAACCGAAGCCGGAGAAGATGAAATCCGATCCGGACAACAGAACCGGCAACGTCCGACTGGTTCGCCGCATCGTGGACTCGGAGACCAGCGAGTCGTTGCCACTGCAGGATTCGAGCCCGCGCAGCATCACCATGAGGTTCTCCGCGATCAGCTCCCGGACACCGCCCGGCACCGACGCGGTGATCGAGGCGCCGTCGATGCCGCCGTTCTGAACCCCCTGTGCACCAATCCCTTTGGCCAGGGCGACGCAGCGGGACTCCAGGTAGTTCATCGACTTGCGCTCGGCCTGGCCCATCAGCACCTCCGAGCCCGCCCCGCTGGACAGCCGCATCTTGATACCGCGGGAGGCGTAGGACGAAGTGAGAAACGCCTTCGACCACGGGGTGTCGTCACCGTCGGTGAACACCTGCTCGGTGCCGTACACCGAGACCGTCTCGGCGTAGGACACCAGGCCGCGGACCCCGAGTTCCAGCTCGCGCGCCTCCTCGACCGAGCACTGTGTCAGCGCCCCGGGCGCGGGTACCTGCGACCCGATGAGCAGGCCCACCGCGACGGCCGGGGCGTCGTCGAGCACCGGGACGGTGGCTTCCAGCTCCCGGAACCCGTAGACGACCGCGGTGGCGGCATCGGCCGCGATGAGCAAGGGGTCGTCGAGGCGGTTGGTGACATGGGCCTGGTTCGCGGGCGTACGGCGGGCCCGCATCTTCATCATCGCCATCTGGATCTCGACGGGCTGCAGGAGCGCCACCACCCGGGCCATCTTGGCCGGGGTCAATCCGCCGCAGACTCGGAGCACCTCCTCGCGCGGCACATCCGAGTGGACGATCATCCGGGCCAGCTCGACGTCACTCATCGCCATCGATCGCGGTGCCTCCGCAGGATCGACGGCGTAGCGGACGATGAACTCGTCGATGGTGTCGAAGTCGGCGACGGGCTTCGAATCCATCTCCACCACGGTGCCGTCGTCGGCCACCTTCCAGGACGGTTCCGGATCGTGGGGCGACAGATGGGAGATCATGCCCAGCTCGGGGTCGGCCTGGGCGAATCCATCCAGGTTGACGCGCTGCTCATCCAGCAGTCGGATGCGTCCCAGCCGGTGATCCTGCTCGGTTTCGCTGCTGTCCGGGTTCATTGCAGTCGTCGTACCTCTCTGTCGGCGCGACGGATGCGTCGCGTAACCGGCCAAGCATCGACTGGATGCCGCGGTGGAAACAACATCCACTCGGCACCTTCCAACAAAGTGTGTGACTGCGCGGCGGCCGATGTGAACTGGCTTACAACAAGGTGTTGGAAAGTGACCTACTGCAGTGGCGAAGCGGCCTGTGATTCTCGCAAACTTGCCCCGGACTTCACCCGGCCGCCAACTGCGGCCGGCAGTTAGGAGGAATCAACCCAATGACCGAGGTTGTCAACGCGGGCCAGAAGACCCCACCTGATACGTCATCGGACGGCCGTCCGGCCAAATTGCGCGGCCACCTCGGCGTGCCCGCGATCGTGCTGATGGTCGTGGCGGCTTCGGCGCCGCTGTCGACCATCGGCGGCAATGTGCCGATCGCGATGGCGTTGGGCAACACCACCGGCATCCCGGTCGCCTTCATCGTCGCGGGCGTCATCTTCGGCCTGTTCGCGGCCAGCTTCGTCGCGATGTCGAAGTACGTCACCGACGCCGGGGCCTTCTACGCCTACATCCGTGAGTCGCTCGGCCGGGCGGCCGGAACCGGAGCGGCCGTGCTCGCGCTCCCGGCCTACATGGCGACCCTGATCGCCGTGGCCGCCTACGACGGCGTCATCCTCAACGAACTGATCACCCGGTTCGGTGGACCCGATCTCCCCTGGTGGTTGTTGACCGGCGTGGTGCTGGCGGCCGTCGGTTGGCTCGGCTACCGCGACATCGACCTCAGCGCCAAGGTGCTCGGTGTCTTCCTGGTGTCCGAGGTCGCGATCCTCATGGTGGTGGATCTGGTCATCGTGGTGCGCGGCGGCGAGCACGGGCTCACCGGTGACTCGTTCACCCCGCAGGGCATCGCCGGCGGATTCGGCATCGCCCTGCTCTACGCCCTGTGGGGATTCGTCGGCGTCGAGGCGACCGCGGTTTTCCGGGACGAGGCCAAGGACCCCGACCGCACCGTGCCCCGGGCCACCTACTGGGCGGTGGGCATCGTCGCGGTCTTCTACGCCTTCACCAGCTGGGCCCTCGTCGAGGGCAACGGCGGGCACGACGCCATCCAGCTCGCCACCGACGACCCCGACAACTTCATGGTGAACACCGCGGGCAAGTACCTCGGCATGGTCGGACGTGACCTGAACACCATCCTGTGGTCGGTCAGTGTCTTCGCGTGTGCCCTCGCGTTCCACAACATCGCGTCGCGGTACGCGTTCGTGCTCGGGCAGAGCGGCGTGTTCTCGAAGAAGATCGGCAAGGTGCACGAGCGTCACGGTTCACCGTCGAACGCCTCACTGGTCATCACCGTGGCCTCGTTCGTCGTGATGGGGATCTGCGCCGCGCTGCAGCTGGACCCGGTGTTGCAGATCTTCGGACCGGGCGGTGGCCTCGGCATCCTGGCCCTCGCGCTGCTGTGGCTGCTGACCACGATCTCGGTGGTGATCTTCTTCGTCCGGCGGGGCAATTCGACCGGCAAGGTGGTGCTGGCCTCGTTCGCGACGCTCGCCCTGGCGGCGGCCCTGGTGCTGGTGGTGTCCAACCTGACCCTGGTGGTCGGCGGCACTCCCGCCCTGGCGGCGATCTTCGGTGTGATGCCACTGATCTTCTTCGCAGTAGGCATGCTCCTGAGCCGACGGTCCACCGAGGAACTAGCCTCGATCTCGTCCGTCGGCTGAACCAACCCCGACGGCGGTGGCCACCTGCCCGGCAGG
>NZ_LZSY01000015.1 GCF_001665625.1 Mycolicibacterium peregrinum | reverse complement strand
AGTGCGTCGCGGCCAACACCACCGACGTCTGCCAGAACTACCCACCCAACGACATGTCGGTCTGGGACTGGCACTGATCCGAGGATTTCCAACGGGCTGGGTCCGGCCGCCGACACGGCAGCGGGCCCAGCCCGATTCCGTTAGCTCCATCACAATCAGCATTCCGATGCCTCGGCATCTTCCGGCCTGACGGCCCCGTAAATGTATCCTGACCTGCGGCTACGCGCCGGGTCGCGACGGTGGCCCGCCACCTGTGGCCGGGCAGCACCCTGGGCGCACGATCACAGCTGTGTCACCGTTTTGCCACTCATTTAAATAGGCTAATATCTCGCTAAGTTTTTAGTTAGCCATTCGGCTAGACAGCGAGGCGTATCGAGGTGAACATGGTGCACGGGTGCTCCCCCATCGGCTGCCATGCCACAAGCATGGCGATGTCGCCTCGCCGCCCCAATGCCCACTTTGCCCACAACCGACGGACCGGTGCCATTTCACGATGACCAACGCGACGAAAAGCTCTCGCCGGAAACAGTTTTCGATTTCTGGCCTGGCCAAGAAGTTCTGGATCCCCCTGATCATCGTCGTGGTGGTGTTGGTAGGTGGGTTCACGGTGATGCGGGTGCGCACGTTCTTCGGTGCAGGCAATGGCTCGGGGATCTCCAGCGCGAAGGTCGATGACACCAAGCCGTTCGACCCCAAGGTCGTGGTCTACGAGATCTACGGCGTGCCCGGTGCG
>NZ_LZSY01000014.1 GCF_001665625.1 Mycolicibacterium peregrinum | reverse complement strand
CCTTACCGCCGATCGAGCGGAGCGCTATGTCCTGGAGCGCCTGCCAGCTCTACGCCGTTTGGGGCAACGCTGGGTGCGGTGGGGTGCGGGGGGCGGAGCCATCTCGGCAGGTAGGAGCATGTCCCCCAACGACTTCGGAGCTTGTACCGGTGTATCCGAGACGATCGGCGATCCGGGGTACGCCGCGGGTGAGGGGTTCGCGGGGAATCCGTTGGGTGCGTACGAGCCCGGCGGGCCCGGGGGCGCACCCCATCCCGCCGGCGGCGCCACGTCATTGGCACCGGTGAAGGCCGACACCGCCGGCGGTTGGTCCGCGTACGGCTGCGGACGCCCGCCGGCCCCACCAGGTGCAAGGTTGGGGTCGGTGTACACCAGGTTCTCCGGGCTCGGCGCCTTACGTAGGTAGGCGTTGAACGGCATCGGTAGGTAGTTGAAGTTGATCAACGACAGGGCCGGCCCGAGGTACTGGGCGCACAGCTTGGAGGATTCGGATGCCGTGGCGTTCTTCACCGCCGAGATCGCCGAGCAGACCACCGAAACCGGATCGGCGAAGTTCGACAGTGCGAAAGCACCGACGGCGGTCCCACTGTCGGGGTTGTAGATGTTGTAGCCGTTGGCGATCGCGTTGGGTGCCACGTGCAGGACGTTCTCCAGCTTGGCCTTGTTGTCCACCAGATTCTGGGTGACGTTGTTCAGCCGCTCCAATTGCTCAGCGGTCTGATCGCGAGTGCCGGCGATGAACCGCCGGACGTTACCGACGGCATCGGCCAGATTGGTCAGCGCACCGTCCAGATCGGAGCGGCTCCCGTCGACGACGCTGGTGACATTGGCGAGATGTCCCTGGAATTCCACGATCTGGGCATTGCTGTCCCGCAGTGCCGTCACGAAGACCTGCAGGTTCTTGATGGTGCCGACGAGATCGCCGCTCCCCTCGCCGAGGATCTTTGCGACACCGGACAACTGGCTGATCGCCTCGTGCAGTTTCTCGCCGTTGCCGTTCATGGCGGCAGCGGCGCTGTCGACGAAGCGGCTGAGAGACGTTGCCGATGCCCCGTTGATCGGCCCCAGGTCGCTCGCCAACCGCATCAGCTGGTCCTTGACCTGGTCCCACTCGACGGGCACGGCGGTGCGCTCGACACCGATCTGCGCGCCGTCGGCCATGGTCGGTCCGGAGTCCTCATAGGCCGGGGCCAGCTGGACATAGCGAGCGGCAACCAGGTTCTGCGCCATCAGGATCGCCTTGGCGTCGGCTGGAATCTTCACGCCGTGATCGACGGCGAGGGTGATCCGAGCCTGCCCGCCGACCGGTTCGATGCTCTCGATGGAGCCGACCTTGACGCCTGCCACGCGGACCTCGTCACCCGGGTAGATCGCAGTGGCCGAGGTGAAGTACGCGGTGATGGTGGTCGGCTTGAAGGCGGTCTGTCGCACGATCACCACCGTGCCGGCCAGTGCCAGCGCGGCGAGCAGCACCAACATGGTGCGGCTGATCCGCTTGCGGTTGCGGGCGATCATCGACTGCCTCCAGGAATGCCGTTGTGGGGCCATGGGAATTCGGCGCGCGGGCCGGCATTGTCCGGCGGTTGTCCGGCATTGGTACCGCGCCGGAATCCGAAGGCGTAGTCGAGGAAGGGCTGAAGGGTCTGCGCCGGCAGGAGATTCCCGACGAAGGCGTTGTAGTACCAGCCGTTGTTCACCGATTCACCCTGGGTCACCTGGTATTTGGCGAGACCGGACAGCGCGCCCGCGATATTGTCGCGGTTCTTCTCCAGCATCGCCGTCACCGAGTTCAGCTGCTTGAGGGTGGGTGCGAGCTCTTCTTCGTTGTCGTGGACGAGTCCGGAGAGCTGCTGGGACAGCGCGGAGGTGTTGGCCAGCAGGTTGACGATCGCGTACCGGCGTTGGTCGAGCACCCCGGTCAACGCGTTCGCGTCCAGCAGCAGCGTGTTGACCTGCTCGCTGCGCTTCGAGAGGATGCCGGTCACGTCGGCAGCGCTCTTGAGCAGGTTGGACAGCGACTCGTTGCGACTGTTCAGGGTTTCCGACAGCCGGGACAGACCCTCGAACGTCGGTCCCAGTTGCGGCGCCATGCGATCGATGGTGTCCGACAACGTATCGAGGGATTGCGTGAGCGCAGCAGTGTCGGTGCCGGCCGTGTTGTTCGTGAAGTCGCCGACGGCGTTGGTCAACGAGTACGGCGACGCCGTCCTGGTGATGGGGATGGTGTCCGAGGCGCGCATGGTGCCCGCGCCGGCCGGTTCGAGGGTGAGCATCCTGGCACCGAGCATGGTTCCGGTGCGGATGTGCGCGGTGGTGGCGGAGCCCAGGCGCACCTTGCTGTCGAGAGTGAAGGTCACCAGCGCCTTGCCGTGACTCAAGCTGACGTCGGTGACAAGGCCCTTGGTGACCCCGGAGATCTTGACGTCGTTACCGGTGGTGATCCCACCGGCCTCGGCGAACAGCGCGTGATACTTCACCGACGTGGCCCAGGACCACAGCGCCTGAGGCTGGAGCCCAACGGCGATGATCATCGCGATCAGCACGATCCCGATGAGTCCGCTCCGAATGAGGTGCGATCCACGGTATTTCAGCATCAGGGCTCCCCACAGCGTCCGGTGTTCTGCATGATCCACGGGAAGTACGCGGTGCGTCCCTGCAGGTCGGTGACCCGGACATTCATGCCGCACAGGTACTGATTGATGAAGCTGCCGTAGGCCCCCAACCGGACCAGCTTGCGGTAGTTCTTGGGAGCGTTCTGCAACGAAAGGTCCATCCGCGCCATGTCGTCCTCATTCGAGAGCAGCGGTGCCAGCCGGGTGAGTTGATCGACGGTGCCTGACAGGGGCGGCCGAGCCTGGGTCATGAGGTCGGTCAAAGATGCGGTTCCGTTGTCGAGTGCGGTGATCGCCTCGCCGATGGGATCGCGCTCCTGGGACAGACCGGTGATGAGTTGTTGCAGTTGCTCGACGGCTCCCGAGAACTTGTCACCGTCCTTGGCAACTGTTGCCACGGTGGTTTTCAGGTTGTCGATCAGCTGCTGCACGGTCTGCCCGTTGTCGGCGAGCGCCTGGGTGAACGAGGTCGTGTGCGCCATCAGCGATTCCACCGTGCCGCCCTGGCCCTGCAGGATCTGGATCAGCGAGTTGGTCAGCGCGTTGACATTCTGGGCGTTGAGTCCCTGGATCACGGGCTTGAGCCCGCCGAGCAGCAGATCGAGATCCAGTGCCGGCTCGGTGCGCTCGAGCGGGATCTGCGAACCCGCCGGCTGGATCTTGGTCGGTCCCGGACTGTCGAGCAGCTCGAGATAGCGGTTGCCGACCAGATCCAGATAGCGCACCGCGATCTTGGTCGCGGTTGTCATGACGACTTCGCGGTCCGAGTCGAAGCGGACCAGCACGGTGTTGTCAGGTTGCAGCGCAACGTCGTTGACCGTGCCGACACGAATACCGGCTACCCGCACGGAATCGCCGACCTTCAGACTGGACGCGTCGCTGAACACAGCCGAGTATCCATTCGTGGATCCGGTGCGGTACTGGCCCATGATCGCGAACAACGCTGCGGTCAGGAGCAACATCGTCACGCCGAACGCGCCGAACTTGATCGCGGTGCCGATGCTGCGCGTCATCCCGGTTGTCCTATCTGAGGTGTGTTGCGGGGCGGACCGTCGAGCGGGCCGTACAGCGCCTGCTTGAGACCCTCGGAGTTCAACAGGATTCCCTGGTTTCCGTACTGCGCCGGGTTGGCATCGATGTCGGTGACCACGAACGGCGGCCGTTGTTCGAAGCCGACCTCGGGCAGGCCCTGGCACTGCGGGCCGCCGGTGGCGGCGACCTTCGGCAGGTTGCCCGGGTAGCGGTAGCGTTCGGTGCCCAGCAGGAACGAGTCCAGCAGCATGACGCCAGGTAGCGGCTGTGGCGGTCCCATCGCCAGCGGCACCATTCCCTTGAGCACACAGTTGAGTGCCGGGTTGTACTGGTTCAGCAGATTCGTGGTCGGCACGAGCAGCCGCATCGCGTCGCTCACGCCGGCGCTGTTGGTGGAGACCACCTCATTGCCGACGTCGGCCAGTCCGATCGCGCTGACCAACAACGCATCCAGATCATTGCGGCGATCGACAACGGTATCGCTCAGTCGCACCGCGCTGCGCATGGACTCGACAAGGTCCGGTCCGGCGTCGGCGTAGGCATTGAACACCTGTGGCGCTACGGCCATTTCATGACTCAGCGTGCCAAGGCTGGGAGCGAACTTGGCCAGCATGGCGTCGAGATCGACCAGCGTCTGGCCGAGCTTGTCGCCGCGACCGTCGATGGCCTGGGCCATCGCGCCGAGTGTCTCGTTGAGCTTTTCCGGTTGGATCTGTGCCAGCACCGTCACCAACTGCTCGAACACCGTGTTGATCTCGACAGTGGTGTGCGTGGCGTCGAGCACCTGTCCGGCGTACATCGAATTCTTCGACGGCTCCGGCGGCGGCACGAGCTGGACGAACTTGGCACCGAACACGGTGCTGGAAGCGATCTCCACACCGGTGTTGGACGGAATCAGTTGCAGATCATCGGGATTCATCGCCAGCCGAAGTGCTGCCTGCCCGTCCGGCAGCGTGTCGATGGCCACGACCTTGCCGACCTGCGCTCCGTGCAGTTTGACCTTGGCATCGGGGTTCATCACCAGACCGGCCCTCGGCGAGATGACGGTCACCGAGGCGGTGGGCGCGACCCCGCCGCGGAACAGCACGATCGCGCCGGTGACGAGCGCGGCGATCACCGCGACCGTGGTCAGCCCGACCAGAAGACGTATAGCGTCACGCGACATCGGATGCCTTCTTTAGCCGGAGAGGTTGAAGTTGCCGTTGGAGCCGTAGACGGCCAGCGAGATCAACAAGGTGATCGAGACGACGACGATCAGCGACGTCCGGACCGCGTTGCCGACGGCGACGCCGACACCGGCCGGACCACCGGTCGCGAAAAAGCCGAAGTAGGTGTGCACCAGCAGAATTGCCAACGCCATCAGCAGCGCCTGCAGAAATGACCAGAGCAGGTCGATCGGGTTGAGGAACGTGCCGAAGTAGTGCCCGTACAGGCCACCGGACTGCCCGAGTAGCACGACGGTGGTGAACTGACTGGCCACGAAGGACAGGATCACCGCGATCGAGTACAACGGGGTGATCGCGATCATTCCGGCCACGATGCGGCTGGACACCAGGTACTCGACGGGCCGGATCGCCATCGCCTCGAGGGCGTCGACCTCCTCGTTGATCCGCATGGCGCCGAGTTGCGCGGTGACGCCGGCGCCGAAGGTGGCGGCGAGACCGATTCCGGCGACGATGGGCGCCGAGATCCGAACGTTGATGAAGGCGGCCAGGAACCCGGTGAGCGCTTCGATGCCGATGTTGCCCAGCGAGGAATAGCCCTGGATCGCCAGGACCCCTCCGGTCGCGAGGGTCAGGAACCCGACGATGACGACGGTTCCGCCGATCATCGCCAATGTACCTGCACCCATGCTGATTTCGGCGATCAGTCGGACGACTTCCTTGCGGTAGTGCACCGCCGCATGGGGCATGCCCGCCAGCGCCCGCCCATAGAACAGGACATGGTCACCGATGCCGCTCAGCGCGGCACCCGGCCGACGTACGGCCCGGGACAGGCGCGGGTACGCCGACTGAAGTACTGCCGTGGCCGTCATCGCGTGGTCATCTGGATGCCGATGGCGGTGACCACCACGTTGACGACGAACAACGCCATGAAGGCGTAGACCACCGTCTCGTTGACGGCGTTGCCCACCGCTTTGGCACCGCCACCCGAGACGGTCAGACCGCGGTAGCACGCGACCAGTCCGGCGATCAGTCCGAACAGGGCCGCCTTGACGCAGGAGATGATGACCTCCGGGATGCCGGTGAGCAGGGTGATACCTGCGGCGAACGCGCCGGGGTTGACGTCTTGGACGAACACCGAGAACAGGTATCCGCCAAGGATTCCGATGATCACCACGACGCTGTTGAGCAGCAGCGCCACCAGACCCGAGGCCAGCATCCGCGGGGTGACCAGACGCTGGATCGGGTTGATGCCCAGCACCTCCATGGCGTCGATCTCCTCACGGACGGTCCGCGACCCCAGATCCGCGCACATCGCCGTCGCTCCGGCACCGGCCACGATCAACACCGTCACCATCGGCCCCACCTGGGTCACGGCGCCGAACGCCGCGCCCGCACCGGAAAGGTCGGCCGCCCCCAGTTCCCGCAACAGGATGTTCAGGGTGAACGACACCAGAACCGTGAACGGGATCGCAACCAACAGCGTCGGCGCCATGGAAACCCGTGCCACGAACCAGGATTGGTCAAGGAATTCGCGCCATTGGAATGGTCTGCGCACCGTGAATCTGGCGGCATCCACCGACATGGCGAACAACCCACCCACCCCCTCGAGTGGGCCGGCGAGTTGTCGCTGCAGCATCGGGTTCTCCTTTTCTGCGTGGGGGTCACCCGGTGGCCGGTATGACCTGGAACACGTCTCGACCGGGAACCATCGCAGTTCACAACCGAGCGCACCATCGCGTGTCCCACCCACCGGGAATACCGCCTCGCCGCTGCCAGTCACCAGTCAGCGGAACATCCCATTGCCGACCTTTTGGACAGCGTGTGAGGCTGGATGCAACGAGCCCGGCAAAAGGAAAGAAGACACGTGTCAAGTTCTGCTGCGACCACCACCGGTGTCGGTACGACGGATGCGCTGCGTGAGATCGACACCAGTGCAGGAACTTTGCGGTACTACGACGTCGGCCAGGGTCCGACCGTTCTGTTCCTGCACGGATCGGGTCCCGGCGTAACCGGATGGCGCAACTTCCGCGGGGTACTACCGACGTTCGCGGAACGCTTCCGCTGCCTGGTCCTGGAGTTCCCGGGATTCGGAGTTTCCGATGACTGGGGCGGGCACCCGATGGTCACCGCTCAGGGCGCCGTCACTCCGTTCCTGGATGCGCTCGGCATCGAACGGGTGGACATCGTCGGCAACTCCATGGGCGGCGGAGTCGGCATTAACACGGCGATCAACGCGCCCGAACGGATCGGCCGCCTCGTGACGATCGGGGGGATCGGTACCACGATCTTCTCCCCCGGGCCGAGCGAGGGAATCCGTCTGCTCCAGGAATTCACCGAGGACCCGACTCGGCAGCGCTTGATCGACTGGCTTCATTCCATGGTCTACGACCGGTCGTTGGTCACCGAGGAGCTCATCGAGGAGCGCTGGACGCTGGCGACCGACCCGGAGACGTTGGCCGCCGCACGCCGCATGTACGGGAAGGCGGCGTTTGCAGCGATGATGGCGTCGATGGCCGCTTCAGACCTGCCCATGCCCTGGGCACGGATGCACAAGGTATCGGCACCGACACTGTTGACGTGGGGACGCGATGATCGCGTGAGTCCGCTTGACATGGCGCTGATTCCGATGCGGACCATACCCAACGCCGAGCTTCACGTGTTCCCCAACTGTGGGCACTGGGCCATGATCGAGGCGAAGTCCGCTTTCGAGTCTGTGGTCACGAACTTCCTGGCACGGGTCTAACGACTTACGTCCGACCGTTGCAGTCCGGCCAGCACCATGGCGATGCCGGACCGGTGCGCCGCTATCAACTCGTCGAGTTCGTGCGGTTCCTTGGCGTCGGTCCACCAGATGTAGGCGTTACTGCTGACATGGACCACAAGCCTGCTCGGCAATGAGCGCGTGAACACGTCGTCGCTCAAGTCGAAGTGCCCCGCCAGGAACTCGGTGATGGCGTCGGCGAGGTTCTCGCTCCATTCCATCCATCGCAGTCGGTACTGCGGAGTCTCGGCAACGAGGGACATCAGTTTCCGCGCCTTGTCCACCGACTCCCGATGCTGGACCCCAGCCGACTGGCGATGCCGAACCTCGACCGTGAACATGTCGACAAGAACATCTACGGGGTCTGAATCGGCTGCAGCACAGGACAACAGATCCCGCATGTTCGTCTCGCTTCGCCCGAACAACGGCCCCAGTACGTCTTCCTTTACCGGGAAGTGGCGGTAGAACGTACGCGTCGCGATGCCGACTTCGGCGCAGATGCGCTCCACGGTTGCCGTGGTGTCGCCGTCGGCGATGAAGATGTCGCATGCGGTCCTGGCGATGTTGAGCCGCAATTCCTCAGCGCGACGCTCGGTGAGCGTCGGCCCCTTACCTTTGGGCATTCGCTGATTGTCGTCGCACCGGCACGCGGTCTCCTTTACTTCGCAGGCACGCTGTGCCTAGACTCACACCTGTCACGTTGTGACATGTGTGCAGAGTATGACAGGTATGGAGGGATTTGTGCCAACGTCGGATGACGACGCTGCTCCCATAGCGCTGCTCAATCGGGCGGCTGCGCTTCTGGAGGTCTTCGGCGCGCGCCAAACACTCACACTGGCGGAAATCACCCGGTATTCGAACGTTCCCCGCTCGTCGACTCATCGCATCCTGCAGGGACTGGTCCAGCTCGGCTGGATCGAACGCCATGGCGCCGAATACACACTGGGGCTGAAGATGTTCGAATTCGGCCGCCAGGCAGTACGGCAGCGTCGAGTTCCCGAAGCGGCACTGCCGGTGATGGCGGACCTACACCGTCGTACCGGCCTGACGGCGCATCTCAGCGTCCTGTCGGGTACGCACGTGCTGCACATCGAACGCTTCGGCATGTGGCCCAGCTCCGGCAGTTGTTGGCAGGTCGGTTTCAAGCAGCCCGTGGAACAGAGTGCCGCCGGCAGAGCGCTCCTGGCGCAGATGGACGAGTCAGCCTGGCCAGAGTTGCGGTACGCGGTGACGTCGCCGTACGGAATTCGCAACCGGGCGGAGTTGGATCGAAGCCTGGCCGCCGTACGCGCTCGCGGCGGGGTTGCCGTCGATGCCGAGGGTTGTGAGCGGGGAGTCACCGTCGTGGCCGCTCCGATCAGCGTGAGCGAGGGAGGCAATCAATTCGCGCTGTCGCTGTGCGGGCCCGCCAGGTCGACGCGGATCGAACCCGTCGCCGCGGCTGTACACAGCGCGTCATGGGCTATCTGCCATAGCCTTTCAGATGTGCCCCGCAACGGCGCGAGCCAGTCACGAGCAGCGCATCGCGTGGTGACGCCGGCCATGATCCATCGAACCGGCGAGCCCACAGTGGCAGCCGTCGGGGGTAGGTGACAAGAACCTAGCGGCGCGCGTACCCATGTTCACCAGTCCTGCCAGGGAATGATCGTGTTCAGCGGCGTATCGATGACGCACTCTCCCGCGGCCGGTTCAGGTGCCTTGTCGGCCAGCCGTTCCCTGATCCGGCCGGTGACGCGAACCGGATCGTCATCGAGGTAGAGCAGACGGATGCGCAGGCCGCCGGGCGGATCTGCCGCCTCCGAGGAACGGAGGCCGAGCCCGTTGTTCTGGTGGCGATCCAATGCGAAAGTCCACGCCCCCGCCACACCGTCCAGTTCCAGCAGAGCCGGGATCGCCACCCGGTCCTCCCATCGGTGATGCTCGTGAGCTTCGGCGCCGTAGGGTTCGGCAAACCGGGTCATCGTCAGGTGCAGCCCACGGTTGGGCCGGTACGGGATCACTCCGGGCGACACCAACGCCGTGGCAGCGGCGTAGCCCTTGACCGGCCGGAAGAATGCGAGCACAGTGCGGCGCACGCCGGGGATCATCGGTCCGCGACCCCACTGAAATGAGTCCGCACCGAGCTGCTCCCACTCCCGCACCGACTGCTCCACGGGAGAACGGAACCAGTACATCGCGACATAGTCGGTATCGGCCTGTGCGGGTTCGGCGATGGAAACACCGCGGCACGCCGCCGGCCGGCTCCACCGGTCTCCCCAGGCGATTCCGGGGAGTGCGAGATTCTCCGGCCGGTGGTCCAACTGATGCCATTCGTTGTAGCGCCGGTGTTCCTCGGCGCCCCCGCCACCGAGTGCAACAAACGAGAAGAACACCAGCGGGCAATCAGTGGTGGGCATCGCTGCCTCTCAGATCTGCTCGGGGACAGGCGCTCCCGCCAATCCAAGGTTCAGTAGAGTGTGCGCGTACGGGTTCCCGTTGAGCAATCTGCTCGTGCGCGTCGTGATCTGCCATTGCCCTTCGCGACGTTCCAACGCGAAGTGGTTGGCGGTCGCCCGCCACACTCGATAGCCACTCTCGCCCTCGCGTAACAGGACCAGCGATTCGCACACCGCGACAGCGCGGTCGCCGTCAACGGTGACCACCGCCGGCCCGAGGAAATGACAACAGCCCGTGGCGACCAGATCCTGGTGGCCGTTCGACCTGACCATCTGATGCACGCCGCCCCGGCCGGTCATCAGCCAGTCCTCGACGTCATAGGTTCCGTCGACCGCCCACAGTGCGGCCGCATTGTCAGCGTTGCCGGCGTCCACCGAAGGGCCGTATGAGGCCAGCAGTTTCGTGATCGCAAGCTCATCTTCGAGACGCTGTAGCCGGATGAGTATCTGCTGTTGGATGGTCATGAACACTGCTCCTCGATGTCAGCCTCCTAGCGTTGGGTACTTCCGGCGCCGGTAGCCAGGACAACCTTGTCCGCCAGATCCGGCACTAGTGCGCCTTCAGCAGTTCGAATCCTCTGTATCCGTCGGCCGCTGCCTCGTTGCAGATATCGAGATACACGCCGAAGCCGCCGATGAACAGCATGAACATCCGAGGCTTGCCGGGCACGTTGGCGCCCATGTACCAGGAGTTGGCCTTGGTGAACAGCGTGGCGTCGGCGCGCTCGGCACATTCGGCGATCCAACTGTCCACGGCATCAGACGTCGGTTCGATTGCCGCGTAGCTGTTCTGGTCGAGATACTCGATGGCGTCGGCGATCCAGTTCACGTGGGCTTCGGCATGCAGAACCATGTTGGCCAGCACCGCCGGCGCCCCGGGACCGGACACCAGGAACAGGTTGGGGAAGCCATCGGTACCCAGACCCAGGTAGGTGCGGGGCCCGTCGGCCCAGTCGTCCGCCAGCTTCCCGCCGCCCCTGCCCACGATGTCGATCTTGGCCAGCGTGCCGGTCATCGCGTCGAACCCGGTGGCCAGCACCAACGCGTCGATGTCATAGTGCGCGCCGGATGTGTTGATTCCTGTTTCGTCGATCGATTCGATCGGCGTCTTACGGACACTCACAAGCTCGACGTTGGGACGGTTGAACGTCTGGAAGTAGTTGGTATCGGTACAGATCCGCTTTGTCCCGATCGGATGATCGTCGGGAATCAGCAACTCGGCCAGATCCGGATCGTCGATCACGGCACGGATCTTGTTCTCGTAGAACTTGCGGGCTTCCTCGTTGGCTTCCAGAGAGACCATCTGGTCGGTGAACGTCTTGGAGAACAGCACTCCGCCCAGTTCCCAACGCTTTTCGAAGGCTTCGTGACGTTCTTCGGGCGTGGCTTCCATGGTGAGTTTGGGGTGTGCGACATGTGGCGAGCCACCGCCGCTGCGCCAGGACATCCGGCGCCGCTCGGCATAGTTGGCCTTGGTGTCGGCAACCTCATCCTCCGTCAGCGGTCGGTTACCGGCCGGCACGCTGTAATTCGGGGTCCGTTGAAAGACATAGAGCTGCTGGGCCTGTTCGGCGATGATCGGGATGGACTGGATCCCTGAGGATCCGGTGCCGATGACGGCGACGCGCTTGCCGGTGAAATCCACATCCTCATGCGGCCAGTGCGCGGTGTGATAGACGTCGCCGGCGAAGCTGTGCAGGCCCGGGAAGTCAGGGGTCATCGCCGCCGACAACGGGCCGGTGGCCATGACCACGAACCGTGCATCAACGGTTTCGCCGGTATCGGTGGTGACGGTCCAGCGCAGCGTCTGCTCGTCGAGCACCGCCGAACTCACCCTGGTCTCGAACGTGATGTCGCGGCGCAGATCGAGTTTGTCGGCCACCCAGTTGATGTATTTCAGGATTTCGGACTGGGTGGCGTACTTCTCGGTCCAGGTCCATTCCTGTTGGAGTTCCTCGGAGAACGAGTAGCAGTAGTCGACACTCTCGACATCACAACGTGCACCCGGGTAGCGGTTGAAGTACCAGGTGCCACCCACCTCCGGAGCGGCCTCGAAGACTCGCACCGACAACCCTTGCGACCGGAACTTGTGCAACGCGTACAGGCCACCGAAGCCGGCGCCCACCACCACAACATCTACGACGCTCATCGATCCACTGCTCACAGGGCGAACGGTAGGCGCCGATCACGCGCGCGACCGCCACAGTTCCCGGTCACCGGACCGCCGGACCTGACGTCCCGACCACCGGAATCGGCGGATTGCCTGATCGGCTGCGTCGGCGAGAATCTCGGCCCATGACCGATCCGAGCCTCCAGACCAGACGGAGCGTCGTTGTCACGGTGGCCGATGTCATCGATGAAAGCCCCGACGCCCGATCTCTGGTTTTCACTGTGCCGCAGGACCAGCAGGAGCGATTTTCGTATCGACCCGGACAATTCCTGACGCTACGGGTGCCAAGCGAGCTGACCGGGTCGGTGGCCCGGTGCTACTCCCTCGCCAGCTCACCGCACACCGATCCCGCCCCCAAGGTGACGGTCAAGCGCACCGCCGACGGCTACGGTTCGAATTGGTTGTGCGACAACGTCGATGTCGGCGACACCCTCGAGGTACTGCCGCCGTCGGGGTTGTTCACCCCGGCAAGCCTCGACACCGACTTTCTGCTGTGGGCAGCGGGCAGCGGAATCACTCCGGTGATGTCGATCTTGAAGTCGGTGTTGTCGGCCGGCACCGGGCGGGTGGTCCTGTGCTACGCCAACCGCGACGAACGCTCGGTGATCTTCGCCGGCGAACTACGCGAACTCGCCGCCCGCTACGCAGGCCGGCTGACGGTGCTGCACTGGTTGGAATCGATTCAGGGCCTGCCGACCCACGCCCAGCTGAGCGGATTCGCCCACACCGTTTTCGCCGGGTCCACGGGATTCGAGGCCTTCGTCTGCGGGCCGGCCCCGTTCATGGCGGTCATCAAGGAGACTCTTCTCGAGGCCGGTGTCGAGCGGGACCGGATTCACCTCGAGGTGTTCCAGTCGCTGTCCGGTGACCCGTTCGCCGATGACACCACCGCACCGGCAACAGTTTCCGACGAAGATGACGCCGCCGACCTTCAGGTCGATCTGGACGGCACCAGTCACCGGCTGAGGTGGCCGCGCCAGGCGACGTTGGTCGACATGTTGATCCGCTCGGGTGTCGACGTTCCGTATTCCTGCAAGGAGGGACAGTGCGGATCGTGCGCGGCCACGGTGGTTCGCGGCGAGGTGGACATGGCCGCCTGCGACATTCTCGAACCCGAGGATATCGCCGACGGGGTGATCCTCGGCTGCCAGGCACGACCGGTCTCCGACGACGTCCACATCGAGTTCTGAGCCGTCCGTCTCCACGTTTCCACTGACCGGGATTGGCCCCCGCCGCCCGGGTCAAAGCGGTACACCATCAGTACAGCCCTCGACGATAGGACCGAACCATGACTGAGCGCGTAATCGACCGGGTGCGCGACCTCGCCGACCAGTTGCGCCACCAGGGCGCCGAAGCCGAGAAGATCGGCAAGCTCACCGACGAGACCGTCAAGATGATGAAGGCGGCGGGAAACATCCGCCTGTTGCAGCCCAAGGCTCACGGCGGCTTGGAAGTCCATCCGCGCGAGTTCGCCGAGACCGTGATGGCCACCGCGGCACTGGACCCTTCGGCCGGATGGATCAACGGCGTGGTGGGCGTGCACCCGTACCAGCTCGCGTACGCCGACCCTAAGGTCGCTGCCGAGATCTGGGCCGAGGACGTCGACACCTGGGTCGCGTCTCCCTACGCGCCACAGGGTGTGGCCACGCCCGTCGACGGGGGCTACATCTTCAACGGCCGCTGGCAGTTCAGCTCGGGCACCGATCACTGCGACTGGATCTTCCTGGGCGCGATGCTCGGCGACCCTGAAGGCAAACCCCTGATGCCGCCGCAGATGCTGCACATGATCCTGCCGCGCAAGGACTACGAGATCGTGGAGGACTCGTGGAATGTCGTGGGGCTGCGCGGAACCGGCTCCAAGGACGTCATCGTCAAGGATGCTTTCGTACCGACGTACCGGACGATGGACGCGATGAAGGTCATGGACGGCACCGCCCAGCGCGAGGCCGGGATGACCGAAACGCTGTACCTGATGCCGTGGTCGACGATGTTCCCTCTCGGCATCAGCTCGGCGACCATCGGCATCGCCGAGGGCGCCCTGGCCGCCGCGCTCGATTACCAGCGTGAGCGGGTCAACTCCAGCGGTGTGGCGATCAAGGACGACCCCTACGTCATGTATGCGATCGGTGAGGCGGCCGCCGACATCAACGCGGCCCGCCAGGAGCTGCTGGCCAACGCCGACCGCATCTACGACATCGTCGACTCGGGCAAGGAAGTGTCGTTCGAGGACCGGGCCGCGGGCCGGCGCACCCAGGTGCGGGCGGTGTGGCGCGCGGTGTCGGCGGTCGACGAGATCTTCGCCCGCTGCGGCGGCAATGCCGCGCGGATGGATAAACCGCTGCAACGGTATTGGCGTGATGTGCATGTCGGCCAGGCCCACGCGATTCACGTTCCGAGCACGGTCTATCACGCGTCGGCCCTGAGTTCGTTGGGCGTGGACCCGCAGGGTCCCCTGCGAGCGATGATCTGAGAGGACAGCACATATGGGACTGATCAAGAGCCTCGGCTACGTCACCGTCGCCGCCTCCGATATCGAGCGCTGGCGGCACTTCGCCTTCAACGTGCTCGGCTTCGCCACCGGTGCCGGACCCGACGAGTCCGCGTTGTACCTGCGGATGGATGAGCGCGCCGCCCGCATCATCGTCGTGCCCAGAGACGTCGACAAGATCCTCACCGTCGGGTGGGAGGTGCGCGACCACGCCGATCTGGAGCGGGTGAAGGCAGCGCTCGATGCCGCCGGTGTGCCGTTCAAGCAGCTCTCACTCGAAGAGACAGATGCCCGGCGGGTCGAGGAGGCCATTGCGTTCGAGGATCCCGCCGGCACGGCGCTGGAGGTTTTTCACGGCCCGGTCCTCGACCACTCCCCGGTGATCACGCCGTTCGGCGCGAAGTTCGTCACCGGCGATCAGGGGCTCGGGCATGTGGTGTTGCCCGCGCTCGATGTCAACGGCTTGTTCGAGTTCTACACCGAGGTACTGGGTTTCAGGTCTCGTGGAGCGTTCCGCGTTCCGGTGCCGCCGGAGTTCGGACCGGTGCGGGTCCGATTCATGGGCGTCAACGAGCGCCATCACAGCCTGGCGATCTGTCCCGCGCAGACGCTGCGCGATCCGGGGCTGATCCACCTCATGGTCGAGGTCGACACCCTCGATGCCGTGGGCCAGGCTCTCGACCGGGTCAATGCCGAAGGTTTCCAGCTGTCGTCGACACTGGGTCGGCACACCAACGACAAGATGGTGTCGTTCTACGTGCGCGCTCCGGGCGACTGGGACATCGAATTCGGCACCGAGGGCATGCGGGTCGACGAAACCTACTACACGGCAGAGGAAATCACCGCTGACAGCTACTGGGGACACCAGTGGGTCACCGATCTACCGAAGGCCATGCAACCGTGACACGAACCGACGACATCCTGCCGATCCCGGTCAACGCGGTCACCGAGTGGGCCGACGAGGCCGACGTGGTGATCGCCGGTTATGGCGTGGCCGGCGCCGCCGCAGCGGTCGAGGCGGCACGCGCGGGCGCGGACGTACTGGTACTCGAACGCACTGGCTCATGGGGCGGAGCCGCCTCGATGGCAGGTGGCTTCATCTACCTCGGCGGTGGGACCGAGATCCAAAAGGCCTGCGGGTTCGAAGATTCCGTCGACAACATGGCAGCATTCCTCAACGCGGCGATGGGGCCCGGCGCTGATGCCGCGCGCATCGCGGATTACTGCGAGGGCAGCGTCGCGCACTTCGACTGGCTCGTGGGCTGCGGGGTGCCGTTCAAAGCAGAGTTCTTCGGCGAGCCCGGTTGGGAGCCCATGGGCGACCAGGGGCTCATGTACAGCGGTGGGGAGAACTCGTATCCGTTCAACACCGTCGCAACGCCGGCCCCGCGCGGGCACGTCCCGCAGATGCAGAACAAGAAGCAGGGCGAGTCGAGCGCGGGTTTCATGCTGATGAAGGGCCTCGTCGACACTGCGACCGCAGTCGGGGCACGGTCGCTGTATGACGTGCGGGTGCAGTCGCTGATCGTCGAGTCCGACGGCCGCGTCGTCGGCATTCGGACCCGGCGTTACGGCACTGTGATGGACATCCGGGCACGGCGTGGAGTTGTGCTGGCCACCGGCAGTTTCGCCTACAACGACGCCATGGTCGCCAGGTATGCCCCGCGCATCGCCGGGCGCCCGGCCGCCTCGATTGAGCAGCACGACGGGCAGGCCATCCGGATGGCTCAGGCGCTCGGTGCCGATCTGGCGCACATGGACGCCACCGAGGTCGCCCTGTTCATCGATCCCCAGCAGTTGGTGCGCGGGATTCTGGTGAACGAACGTGGTCAGCGTTATGTCGCCGAGGACACCTATCCCGGTCGCGCCGGCCAGTTGACGCTGTATCACCAGAACAACACGGCCTATCTGATCATCGACGGCGACGCCCAGGAGGAGGCGATGGCCTCGCTCACTCCCCAGCTGATGATGCGGCCGCCGACTTGGGTGGCCGACACCGTCGCCGACCTGGAGGCCGAGATCGGGCTACCACCGAACTCGCTGCAAGCCACTGTGGATGCCTACAACGAGGGCGCGTCGCGCGGCGAGGATCCGTTGCTGCACAAGAAGCCGCAGTGGCTCAAGCCGATCAAGTCCCCGGTGGGCGCCATCGACCTCCGCGAGAGCACCGGCGGTTTCACCCTCGGTGGGCTGCACACCACCCTCGACGCCGAGGTGCTGCACGTCAGTGGCGACCCCATTCCCGGTCTGTTCGCTGCCGGGCGCTGCACCGCAGGTCTGGCCGCCTGGGGATATGCCAGCGGTGTGTCACTGGGCGACGGGAGTTTCTACGGTCGGCGCGCCGGCCGGGCCGCGGCAGAGGCATAGCCGCTGGTCATTGCCGCTTCTACAACTTGATATCGCCTCACCCCCGCCGCATTGCGGCGGGGGTTTTGGCATGACCCCGCTCGCATTCAGTCGTTCATGTGACAGCACCCACATCGATATGCTACAAACAGTCATATGACTAATAGTCATATGCCGTCCAGGCATGCGGCTCGATATGGGAGGTCCTCATGACAATGGCCGTCGAGAAGACATTGGCTGCTGAGAAGACAATGGCTGCCGAGAAGCCGGGTGAGACGCCCAGTGCTGTCATCGACCGGGTTTCCCTGGTTCTCGATGCCTTCGAGGGATCTGCCCGACTGACGTTGGCCGAGATCGTGCGCCGGACCGGTCTGCCACGATCGTCGGCCCACCGACTCCTCGAGCGCCTGGTGCACCTTCGTTGGCTCCGCCGTGATGGCCGCGACTATGAGTTGGGCATGCGACTCGTCGAACTGGGATCACTCGCGCTGCACCAAGACCGCATCCACCGTGCCGCGATTCCGTTGCTGCGCGATCTGCACCGGGCCACCGGACTGGTCGTCCACCTGGCGGTACTCGACGGATCCGACGTCGTATACCTGGAGAAGATCGGCGGTCAGATGGTGGCAGCCATTCCGACCCGTATCGGGGGGCGGCAGCCCGCGCACTGTACGGCGGTGGGCAAGGCCATCCTGGCCGACAATTCATCGGTCGAGGTCAATCTGGCCTCGCGGTTGACGCGGTTTTCGATCAGCACGGATCGGCAGCTGGAGGCCGAGTTGGCAAAGGTCCGCGCCCACGGCGTCGCATTCGAGCGGGAGGAATCGCTCACCGGATTCGGTTGTGTGGCAGCACCGATCGGTCCGGCCGGCGCCGCCGTCGCGGCGGTGTCGGTGTGTGGTCCGATGAGCCGGATGACATTCGATCAGCGGCTGGCCGCTCCGGTGCGGATGACGGCCATGGGTATCTGGCGCAATGCCGAAGATGGGCCTCATCGAGTGGTCCCCACCCTGCAACCTGTCCGGCCGCTCCGCGTGGGTAGCCCCATCGGGCCGCGGACCTCTGCCACGCTGGTCCCGGCATGACACTCGATCCACAGATCGCGGAATTGATCGAGACACTGGATTCAGGCTTCCCCCCGGTACACACGATGACCGGCGCGCAGGCCCGCGCCGCGATCCGCAGCCGGTTCGTCGCCAACCCCCAGCCCGAGCAGGTGGCTTCCGTTACCGACCGCCAGGTACCTGTCGACAACGGTCGTATCGATGTGAGGGTCTACCGTCCCGAGGCCTCCGAACCGCTGCCCCTGCTGGTGTACGCGCATGGCGGCGGGTTCGTGTTCTGCGATCTCGACAGCCACGACGGGCTGTGCCGCAACCTTGCCAATCTCATTCCAGCTGTGGTGGTTTCGGTCGCCTACCGGCTGGCCCCCGAGCACCGCTGGCCGACCGCCGCCGAGGACCTCTACGCCGCCACCCGATGGGCAGTCGATCATGCAGCCGATTTCGGCGCCGACCCGTCACGCGTCGTGGTGGGCGGCGACAGCGCCGGAGGCAACCTCGCCGCGGTGACCACCCTGATGGCCCGCGACCGTGGTGGGCCGGACCTGGCGGCACAACTCCTGCTGTACCCGGTGATCGCCGCAGATTTCGATACCGACTCCTACCGGCTGTTTGGCCGGGGCTTCTACAACCCGCGCCCGGCACTGCAGTGGTACTGGGATCAGTATGTTCCCCAGGTCGCCGATCGACGCCATCCGTACGCCTCACCGCTGGCCGGTGACCTCAGTGGTCTACCGCCGGCCGTCGTGGTTCTCGCCGGCCATGATCCCCTTCGGGACGAAGGCATCGCCTATGCCAACGCGTTGGAGGAGGCCGGGGTGCCAGTGACCCGGCGCCCCTTCGACGGGGGCATCCACGGTTTCATGACGATGCCGATGCTCGACATCGCCCACCGGGCCCGGCGAGAGGCCGGCCGGGCGCTAAGTGATCTGCTCGACCCCTAGCACCGCGCCGTAGCGTTGGTCTGGGTCGAGCACACAATGGGTGCGGCTGAACACCGTCACCATGCACTTGTTGTTGTGGTTGCAGCGGCTGCGTGACTCGGGATCGGCGATCATCGTGTTGACCCGGTCCGGTTCACGCAGCAACGCCCGGCCCATGGCAAAGAAATCGAATCCTTCCCGCATGCCTGTCTCAAGGTGTTCGCGATCGTTGATGCCGCCCAGCAGAATCAGTTTGGTGTTGCGCATGAGCGGCACGAACTGCCGGGCGGCCTCCAACATGTAGAGGTCTCGATACGGATAGACACCCATCGTCTGCTTGCCCACCAGGCGGACCGCCGGCCGCAATGCCGGCGGCATCACCTTCGCGAACTCCTTGACCGGGACGTCGCCTCGGAACAGGTACATCGGCTTGTACACCGACGAACCCTGGGTCAGTTCGATGGCGTCGAGGGTGGCATCGGTGTCGAGAAGTTGGGCTGTCCGCAACGCCTCGTCGATCCAGATGCTGCCCGGGAGCCCGTCGTCCATGTCGAGTTTGGCGATCACCGCGATCCGATCACCGACCACCTCGCGTACCCGCGCCGCAATCTCGCGCACCAACCGCGATCGGTTGTCGATGTCACCCCCGTACTCGTCCTTACGACGATTGATCAGCGGACTCAGAAACGAGCTGGGTAGATAGAGATGCCCGAAATGCAGTTCGACGGCATCGAATCCGGCGTCGACAGCCACCTGCGCGGCGTCGCCGAACTGGTCGATCACCTGAGCGATCTCGGCGCGGGTGATCTCACGGCAATAGGCAAATGACGTCGGGTTGATGAATCTACTCGGCGCCACGGCGGTGACACCGGTCAGCTTTTTCTGCGCCACCACCCCGGCATGGCCCAGCTGCGCCGAAATAGCCGCCCCCGCACCGTGTACCGCGTCGGCGAGCCGGCGCAGTCCCGGCAGAGCCTTGGTGTCCATGACGATCTGACCAGGTGCGCTCGCACCCTGGGGAGACACACAGCAGTAAGCCACGGTGGTCATTCCGACGCCGCCCTCGGCGAAGCTGCGATGGAAATCGATGAGGTCGTCGGTGACCAGCCGATTGGGTGAGCGGCCTTCCGACGTGGCGGCCTTGATCACTCGGTTGCGCAGCGTCACGGGCCCGAGCTGGGCCGGGCTGAACGGATCGGTCATCGCCACACCATCGCGCCGACACACCCTGTCGTCAACGGTGGTTTCCCGATGGCCGGGAACGCTGTGCCGCCGTCAAGGCGGCCGATCGTAATCTCGGTTCATGGCTGAGGTTTTCGTCATCGATCGGATAGTCACCAGGCCGGGCTGCGCCCAGAAGTTCATCGACGCCTACTTGGCCGGGTATGCCCCGGGTGCCCGCGATCGCGGCATGACGCTGCGCGACGTCGTGGTCAGCCCGCCCATCTGGTTTGAAGACCGATCCAACGTGGTCACCGCCACCTGGACGCTGCCCAGCCCCCAGGCCTGGTGGCAGATGACCTGGCAGGGCCGGCCCGACCCTGCCGTTGCGCGGTGGTGGGACAGCATCACCGATCTGGTGGTGGAACGCAGCCGCGAAGTGGCATCCGCTGCCGATGCCATCACCGATGTCTCACCCGCCCTGCCCGTCACATCAGCCGGCGCTGCCACACTCGGGGTCACCCGCTTGCTCGACGTCGACGAGTCCGGCCGCGACCGCATCCTGGGCGCCCTACGCGATGCAGCCGAACACAGCGGAGCGTCGAGAGCGTTGGTAGAGCCGACACTGCCGGGTTCACGCAATGGTGGCGATATCCTGGTCCATCTCCGGTTTGCAAACGAAGATGACTGGCAGAAGAGCGATTTCGACGATTCACTGGCGGACCCGGCGATCACGCGCGTGAATGGAGTGACCTACCAGGGAGCACCGCTCCGCCGCGGCAGTGGCACCGTGTACCGCGCACTCCTACTGCGGGTACCCGCGGAGGTGGATGCCGAGACCGTCGCGGCTTTTGAGAGCGAACTGTTGATGATGCCGCGATATGTGCCGACCATCGCCGCATGGCAACTCAGCCGGGTCGAGCAGGCCATCGGCACCAGCGAATGGACCCACGTCTTCGAACAGGAATTCACCGACGTCGACGGACTGATGGGGCCATACCTCATGCATCCGATCCACTGGGCGGTGGTCGACCGCTGGTTCGATCCCGAGACCACCGACATCATCGTCCGTGATCGCGTCTGCCACAGCTTCTGCGACCTTCCCAGCCCCGTGCTCTCCTGAGCCACTTGCCTAGTTCAGGGTGGGTGGCGGTTGCGGTTGGAAAGGTTGGTACCACCACCAGTCTGCGCGTTCCCCGGTCGGTCCGCGGTAGGGCGGGACGTCGGGTGGCCGCGAAGTTGGCGGGCGGGCCAGTGATCCGCCGCGCAGTGTGCGGCCGCGGTCATCGGTCACGACGAGCTTGTGAGCGGTACCGCTGATGGTGATGCCGCCCCGGTGATGCAGGCGGTGATGATAAGGGCACACCAGCACCAGGTTGTCGAGTTCGGTGGGGCCGCCGTCTTCCCAGTGCCGGACGTGATGGGCATGTAATCCGCGGGTGGCCCCACAGCCGGGGACGACGCAGCGGCGATCGCGGTGCTCCAAAGCCCGACGCAGGCGTCGACTGATTGTCCGCGTCGTACGGCCCACGCCTATCGGCTGGCCATGGTGTTCTAACCACACCTCGCATGTTGCATCGCAGAGCAGGTATTGGCGCTCCTCATCGGTCAGCAGCGGACCCAGATGCAGTGAGGCGACTGGCTTGTCGGCATTCACATGCACGATGACGTTGGTGTGCTGCCCGTGCGGGCGGCGGGCCACGTCGGAGTCCCAGCCGGCCTCGACCAGGCTCATGAACGCGTCGACATTGTCAGGGAACGGCCGCGCCTGAACACCCTCGCCGCGATCCCCGTCGGTGTCCCGGTCATCCTCGCCGTGGTCACGTCTCCAGTCGGCGATCAACCCATCGCGGTGCGATCGCATCGCGGCGTCGAATTTCGCTGCTCCCACCCGAGGCAGCCGGATCCGCCACGTGGTGTACCCGTCGTCCTCAGCCTTGTTGAAGAACCGCTGCGGTTCAGGTTTGGCTTCGGGTCCGGGGCATGGTTCGAGTTTGACCGCGGTACGGAGCTGTTGCACGGTGGCGTTCTCGGCCAACTGGATGTAGTGCGTATCCGAACCGGGCGCGGCACGCTTGGCCAGCACCCCGACCTGATCCAGGGACAGCCGGCCCTCGCGCAAAGCATCGGTGCAGCGGGGGAATTCCTCGCGGCGCCGCGCCACAGCCACCAGGGTTTCGGCGTTGGCCGGTGAGACACCAGTTTTCCAGGCCACCATGGCCGGTACCGAGCGAGCGCCGGTGATCCCGCACAGTTCGTCGCGGTCGATCTCGGCCACGATGTCGACGATGCGCCCGTCGATGGCGTTGCGCTGCCCACAGAGCTGCGACAACTCCTCGAACAGCACCTCCAAACGGTCACCCGGCAACACCGGGGAGCCGTCCAAAGAAGCTGTCACCGAGGACATGCCCCCATCATCGCAACGACCACCGACAAAAATCGGCGCCGAACGAACCGCTGCTACACCCCTGCCGGCAGGATGTTCGGATTCGTCGTCGCAGGCGGCTGCAGCGGCGGCAACACCGTGACACCGTCCAGCGAATGCACCGGAAGTTGTTGCGACCACGGGTAGTGCAGGCTGAACGCCACCAGACCGGTCCGCTCCGCGGCGGGCAGGTGACACATCGCCAGTACCGTTTCGGCCAGATACTCGACTGGTTCGGTCGGAAAGCTGTCCGGAATAAGCGACGCCGCACCAGGCGTACGCACGGCCGTCGACGGTCCGACGCAGTTCACTGCGATGTCGGCATCCAGCAGTTCGGCGGCCACCCCCTGGGTGAACCGATGCAGTGCGGCCTTGCACGACGCATAGATCACGTCACCCGCCGTCTTGTTGTAGTCCCGGTACGGCCGCACCGGGGCCACTCCCGTCACCGAACCGATGTTGACGATCCACCCGGCGCCCTGGGTACGCATGTGCGGCACAGCGGCTTTCGTCAACGCGAACGGTGTCTTCAGATAATGCTCCACGGTGCGGTCGAAGGTCTCGACCGGCATGTCCTCGATCACCGAATAGTCGGCATAGCCGGCGTTGTTGACCAGGATGTCGAGCCTTCCGGTGTGCTCGACCACAGCCTGGATCAGGCCGTCGCGGGCAGCGCTGTCTTCGAGATCGGCAGCCACTCCGAAGGCCGCACCTCCAGCGTCTTCGATGAGAGCGATGGTCTCCTCGATCGTTCCCGGGATCGCCTCGGTGATCCCAGCCCGCGTGGACGGTGTGGGGGTGTAGGCACGTGCGGTCACCGCGACCGTGGCGCCTTCCGCCGCCAACCTCTGAGCGATTGCACGCCCGATGCCGCGACTACTGCCGGTCACCAACGCTGTTCTTCCGGAAAGCATCTGACTCATCGGAGGACGAAATCCTCTTCGATCGGGGCTCGGTGTTGCTGCCAGATATCCACCAGTCGGAACGGTGTGGCCACCACAACCCGGCCCGACCCTGAGCGGTAGTAGGTGTGAGCGTTGGGCGTATGGCACCAGACCGTGCGCTGCATCGCCTCGTCTATCCCTGCGACGTACTCGTCGTATGCACGTTGGGTGACCTCCATCGTCGACGCCCCGCGCAAAGCCATCAGTTGCAGGCACTCCACGATGTAGTGCGCCAGCACTTCCATCGAAAAGTTGGCGCCTGCCCCGTGACCGGGGCTGTAGTTCGGCGCCGAGGTGATGAACAGATTCGGGAACCCTGCGACCGCGCCCCCTCGATAGGCACGCGGGCTGTCGCCCCATTCCTGGACCAGAGTCTTGCCGTCGCGGCCGCGAATATCGATGGTGGACAGGAAATCCAGGTGGTAACCGGTGGCGTAGATGATGACGTCGAGGTCAATCTGACGGCCGTCGGCGGTGACGATGCCGCTTTCATTGACCCGAGCGGGTTCACTGGCTTCGACGTCGACGTGGTCGCGGGTCAACGCGGCGTAGTAGCCCCCTGGGTCGCGGATGATCCGCTTGCCGTAAGGAGCGAAATCCGGCGTCACCTTCTGCGCCAATTCGGTTCCGGCACCAAAAGTCCGGTCGATGTACTCCTGACACATCTTGAGCAGCACATCGTTGGCCGGAGAGATCGACAGGTGCGTCTCGGACCACTCGGAGTCCCGCAGAATGACCGGATAGTTGTTGTCCGCCGTTCCCCAGTACGACTTGAGTCGGTGCCACATCGCGTAGTAGGGCAACGTCTTGCCCAGATAGCGCCGATGTTCGGGGACTTCATCCGACAGGCGCCGGCGAGGGGCGACCCAGTGCGGCTGCCGCTGGAACACCGTCAGGTGTTCGACCTCGTCGACACAGGCGTCGACGATCTGCACGGCTGTGCAACCGGCGCCGATGATGGCTACCTTCTTGCCTGCCAGCTCCAGTGAAGGGTCCCACTGCGCGGAGTGAATGCTGGTGCCGGCGAAGGTGTCTCGTTCCTCGATGTCGGGGAATCGTGGTCGGTTGAGATAGCCGGCCGCGGTGACGACGACGGTCGCGTAGTCGATGCTCCGGGTTCCGTCAGCGCGACGGGAGTGGATCTCCCACTGCTGACGCTGCTCGTCCCACCACAGTGCCTCCACCTCGGTGCCGAAGCGGATGTGGCGACGCAGATCGTGCTTGTCGGCCAACGAGACCAGGTAGGCCTGATATTCCGCGCCCTGCGGATAGTAATTCGACCAGTCCGGGTTCACCTCGCGCGACAGGGAGTAATACGCCGAAGGCGTATCCACCCCGATGCCCGGATACCTTGTGGTCAGCCAGGTGCCACCCACCTCATCGTTTCGGTCGAAGATCTCGAAATGCACGCCCTCTTCGGCAGCGGCCAGCGCGACCGCGATACCGGCGATGCCGGCGCCGATGATCGCCACGGTGGTGGACGAGGGAATCGGCGTGGTGCGCGGCAGCGTCGGATGCGACGGCCGGAAGCCGCCTTGCTCAAGCAGCAGATCCACGTGTTCGTCGTCGACGGGACCGCCCAGCGCGACCGGCAGCAACCGAACGAAGAAATCACGGTCATCGACAGCCAACGCGTCGACCGGACGCGGCCGGCCGAGCGCGGCGACGATTTCGTCGGCCAGCAGCGCGGCGGTCTGGGTATCGGTCGTTCCGGCCCGCTCGGGCGGATCGGGAACGTGATCGATCTTGGATGCGTATCGATCGATGACCGCCGGATCACCCGTCATCTGCGCCAGCACCGCGACCAGGACACCAGGGTCCGCCTCCAGGAGATGGGCGCGCAGGACGTCAGGGTCTGGGGCGCGATCCGCGAGTGACGAGGATTCAGTGGTAGCGGTCATGGTTTCGAGTATCGAAGGGTCGACGCCCCCGCCGCGCCCTCCCTGTCTACTGAGCGGGAGACGAACCACCGCAGCCGCAGGCGGCCTGCCTACGCTGCCGACCATGCATTCCGACGACCTTGCCGCCGTCATCGCCCGGGCCCGTAGCCACAGCCTCGCAGATATCCCCCGCCGGTCGGCGCGTAAACAACCTGAGAAGACAGCCATCATCGACGGCGACGTCGCCCTGAGTTTTGCCGAGTTCGATCACCTGGTGGATCGCGCCGCCGCCGCATTGCACGAGAACGGGTTACTCCCCGGCGACCGACTCGCATTGCTGTCGCGCAACTGCTGGCAGTACGCGGTGCTGGCCTTCGCCACCGCCCGCGCCGGCGTGGTGCTGGTTCCGATCAATTTCATGCTGATGCCGGAGGAGATCTCGTACATCCTCGGCCACAGCCGGGCCGCCGGATTCATCGTCGAGGCCGACCTGATCCCGGTGGCCGAACAGGCCATGGCCGTGGGGACAGCAGTTCGCACGAAGGCAGCACTCGTCACCTCCGGCCAGTCAGGTCCGGGCGACTGGCCTGATTTCGCCGAATGGCTCACCACCACCGCGAACGTTCCCGATTGCCGAATCGACGACGATCAGCTGCTGCGGGTCATGTACACCAGCGGCACCGAATCCCGACCCAAGGGCGTGATGCACAGTAGCCGCAGCTTGATGTGGCAGTACATCAGCACCATCGTGGCCGGCTCGATGTCCGGCGACGACGTCGAGATCCACTCCCTGCCTCTGTATCACTGCGCGCAGTTGGACAACTTCCTGGCTACCGACATCTACCTGGGTGCCACCAGCATCATCCTGCCTCGGCCGGATCCGGAGCTGGTACTGCGGACGATCGAGCGCCACGGCGTCACCAATTACTTTGCGCCACCGACGGTGTGGATCAGCCTGCTGCGCTGTCCCGTGTTCGACGAGGTCGACCTGTCCAGCCTACGCAAGGGCTACTACGGCGCCTCACCGATGCCTACCGAGATCCTGCACGAGATGCGCAGGCGTCTACCCAATCTGCGTCTGTGGAACTTCTACGGCCAGACCGAGATGGCCCCACTGGCCTCAGCCCTGGGGCCAGCCGAGCAGGACGCCCACGCGGGGGCGGCCGGCCGACCTGTCGTCAACGTCGAAACGATCATCCTCGATGACAACGACGTGCCGGTCACGCCCGGCACCGTCGGCGAAATCGCTCACCGCAGCCCGCATCTGATGCTGGGCTACCTCGACGACGAAGATAAGACAGCCCAGGCCTTCGCCGGCGGCTGGTTCCATTCCGGCGACCTGGGCTACTACGACGAGCACGGCCTGCTACACGTCGTCGACCGCAAGAAGGACATGATCAAAACCGGCGGCGAGAATGTCGCCAGCCGCGAGGTCGAAGAGATTCTCTACCGGCACAACGGCATCGAAGAGGTCGCGGTATTCGGCGTGGCACACCCGGTCTGGGTCGAAGCGGTCGTCGCGGCGGTGGTGACTCGTGTCGGCACCACCCTGACCGAAGAAGACATCCTGCGGCACTGCCGCGAGCATCTGGCCGGTTTCAAGACTCCCAAACAGGTGTTCTTCGTCGATTCTCTGCCGAAGAACCCCAGCGGCAAACTGCTCAAACGTGATCTGCGGCAGCGTTTCGGTCTCGAATTCACAAGCAACTGAAGGGATACAAGATGTACAAGGGACGGATCGCGCGATTCGACGAGCCCGGCAAGCCATTCCAGATCGAAACCGTCACCCTGCCTGACGTCGGGCCCGGGGAAATTCTGGTCCGGGTCCTGCGGACGAACATCTGTGGTTCAGATGTACATGCCTGGCATGGCACCTTCGCCACGCGCGGCTTGGGTGGACAGCTACCGACCGTGTTGGGTCACGAGATGGTGGGCGCCATCGAAGTGCTGGGCGACGGAGTATCCGCCGACTCCAACGGCAAACCCTTGGCCGAAGGCACGCGAGTGGTGTTCCCGTACTTCTACTGCTGCCACACGTGCCGTAACTGCCTGGCGGGGCGCCGTAACGCCTGCCTGAACCTGAAAATGGCGATGTTGGGCCGCGCCGACGAACCGCCCTATTTCGTCGGCGGATACGGCGACTACTACCTGTTGCCTGCCGGCGCAGTGATTTACACGGTTCCCGATACCCTTAGCGACGACATCGCCGCGGGCGCGAACTGCGCGCTGTCACAGGTCATGTACGGACTTGAACGCGTCGACCTGCAGCTCGGTGAGCACGTCGTGGTTCAGGGAGCCGGTGCACTCGGTCTCTACGCGGTGGCCGTCGCCAAAGCGCGCGGCGCAGCCAACGTCATCGCGATCGACGGCGTGTCCGAAAGACTCGAGCTGGCAACCGCATTCGGAGCCGACTCGGTGATCGACCTCAACGAGGTCGCCACGCCCAAGGACCGTGCCAAAGCAGTACGCAAGTTGACCGACGGCCAGGGCGCCGACGTGGTGGTCGAGGTTGTCGGACACCCGTCCGCCATCGACGAGGGACTCCAGATGCTCGCCCAGTTCGGCCGCTACGTCGAGATCGGCAACATCAACATCGGCCAGACCTTCGCGTTCGACCCGTCACGGTTCGTCTTCACCAACAAGACAATGGTCGGGGTCTCCCTGTATGACCCGGCAGTCTTGTCCCGCGCCTTGACCTTCCTCGACCACCATCAACATCATCTGCCGTTCGAGCGACTCGCCGCGGCCTCGTACTCACTCGACGACATCAACGAAGCGTTCAGCGCAGCTGACGGCAAGCGCGACGTCCGCGCCAGCATCGCACCATAAGCAAAAGGATGACAGTGCCCACTTTCGAACACGACAGACTGTTCATCGACGGTCGCTGGACCACCCCCTCCGGGAACGGGTTCATCGACGTCGTCGATCCCGCGACCGAAGCCGTCATCGGCCATGTGCCCAATGGCGATGCCGCCGATGTCGACACCGCCGTGGCTGCGGCCCGGCAGGCGTTCGACCCGCTCGTCACCGTTGCCGAACGCCGGGACCGGGTGCAGCGGGTCATCACCGCCATGGAGAAGCGATTGCCCGAGTTCGCCGATCTCATCACCGCCGAGATGGGTGCCCCCGTACGCATCTCGCAGACGGTGCAGACGCAGGTGCCACTGGCGGTGGCCAAGGGCTTCGCCGATGTGCTGGAAACCTTCGAGTTCGAAGAGTGCATCGGCAATTCGCTGGTTTTGAGAGAGCCCTACGGCGTCGTCGGGGCCATCACGCCGTGGAATTACCCGCTCTACCAGGTGGTCGCCAAGGTGCTCCCGGCCATCGCCGCGGGGTGTCCAGTAATCCTCAAACCCAGTAACGAAGCCCCTCTTTCGGTGTTCGCCTTCGTCGAAGCTTGCGAAGAGGCGGGCCTGCCCCCGGGGACCATCAATCTCGTCTCGGGCCCCGGTCGGGTGATCGGCGAACGTCTCGCCTCGCATCCCGACGTCGACTTCATCTCGTTCACCGGGTCCACCGGTGTGGGTGCACGCGTCGGAGAACTGGCAGGCCAGTCGATCAAGAAGGTCGCCCTCGAGCTCGGCGGCAAGTCGGCCAATGTGATCCTGGACGGCGCCGACCTGGCCACCGCCGTCAAGGTCGGCGTGGGCAATGCCTTCCTCAACGGCGGGCAGACGTGCATGGCCTGGACCAGGATGCTGGTGCCGCAGAATCGGTATGGCGAGGCCCTGGACCTGATCGAATCCGCTGTGAGCCGATACACGGTGGGTGATCCGCGCGACCCGGCGACCCGGATCGGACCATCGGCGTCGCGGTCGCAGTTCGACACCGTTCGTGGCTTCATCGAGCGCGCCCAGCGCGACGGTGCCCGGTTGCTGATCGGAGGCGCGGATCCGATCCGCGACGTCGGGTACTTCGTGGCACCAACAGTTTTCGCCGACGTGGATCCCGAGTCCGAACTCGGTCAGGAAGAAGTGTTCGGTCCCGTGCTCGCGGTGACGCCCTTCACCGACTCCGACGATGCACTGCGCATCGCCAACGGCACCCCCTATGGATTGTCGGGTGCAGTGTGGGCCGCCACCGACGACGACGCCATCGCCTTCGCCCGCCAGGTGCAGACCGGCCAGCTCGACATCAACGGCGGCGCCTACAACCCGACCGCCCCATTCGGCGGGTACAAGAAGTCCGGGATCGGCCGTGAACTGGGCCGGTTCGGCTTCGAGGAGTATCTCCAGACCAAATCCCTTCAGCTCAAGGAGCATGCGTGACCTCACCGCTCGACGTCCACACCGACGGACCGGTACAAATCTGGACGATCAGCCTGCCTGAGGTCGGCAATGCCATCACCGGCAAGGACGTCATCGCCGCATTCGAGGACAAGGTGGATGCGGTCAACGCCGACAACACCGTGGGTGCCGTCATCCTCACCGGTGCGGGCAAGATCTTCTCGGCCGGCGGCAACGTCAAGGAGATGGCCGACCGTCAGGGCATGTTCGGTCTGGATGCCATCGACCAGCGACGGGCCTACATCGATGGGATCCAACGGATCCCACGTGCTCTGGGTCGCCTCGAAGTCCCTCTCATCGCTGCGGTCAACGGCGCAGCGATCGGCGCCGGGTGCGATCTGGCGATGATGTGCGACATCAGGATCGCCTCCGAGCGCGCATCCTTCGCCGAGAGCTTCGTGCAGCTCGGCCTCATCCCGGGCGATGGCGGCACCTGGTTCCTCCCTCGCGCCATCGGCTACGCCCGCGCCGCCGAACTGACGTTCACCGGCGAACGGATCGACGCCGCAACGGCGTTGGAGTGGGGACTCGTCAGCCGAGTGGTAGCGCACGACGAACTGCTGTCCGAGGCTCGCACACTCGCCGACAAGATCGCGGTCAACCCGCCGCGCGCGCTTCGGATGGCCAAGCGCCTGCTGCAGGAATCGATCACCGGCTCCCTGGAATCGACGCTCTCCATGGCGGCGGCAATGCAGCCGCTGGCCCACCACGACGCCGAGCACCAACAGCGCATCGCGAAGTGGCGGACATCGTGACGGGCGCGCACCTGGCCCGGTTACGCCGGGAGGTCCGTGGCTTCCTGGCCGAACAGTTGGCCGTCGGGGCATTCACACCTTCGGTTGATGCCTGGTTGTGTGGGTGGGACGAGAACTTCACCGCAACCCTGGCGAAGCAGGGTTGGTTGGGCATGACCGTTCCGCTGCGCTACGGCGGTCACGGCCGCTCGTTTCAGGAACGGTTCGTGGTGACCGAAGAACTGCTGGCCGCGGGCGCGCCGGTTGCCGCCCACTGGATCGCCGACCGCCAGATCGTGCCGTCGCTCCTGAAATACGGGACGGAAGAGCAGAAGTCAGAGTTCCTACCTCGCATCGTGCGCGGTGAATGTTTCTTCGGCATCGGGATGAGCGAACCGGATTCCGGCTCCGATCTGGCGAGCGTCCGCACCCGTGCAGCACGAGTCGACGGCGGGTGGTCGATAACCGGTACCAAGGTGTGGACCTCGGGAGCGCACCGCGCTCATGCCTTCATCGTGCTGGCCCGCACAGAACCGGTCGATCCGTCGCATCGGCATGCCGGGTTGAGCCAGTTCATCGTCGACCTGCGCACCCCGGGCGTGCAGGTCCGCCCGATCATCTCGATGAACGGCGGACATCACTTCAACGAGGTCGTGCTCGACGAGGTGTTCGTGCCCGATGCCATGGTCTTCGGCGAGATCGGCCACGGCTGGACCCAGGTCACCTCCGAGCTGAGCTTCGAGCGGAGCGGGCCGGAACGATTCCTGTCGACCTTCCCACTGCTCACGCAGCATGTCGAACACCTTGTCGCGCACGGCGAATCACCTGATGGACAGGTGGGCCGCCTGGTGGCGCGGGTCGCCGGACTGCATCACATGTCAACCGCAGTGGCCGGCGCCCTGGAGCGCGGTGAGAATCCCGATGTCCCGGCAGCGGTCGTCAAGGTCCTTGGCACCACGGTCGAAGGCGACATCGCCGACTACGCAGACCGGCAGACCGGAGATGACGCCGCCACGGACGCCGAGTGGGCGCACCTGGTCGCCACCGCAGTGGACCAGCGCCCCGGCTTCACGTTGCGCGGCGGAACCAACGAAGTACTGCGCGGTGTCATCGCGCGGGGATTGGGTATGCGATGAGCACCACCGAACTCGCCCTGGGCACGCTGACCGCGGTGGACCCCGACCTGGCGGCCATGATGGACGGTGTCTTCTCCGATTACCGCCAGACCGCGCCCACCGGGCGCCCGGGCGAACGCGTCGAGTACGACCGCGCACTGTGGCAGCGGCTCGACTCCCTCGGACTGGTCCGCCTGACCGGCGCCGAGGAATCCGGTGGCAGCGGCGCAGGTTGGCTCGAGGCTGCCGAGTTGCTCAGTGCCGCAGTCCGTCACGGTGTCCGCATCCCGCTGGCCGAACACGACTTGCTGGCCTGTTGGCTGTTGGAGACCCTAGGCCGACCCGTCGACGACGCCGTGCGAACGGTGTATGCGGTGCCGCGCAGCGGCGAATCCACCACACCTGTGCCGTGGGCGGCTGACGCGCAACGGATCGTCGTAGTCTGGCCGGCCGGCGACGAATACCGGCTCACCGAGTTCGACACCGAGGAACTGTCGCTCGCCGTCGGCATCAACCTGATCGGCGAACCGCGCGACACCATCACCGTCGACACCACCGGAATCACCGGCCATTCGGTGCCCACCGGCCTGGTGGACGAGCTCGGCCGCAAATCGGCGATGGTACGGGCGATCCAGGTGTGCGCGGCGCTCGATCGTGCGGTGGCGCTGTCCATCGAACACGTGGCGTCACGGGTGCAGTTCGGGCGCCCGCTGGCGAAGTTCCAGGCGGTTCAGAACCTGATCTCGGATGCGGCAGCGGAGTCGGCGCTGGCGCGGGCCGCCACCGAGGCTGCGCTGCACACTGCCGTCGGGACGGGCTGGCAGTCAGCTCAACTGGATTTCCAGATCGCGACCGCGCGATCGTGCGCCGGGCATGCCGCCTCGGTCGTGACCCGCAACACGCACCAGGTACACGGTGCGATCGGCACGACGCACGAGCATCGACTCCATGAGTACACCCGCGCCGCCCTGGCCTGGCGCTCGGAATACGGGTCTGTGCGCTTCTGGGACGATCAAGTTGCGGCGGCGGCCGTTGCGGCAGGCGGACAACAGCTCTGGGCGTTGATTGCCGGCACTTAGCTGTTTGACGTTCCGCTGACCGGTCACCGGTGCTGTTACCGGCGCCATATCCCAGGTTGACTGCAGACATGAGCAACGAGATCACCCTGTCTGAGGTCCAGGAATTCATCTCCGGCTTCTGGTTCCACTACGACCAGGGCCACTTCGAAGAATTGGGCCCCCGCATCGGGGACGAGATGGAGTACCTGAGCCGTTCCGACTCGGGGGCGTGCCCGTTCGAGGACCTGCTCGCCGCCGAGTTGCACGGCAAGGCCGAAACTTTGGCCTGGCTCATCGAGCACCGCAACGTGAATCCGTACCCGTGCCGTCATCACATCACCAACGTGTACCGCACGGGAACCGACGGCGAGGTCACCAACGTCCGGTTCTATCTGTTCGTCAACCAGATCACCAACAATGTTCCGTTCGCGGTATCCAGTGGCGTCGTCGACGCCGGCATCCGGCAGTCGGAAGACGGTCTGGTCTTCACCTCGCTGAACGTCGTGCTCGACGCCGAGGACTCGGTCCCGCTCGCCGAGCACACCGCCAAGGCCGCGGCTGCGCAATCCGCGTGAGCGCCCGAGAAATCTTCGGTGGCGGCATCGCCGTCATCACGGGAGCCGGCGCCGGAATCGGCGCCGGCCTGGCCCGGTATGCCAGCCAGTTGGGTATGACGGTGGTGTTGGTCGACGTCAACGCCGAGGCCATCGCGGGCCTCCGCGAAGAAATCGACGCCGCAGGCGGATCGGCGACCGACGTGGTCTGCGATGTGCGGGATGCGGACGCGGTGCAGGCGCTGGCCGATCAGGTCTACCGCGACATCGGGCCGGTGCGGCTGCTGGTCAACAACGCAGGCATCGAGCAGTTCGGATACCTGTGGGACACCCCGGTTTCCAACTGGCAACGCGTCGTCGACATCAACATCAGCGGCGTGTTCCACGGAATCAGGGCGTTCCTGCCGAAGATGATGGCCACCGACGAACCGGCCTGGGTATGGAACCTGTCCTCGATCGGCGGTGTCGCCGTGGTTCCGCTGCAGGCGCCCTACATCATGAGCAAGCACGCAGTACTCGCGCTGACCGAATGTCTGCATCTGGAAGTGCAGTCCGCCGGCCATGACCATCATGTACACGTCCAGGCAGTGCTACCGGGTGCCGTGGTCTCGAGCATCTTCGAATCCGCGGGCGGGGTGGACTCGGGGGACACGGGTGCGGCCGAAGGACAACGCACCGCGATGCTCGACATCAAGGCCGAGGCGATGGATCCGCTGGCCGCGGCGGAGGTGGTCTTCGACCAGGCTGCCGAGGGCAAGTTCTTCCTGCTCACGCAACCGGACTACGTCGGATCTGCCATGGCGGAACGGGCTCGTGTCTTGAGTGGCCAGGAAGCGCCCCGTTTGCGGACCGAGCGCCGCTTCGACCCGGCAAAGAACTGAAATGGCTTATCCACCACTTGATCCCGACGCCGCTGAACGGGTTGCCTCGTTCGGCGAGATAGCTCCGATGCGGGCCCGCGGCCTCGCTGCCGTCCGTGAGGGGCTTGAAGGCGCACCTCTTCCGGAGATGCCGGCCATGGCGGGCATCGAAGACCTGACGGCCACGGGCCCGGGCGGTCCGATACCGCTACGCCTCTATCGGCCCAACCCCGCGCCCGGGCTACCGGTGCTGGTGTATCTGCACGGCGGCGGGCTGGTGATGGGCTCGAACCATTCGTTCGAGCCGCTCGCCCGCGAACTGGCGAAGGCCAGCGGCGCTGCTGTCGCGGCTGTCGACTACCGGCTGGCGCCGGAATCGCCGCCACCAGCGCAATTCGACGACGCCTACGCGGCCACCGAATGGGTTGCCGCTCATGCCGACGAACTGAACCTCGACGCCGGCCGACTGGCGGTTGTCGGCGACAGCGCCGGCGGATCGCTGGCTGCCGCAGTGGCTTTGGCCGCCCGCGACCACGGCGGTCCACGAATCTTCGCCCAGGTGTTGCTGTATCCCGGCCTGGATCGCGACATGGGTGCGGCATCCATCACCTCGATGCCTGACGCCCCACTGCTTCGGCATGAAGACATCGTCTACATGCACGAATTGGTCGACCGTGGCGGGGCTCCGCGGGACCCGTATCAGGTTCCGGCCTATGCCACCGACCTGAGCGGGCTGCCGGCGGCGATCGTCGTCACCGGGGCGTGCGATCCGATCCGCGATTGGGGTGAACGCTACGCCGGGCGCCTGCGCGATGCGGGCGTGCAGACCACTGTCACGCGTTATCCCGGTATGTACCACGGCTTTCTGATGCGCTCCGACGCCACCGCGCGCGGGCGGTTGGCACTGGCCGAAGTAGGTGCCTTGCTGCAGGCCAAGTTCGCGCATCCCATGCCGTTCTGAGAGCGGCTCCTCAGTCGAAGGTGACAACGATCTTGTCGGCGGCGCCCGGAGTGGCAGCCAGGCCCAGCGCCTCGTCGACATCGCCGAATCCGAACGTGTGGCTGACGAGCACCGCGTACTTCTCCCAGTCCGCGACGATGTCGCGGGTGACCTCGAAGATCTCGGTCGGGTACCCCATCGAACCGACAATGGTTATCTCGTTGCTCATGACATTGATCAGGTCCACTGTTACCGGTTCCTTGTGTACCGCAACCACTCCCAGCTTGGAGCCACGCTTTGCCAGTGCCAAGGCGCTGTCGATCACGGCCGGAACACCCGCGGCGTCGAGGTACACATCGGTGCCGGCCTTACCCGGCCACACCGAGTCACCAGAACCATGAAGCTCGGTCAGCCTGGCCGCAAGATCGTCCTCAGCGGAGTTGACAACCGCGTCGGCACCGACTTTGAGGGCCTTCTCCAGACGGGCGGGGAGCACGTCGACCACGACGACATGGCCCACCCCGCGGGATTTCAACGCGATCGTCGCACCCAGCCCGATGGGGCCGGCACCGAAGACCACGACCTTGTCAGCCGGACCAGGCGCAACTTGGTTTACCGCATGCCGGGCGACGGCCATGGGTTCGTTGAGTGCAGCGACCTCGAACGGCACGTAGTCCGGGATGACTTCCAGGCTCTTGCCCCGGACGGCGTCGTGCACAAGCAGCAACTCTGCGAGAGCACCACGGGCGCCGCCATTTCCGATGATGTCGTCAGGCGACGCCATCGGATCGACAACGACGTGGTCACCGACCGCGAGGTCGGTCACCTCTCTGCCGACCGCGACGATCTCGCCCGCAGGCTCATGTCCCAGCGGCATGGCGCCCTGATGCGGTGGCAGTCCGCCGATCGAGATGTAGAACGCGTCGGTTCCACAGATCCCGCAGGCCCGTACCTTCACCAAGACGTCCCGAGGACCGACAGTCGGGTCCGGTCGTTCGACCACATCGGTGTGGTCTGGGCCGTCAACGATCGAAATCTTCATGTGCACTCCTGGTTTGGTGGTCAGTTGACGAATGGTCGAGGCTGCACGCAGCTACTGCACGCTGTAGCCGCCGTCTACGACGAAGGCAGAACCCGTGCAGTACGACGCACTGCGGGTGCACAGAAACAAGATGGCATCGGCGATCTCGGCAGGAATTCCGAAGCGGCCCAGGGGAATGTGGTCGACCTGTGCCTGCTTCACCTCGGGGACAAAGTCCATCGGGGCGGTCATCGGTGTCTCGATCACCCCGGGCGCCACCGCGTTGACCCGGATTCCGTCAGGGGCCCACTGTGCTGCCAGGTTGCGGGTCAGTGACAGGACACCCGCCTTGGCCGCGCCATAACCGGGCACCATTGCCACGGCACGAATCGCCGCCATCGACGCCATCATCACCACGCTGGCACCGCCGGCAGCCGTTGAGCACTTGAGGGCGCCGCGCAGCGCTGTCGTCAGCCGAAACGGGGCCAGGAGATTGACGTTTACCGAGGCCTCGAAGCCCGGGGCCGTCGACTCGTCCAGGCCACCCGGGAAGTTGGCGCCGGCGTTGTTGACGAGGATGTCCAGAGTCGAGAATTCGGCTGCGAGCTCACCGGTTCCGTCCACATCCGTCACGTCGAGCTGCCGATAGGACAGGCCGTCGAGTTCTACCGAATAGTGGGAGGGATCGGGTTTGGTACCCGTGACGGTCACCGCTGCGCCGGCGTCGCGCAACCGCAGCGCCGTGACATGCCCGATCCCGCTCGTGCCACCGGTGATCAGCGCGGTGGCCCCGGTGAAGTCGAAGGTCAGGTCGTTCGTCATGACAGCTCCTTGATCCTTTCTCGCAACCAGGCGGATTCCCAGAAGTTGGTGCTCTCTTCGAGCAGGAGTTCGTGTGCGCCGCGCAGAACGCCGATTGCCCCGGCGTGGTCGTCCTGCACCGCGGTGACCATCTCGGCGAGCCGTATCGAGTTGACCGGGTCACCGTCCTCCAGCAGCGCCCTGGCCCGGTCAGCCAGCGCGTCGGCGCCGGCGAGTTCCACCAGATGTGCTGACACCGGTTCCACGGCATCGGGATAGAGCTCGGCGGTGGATTGGTGGTGGAACCAGCCGGCGTAGTTCTCCCAGATTGCGCGGACGTTCCAGCTCACCTTGCCGTAGCCCTGTCCGACTTCGAGCTCGGGCGGCAACTGCACTTCGCGCATCAGGGTGCGGACGTCCTTGCCCTGGTTCATGCCGGCCACGGTCTCGTCGTGGATGAAGGCCACAGCGTCACGAAGCCTGCCCAATTCCCAGTCGATCCGTTCCCGGCCTGTGATGGGGCCGAAGTGACCGGTCAGCAGAACCTCGGCTCCGAGTGCCCGGACACGCTCGATCGAATCGATGACCGTCAGCGCGTCGCGATAGCGGTCGCCGCGCAAGGTCACCAGGTTCGGAATATGACCGAAGAGCGCCCCGAAGACGTTGCCACACAGGCACACCTTTTCGTCGGGCAGCCAAACCACCAGGCTGTCCGTTGTCTCTCCGCCGGGAGTGGCGAGCAGTTCCAGGCGCCGATCGCCCAGCGTCAACTCGAGTCGGTCCTCGACGGTGATCGTCGGGGTGGGCACGCCTTGAGGAGGCGGTGGACCGCCGAAGCGCTCCGTCGAGTAGGCAATGGCAGACATCACCTTCTCGACCCACGCGAACGACGAGTTCGCGGCCCGGAAGGGTGCCAGCAGTTCGTTGTCTCGTCGCCACGTCACCCAGTCGGCATGCGCGATGACATCCGTGCCTGGGTCGCTCAGTACGTCGATTCCGCCCACGTGGTCCACGTGCCCCTGGGTCAGGACGACGTAGCGGATCGGCGTCGAATCGACCGCGTCGTAATTCGACCGGTGCACTTGCGCTTCGAAGCCCATGCCGGTGTTGACGACGATCCGGCCCTCACTGGTCGGGATGAGGAAGGAGTTCGACAGTCCCGGAGACCACCAGATGCCGGGGACAACCTCCTGGGCTGCAGGAGCATTCGCACCGACAATCGAGTCGGCCCCTGGGCGGCTGCGGTAGATCGGCTCGAAATCGCTCATCGTTGTTCCTTCCTGACGTCGAAACGCTCGAAGTAGAAGTCGAATCGGGAACGGATGTCCTCGGGTGAGCGGCTGAAGTGGCGTTCGAGTTCGTAGCGCATTCGGCCATGCTTTCCGCGCGGATTGCCGGCGAGATACGCGCCGAATGCCGCCTTGGCCTCACCGGTCATGTCGGTGCCGTTGTGTCCATAGAGTTTTTCGAGGATGGTCAGCTCCTTTCCGTTGAGGTCGTGGAAGGCGATGTCGAGGCTCTGGTTCGCGGGGATGAGGTCGCGGTCGCGCACACAGGCGCGCAGCAGCGTCTCGACCCGGTCGGTCCAGTAGTCGACCAGAGACTCTGGATCCACGTCGTGGCGGCGGATGCGATCGCCGTAGGCCAGCATGGTCACCGCCGACTGGATGACCGCGACGGGATCTCGGTGGGTGAAGGCCACCGTGGCATCGGAAAAGGTGTTGATCAACGGGCCCAACTGCTCACAGTGTTGTGGCGACTTCAGCACCCAGGTGCGTGGTCCACGCAGGAAGGTCAGTGCCTTGAGGATTGTGCGCAGGTACGCGTAATGCTCGTTCTGATCCAAGCCGTAATAGAAGTCCCGCCACGAGGGGACCCGCGCGTGCCACTCCAGGACGTAGCTGGCGAAGTCCAGGTCCAACAGCTCGACTTCTTCTTCGATGGCCGCGGGAAACCTGTCGTGCATCGCCTGGAGCAGGGGGACCATGACCTGCGCCCCTTCGTGTTCCGCGGCGCAGCGGGCAAATCGGGGATCCGTCCCGTCGACGCCGGGCCCTTCCCCCCTCAGCGGGAAAGGTTCCTGAGACTCCCAGTAGGGCAGCGCTCGCCGGCGGTGGTCCGCGGCGATGAGATTGACCAGGTGAGTCGTCCCCGAACGAGGAAGCCCCACAACGATGATGGGACGCTCGATCTCGATGTCGTGGATCTCGGGATGCCGGCGCAGCAGATCTGTCAGCAGCAGGCGCTGAGTCAGCAAGCGAATAATTCTTTGCCGCAGGTTGATTCGATTGAGGTTCGTGTTTCCTCCGTCTGCGTCGATCGCCGCCGCATACATGTCGAGGCGGGGCCGGAAGTCATCGGACCCGAAGTCGCTGACGCCCGCCCGCTCGATCGCCTCATCGATCAAGGCGCCGGGGGAAAGGTCAACGGATAGATCGACGACCTGCTCCAGAACTGCTTGCTGCGTTGCCGTCAGACGCGGCGAGACCAGATCGTCGACTGTGGTTTCCAGCATGGCCGATACGCCTCCATGTTGATCGATGTCGAATATTCGATATATGCTTTCCGAATATATGAACGGAAAGTTAGGCCCGTCTGCGCCCACGGGTCAAGACCTGTCACCCCCGACCACCCGGGTCGTGGACATCGTCGAGTTGCTGCTGCAGCGACCCGCCGACCCGCTCACGTTGGCCGAAATATGCCGTGAGCTGGACGTGAGCCGGTCGACCGGCCACGCGATCATGCACACGTTGTGCGCTCGTCAGTGGGTCTCGCGTGACCCACTGAGCGGGAGGTTCTCCTTGGGGCCCACGCTGTCGGGACTCGGCGGACCCGACAACTTGGCGTCCCGTTCACTGCGTGAGCCACTTCAGCGCCTGTGCGTCTCGCTCGGCATGCCGATGTGCATCTCCGCACTCGACGACCGCACCATCGTCGTCGTCGAGTCCGCGGCTGCGCCCGGCACCCGCATACCCGTGCCCGCCGGTGTGCGGCTTCCCTTCGTCGCCCCCTTCGGCCGCGAATTCGTCGCCTGGGCACCGGCGTCCGCACGCGCGGACTGGATCGCTGCAGCAGGCTCGGTCAACCCGGCCTTTCGCCGGCGAATCAGTCAGGTGCTAGAAGAGATTCGAGTCCGGGGCTACGGCATCGAGCGTCTCAGCGATCCGCTCCTGCAAGTGTTCACGGCCCTGAAGGCACTCGACAGCGGCTCATCGCCCGGGCCGTTGTCCACGCGTCTGGCCGCCGCCGTGGCCGATCTGACCGTGGTCGATCAGCTACCGACTGACGAACCGGATGCGACACCTCTTGCAACCATCTCAGCTCCGATCTTCGACGCCACCGACACGGTCGTCATGACCGTCTCGGCGCAGCCGTACCGGACGCTCAGCCGCCAGGAGCTCGAAGCGGTCGGCGCCGGCGTGGTCGAGTTCGCCCGCGAGGTCGAGACATTGTGCCGCTCAACGGAACATGAGTCTCCGGTACCCGTCATCCGCTCCTAACGTTCACCCATGACCGAAACCCCTGACCTGACCGCAACCATCACCGAGACGGTGCACCGGTACCTGCACCTGATAGCAACGGGCAGCGCCGATCAGATCCTCGAGCTCTTCGCCGACGGAGCCAGCGTCGAAGATCCGGTGGGCACAACACCCCGCGTGGGATCGACCGAGATCCGAGAGTTCTTTTCGGCTCTGGGCGCCCTCGAACGGACGACCACGCTTCAGTCGCTGCGCGTCTGCGGGCACGAGGCCGCGTTCCAGTTCAGGATCGCCTTCGATGCCGGCGACGGCCCGTTGCACCTCGAGCCGATCGACACCATGACCTTACGCCGACGGCAAGATCACCTCGGTCAGGTCCTACTTCACCGCCGCGGACATCAAGCCGGCAGCGGCAGACTAGATCCCGAGTACCTCACGCGCTCGATCGATCTCGTCGAGGTCGGCGGTCGTCGGGACGAGCCGCAGCTCATCGAGACCCGCTTCGCGCGCGCCGTTCACGGCGGCGAGGAGCCCGGCTGCTCCGCAATTCAACGTCCCCGCGGTCGGGGCAGTGAGGAAAGAGGACTCAGCTCCCGTGAGGTCGACATCCTGGTTCCAGAAATCTTGGACATGCTCCCCGAGCTGGTTCTCCGGGTCCGGACCGAGCGCGAACCACACCGGCGCGGAGAAGTGCGGCCGTTCCGTCCTTCCCGCCGCCCGCCAAGCCTCCATGACGCGTTCACGCTGCACAGCCAACGCTTCGGCATCGAAGTGAAGTGAATGCGCCGGGTCGCTCACCCCGTAAGCCCACTGCGCGGCTCGGGCGAGCGCCTTGGGACCGATCACTCCGGCGACGAGCGGGATGCCTCCAACCTGGACGGGCGCGGGACCCACGGGAAGATGTCCTTCGACGGGAGGTTCTTGGGCCCACACCCTGCGCATCGCCGCTACGGCCTCGTCCATACGTTGACGCTTCCGGTCGAGCGCGCTGCCGACTGCGACGTAGTCCTCGTCCCAGGCCCCGATACCGACCCCGAGCGTCAGGCGCCCACCAGACAGGACATCGATGGTCGCCAGGTCCTTCGCGAACAGGACCGGGTCCCGCATCGGGAGCGCAACGACGTCCGTCCAGAGCCGCACGCGCTCGGTCATCGCTGCCGCGGCGGCGAGCTGCGGGACGACCGACCAGCTGTTCGGATAGAGCACCCGTTCGTAGGTGACAAGTCCGTCCCACGGCCCTTCGTCGATCTTGCGATACCACGCAAGCTCGGTCTCACGCCCGTGAGGGAAGAGGGTCGGAAGACCCATGCTGATGTGCATTTGGGAGTACGTCCCTTTCCGAGGGGGTTCCGGCGACCCACCGACGGGGTTATTTGAACAGAATGTCGCGTTAAGGCCCTCTAGTTGGACCGCTCAGTGGGAGGCGATGATTCTCGACCGACCTGCCGTAGTAGACCGGTGTCATGGGCGTCCAGGATCCAGTAGCGAAACCACGCGTCCGGCCTGGAGGACGCAGCGAGCGGGTCCGTGAATCTGTGCTGCGCGCTTGCCTGGAACTGTTGACCGAGGGGAAGGTCGAGCTGCCGATCGCCGAGGTTGCCGAACGCTCAGGGGTGAACCGCGGCACCGTATACCGGTGGTGGCCCTCCTGCACAGAGCTGTTGAACGATGCCCTCGCATTCCACGCCCGTCACCGCACGGATACCCCGGACACCGGCGCGTGGGAGAGCGACGTTCGCGCTCTTATCACCCAACTCGCCTCGCTCGCAGCCGATCCCGTCGAGCGCGGGATCATGGCCACGATGATCTCGGATCGATACCCGTCATTGAACGACACGATGATGGGTTGGTACCGAAATGACCTCCCACACTGGTTCACGATGATCGGACGCGCCATCGGCCGCGGCGAAGTGAACCCTGATGTGGACCCCGCCGTTGTGCTCCAGATGATGCTGGCGCCGGCCGTGTCCGTCTCTCTCTTCGAAGGGCGAGCGCTAACACACGAGGAGATCGACTCCCTCGTGGCACTGGTCTGCCGCGCAACGGCACCTGCGCGCAGCTGAGCAAACGACCGCTACGTACCTGGTGGCGTCTTGAATTCGTGTCCCGATCAGCGGTCACCTCCACGTTCGAAATTTCGCAGTGCCTCCAGACTCGAACGAGCGAGACCGCTGAAAGCCTTTAGGAGACAAGAATGCTGACCGACGAACGGCGCCTTGAGCTGTCCGACATCCTGCGTCCCGCCGCCCCACCGCGCGAGCTCACCGACATCTACACCGAAGACCAGAAGCGCAGACTGCTCGACGTCGCCCACACCCAAGGCCCATGGAAGCTGATCATCGCCCAGCACTTCGCCTCGGCCGACGAGTTGATGGCCACCATGAGCGGCGCCTTCCCCGAGGGTTTCACCCCGTCGCTGGACCTGTTCCTCACCCCGACGTTCCGCGGTTACCTGGCCAACTACGGCGCCGTTCTGTACCCCGAGCTGCACGACTGCTTCTACAACGCCGGCTTCATCGAGGAGGCCAAGGGTTACTGGAACGCCGAGTACGCCAAGCCGGAAATGATGCTGTTCAACATCAACGGACCGTGCGCCAACCGCGATCCCGGCCACCTGGACTCCCCCAGCTTCCGCGGCGTGCGCCACGAGAACGCCCCCACCTGGTTGTGCAGCGTGATGGGCAAGTCCGGCCTGTTCACCGACTACCTGATCAAGATGGCTCAGGTGATCACCTGGTTCTCCCTCGACGAAGGTTCGGGCTTCACCTACTGGCCCGAGGGTCCGCTCAAGCCGCCGGCCCGGGTACTGCCGCCGATCAACAACCGCGGCGTCGTCGTGCAGAACGAGATGATGGTGCACCGCGGGGAAGCCAACGGCCCATTGGAGCAACAGGTTCCGGCCGGCCTGGCGTTCGACACCGTGTTCACCGGCGACCCGGCAGACCGCGACCAGTGGCTGCTGAAGAACGGCGAAGATGTCATTGCCCGCCACCACACCGACGAGCTGAGGTTCCTCGTCCACTGGTCTGCCGAGGTGTTCTCCGACTACGAAGAACTCAAGAAGAACATGGACGGTTCGGACGACATCACGACCGAACGCGCCATCGGGATGATGGTCGACGATCTCAAGGTCAAGGGCATCAAGCTCGACGTACCCGGCGAGCCGTTGCATGACCCGGCGTTCATCGGAGCGCTCAACGCCGCCTACGACCTCGGTGGCCCCAGCAGCTACCCGGACGAGGCTCCGATCTCCGCCTTTCAACTCTCCTGATCTCGAAGGGACATCTGATGGACCGTTTCTCAGATCGTCGTGTCATCGTCACCGGCGCGGGGTCGGGTATCGGCGCGGCCACGGTGGCCCGCCTGCTCGACGAAGGTGCGACGGTCGTCGCCTACGACATCTCGGCCGACGGCCTGGCGACGACCACAGCAGCCGCCGAAGCTGCCGGCACCGTCAAGCGGCTCACCACGGCCGTCCTCGACATCTCCCGCGAGGCGGACGTCATCGCCGCGGTGTCGGCGGCGGTGGCCGAGTTGGGCGGACTTGAGGTTCTGGTCAATGTGGCTGCGATGCAGACCTGTTCGCACACACACGAAACCACTCTGGAGGAGTGGAACCGCACCTTGGCGGTCAACCTCACCGGCACCTTCCTGATGACACGTCAGGCGCTCCCGGCGCTGCTGGAATCGGGACGGGGTGTCGTCGTGAACTTCACGTCCACCGCTGCGACGTTCGCGCACCCCTACATGGCGGCGTATGCAGCCAGTAAGGGCGGGATCCTCAGCTTCACCCACTCACTGGCACTGGAGTACTCGAAGCAAGGCCTGCGCGCCGTCAACATCCAGCCGGGTGGGGTTTCCACGGCCCTGGCCAACAGCACGCTGGACAAGATGCCGGACGGATACGACCTGGGCCTCTGGGCCAAGCAGACCCCGCTGTTGCACGGCACCGAAAGCGAAATCCTCGGGGACCCAGGCGCAGTAGCATCGGTCATCGCCATGGTCGCCTCTGATGACGGTGCGTTCATCACCGGCACCGAGATTCGCGTCGACGGCGGCGCGCACGCCTGAGCAGTGGAGGGAATGTGGGCATGGATTCAGTCGCCCTGAGGGTGCTGCGCGATGAGCGAGACATCGAACGGGCGCTGAATCTGTTCGCCCGCGCCATGGACAACCGTGACTGGGCGGCGATGGCCGCGATCCTGGCCGACGATGTCGAAGGAGATTTCGGCACCGGACGCCTGGTGGGCGTTGCCGCGATCGTCGACATGATTCGCGGGTTCCTCGACAATTGTGGCCCCACCCAACATCTGTTGGGAAACATCATCATCGATGTCGTCGACGACACCGCCACGAGCAAGGCCTACATCCGCGACGTTCACCTGAATGCGGCCGGCGACCCGTCGACCCGCTTCTACACGCTGGGCGACTACCACGACACCTGGCGGCTGGACAGCGATGGTCGTTGGCGTATCACCGAGCGCATCAAGGCCAACCGTGCGTATGTGGGTCCGCTGGAAATCTTTGGTAGCTAGTGCCCGGTCAGCGAGAGCACGGGTGCTCAAACAGCTGAGGCGAACCTAGTGTTGTCATCGTGAGGTCATCTGAGTTGAATGTGGAGACGACGTGCCTGATGGCTCGCGAATCATACTCGGGGACAACAGAACTCACTGCGCGCCGGATGGCGCGTCGCGAGCGGATCGTCAATGCCGCGACGTCACTGGCTCTCCAGGGCTACGACGCATGCCAGATCCGTACAGTCGCCGCGATGGCGGGCATGTCGGCCAGCACTGTGTACCAATACTTCCCATCGAAGGACGACCTGCTGCTCGCATGTTTTTACGAATGGCTGTGGGATTTCGAAACTGAGTATCGTTGCGGCACCAGCGACACGGATCCGTTTCAACGTCTGCTGCAGGTCTCCCAGGCACTCACCGGCAGGCTCTGCTCGTCACCACAATTTGCCGAAGCCATGATTCGCCCGTACCTCTATGCCGACGGCGCTGCTGCGACCCAGGCCGACCTGGTGCGACGGCAGACCGTTCGGATCTTTGTTCGTGCCGTCGGAGGCGAAAATTCGGCGACGAGAGAGATCGGCGCTGCCGAAATCCTCTCCGACGTCTGGATGTCCAATGTCGCAGCATTCGCTCAGCAGCGCATCGCGGTGGCGGAACTGTCAGAACGGATCGCCCGTACCGTCGGCCTCCTGAAGGGGTAGCCGACGGTCTCCCGGCTTCACGACGTCTCGTCGACGACCCTCAACGCTCCCGAACTCACTGCGTCGACTATGGAAACACCCAAAGCCGAGCAGGCAAGGAACAAACCGTGCCCACCGTCGCCGACCAACTGTGCCGCTGTGCAACGCTCTTCGCAGCGGGCCAGGGCAGTACCGGTCCACTGAACGCTGGTCTGGTTCCAGCTGCTCTTGCGCACCTCGACACCGGCGCCACAGCGCGCGCACGTCACCGGCGTCATCGGCGCGTCGTCGAGACGATTGTCCGGGCGGACAGCCATCTTCACCCCACGGACCCGGAGGTGGCGGCGCGGGCAGCGAGATTGGCTTCGACTTCCCTCATCCAAGCCTCATACGGCCGGGTGGTGTCCAGCTCGAATTCGAAGCGGTCCACCATGTCCGGCGCGACGTCCGCCGCATCGACATAGAACTGCTCATACCAGCGCCGCAGCTGGTACACCGGCCCGTCCTCTTCCACGAGCAGCGGATTGTCGATCCGGGTCTTGTTGCGCCAGATCTCGACGTCCTGCTCGAATCCCATCTTGACGAAGTCGCCGAGTGCGATGGCGGTCTCCATGGCGAGTTCCTCCGGCATGGCAGCATTCTTTTCCACCACGATGCCGTACTGCAGCACAAAAGAATTGGCGTCGATCGGGTAGTGGCAGTTGATCAAGACCGTGCGCTGGTCGAACTCCTGGTAGTGATAGGTCAGATCATCGATCATGAACGACGGGCCATGGTAGGCGGCCAGCGAGGTGGTGCCGAGCAGCTTGGACCCCTCGGGATCGCCGATATCCGGCCGGCCTGCACTCTTCATGTACTGAGTCGCGACTTGGCCTTCGAAAATGTTCTTGAAATGCGTGGGAAGCGAACCGTGGATGTAGAAGAAATGCGCCATGTCGACGACGTTGTCGATGATCTCGCGGCAGTTTGTGTTGACGACCGTCGTGTACCAGTGCCATTCGGTCCACCCATCGCTGGTGGCCCCCTCGATGCGCGGAATAGTCATATCCGCCGGCGGCGGCTTGCGCTCGGGGTCATTCCAGACGAACAGCATGCCGTCCTGCTCCATCGTGGGCCAGGCCGCGGTCCTCGCCAATCGGGGGGTGCGCTTGCTGTAGGGCACCATCTTGCAGCGGCCGTCGCCGCCCCAGCGCCAATCGTGGAACGGGCAAGCGATCTCGTTGCCCTTCACCGTCCCCTGCGAGAGGTCCCCGCCCATATGCCGGCAGTACCCGTCGAGCACGTTGATGGCGCCGTCCTCCCCCCGGAACACCACCAGCTTCTGCCCGAAGGCGTTGATCTGGTGAGGCTTTCCATCACCGAATTCGCGGACCAGCCCCAGGCAGTGCCAGCCGCGGGCGAATCTGGTGGGTACCGAACCGGCCTCGATCAACCGAATTTCGTCGGTATCTGCGTGCGTCGTCATGGCCCCATTGAACTGCGATGACGCACCGGCGGGAAGGTCAGTGTTCCGCTCAACAGGAGACCAGAATCAACTTTGCCGGTTATCGCCCTATCGTCTTCGGTCGTGACCGTCACCACCCACAAGACCATTCCCGCCGGGCTGCCCGTTGCCGCCACCGACGTAGACCTTCTCGTCGTCGGATCCGGTACCGGCCTCGCCGCCGCCCTGGCAGCCCGCGAGCAGGGGTTGTCCGTTCTCGTCGTCGAGAAGTCGTCCTACGTCGGCGGCTCGACGGCCCGATCCGGTGGTGCGCTCTGGTTGCCGTCGAGCCCGGTGATCGAGGACTGCGGCGGCAACGACCCCGTGTCTCGGGCACACACGTACCTGGAATCGGTCGTCGGGGATTCCGCGCCACCGGAGCGTTCCGCCGCATACCTCGACAACCTGCCGGCAACGGTCGAAATGTTGCGCCGAACCACGCCCATGAAGCTGTTCTGGGCCAAGGAGTACTCCGACTATCACCCCGAGGCACCCGGTGGATCGGCGGCAGGGCGCACTTGTGAATGTCGCCCGTTCAACACGGCTGTGCTCGGCGAATACCTGGCCGACCTGCGGCCCGGTGTCATGGAAGTCAAGATTCCGATGCCGACCACAGGTGCCGACTACCGCTGGCTGAACCTGATGAGCCGGGTGCCACGAAAAGGGCTGCCCACCATCGCCAAACGACTTGCCCAGGGCATCGGCGGGCTCGCGCTCGGCAGGCGCTACGCCGCCGGCGGCCAGGCGCTGGCCGCGGGCCTGTTCGCCGGAGCAATTCGTGCCGGCATCCCGATCTGGCTCGACACCTCACTGACCGAGCTGGTCACCGACGGAGGCCGAGTCACCGGCGCCGTCGTCGAGCATGGCGACAAGACGTTCACCGTCACCGCGCGGCGCGGTGTCGTGCTCGCGGCCGGCGGCTTCGATCACCACATGGACATGCGCCACAAGTTCCAATCCGAGTCTCTGGGAAGCAATCTCAGCCTGGGTGCAGAATCCAACACCGGCGACGCCATCCGATTGGGCCAGGATGTCGGTGCCGACATCACTTTGATGGATCAATCCTGGTGGTTTCCCGCCGTCGCCCCACTGCCGGGCGCCGCCCCAGCGGTGATGCTCGCCGAACGATCGCTGCCCGGATCGTTCATCGTCGACCAGGACGGTCATCGGTTCGCCAACGAATCGGCCGACTACATGAGCTTCGGGCAACGCATCCTGGAGCTCGAAAAAGCCGGTACGCCGGTCGAAGACATGTGGATCGTCTTCGACCAGCAGTACCGCAACAGCTACGTCTTTGCCGCCGAACTGTTTCCACGCATGCCGATCCCACAGACCTGGTATGACGCCGGAATCGCGGTCAAGGCAGACAATTTCACCGAGCTGGCAGCCAAGATGCGGGTGCCGCAGGACAGCTTCTCGGCCACCGTCAGGCGATTCAACGAGAACTCGTTCGCCGGTGAGGATCCCGACTTCGAACGCGGCCGCAGCGCCTACGACCGTTACTACGGCGACCCCACGGTCACACCGAACCCCAACCTGCGCCCGCTGGTCAAAGGCCCGTTCTACGCGGTAAAGATGGTGCTGAGCGACCTGGGTACGTGCGGCGGTCTGCGAGCCGACGCCCACGCCCACGTGCTTCGCGAGGACGGCACCGTCATCGACGGGCTGTATGCGATCGGCAACACCGCCGCCAACGCCTTCGGCCACACCTATCCCGGTGCCGGGGCGACCATCGCACAGGGATTGGTCTATGGCTATATCGCCGCACTCGACGCTGCCGGAAGATAACCGGCCCGAAATACCAAAGGACAGAGTCAGTCGGCGTCTTCGGCGTCGGCTTTCCGTTCGATTTCGTACCAGTAGGCGGGATCTGGCCACGGTATCTTCGCGCCTTCACCGACTTTCGGGAATTTGGCTTCGGCTTCGTCGAGATCTTTGATCAGCTGCAGGGTGAGTTCCCGCTCGGACGCGTAGTAGCGATCCGCCCAATCCAACGCGATCTTGGCATATGCCCACGCTGGGTCGGCTCCGGACCAACGGGCCTCCTTGGCGGCATCTCGTTGCATCCCATCCACGTAGGCAAGATGCTCCTGCAGCATCTGCTTCAGCGTGGCGGGGTCACTCAGGTGACCCATCGTCACCCGCATGAGCGCCGGGTGCTTCAACGACGGCGGATCCGGCGGTGTCTTCCTGGCCCACTGCGTGACGGCATCCAGACCGGATTCGGTGATCTTGTAGAGCCGGCGGTTTCGCGTGCCGGTCCCGTCCACCCGCGAGGTCAGGTAACCCATCTTTTCGAGCTTCTTCAGATCGGAGTAGATCTGGCTGTAAGCCGGACTGCCGTAGTAATAGCGCATGCTCCAGTGGAGCCATTTGCGGATGTCGTAGCCGGAGAGTTCTTGCTCATACGACAGCAACCCGAGCAGCGCCCAGCTGGTGGCGGCGAGCGCCGGCTTGGCTGCCTGCTCGGATTCTTCCATGGTGCAAGGGTAACAATCGAGGTCACGACACTTGTCCGGCCGAACCGCTGACCGGGAGACGCCGTTGCCCACGGTCCATGTCTCGACGAATCTGGTTGACGACACGAGATGAGGGAGACGCAGCGATGGGACTCGACAGCACTGCGACACTGGGCAGCCCACCCCAACCACCCGGTCCTCAGGACATGCGGGCGGTGCTCGGCCACTTCTGCACCGGCATCGCTGTCATCACCGGCCACGACGGGCAGCGACCGCTGGGTTTCACCTGTCAATCGGTTACATCAGTGTCGCTGGAGCCGCCCTATGTGTCGTTCTGCCCGTCACGATCCTCCTCGACGTGGCCGCTGATCCGAGCTTCCGGCCGGATGTGTATCAACATCCTGGCCGACCATCAGCAAGCGGTATGCGCCCAGTTCGCACGTAGCAGCGCGGACAAGTTCGCCGGAGTCCGATGGAGCCCGGCCAACAATGGCGCCCCGCGCCTACACGGCACATTGGCCACCATCGAAGCCGACCTCGAGTACGAGCACGGCGCGGGCGACCACACCATCGTCGTCGCCCACGTCACCTCGTTGAGCGCCCACGACGGCCAGCCATTGTTGTTCTACCGCGGCGATTACGGTGGCTTCGATGACCGGCGACTCGATTCCACGACGGAGTGAGGGATTGTCCATACACAGCGAAACCGATGTCCCAGAAGCGCTTTACGCGTCCATCACCGATTCCGTCCGCCGACTCGTCGATGCGACCATCCGAAGTCAAGCCGATCTCGACACCCTCCTGTCCGCCAAAGCGAAGATCGATGCGGCAGCAGGCGAACTCAGCCAGTCGCTGATCCCTGGTTCGTTCGGCGTCCAACAGGCAGTCGACGGCCAGTCACTGGCGTGGGGGAACGCCGTCATCGGGCTCCGCAATGCCTTGGCTCCACCGTTGGCGGTCCACCATGAACCCGACGGCCGAGTGTGGGCGGAGGTGACGCTCGGCGCAGCCTACGAAGGGCCCGCCGGCCACGTGCACGGGGGAATCTGCGCGCTGCTGCTCGACCACGTCCTCGGCGCAACCGCGCACCAGCCGGGGCGGCCTGCGGTGACCGGCACACTCACCCTCCGCTACGAAGCCGGGACCCGGCTCGGACCTGTTCGCGCCGAGGCGCACATCGACCGGGTAGAGGGAGTCAAGACTTTTGCCGTCGGCCACCTCGCCACCTCGGACGGCATCACGGTCCGCGCTGAAGGTGTCTTCTTTCATCCACGCCGACCTGCCGGATAGCAGTCACGGCACTACTATCGCGGGGTGACCACGCCCGGCGGGCTGCAGCGCAGGCTCGGGACCACCGACGCTGTCGTGATCGGCCTGGGCTCCATGGTGGGTGCGGGCATTTTCGCCGCCCTGGCCCCGGCAGCAGCCGCGGCCGGCAGCGGACTGCTCATCGGCCTCGCCGTCGCCGCCGTCGTCGCCTACTGCAACGCGACGTCCTCGGCTAGGTTGGCCGCGCTCTACCCGCAGTCCGGCGGCACCTACGTCTACGGGCGCGAACGTCTCGGCGAGTTCTGGGGTTACACGGCCGGGTGGAGTTTCATCGTCGGCAAGACCGCGTCGTGTGCGGCGATGGCTTTGACGGTCGGACTCTACGTCTGGCCCCAATGGGCGCATGCCGTGGCGGTGGCCGCCGTCGTGGCGTTGACGGTCGTGAACTACACCGGTATCCAGAAGTCGGCCTTGCTCACCCGGATCATCGTCGCGTGCGTGCTGGCGGTCCTGGCCGCGGTCGTGGTGATCATCGCGGGTTCCGGCAGCACCGACCTCTCCCGACTGGATATCGGTGACGATGTCGGCGCCCGCGGTGCACTCCAGGCCGCGGGCCTGTTGTTCTTCGCATTCGCCGGTTACGCCCGGATCGCCACGCTGGGTGAAGAAGTCCGGGACCCGGCGCGCACCATCCCGCGCGCGATTCCGATCGCACTCGGTATCGCGCTGGTGATCTACGCGGTGGTGGCCGTCGCGGCGCTGTCGGTCCTGGGCAGTTCGGGCCTGGCATCCGCACCCGCACCGCTGGCCGATGCGGTGGCCGCGGCAGGCGCCCCGCAGTGGCAACCCGTGGTGCGGGCCGGAGCTGCGGTCGCGGCGCTGGGCTCGCTACTGGCCCTGATCCTCGGGGTGTCGCGCACGACGCTGGCGATGGCTCGCGACCATCACCTGCCGCACGCATTGGCCGCCGTCCACCCGCGGTTCGCTGTGCCCCACCGGGCCGAGGTGCTGGTCGGCATTGTCGTGGCCATCATGGCCGCCGTGGTGGATCTGCGTGGGGCGATAGGGTTTTCGTCGTTCGCGGTGCTGCTGTACTACGCGATCGCGAATGCCGCCGCCTGGACTCTGGGCCGGAGGGTCATTCCGGCGCTCGGCCTGGCCGGCTGCCTGGTGCTGGCCTTTTCTCTGCCTCTGACGTCGGTGCTCACCGGGCTGGCCGTGGTGGCGCTCGGTGCGGTGATTTATGGCGTGCGCCGGCGCTGACCGGCGCCGAGTGGCCAGTTAAGACACGGACTTTCACGAACAGCGTGACACAAGTGGCCGCTCGGCTACGAACCGCAGGACGCCTAACGGTTGCGGAACGCCTCCACCGCGGTCGGCAGGGTGGGGAAAATCCGGTCGGCACCTACGCGGTCGAGGAAGCCCGCCGCCACCAGGTCGTCGCGCAGATCCGACTTGACCCGGGCCATCGCGAACACGACGCCCTGCGCGGTCAGCTCACGCCGCAACTGCTCCAACGCATCGACAGCGGTCAGGTCGGGATCCACCTGCGCTTCCGCGTTCAGCACGAACCACTCCACCGGGTCGTGGGCCTCCGCTACTGCCGCCAATGCGCGCTCACGGAAATCCTCGGCGTTGGCGAAGAACAGCGGGGCGTCGTAGCGGTAGACGACCAATCCCGGAACTGACACGGCCTCCGGATAGTCATCGACGTCGTGCATTCCCGCGATGCCCGGGACATAGCCGAGGATGCTGTCATGTGGGCGAGCGATCCGACGCAACGCGTCCATGAGGGACAGTGCGATAGCCACCAGCACCCCGTAGAGGACGCCGAGACCCAGCACCGCGACCGTGGTGGCCACGGCGAGGACCAGCTCGCTGCGCCGGAAGCGTGCGAGCCGCCGGAACTCGGCCACATCGATCAGGCGCAGCGCGGCGTAGACCACAAGTGCCCCCAGCGCGGCCATCGGGAAGTGTTCCAGCAGATCACGTCCAGCCAGCATGACCACAAGAACCGTGGCCAGCATCACCAGCGAGTACAACTGGGTGCGGCTGCCCACAGCGTCTCCAAGTGCGGTACGGCTACCGCTGGAGCTGACCGGAAAGCCCTGTGTGACACCGGCTGTCAGGTTGCACACTCCCAGCGCCCGCAGTTCGGCGTTGGCGTCGATGGTCTGACCCTTGCGCGCGGCGAAGGTGCGCGCAGTCAGGGCGTTGTCGGAGAACGCGACAACCGCAATACCGACCGCCGGGATCACCAGGGCCAGCAGTTCGGTCAACGGGACCGGCGGAAGGGCCGGACTCGGCAACCCGGCCGGAATACCACCGACCACTCGGATTCCTTTGTCGTCCAGGGAGAACAGCCACACCGCCGCCGTGGCGGCCAGTACCGCCACCAGCGGGCCGGGAAACCGCGGCGAGAGCCGGTACAGCACCAGTAACAGCGCCAGAACCGTGGCCGACAAGATCACCGTCGGCACATGCAGCGACGGCAGTTCCTTGATGAAAGAGCGGACCTGGTCGATGAACTCGTCACCGGTGACATCCTCACCGGTGACCTTCCCCAACTGGCCGCTGATCATGATGACCGCCACCCCGGTCATGTAGCCGATCAGGACCGGGCGCGACAGCAGGTCGGCCAGGAACCCGAGCCGACACAGACCGGCCGTCAAGCAGATCGCTCCCACCAGCAGTGCCAGCACCGCTGACATCGCCGCGTAGCGCGCCGGGTCGCCGATGGCCAGCGGGGCCAGTGCAGTGGCCGTCATCAGGGCCGTGGTGGATTCCGGCCCGACCGACAGTTGCCGTGACGAACCCAGCAGCGCATAGACCGCCATGGGGACCAGGGCGGCCCACAACCCCGCGACCGGCGGCAGGCCGGCCACCGTCGCGTAGGCCATCACCTGCGGCACCAGGTACGCCGCGACCGTCACCCCGGCCAGGACGTCACCACGCAGCCAGGACCGCTGGTAGCCGGTGAACTGCTCCAGTCCCGGGAGCCACGTTTGGGATGCGCGACGACCGCTCATGGTGTTCAGTCAACACTCGTGATTCCGCTGAGTTGGAAATACGTCGAGACCCGCACCGACGACGACTTCGTCGTCAACCCCGGGGAACGGCTCGATTGGGCCAGCACCATCGGTATCGGTGCCCAGCATGTGGTGGCCATGTTCGGTGCCACGTTTCTGGTGCCGGTGCTCACCGGCTTTCCGCCGGCCACCACCCTGCTGTTCTCCGGGGTCGGGACCATCCTGTTTCTGCTCATCACCGGCAACCGGTTGCCGAGCTATCTGGGGTCGAGTTTCTCGGTGATCGCCCCGGTCACCGCCGCCGTGGCAGCGCACGGAACCGGCAGCGCGCTGGGCGGTTTGATCGCCGTCGGGGTGCTGCTGATCCTCATCGGCGCAGTGGTGCACCTGATCGGAACCCGGTGGATCGACCTGACCTTGCCGCCGGTGGTGACCGGCGCGATCGTCGCGCTGATCGGCTTCAACCTGGCCCCGGCGGCCAAGGCGAATTTCGAGAAGGGCCCGCTGGTCGGGTTGGTGACGTTGGTGTTGCTGGTCGCCACGCTGGCTTTCTTCAAGGGGCTGATCGGCAGGCTGGCGATCTTCGGCGCCGTCGTGATCGGGTACCTGCTGGCGCTGGTCCTCGGCGACGTGGACACCGCGGCGATCGCGGCGGCGCCGTGGATCGGGTTGCCCGAGTTCCACACGCCGGAGTTCAGCCTGGCGGTACTGCCGCTGTTCCTGCCCGCGGTGATCGCATTGGTCGCCGAGAACATCGGGCACGTCAAATCGGTGGGCCAGATGACCGGCACCGACCTCGATCCGATGATCGGCCGTGCGCTGGCCGCCGACGGGGTGGCCACCGTACTGGCCGGCGCCGGCGGCGGTTCGGCCACCACCACCTACGCCGAGAACATCGGCGTGATGGCGGCCACCCGGGTCTACTCGACCGCCGCCTACTGGGTCGCAGCGGCGGTGGCGATCGCATTGTCGTTGTGCCCCAAGGTCGGAGCGGCGATCTCGGCCATCCCGCCGGGCGTGCTGGGCGGGGCGACGATCGTGCTCTACGGTCTGGTCGGCATCCTGGGCGTGCGGATCTGGCTGACCAATCACGTGGACTTCTCCAAACCGGTCAACCAGATGACCGCGGCGATCCCACTGATCATCGGGATCGCCGACTTCACTTGGCAACTCGGCTCACTGACCTTCACCGGGATCGCGCTGGGATCCATCGCCGCGCTGCTGGTGTTCCACGGCATGCGACTGCTGGAGTACCTCGGCAACTTGGCACAACCTACTCACCGAGCGCGTTGACCACCCGGGCGAACACCGACGGTAGCGCCGCCGACGCCGGGGTGATGCAGGCCCGCACCGGACCGAAACCGCTGCCGTGCAGCAGGGCTGCGGTGAGCAACCGGTAGCGGCGGGTCAGCACGCGCCACTGCCGGTCGTAGTCACCGGGCCGATCGGCCCGCACACAACCCACCAGGAGTTCGGCGGCGCCGAACGCCAGGCCCATCCCCTCCCCGGTCAGCGCGTCGACGTAGCCCGCCGCGTCCCCGACCAGCAACACCCGCCCCGCACTGCGGTTGCGAACCTTCTGCCGCAATGGCCCGGCGGCCCGATCCTGGCCGTGCTCAAGGCCGTTGATCCGCTCGACCAGCATCGGAAACGCCGCCAGGTGCTGCTCGAAGCCGCCGCGCTCGGACGTCAGGATCGCGATCCCGACGCAGTTCTCGCCGACGGGGGTCACATACGCCTCGGCGTCGGGTCCCCAGTACACTTCGACGCAATCCGACCACGGGGCAATCTGGACGTGACGCCGAATCCCCCAGCGCCGCCGCCTGCCTTCCCCACCGCTGAGCCCCAGCGAGCGGCGGATCGGCGAGTGCAGACCGTCAGCGGCAGCCAGGTAGCGGGCTCGAAAACCGGCTGCGCTCACCGAGTTCGAGTCCTGGGTGACCGCACCCACCTCACCGTGGACCACCCGGACCCCAGCTGTCGACGCCGCGTCCGACAGTGCGGCGTGCAGCACCGTGCGACGCACGCCGTAGCCGGATCCGTCGCGGAACCTGGCCTCGGCGGTGCGCCGCCCGTCCAGGTAACGGATGCCCCGAAAGGCCCGTCCGTCTACCTCAGCGCCCAGGCGCTGCAACTGCCGGACCGAGTGCGGCATCAGTCCCTCGCCGCAGGCCTTGTCGATCGGGCCCTGCCGGCGTTCCACCACCACGGTCTCCAGCCCGGCGCGCGCCGCGTGCACCGCTGTGGCCAGCCCGGCCGGGCCGCCACCTGCGACGAGCAGATCAATCACGTCAAGCCTTGCAACGCTTCGTTTTCCACCCGGATGCGGGTTCGCAACAGCGCAGCGTTGGCCACGGTGAACACCAGAGCGGTGAGCCACGCTCCGCCGGCCAACGGCAACGCGACTCCTTCCGTGACGACCGCGACATAGTTCGGGTGCGGAATCAACCGGTACGGACCGTCGACGACGCGCGTGGCGCGGGGTACGACCACGACCCTGGTGTTCCACTGCCTGCCCAGCGTGGTGATACACCACCAGCGCAGCGCCTGAGCGGCGAGTACGACCCCCACCATGATCCGGCCGAATATGGGCGACGACCTACGCCTGCGGGCCTCCGCCACCGCGCCCACCAGCAGGGCGCTGTGCAGCGCTACCATCACCGGATAGTGCCCGGCCCCGAATTCCTTGCCACCCTGGGCGATACTCCACTTCAGGTTGCGTTTCGACACGACCAGCTCGAGTACCCGCTCGGCGGCGACGAGGACGATCAGCGCGGTGAATCTCTTGGCCGTCATCAGCGCCAGCGCAGCAGGACGAGTTCGGAGCAGAAACCCGGGCCCATGGCCATCATCACCCCGGGCGTATCCGACTCCGGCCGTTTGCGGATGGTGTCGCGCAGGACGTGCAGCACCGAGGACGACGACAGATTGCCGACGTCGGCGAGAGACTGCCAGGTGAGATCCAGTGCATCCTCAGGTAATCCGAGGGTTTCGATGATCGCCTCGATCACCTTCGGTCCACCCGGATGACTCACCCAGGCGGATACGTCGTCGACGGAAAGGCCGTGGTCCCCGAGGAACCCGGCGACATCGTCTCCGAGGTAACGGCCCACGAAGCTCGGCACCTCCGCACTGAGCACGATCTCGAAACCGTCGGAACCGATGTCCCAGCCCATGGCGTGCAACGAATCCGGGTAGAGATGGCTACGGGAATCCAGCACATCGGGCCCGGTCGGGTTCAGCTTCCTGGCCCGTTCCTCGCCGACCGCGACCACCGCGGCAGCACCGTCACCGAACAGCGCGCCGGCCACCAGCGTCGGCATGGAGGGATTGTGTTTGCGCGTCAGCGAACACAATTCCACCGACACCAGGACCGCCACCTTGTCGGGCGCACCGCGCAGATAGTCGTTGAGCCGGGCGATGCCTGCGGCGCCGGCCACACAACCCAGCCCGAAGATCGGGATGCGGCGCACATCCGGCCGCAGGCCGAGGCGCCCGGCGATCCTGGCGTCCAGTGAAGGGACCACGGCGCCGGTGACAGTGGTGGTGACGATCAGGTCCACATCCTGCGGGCGCAAACCCGCATCGTCGAGCGCGCCGGACAGTGCGGCGCAGCCCAGTTCGGTTGCGTGTTCGATGAACAAGCTGTTGCTCTCACCGAAATCATCGAGCCGGGCGTATTCCTCGAGTGGCAGGACCAGATACCTGCTGTTCACTTTCGCGCTCTTGTGCAGCGCGCGCACCACGTCCTCGGATTCGGCATATCCGGGAATGTCCAGCAGCGCGCTGGTGACCTCGTCCTGGGTATATCGGTGCGGGGGCAGTACAGCGTGGACACCGGCAATGGTGCTGTGGCTGGGCATTCTCGCGACGTTAATTCCCATACCCGTACAACGGGGGCCTACCCGCTGCGGTTCAAACGACCTGCCTGTGAATCAGCTCACGGATCAACCGCGATGACGCTTGTCACGCGCGGGTACACCATTGGGGCCCTCGATGGACCGGGCGTACGTGCCGACGGTGAATGCGATCGCCGATCCCATGATCCCCAGCGCGCGTGCATCGACGTTGTCGATGGTGTCTCGGCGCGTGTGATAGTTCGGATCGAAGGCCACCCCGGCTCGCCCACCCCACAACCGGGCCTGCACCTCGGTCTTGCGCTGCGACGATCCGGTCGTCGTGCCACCGATCGGCACCCCGGCCTGCAGCAGCGGATGGTAGTCGGAGTTGATGCCGATCGGCATGTCCGCGGGCCGCACCCCGGCAAGGTTGAGATATCCCGCCATGGTCCGTTCGATCCCGGCCGAGCCCTCGGGAATCGGCTTGGGATCGGTGGCCTGGCCGGACTGGTCGCCGTCGTAGGTGAAGAACCCCGCGTTGGGCGAGCCGACCATGTCGAAGTTCAGGTATAGCGCGAGGTCGTCAAGTTGGTCCAGCGGCAGGTTGCGCACGTACTGCGTCGACCCTTCCAGCCCCATCTCCTCGGCACCCCAGAACGCGAACCGCACCGCATTGGTCGCCGCCGGCGAACTACCCAGCTGCAGCGCGGTTTCCAGCACGGCTGCCACGCCGGACCCGTTGTCGTTGATACCGGGGCCGCCACCCACACTGTCCAGGTGTGCGCCGACGAGCACCACGTCCGACGCCGAACCGGTCTTCGTCTGCGCGGTCACGTTGCGAGACTTGACCATGTCGGCTTTGCCGTCGAGGGTCAGTCGAACCGGGGCGCTGGTGCCCAGCAGTGCCGCATCTGCGGTTTCGTCGATGACGCCGACCGGCACGGTGAGGTGCCGGTAGTAGCCAGTGCTGAACAACCCACCCGGAGCGGGCTGGCGCCCACGGTTGACCACCAGCAATCCCACCGCACCCTTGTCCAACGCGGTGTTCTGTTTGACCACAACAGAACAGCCGGTGTCGTCCACGACCGCAATGGCGCCCTTGATGTTGACCGAGCCGTAGTCGGCTGCCGTACATCCCGAGGGTTTGACCGGGTGCAACGTAGGCGCAGTGAGCCCGCCCGGTTCCGTCATCACCAGCATCGACGCCTGGTCCACCGGGTAGCTGCGCCCGGACACGCTCAGCTCCGGCTTACCCCCGCGCATCGAACCCATCCGCTCGAACTCGGGTGTCTGCACGTCGAAACCCTTGTCCCGCAGCAGCTGTGCCACGTAGTCGACGCTCGCGTCGTATCCGGAGCTGCCGACCGCCCGGTTGCCGTCATGACTGTCGGCGATCTCCTGCAACTTGCGCAGATGGGTGAACATGGCGTCGACGGTGATCTTGCCCGCCAGGTCCTGGGGCTCGACCGGCGTCGGCACCGACTGGGCCGAGCAACCCGCAAGCGCGGCACCGAGCAGTAGAGCAGCGAGTCGACGCGCCCTCACTGCGCGGTGATCTGGTGGCGCGTGCGGTCTGCGCGGACCGGTAAACCGTTGCGGCCCCGCTGATCTTGGGCATACAGCCCGACAGCAAATGCGACTCCCTCACCATGTATCTGCAGAGCATCCCGGTTCACGTGGTCAAGGGTATCGGTGCTCTTGTGATAGTTCGGGTCGAACGGTTTATCCGCCTCACCGGCCCACAGTTTCGCCTCCTCGGCGTTCATCTTGTCCTCGGCACCCGAGAACAACCCACCTGCAGGAACCCCGGCCATGGTGAACCCGTCGTAGTCCGACCGGCCGTCAAAACTGGTGTCGCGCGGCGTCTTTCCCGCCTCTTTCAGGTAAGTCGACAGCGTGCGCTCGATACCCGCCGAGCCCTCGGGAACACGCGGACGGCCCTGCTCGTCCAGCGGTGCGGACTGGTCACCGTCGTAGGTGAAGTAGCCCGCGTTAGGTGAGCCGAGCATGTCGAAGTTCAGGTACATGGCAATGTCCTTGAGCGCTTCGGTGTCGAGGGACTGGACGTAGTTGGTCGAGCCGAGCAAACCTTCCTCCTCGGCTCCCCAGAAGCCGAACCGCACGGCATTGGCCACCTCGGGCGAATCGCCCAACTGCAGAGCGGTTTCCAGTACGGCGGCCACGCCGGAACCGTTGTCGTTGATCCCGGGGCCCTCCGGCACGCTGTCGAGATGCGCCCCGACCATGACCACGTCGGAGGTCGATCCCGTCTTGGTCTGGGCGATGATGTTGCGGGTGTGCTCGACGCGCACCCCGGCCACGAGCTTGATCGTGGTGGGGCCGGGCGCGTTGCGCAACCGGGCGCCTTCGTCCTTGGTCACGCTGACGACCGGGATCTTCACGTCGGTGTTGCGGCCCAGCGTGCCGCCCATCTTCTCCTCGTTGTTGGTGTTGACGACGATCATCGCGACGGCGCCGCGCTCGGCGGCCGCGGCCTGCTTGTCGGCGAACGGGCACGAGCCACGGTCGACCAGCACGACCGCACCGGCAACGGGTAGACCGTCGTAGTCGGCGGCCTCGCATCCCGGCGTGTCCTCCACCTTGGCAGGCACCAGCGGTGCGGACACCCCTTCCTGGGCCGTGCCGATGGTGAACTCCAGCGGCTTGGCGGTGACGGGCTGGCCACCGACGGTCACCTGCGGGTCCTCGGCGAACGGGAGCTTCACCTCGAACTCCGGCGTCTCCACGTCAAATCCCTTGTCGCGCAGCGCGCCGGCGACGTAGTCCACGCTCGCGTCGTATCCCGCGGTGCCCAGCGCGCGGTTGCCATCGTGCGCGTTGGCAATCTCCTGAAGCTTGCCCAGATGCCCCATCATCGCGTCGGACGACACCTGCGCACGCAACTGGTCGGCGAACACCACCGCCGACGATGACGACTCCCGGGACGCCTGCCCGTCGGTCTGCAGTTCGGTCTTTGCATCACAGCCGGCGAGCCCCATGGTCAGCGCCAGCGCGCCGAGAACTGCCCCCGTCGAAGTACGTCGCATTGCACCCACGGTAGCTGCTGTCCCGAACTGCCAGACCGATAAATCGGTTGCCTGGCGATTTGCTGTGGTGGCATCGTGTTCCCCGACGCCGACAGGGAAGCAGGCCGAGCGGAGTACCGCAACGTTTCTGCGTGTTGCCGGCGGCGTCATGGCACAGGTAAAGGGCCTGAGGTTCGAATCCTCTCCTACAAATCCCCGATACCGCCGCCGGGTCCCACGCGATCAGCGACCTTGTGGCCCGCACCCGCCGGTACGGGGGTGCGACGCCCCGTCACCGATCACGTCCGGCGGCGGTATCCCTTTGCCGCGCAGACACATACACCGGAAGGAGGACACGACATGGGTATCTTCACGTTCAACCGAATCACCGTTTCCGCAGGCCAGTGCGCACTGGAATACCGCGACGGCACGCTGGGTCGTGTCCTGCAACCGGGGCGCCACCGCATTGATGTGGCGGCCTCGGTGGTGCGTGTCGAGATGCGTGAGCAGGTGCTCACGCTGGCTCCGCAGGAGGTGCTGACCTCGGATGCGGTGACGCTGCGGATCACCGTCGCACTGCAGTTCAAGGTGAGCGACGCCGTCGCCTACGTGGAGGCCGCGGCCGATCCGATGGCCGCGGTGTACCTGGCCGCGCAGATCGCCCTGCGGGACCTCGTTGCCGCGGTGACCGCCGACGAGGTGATGCAGCGCGGCAACCGCATCGACGCCGGGGCGATCGCTGCGGCGGCGCGGGCGGCCGGTGCCCGCACCGGGGTCGAGGTGATCGAGGCGTTCGTCAAGGATGTGATCATCCCGGCCGAGATCCGTGCCGCGGCGATGCAGCTGGTGACGGCCAAGGCTAACGGCGCGGCGAAGCTCGAAGCGGCCCGTGCCGAGACCGCAGCGCTGCGCGCGCTGGCCAACGCCGGCAAGCTGCTGGACGCTCACCCGGCCCTGGCGCAGCTGCAGCTGGTCCAGCGCGTGCCGTACGGGTCGAAGGTGGTGCTGGCCCTCGGTAGCGACACGGGAAGCACCGATGCGGTTACCCGCGGTGAGGCGCCTGACCCGGAGTAATTCCGGGTCAGGCGTCCCGCCTGTTCAGTACCACCGCCGCGGCGACAAACGCCACCGCCACCCACCCCATGAAGTAGAACAGCGAGCCCAGCTCGCCCCACGTCGTGAAGTACGTCGGGAACAGCCACTCCACGTGCAGGAACGAAAACATGTTGGCGAACGGCAGCCACGGCCCGATTTTGGGGCCGGTGTTGGGCATGTTGCCGAGCAGGGGCTCGGCCACCAACGGCCACAGCAGCAGGACCGCCACCGCACCGGCCGCGAATCGCACCAGCGCCCCGACTGCCACCCCGAGCACCGCGGCAAGCGCGGCGTACAACGCGAACCCGCCGGCCACCCGCCAGGTCGCCGGGTTGGCCATGGACAGCTGCGTACCCACCACCGGGTCGGCGACCATCCGGGCCACCAGTACCGAGGCCAGCACCATGATCACCGCACACACCGAGGAGAACGCCGCGCACACCACCGCTTTCGCGGTGAGCACCTGCGTGCGGTTCGGGGTGGCCAGCAACGTGGTGCGGATCAGTCCGCTGCGGTACTCCCCGGTCATCGTCATCGAGGACAGCACCATCAGGACCGGAACCCCGAACACCGCGACACCCAGTGCCGCCTTGGACGGGGGCAGCCCGGTGTAGTGGTTCACCGTCATGCCCTGCATGGCGGCCAACCCCAGACTCAGCACCGCGACACCGACCACCGACCACAGTGGGGAGCGGGTCGTGGACAGCTTGATGCGCTCGGCGTCGAGCGCGGCCAGCGCGCTCATCGTGCTTCTCGGTTCTTCGCGCGAGCGCTCATCACAACACCAGCCCGGTAGTCGACGGCATCATCGGTCAGTTTCAGATACGCCTCCTCCAGCGAGGCCTGCCGCTGGCTCAGCTCGTGCAGGGCGATCGCGTTGCGCGCGGCCAGGTCGCCGATCACCTCGATGGCCGCGCCGTGCACTGCCAGCGCATCACCGTCGGCGGCGGCCTCCACCTCGAACCCGGCGCCGGTGAGAACCTCGCGCAGCATCTCCAGCTGAGGGCTGCGAACCCGCACGGTGTCGGCGGATGTGCCGCTGACGAACTCGCTCACGGTGGTCGAGGCGATCAACTTGCCCTGGCCGATCACCACCAAGCGGTCTGCGGTGTTGGACATCTCGGCCAGCAGGTGGCTGGACACGAACACGGTGCGCCCCTCGGCGGCCAGCTCGCGCATCAGGGTGCGCACCCAGTGGATGCCCTCAGGATCCAGGCCGTTGACCGGTTCGTCGAACAGCAGCACCGGCGGGTCGCCCAGCAGCGCGGCGGCGATCCCCAACCGCTGGCTCATGCCCAACGACAGCGCCCCGGCGTTGCGGTCTCCTGCCGCCGTCAGCCCGACCGTCTCGAGCACCTCGTCCACCCGGGTCGCCGGAATCCGGTTGGCCGCGGCGATCCAGCGCAGGTGGTTGCGGGCCGTGCGGTTCGGATGGGCCTGCCGCGCGTCGAGCAGGGCGCCGACCGTGCGCAGCGGGTCACGCAGTTCCCGGTAGTGCTTGCCATCGATGGTCGCGGTCCCGGCACTGGGATGGTCCAGCCCGAGAATCAGCCGCATCGTGGTGGTCTTGCCCGCGCCGTTGGGTCCGAGGAAGCCGGTGACGACGCCTGGTTCGACGGTGCACGTCAGATCGTCGACAGCGCGGTGGGTGCCGTAGAGCTTTGTCAGCCCGGTCAGTTCGATCATCACCGCCATCATTGCAGGCGGTGTCGTTCTGACTGCTCAGGTTCAGATCAGGTGAACATTCCCGCCACATCGGACTCGGTGGTGTTGAGGGTGTCGATGCCGGCGTGAACCGCGGCACACAGCTGGTCCAGCGCCTGCGCCTCTTCGTCGGCTTCCTTGTTCCACTCGCGATACTGCTGATTGAACTGTTCCGACGCCGTGCCGCTCCACATCCCCCCGATGTCGGCCATCAGCGCGGTCTCTTCTTCCAGGATCTGCTTGACCTTGGCGGCCTCGGCATCCAGCTCGGCGGCCAGTTGCCGCGATCGCTCGAACTGGACGGTGATATCGGTGCTCATCCGCAAACCTTCTGTCTCAAATGTTCATGGACTGGGCCAGCGAGCCGGCAGCATCACTGTCGGTCCCCTCATACGCCGCAATCGCTTCGCTGAGGAGGTGCGACATGTCGACCTCTTCCCGTCGGACATCGGACGCCTGGGTGAGGTAGTTCGAGAGTGCGGTCTGGACAGCCGACCCCGACGTTCCCGTCCAGGTCGCGGTGAGCTCACCCGCGATCTCAGCCACCCGGCGCTCGTGCTGGGCGCGATCGGCTGCGAATTTCGACAGTTGGGCAGACTTCTTCCGAAGCTCGTCACCATTCAACCCGAGGGCCATGGCACCTCCCTCTATCCAAGCCAGAAGCGGCGGTCATCTCCATTGAGAAGCGTCGAGAAGATTGTTACACGCCGCCATCAGCCCCGAAGGCACGAATTCAGGCGTCACATCCGGCCTGCGCCACGACCAGATCGGCAACCGCGCGCATGCCTGCGGCGTTGGGATGCAGCGGCGCGGGCCGGCACGGCCAGGGCAGCCCCGGCCGGGTGGTCCAGGGCTGGGCCGACCAGGCATGGTGCGTCAGGCTCGCCTGCGCGGCGCGCACCCACCCGCAGCCCGTCTCGGCGGCAGCCTCTCCGGTGAGCCGTTCCAGCGTGGCCGCGACGTGCCGCCCCAGCGCCGCATCGGTCAGCGACAACGGCGGCGCAGCGACACCTTCCGGCGGCAGCATGGTCAGGTAGTCCACGAACAACACCTGGGCCTGCGGCGCTCGCCGGCGTACCTCACGCCCCACCGTCACGAGAGGATCGGCCACATCGGTCAACGCGGTTTCCCGCGCGTCGGGGTCGAGCAGGCCGCGAAGCTGCGGCCCCACCAGGGGCAGGGACCGGGTGAAACGCGGCAACGCAGCGGCCATCAGCTGGGGCACATAGCCGGCGTCGTTGCCCCCGATGGTGATCGTGACCAGCGCCTCGGATCCGTCGAGTGCCTCGATCTGCGGCGGCGCACCGTTCTGCCGATCGCGCAGCACATGCGCGGTGGTGGCGCCCGAATAGGTCACGTCCACCAGGTCGAGCCCGAGTTCGGCCGCCACCAGGTGCGGGTAATTGCGTGCCGAGCGGCCCGCCTGCCACGGCGCGCCTTCTGCCGATGGCTTGATCCCCGGCCCGGCAGCCATCGAACTGCCCAGGGCCACATAGCGGCTCACAGCGATCCCTCCTGTTGACTCTGCGTCCACGGCGCAAAAGTGCGAGTAGACAATGCCATCACCGCAGAGTCAACGCCGAGTTACAACGCGGGGCTCGACGCCTGCGCCCAGAAACGCTTCGGGATACGGCCCGCCTGACGCGCCAGATATCCGGCGGTGACGGCGGCCGACATCGCCGCGGCCATGGTCGGCGGATCGGAAGCCCGGGTGACGGCCGTGGCCAACAGCACGGCGTCACAACCCAATTCCATCGCCAGCGCCGCATCCGATGCCGTGCCGATGCCCGCGTCCAGCACCACCGGCACCCCCGCCTGCTCGACGATCATCTCGATGTTGTGCGGGTTGGAGATGCCCAGGCCGGTGCCGATCGGCGAGCCGAGCGGCATCACCGCGGCACACCCGGTGTCCTCCAGCCGGCGGGCCAGCACCGGGTCGTCGTTGGTGTAGGGCAGGACGATGAACCCGTCGTCTACCAATTGTTCTGCGGCCTTGACCAATTCGATGGCGTCGGGAAGCAGTGTGCGTTCGTCGGCGATGACTTCGAGCTTGACCAGGTCGGTGCCAAGCGCCTCACGGGCCAACTGCGCCGTGAGCACCGCCTCGGCCGCGCCGCGACAACCCGCGGTGTTGGGCAGCGCCGCGATGCCCAGCCGGTTGAGCAGGTCCAGCACACCGGTTCCCCCCGCGGCGTCCACCCGTCGCATGGCCACGGTCGTCAACTCTGTCCCCGAGGCGACCAGGGCCTCTTCCAGCACAGCCAGATTCGGCGCGCCGCCGGTACCCATGATCAGCCGGGAGCCGAACTCCCGGCCGCCGATGCTGAGTTTTGATTCCCCGGTCGCTGCGCTCCTGCCCGCCGCCTGCGCGGAGTCAGCCACCCTGCACCGCCGTCACAACCTCCACCCGGGCGCCGTCGGCCAGTGTCCGGTCCCATTCCGCCCGCGGCAAAACCGTCCAGTCGAGCGCGACAGCTATGCCCTTGTCCGGGAAGCCCCGGGTTTCCAGCAACCCTTCGATGGTGGTCTGCTCGTCCACCTCAAGGGTCTCGTTGTTGACCGTGATGGTGATCATTTCGCTCCCACACTCATCTCGAGTTCAGCCGCGATCCGCTCAGCGGTCCACGGCGCCAACAGAAATCCGTTCCGGCCGTGCCCGACGGCCACCAGCGTGCGCTCGTCGACCCGTTCGACGATCGGCAACCCGTCCGGTGTCATCGGCCGCAGCCCCGCCGCGGTCTCGGCCAGCTCGTACTCGCCGAGCGCGGGCACCACCGCGCAGGCGTCCTCGAGAAGGTCGCGCACGCCGCTGACCACCGGCGCGGTGTCGCGACCATGCTCGTACTGGGTCGCACCGACCACCACGCCGTCGGGGCGCGGCACCAGGTACACGGGCCGGCCGTGCACGCGAGCCCGGATCACCCGCTGCGGCACCGGCATACAGCCCTTGCGCCACCGCAGCCGCAGCACCTCCCCCTTCACCGGCCGCACCGGCAGCCCGGGCAGGAGCTTCGGGGAGTCGATCCCATTGGCGATCACCCGGACGTCCCCCTCGACGTCGTCCAGGTTCTCGACGGGCCCGGCCCACCGCACCGCCAGCCGCTCGCAGTGTGCGGCCAGCCCGTCGACGACGGCTCGATTGTCCACCGCAAGTTCGGTGGTGGCCCGGAACCCGTGCCGGATGCCCTGTGCCAGTAGCGGTTCCACGTCCCGCGCGGCCGTCGTCACCTCGACCGGCTGCCCCTGGGCCGACAACCATTCGGCCACGGTGTGCAGATCGGACACATCGGCCCGGTCGACCGCGACCACCAGCGACTCCCGCGCGGTGACCACCTCGGGCGCCAGCCCGTCGAGGAATCCCGAGTGCCACAGCTTCAGCGATTCCAGACCGATCTGCAGCATCTGCTCTTCACCCGGCCAGCCTTCGCTGTGCGGGGCGAGCATGCCGCCGGCCACCCACGAGGCCCCGCGCTCGGTGCTGCAGTGCAGCCGGACGGTCCAACCGTCGAGTGCAGCCCGGCGTGCGACCGACAGACCGATCACACCGCCGCCGATGACGGCGAGTGTCCTGGCTCCTCCTGCTGCCATACTCCGCTCCCTACGCCGGCATGACCCGGATCAGGTGTGACGGTCAGGGCCGGTCCGTGTGCCCACTCTCAGCCCCGCGTCCCCGGGACTCCCGTATTGATTGCCAGTCCAGGGTACTCGGGCGCTACCGGCTACCGTCGCGGTGTGGAATCACCCGCCGACCGATTGCAGCGCGCCTCCCTCTACCTGTGCACCGACGCCCGCCGGGAGCGCGGTGACCTGGCCGAATTCGCCGATGCGGCGCTGGCCGGCGGGGTGGACCTGATCCAGCTGCGCGACAAGGGTTCGGCCGGCGAGAAACAGTTCGGCCCGCTGGAGGCCCGCCACGAACTCGAGGCGCTGGAGATCCTGGCCGACGCGGCACGCCGCCACGGCGCACTGCTGGCGGTCAACGACCGCGCCGATATCGCGCTGGCGGCCGGGGCCGACGTGCTGCACCTGGGCCAGGACGATCTGCCGCTGGACGTCGCGCGGGGCATCATCGGGCACCGTCCGGTGATCGGCCGCTCCACCCATGACGCCGCGCAAGCCGCGGCCGCCATCGATGAGCAGGTGGACTACTTCTGCGTCGGCCCGTGCTGGCCGACTCCCACCAAGCCGGGCCGGACCGCGCCGGGACTGGACCTGGTGCGCTCGACGGCGGCTCTCAATCCGGCCAAGCCATGGTTCGCGATCGGCGGGATCGATCAGCAGCGGCTGCCCGAGGTGCTCGCGGCCGGGGCCCGGCGCATCGTGGTGGTCCGCGCGATCACCGCAGCCGAAGACCCGCGTGCGGCAGCCGAGGAATTGAAAGCGGCTGTCAGCGCGGCGGGTTGACCTCAAGCGGTAGCGAGGCCGTCACCGTCCGCAGCTGCTCCCAGCTGGCGGCGAACCCGGGATGCAGCGGCAGTGCCGCGACTTCGTCCTCGGCCACCCAACGCAATTCCGAGCTCTCCCGATTAGGGATGGTCTCCAGCGGTTCGGGCACGTCGGCGATCACGGTGGTGTAGCTCCAGTGCGTGCCACCGATACCGGCCACCTCGGCCGTCACCACTGTGGTCCGCACGGTGAGCTGCTCGGCCGTCACGCCGGCTTCCTCGTTGGCTTCCCGCACCGCGGCCTGCTCGGCGGTCTCGTGACTGTCACGGGCACCTCCGGGCAAGGCCCAGGTTCCGCCCTGATGACTCCACGGTGCGCGGTGTTGCAGCAGTACAGCGGCAGATCCACCCGGCCACGGCGCGCGCAAAAGTAACCCGGCGGCACCGTGACGCCCCCAATACCGGGCGCCGTTGTCGGAGAACACCCAGCCGTCACCGTCGCCACGCACGCGTACAGCTTAGGGAACGTCGTGTGTTTCGGTGGACCTCAATTTCTCCGCGAGCCTAAGTGGGCGCTCTTAGAATTTTTTTATAGTGTGGGAACAGCCGTAAGCACCGAAATAAATGAGGTCCGTGCGCAGGTGACTGTGGAGTTGGCACATCCCTCGACCGAACCGCTCGCGTCCCGGTCGCCGACCACGCCTGCCCACCCGCGGTGGTGGTTTCTATGGACCACTCCGGGCCGTATCCTGACCATCGGGCTGGTGTTGTCGGCACTTGTGATCGCCAGTGCGTTCGCCACCTCCACCACGATCAACGACCGCCAGCAGGCGCTGACCACCGTGCTCGATCACACCGAGCCCCTGGCGTTCGCGGCGGGCCAGCTCTACACCACACTGTCGGTCGCCGACGCCGCCGCGGCCACGGCCTTCATCGCCGGCGCCGAGCCCCGCGACGTCCGGCAGCGCTACGAGCAAGCCATCACCGATGCGTCCGTGGCGGTCACCCGTGCGTCGAGCGGGCTGACCGACGAATCGCTGGTGCAATTGCTCGGCCGGATCAACGCCCGGCTGGCGGTCTACACCGGCCTGGTGGAGACCGCGCGGACCAACAACCGGGCCGGCAACCCGGTGGGTTCCTCGTACCTGTCGGAAGCCTCGGCGCTGATGCAGTCGCAGATCCTGCCCGACGCGCAACGCCTTTACGAGGAGACCTCGGCCCGGGTGGACGCCGAGACCACCGCCTCCACCCGAATCCCGGCCGCGGTGATGTTGGTGGTGCTGGCGACGTTGATGTTCGGCGCGTTCGCCAACCGCTGGCTGGCGCGACGCACCCGGCGCCGGGTCAACATCGGTTTCGTGGCCGGCGGGATGGCGGTGCTGATCATGCTGATCTGGGTCACGACGGCGCTGGTGATCTCCACGTCGGACAGCCGCAGCGCCAAGGACACGGCCGCCGAATCCCTCAAGACCGTGACCAACCTGGCCATCACCGCCCAGCAGGCCCGGGCCGACGAGACACTGGCGCTGATCCGGCGTGGCGACGAAAACCTGCGTAAGCAGTCCTACTACCAACGCATCGAGGCAATGCAGCAGCAGCTCGCCCAATATCTGGCCCGTGACACCCGCATCGACAAGAGCGATCTGACGGGTGCCGAAGATCTGCTCACCAAATGGCGCACGGCCGATGACCGGATCAACGCATACATCGCGGTAGGCAACTACCAGGCGGCGACGCAGGTGGCGCTGGGCACCGGCGAGGACGATTCCACGTCGGCCTTCGACAAGCTCGACGACGTGTTGTCCAAGGGCATCGAACAGAGCCGCAGCCAGTTGCGCAATGACATCGCCAATGCCCGCCGGGTGCTGTCCGGTGCGACGGTGGGCGCCGCGCTGCTCAGTGTGGCCGCGGCGCTGGCGGTGGCGTTGGGACTGTGGCCCCGGCTGAGTGAGTACCGCTGATGAGCGCTTGCGCGAAGAAGAGACAGCCGCTGATGAGCGCTTGCGCGAAGAAGAGACAGCCGCTGATGAGCGCTTGCGCGAAGAAGAGACAGCCGCTGATGAG
>NZ_LZSY01000013.1 GCF_001665625.1 Mycolicibacterium peregrinum | reverse complement strand
GGTCACCGCTGCCATCGCGGCGCCGGCGGCGGCGAACAGCCCGAAATGGTGGATCCACTTGGTCGGGGCGAACGTCAACAGGAAGACGGTGGCGAAGATGACCCCCATCAACCGCCACACCGGTCCGACGGCGATTCCGGGTATTCGCTTGCGGCGCAACAACAGCAGCATGGAGGCGAACAGGCACGCGATGGTGATGAGGATCCCGAAGCGGCGGGACAAGGCGGCGTCGGTGGTCGGCAGGAACAGATAGAAGTAGCGCAGGTTCTCGGTGTACCAGGGCTGCGCGGGTCCGATCGCGGTGCGCACCGCGGTGGCTTCGCGTACCGCTGCCAGGGTCTGGTCGGCGAAGATCACCGTCAGGACCACAAACCCGGCTGCGGCCAGGGGTAGCAGCACCGGCCAGATCCCCACCGATTTCGCGCGAGTGACGATGATCCGCACGATCGGGCGCCCACCGGCCAGCAGGACCGCGACGGCGATGATCCCGGTGGGCTGGATGCCGAGGGTGAACGCGGCCACCACGATCGCCAGCCCGACCGGTGTGGCGCGGCGTGTCGCAATGGCGCGCTCGACAAGGACATAGGTGATGAGGGCGCCGGTGGCGATCTGGCCTTCGGGCCGCAACCCGTTGTTGAACGGCATCCACGCCGCGATGAACACCAGCGCCGCCGTCCACACCGCGGCGCGGTTTCGCACCACCGCCCGTCCGAGCCGGGGCAGAACTTCCCGGGAGAGCAGCAGCCAACACACCAGCGCGCAGACCAAGTCCGGCAGACGCAACCAGAGACTGGCATGACTGACGTGGGTCATCGCCGCGATCAGCTCGTAGTACCAGCCGAAGGGATCTTCGGGGCTCCCGTACCAGCGGAAGTAGTTGGCCATGTAGCCGGCGTGACTGGAGGTGTTGGCCATGCCGAATTGGTAACCGTCATCGGAGGATCCGGCGCCGGCGACAAACCAGACCACCGATATCACGATGACGGTGGCGTCCACCGCGGTGAAGGTGCGCCAACGGGTCGGGATGAGACGCTGCGCGCGCCGACCGTCGAGGCGGTCAAGTCGCCACAGCGCCAACAGCGCGACCATCGTGCCGAGGATGCCGGCGACCATCGCCGCAGTTTTCAGCGGCGACGGGGAGCTGGTGTATCGGGTGTCGATGGTCGCGGCGAACGACAGCCCGGCCGGGGCAGGGCCGCTCAGGTCGGTGAACAACCCGACGATCTGGGGCCGCAGGTTCGGATCACCGAAACCGCCGCGCAACGGCCCGCCGGTGGCCGGATCGTTCAGTCCTTCGACTGCGGCGAAGGTACCTGCCGTCGAGGAGGACAGCGCCAGCCGCTGGCACTGCGGGTCGCTCATCCGGCTGCGCGGCACGCTGAGGACCACCACATTGCGGGCGATCACATCGACGCGTTGGGTACCGGCCGTGACGAAGAGTCCGTTGAGCATCGCCTGCTTGCCGGCTGCCGGCGCCGTGCTCAACACCACTCCGCCCGAGGCAGGCATCTCGCGAAACACGCTGCAGGGCACCGACGCTTCCAACGACTCCGGGGCCAGTGCGATCAGCGGCGCGGTCACATTACCCAGGCGCCCGTCCTGTGGCCACTGCAGCGACGCGGTGGTCTGCACCACCGGCAACACGGGGATCAGCGCGCTGGCCACGAACCCCACCAGCCCCGCGATGATGGCGACCCATCGGGTCACCGGCAACGGCCGACGGCGTGGTGGTGCCGGCGCTTCGGAGAGTCCGTTTCCGGGTGCCGAGGCGACGTCCTCGACCAGGCTCACCGAGTGTCCCTCGCCCTCGTGTTCGCACGCATCGCATCATCAGTATCTGAAGCAAGTGTTACAGTCAAGTGTGCCGCGACCGTTCGACCGCGACAAACGTGAAGCGCTATTGGCCACTGCGGGCGCTATTTTGGCGCGCACCGGGGTCGTCGACACTTCGCTGCGTGAGCTCGCCTCCCAGATGGAGACCAGTGCTCGGATGCTGGTGTATTACTTCGGCACCAAAGAGCAACTCATGCTCGAAGTGCTGAACCGCCAGCAGCGGGCGGCGATACCGGAGACCGAGGATCTGGATCTGCCGGAGTCGATTGCGGCGCACCGCGAATGGTGCTTCGAAGACTGGTATGAGTGCACGCGCGGTGAGCGTCGCGACAGCTTGCGTGTGGTGCTGCAGATCTTCGGCGCCGCGTGTGGTGTCGACAGTCCCTACCGCGAATACACCTGGGACACCCTGTCGCTGTTGACGCGCAACTCCAAGGCGCGCCTTCTTGCGCTCGGAATGCCCGCACACGTCGCGGAGACCCGTTCGCGCATCGCGCTGGCAGCTTTCCAGGGTTTCATCATCGAATACTTCACCGCACCCGACCCGACCTTCGTCGACGAGACGTTCGCCAGGTTCGTCGACGAATTCCTGCTCGCGCCTTTCTAGGTCGACAACAGCTTGTCGGTTACCCGCGCCCCGAGCACATCGGCGGTGGGCACTTCGGACCCTTCGGTGACGAGGGCTCCGATCGCGGCTGCTCCGAACGCTGCTGAGGAGCCTGCCGTGGGGCCGGAGCCTCGCGGGCCGGTGGTTCCTGTCGGGCCGGTGCCTCCCGCGCAGGTCGTTGCCGGGCGGGTGCCTCTTGCGGAGGTGCCTGCTGAGCGGGTTCCTGCCAGACGGGGGCCTGGCGCTCGGGGGCCTGGTACCTGGGTGCCGGGGCCTCCTTGGGTGCCTCGCGTTCGGGTGCGGGCGCGGGTGCGGGTTCCTGCCACACCGGTTCCTCGCGAACAGGAGCCTGGGTCTTGGGGGCCGGCGCCTCGGGCTCAGGGACCTGGACCTTGGGAGCCGGATCACGCTGCACGGGAGGCTCTTCGGGTGCATTCCGTTGCTGCGGACGTTCCTGTTGTCTCGGTGACTCCGGGGGCGCTGCCGGCCCCTCGGATGCCGGCGCCTGCGGCTCAGGAGCGGTCTGGCGCGGCCCCGGGATTTCATGGGGACGATCGAGTGCAGGGTTGGGTGGGCTCGCCGGTTCCGGTTGGTCACCCGGCGACGTCGCATCGGCCGGATTCGGCCGGTCGGCCCGCGGTGGTGTCGCCGGTAGCTCCGGCGAAAGATTCAGGTCCTTCTCCGGTGCCGGTGCGGTCTCCGGCTTTTCGCGTGGTTTGTCGACCGTCGGTGGCGTGTAGGCGGGCACCGGCGACAGCTTGGGCGCAGTGAATGTGGGTGACACCTTCGACGGCGGCGCCGCCGGTGCGGGGGCCGCCAAGGCAGGCGGAGCGGTTGATTCCGGCGGTTCAGACGACGATCGGTGGTTTTCCTTGGGCGTATCGGATCGTTGGCCGAGTCCCGACGGCAGCTGCCACCCGACAAAGGAATTGGTCCGCGGGGTGAGGTCCCTGGCGAAGTTGCGCGGGGACTTGTCCGCGAGGTCTTTCATCAGATGCCCGGAGGTACGGGTCGCCTTGTCGTTGGAGATGAACTGTGTCAGTGAGGCATTGAGGTTCACCACCGGGGCCGAGACGTGGATGTTGACCGTTGTGTTCACCCTGATCGCCGGTGGCGCCCAATCGCGGTTGCGCGGGTGGTGCCAGTCCCGGTTCATGTTCCAGTTCTGATACCGGTGCGGGTTGAATCCGTGGGCCCGGTCCCACTGCGCGCGGCGATACACCGGGTTGTAGATCCGGAACTTCCACTCGTAGTACTGCTGGTAGGGATGGTGATGGTCGTACCATCGCTGGTTGCGCGGGTCGCGTGGGCGGTCGCGGTGTTGCCCCCATTCGTTGCGGCCATTGCGGTCCCAGCCGTGGCGGTCGTAGCCCGCCCAGTTGTAGCCGGCCCAGTTGTAGCCCCAGCGGTCGTATCCCCACCGGTCGTAGCCCCACCGGTCATATCCCCACCGGTCATAACCGATGAAGTCGTAACCGTATTGGTTGTAGCCACCGAGGTCGTAGTTGTACCAACCGCCCGGGTTGTAGCCGTAGAGCTGACCCCAGGATTGGTCGTAGTAGCCCAGGTTTCCGAGGTTGGGCGTCGACGGCGGATCGATGGGCTGCGGCCAATCGGCCATCGGGGAATCCGGAACACCGGGCGGCGCCGGGACGTAGTCGTCGGACGCGTCATATCCCCAGGTCGGTGCGGACGCGCTGGTCAGTGCCACAGCGTCCTGCTGCGGGTCGGCCGGGACGGCCGCCGGAGGCTCTGGAGGCGGGGCGGGCAACGGCGCGAGTCGAAGCACCGAATCGGGTGTGTACTGCAGAAGTTGTTGTGTCAGTTGAAGATAGAGATTCTGCAGACTGGTGCGCTCAGGTGACGGCGACAGGTAGTCAAGGTCCTGCTTGGCTTGATTGAGCGCGGTGCGGGCGTCGGTCAGCTGATCGGCGGTGGGTTGCTCCCCGCTGCCGAGAATGTCCTGAGCCTTCTTCAGGTCAGCTACGACAGCGGTCAGGGCGACGTCTTGGGCGTGTCCCGGAAATACCGTCCGCGTGACGCCCCACAGGGAACCACCAGGTGAGGTCTCGTACGCCGCGCCGAGTAGACCCGCCACGAGCACGCCGGCCATGGCGGCGGCAACGGTGGCCTTGCCTCGGCGAGAACGGGGCACGAACCTTCGCCATCTCGGCACAGGCTCGGCATACTCCACAACATTCTCGGGGACCAGTCGGGGCCCGAGGATCGTCATGTCGAACTCCTCAACTACGGCCGATGGCCGTGATCGCGCCGCTCCCGACCGCGCGGATCCAGATGTCCCGGAGCTCACGTGCTGCCCGGTACTTAATGCTTACCACAACTGCTAAGTGCAACTAAATTCTATTTATTCCCACCGCGGACGCCGGCGTCGCGGCGGAATTCTCATCAACGCATAGCTGTCGCACAGGGATTCACAGGAAGGCGGTATACCCGGCTATTGCTCGCCGGTCTCCACGACAGCCTTGATCCGCTCGAGAGTCTTGCGCATGTCGCGGATGTTCCGGCGCGTGCGGAGCTGTCCGCCGAGCATCGAGAACACGGTGGTGAAGGCTCCCGGCGTCATCCGGAAGGACTCGGTGACATCGGTCTCGGTTCCGGCCGGTTCCAGCCGGTAGTGCCAGTTGTTCACCGCTCGGTCGCCCACCAGGACGGCGAAGCCGAACTCCCGCCCGGGGTCGCAGGCCGTCACCTCGCACGTCGTCCAGTAGACCGGACCGATCTCGTTTCGTTTGACGTGTCCCCGGAACCGCGCCCCGAGGGCGGGGCCGGTGGCACCGCCGAGCCATTCGGCTTCCATCACCTCGGGCGAGAACTTCCCGGTGTTGCGTACGTCGGCGATGAGATTCCAGATGCGGTCCGCCGGCGCGGACATGCGTACGGTTGCTGAGCCTTCCATGGACATGGCGTCCGCCTCCTCGGGGCAGTGGCGTCAACGTAACACCGGCGCGGACGGGGACTACGGGTTTTCCGGGGTTCGTGGCCCCTGGCGGCCGTGTGATCGTCGAGAGGTGAGTGCTTCCCGAGACACCCTACGCATCGGTGCTCGCCCGGGTGTCGGCGATCTCGCGCATCTGGTCGACCAGCCGTCCTGTCACCTGGGCGGCGAGCCACAGCGCCATCTGGTCGTCGTCGGACAACCCCGCCAACAGTTCGGCGATGCGTTGCTTGCGCAGAACCGCCCGCTCTTCCCACAGGCGTTGGCCGCCCTCGCTGACCTTGACGAGGCAGGCCCGCCCGTCGTCGGGGTCGCTGCACCGCTCCAGCAGGCCTTGCTGTTCGAGGCGCTGGACCAGTTGGGTCATGCCCGACTGGCTCGCGCCCTCGGCCTCGGCGAGTGCGGTGACCCGCATCGGACCCTCGCGGTTGAGTCGGACGAGGACGAGCGTCGCGCTCGCGCTCAAGCCTTTGCGATCGGCGAGATGCCGCCACATGAGGTCGGCGCTCGCCACGAGCATCGACGAGACGGCTTCCACGTTGCTGCCGAACGGTGCGCTGCTCACGGCTCATTTATATCAGTCATGGGAAGTAATAGGCCGAAAGCGGTGCGACTGGATGCCGGTGACGCGGACGCCGGGGTGGGGCGGTCATCTGCGGTTGCGCACGGATCAGTGCGTGGTAAATCGCGTACATCGCCTTCGTTGCTTGGCTGCCAATCTGCTGTGAATGCCCGGCGGTCGCGAGCGAACGGCTTGAGAAGTGCATCCTGTATGCGATATATCTGTCGGTCATGATCGGGGAGCAGCCTGCGGACGGCCGCAGACGACGAAACCGAACGCTCCTGCAGAACGGATGGCTTCCGGTCGTCACGGTCATCGCGTTGGGCGTGGGAGCGTTGGGCGTCTGGAAGGTGCACCAGATGTCGGAACCCGGACCGGTGCCCACCGTCCTCGCCGCGCAGGCGCCCGAGCAGTTCACGCCCAAGCAGCTCACCTACGAGGTGTTCGGTTCCGTCGGTGACGGCGGGATGCTGAGCTATGTCGACATCGACGGGCATCCGCACAAGGTCGATGTCACGGAGCTGCCCTGGACGCACACCGAGACGTCGACCCTCACCGTGGTCTCCGGCAGCATCTCCGTGCAGGTCAATGGCGGCGAGGTTGGGTGCCGAATGTTGGTCAACGGCGTTGTGCGCGATGAACAGTCGTCCACCCATGCCGAAGCCGACGTCACCTGCCGGGTCAAGTCCGCATGAGCACTCATCGGGCGAACCGCCCATTCGTCGCGCGGACCGTGCGGGTCCTGGCAGTGCCGATCATCGTGTTCTGGGCGCTGCTGGCCGTCACCACCAACACCTTCATCCCGCAGGTCGAGCACGTCGCCGAACAGCTGGCGGGCTCGATGATCCCGAGCTACGCGCCGTCACAGGTCGCGATGCTCCGGATCGGGGAGAAGTTTCAGGAATCCACCTCCACCAGCCTCACCATGCTGGTGTTCGAGGCCGACCGCCCCCTCGACGACGGTGATCACCGGTACTACGACGACCTGATGAACCGGCTGAAGCAGGATCCGGAGCACGTGCAGTACGTGATGGACCTGTGGGGCAAACCGATCACCGCGGCCGGGGCCCAAAGTGTCGACGGCAAGGCGACTTTCGTGCTGTTGCGGTTGGCCGGGAACATCGGCCAGCTCCAGGCGAACGAGTCGGTGAACGCGGTCAGGGACATCATCGCCGGCGACACCCCGCCGCCGGGGCTCAAGGTCTACGTGAGCGGTGCCGCCCCGCTGGCATCGGACACGCTGACCATCGCCAACTCGAGCCTCAACAACATCACGATCCTCACGATCATCCTGATCGTGATCATGCTGCTGGTGGTCTACCGGTCGTTGGCCAATGTGCTGGTGCCGCTGGTCAGCGTGCTGATCGAAATGCTTGTCGCCAAGGGCGTCATCGCGACGCTCGGACACTTCGGCGTCATCCCGCTGTCGTCGTTCGCGGTGAACATCGTGGTGGCACTGACATTGGGGGCGGGAACCGACTACGGCATCTTCCTGATGGGGCGGTATCAAGAGGCCCGCCAGGACGGCGAGAGCCGCGAAGACGCCTTCTACACCGCCTACCGCAGCGTCGCGCCGATCATCATCGGCTCCGGGCTGACGATCGCCGGTGCGTGCTACTGCCTGAGCCTGGCCCGGCTGGACTACTTCCACACGATGGGACCAGCAGTCGCCATCAGCATGCTGTTCACCATCGCCGCGGCGCTGACACTCGCACCGGCACTGCTCACGCTCGGCAGTCTGTTCGGATTGTTCGATCCCAAGCGCATGTCCAAGGGGCATCTGTACCGGCGGATCGCGACGAGCGTCGTGCGATGGCCCAAACCCGTCTTCGTCGCAAGCACCGCCGTCGTGATGATCGGTGCGGTTTTCGTGCCCACGTTCAAGGTCAGCTACGACGATCGTGCCTACCAACCTGCCGATGGCGCAGCCAATCTCGGCTTCGAGGCCTCCGATCGGCACTTCTCGCAGAGCAAGCTGTTCAGCGAGATGCTGATGGTCGAAAGTGACCACGACATGCGCAACTCGGCCGACTTCATCTCATTGGACCGGGTCGCCAAGAGCCTGATCCGGCTCCCCGGTGTCGCCATGGTGCAGAGCATCACCCGGCCATTGGGCCGGCCGCTCGAGCACGCCACGATTCCCTACCTGTTCACCACCCAGGGCAGTGGCAGCGGTCAGCAACTACCATTTACCGAGCGGCAGAACGAGAACACCGACAAACAGGCCGAGATCCAGGCGCGTTCTGTCGAGGTGCTGCAGAAGGTGATCGGGCTGACCCAGCAGATGGCCGACGAACTGCATTCCACGGTGCTCACTTTGGAGAACCTCAAACAGGTCACCGACGACATGAACGCCGGGATCTCCAACCTCGACGATTTCCTGCGACCCTTGAAGAACTACTTCTACTGGGAGCCGCACTGTTTCGACATTCCGGCGTGCTGGGCGATGCGCTCGCTGTTCGACTCGCTCGACGGGATCGACAGCCTCGACGCCCAGATCGCTGACGCCGTCACGTCGTTCGAGGCCATCGACCGGTTGCTGCCGCAGATGATCTCGCAGCTGGAGCGGATGATGGCTGACAGCCGGTCCCTGCTGGGAGTCATCACCAACAACTACGGTCCGGCGCATCTGCAGTCCACCCAGACCGACCAGACGTACTACGACCTGATCAACGTGGGCAACGACTTCGACCAATCCCGCAGCGACGACTTCTTCTACATCCCCAGGGAAGCGTTCGACAATGAGGACGTCAAGACCGGCATGCAATTGATGATGTCGCCGGACGGCAAGGCCGCCCGGTTCATCGTCACCCATGAAGGAAATGCCATGGGGCCGGAAGGGATCGACCACGTCGAACAGTTCCCCGACGCGATCAAGGCGGCGCTCAAAGAAACCTCGCTGGCGGGCTCCAAGATCTACATCGGCGGCGCGGGGTCGAACAACAAGGACATCAAGGCCTATGCCGCGTCCGATCTGCTCATCGTGGCGATCGCTGCGTTCGTGCTGATCTTCCTCATCATGCTGTATCTGACCCGGAGCCTGGTCGCGGCCATGGTCATTCCCGGCACGGTGGCATTCTCGTACGCGGGCGCTTTCGGACTGTCGATCCTGGTGTGGCAGCACCTGATCGGTCTGCACCTGCACTGGCTGGTGCTGCCGCTGACCTTCATCATCCTGGTCGCGGTCGGCTCGGACTACAACCTGCTGCTGATCTCCCGGGTCAAGGAGGAGTCGGGTGCGGGGCTGAACACCGGGCTGATCCGCGCCCTGGGCAGCACCGGCGGCGTGGTGACCTCGGCCGGCCTGGTGTTCGCGTTCACCATGCTGGCCATGCTGATCAGCGATCTGCGCACCATCGGTCAGGTGGGCTCGACGGTGTGTATCGGCCTGCTGCTCGACACGCTCGTCGTGCGCTCGTTCGTGGTGCCGTGTCTGCTGCGTTTCCTCGGTCCGTGGTTCTGGTGGCCGACCTTCATCCGGCAGCGACCGCTACGACAGCGGCAACCAGTGCCGCAACGGCAGCGGACGGAGGCCTGACATGACGACGTCGACTCTGTACGGCATCCTGTCGATCGTTTCCTTTGCGCTGATCTGGGTGTTCGCCGTCGTGGCCTTCGTCTTCACCCGGCGGATGAGAGGCCACTCCCACGTCACGTCGAAGCTCGCCGTCGGCACCCTGTCCGCCACGTTGCGCAAGGTTCGTAAACGCGAGGCGCTCTCGGACGAGGAACTGGCACTCGCGCGACAGGTCCTCGCCGACCGTGGCAGCATCCTGGCGCTCGCGGTACCCGCCACGCTGTTCTGCATCGGATGCTTCTACGTCTTCGGCAGCCTCGAACAGCTGCACGGACGTACCCCGTCGGAGCGCACATTTCTCGGCGTCTTCCCGATGCTCACCTCGACCAACATGGCGATGCAGATCCTCAGAAGTGCGCGCCTGAAGCGGCGACTCCCGTGATCGAGCCGTCCAATGCGCTCAGGCCTCGTGCTCCCGCCCGAGTGCGTCGAGCAGGCAGTTGACGGCCAGTTTGCCCAGCGCATCAGAGGCCAGCGGGCTGTCGCCGGTGAGCAGGCGGCGGTCTTGATGCACGGTGCCGGCCATGTCGTCGTTGACGATGGTCAGTCCCTGCTTGGCGAGCAGGTCGGCGACGAGCCACTGCAGGCGCCCCGGAAGATAGCCGATCTCGATGTTGGGGCCTTCGTCGAGCGAGTCGGGGAACACGCACACCGAGTACCCGGCGAACGGTGACTGTGCTTTGTCGAGGCCGGCGGCGCTGCTGGCC
>NZ_LZSY01000012.1 GCF_001665625.1 Mycolicibacterium peregrinum | reverse complement strand
TCGGAACGCTGGGACGACGCCGGCGAACCCGCAGGCATCGGCGGCACTGTCGAGTTCCGCACCGATGTATTCGACACAGTCGGCATCGAAATGCTGGTGGAGCGGTTGCACCGCGTGTTGGATGCCGTCACCGCTGATCCGCGGCGGCCGTTGTCGTCGATCGATGTGTTGGATGCCGTCGAGCACGCCCGCCTCGACGAAGTGGGTAACCGGGCTGCCTTGGCCGGGCCGACCACCGTGTCGTCGGTTCCGGCGATGTTCGCACAGCAGGTCGTCCGCACCCCGGACGCGGTGGCACTGGTCTGCGGACAGAGTTCGTTGACCTACCGCGAACTAGACGAGGCGTCGAACCGCTTGGCGCACTGGTTGATTGGCCTTGGCGCCGGGCCCGGCCGGTGCGTGGCTCTGTTCCATTCACGTTGTGCCGAAGCGATTATCTCGATCGTCGCGGTCCTGAAGTCCGGAGCCGCGTATGTGCCGATCGACCCCATGCATCCCGATGCGCGGATCCGGTTCATGCTCGACGATGCTGCACCTGTCGCCGTCTTGACCTCGGCGAGTTGGGCCAACCGGCTATCGCGATGCGATGTGCATGTCGTCGATGTCGGGGATCCGCGTATCGAGACGCAGCCCAGCACCGCATTGCCGACGCCTGCCGCCGATGACATCGCCTACCTGATCTACACATCGGGAACCACCGGTGTCCCGAAGGGCGTCGCAGTCCCACACCGGAACGTCGCACAACTGCTGGTCCCCTTGGACCGAATCTTGTCGCCAGACGTGTGGTCACAATGGCATTCCTATGCCTTCGATGTTTCGGTGTGGGAGGTGTGGGGCGCTCTTCTGCACGGTGGACGACTGGTGGTGGTGCCGGAGACGGTGGCCAGTTCACCGGACGATTTCCATGACCTTCTCGTGGCTGAGAAGGTCAGTGTGCTGAGCCAAACCCCTTCTGCGGTGGGAGTCCTTTCGCCAGAGGGACTGGAATCGACGGCGCTGGTGGTGGCAGGCGAGGCCTGCTCCGTCGAGGTGATGGACCATTGGGCATCCGGTGGACGGGTGATGATCAATGCCTATGGACCGACCGAAGCCACGGTGTATGCCTCGATCAGTGCTCCGTTGCAGGCCGGTTCGAATGTCGTTCCAATAGGCTCGCCGGTCCGGGGCGCCGCGTTGTTCGTGCTGGACAGGCTGCTTCGGCCGGTGCCTGTCGGTGTGGTCGGGGAACTGTATGTTGCCGGTCAGGGCGTGGCCTACGGATACGCCCGTCGTGCGGGGTTGACTGCCTCGCGATTCGTGCCCTGTCCGTTCGGCATGCCGGGCTCGCGGATGTACCGGACCGGAGACCTGGCGTTGTGGGGTCCGGATGGGCAGTTGCGGTATTTGGGGCGTGCTGATGAGCAGGTCAAGATCCGTGGATATCGGATCGAGCTGGGTGAAATCCAAACGGCGTTGGCTGCCCTGGAAGACGTCCAGCAAGCTGCCGTCATAGTGCGGGAAGACAAGCCGGGCGACAAGCGTCTGGTCGGATATGTCACTGGGGCAGCGGATCCCGCGGCTGTCCGGGTGGCGTTGTCCGAACGCTTGCCCGGCTACATGGTCCCGGTAGCGGTGATGTTGGTCGACGCTCTGCCATTGACCGTCAACGGCAAGCTCGACCGGCGAGCGCTACCGGCGCCGGAGTACGCCGACGCCAACACCTACCGTGCCCCGAGCATGCCGAAGGAAGAGATCCTGGCCGGGATATACGCCCAAATCCTGGGATTGGAACAGGTAGGGATCGATGACTCGTTCTTCGATCTGGGTGGCGATTCGCTGTCCGCCATGCGACTGATCAATGCGATTCACGCAAGCTTGGATGCCAGTCTTCCAGTTCGCGCCGTCTTCGATGCGCCTACTGTGGCTGAACTGGCGGTGCGTCTCGGTGAGAATGCGGGCGGACGCGATCCGTTGGTGCCCCAGCCTCGCCCAGAGGTCCTCCCGTTGTCCTATGCCCAACAACGGTTGTGGTTCCTCGACCATCTGCAGGGACCCTCACCGGTGTACAACATGCCAGTGGCGCTGCGGCTGCGCGGCCATTTGGATACCGATGCGCTCGGCCACGCCCTGATGGACATGGTGGGCAGGCACGAATCGCTGCGCACTGTATTCGCAGAGTCCGACGGGGCGCTTCGACAAGTGATCATCCCCGTGGCGCAGGCTGACTTCGGTTGGCGGGTAGTTGATGCCACCGGTTGGACCAGCGCCGAATTGGCCGAGGCGATCGAACGTGTGACGAGCCACGCCTTCGACCTGGCCAGCGAGATTCCCTTGCGGGCAGAGCTGTTCCACATCGGAGAGGGCGACAACGTCCTGGTAGCGGTGGTGCATCACATTGCGGGTGATGGCGCTTCCGTCGGTCCGCTGTTGGCTGGTCTCGGTGCGGCCTATGCGTGTCGCTGCCAGGGCCGGGCACCGGATTGGTCGCCTTTGCCGGTGCAGTACGTGGATTACGCGTTGTGGCAACGTTCGTATCTGGGTGACCTGGCCGATCGCGACAGCCGGATATCCGGCCAGGTGGCGTACTGGGCAGATATGTTGGCCGGTCTGCCGGAGCGGTTGGAGTTGCCAACGGATCGGCCGTATCCGCTGATTGCCGGTCACGAAGGCGCCCGGGTGCCAGTCTCGTGGCCGGCCGGCCTGCAGCGCCAGATCCGCCGCGTCGCCCGGGAATATCGCGCGACTCCGTTCATGGTGGTCCAGGCCGCCCTGGCTGTTCTGCTGTCGAAACTCAGTGCGAGTGCTGATGTGGCTGTGGGCTTCCCGGTCGCAGACCGGGTGGACCCCGCCTTGGACGAACTGGTCGGTTTCTTCGTCAACACTCTGGTGTTGCGGGTGGATCTGTCCGGCGATCCGACAGTCGGGGAGGTGCTGGAGCAGGTTCGCCATCGCAGCCTCACCGCACTCGAGCATCAGGACGTGCCGTTCGAAGTCTTGGTAGATCGACTCAACCCGACTCGATCGCTGGCCCATCACCCGCTTGTGCAGGTGGAACTGGCCTGGCAGAACTTCGCCAGAACAGAGGGTGCCGAATCGGCGTTGGGTGATGTCGAGGCAGTTCCACTGGAAGCCGAGACCCGAACCGCGCGTATGGATCTGACATTGTCGATGTCGGAGCGGTGGGATGCGACCGGCGAACTCGCCGGAATATCAGGAATGGCGGAATTCCGCACGGACGTCTTCGATACGGACAGCATCGAAACCCTGATCAGTCGGTTGGAGCGCGTGCTCGCGGCGATCACTGCCGATGTGGACCAGCGGCTGTCGTCGATGGACTTCTTGGGCGAGGATGAGCACACGGAGCTGTTGGGATGGGGTAATCGAGCGGTGCTGGACGACTCGGTCGCCGCGTCGGCTTCGATTACGGACTTGTTCGCCGCACAGGTCACGCGCTCACGCGAAGCGGTCGCACTGTCGTTCGACGGTCGTTCGATGTCTTATGCGCAACTCGATGAGTCATCAGACCGTTTGGCCCGCTTGCTGGTAACCAAAGGTGCCCGACCCGGCACGTGCGTCGCGGTGTTGTTGCCGCGATCGGCTGACTCCATCGTGGCGATTCTGGCGATCTTGAAGTCGGGAGCGGCCTATCTGCCGATCGATCCACTGCATCCTGATGCGCGCGTCGAATTCATGCTTGGTGACGCGTCACCTGTTGTCGCGGTGACCACTGCGGGATTGGCGGCCCGGCTGTCCGGCTGTGATTTGGAGCTTGTCGAACTCGATCATGTGCATTCCGTGGGGGACGACGGGGCGACGTTGCCTGTGCCGTCGGCTGATGATGTGGCGTATTTGATTTATACCTCGGGGACGACGGGTCGTCCGAAGGGTGTGGCG
>NZ_LZSY01000011.1 GCF_001665625.1 Mycolicibacterium peregrinum | reverse complement strand
TTCCGCCCTGCAGATGCACCGCGTCGGAGAAACCGGCCTTCTTGACGATGGCGAGCACCTCAGCCGAACGGATCCCGGTCTTGCAGTACAGCACCGGTGTCCGGTCCACCGGGAGCTTGGCCAGTGCGTCACCCGACTCGAACGTCGGCTTCGGGATGAGCTCGGCACCCTCGATGTGATTGATATCCCACTCGACAGGCTCGCGGACATCGATCAGCGCCAACGGTTTCCCGGAGTCGATGAGCTCCTTGAGCTCCAGCGGGGTGACCGTCGACCCGGCAGCGGCCTCCGCGGCGGCATCCGAGACCACGCCGCAGAAGGCCTCGTAATCGATCAACTCGGTGATCTTGGGAGTCGCCGGGTCCTTGCGGATCCGGATGGTGCGGTAGGTCATGTCCAGCGCGTCATAGACCATCAGCCGGCCCAGCAGTGGCTCGCCGATACCGGTGATGAGCTTGATTGCCTCGGTCCCCATCACCGACGCGATCGAGGCGCACAGGATGCCCAGCACGCCGCCTTCGGCGCACGAAGGCACCATGCCCGGTGGCGGCGGCTCGGGATAGAGGTCGCGGTAGTTCAGACCCAGACCGTCGGGAGCGTCCTCCCAGAACACCGACACCTGACCCTCGAACCGGTAGATCGAACCCCACACATAGGGCTTGCCTGCCAGCACCGCGGCATCGTTGACCAGGTAGCGGGTGGCGAAGTTGTCGGTGCCGTCGAGGATCAGGTCGTACTGGCTGAACAGCTCCACCGCATTGTCGGGTTCCAACCGGAACTCGTGCAGATTCACCGTCACCAGCGGATTGATCTCCAGCACCGAATCCCTGGCGCTCTGCGCCTTGGACCGCCCGATGTCGGACTGGCCGTGGATGATCTGCCGCTGCAGGTTGGACTCGTCGACGACGTCGAACTCGACGATGCCGATGGTGCCCACCCCGGCCGCGGCCAGGTACAGCAGTGTCGGTGAACCGAGCCCACCGGCCCCGATCACCAGCACTTTGGCGTTCTTCAGCCGCTTCTGCCCGATCACGCCGACATCCGGAATGATCAGGTGCCGGCTGTAGCGCGTCACTTCTTCCCGCGTCAGCTCGGCGGCCGGCTCGACCAACGGCGGTAACGACACGTCCAAATTCGCGGACACCGGATGTCTCCTCAGTTTCAGATGATCAGTTCATCGTCCCAGCTGCTCGTACCCACAACGGTAATCCGGTGCCGATGCTTCCCGTGCCCCGCCCACCGCGATCGCACCCACCGCGCGTCCAGCCACCGATGTCGATGCGCGTGCCGCGCGGCGAGACCCACCACGGCGGCAGCGGTCAGGCAATCGGGTACGGCCAGGGATTGAACTTGCACGTCAGACCATCGGCCGTGACGGTTCCGGGGTCGAACTTCGCGGCATCGTCGTTCGAGGTGGAGAACGTCTGCTGCATCATGATCGGCGCCAGCTTGCCGTTGGCTTCACAGGCCTCATGCCGCTGGTACCCGATGGCGTGACCAACCTCATGGTTGATCAGGTACTGGCGGTAGGACCCGATGTCCCCTTGGAACGGCACCGCACCGCGCACCCAACGGGCCTCGTTGACGAAGACACGGGGCTGATGTCCGTCGTACGACGGGTTGTAGCAGGACGATTCCAGCTCGATGTCGTAGCCACAGCCCTCCCGCACCGTCATCGGAGAGGTCAGTGACACCCGGAAATCGGGTTCGACACCGCTGGTCTCGTCGACCCGGGTGAAGGCGAACAGACCGTTGTGCGTCCAACTCTTCGGATTGGCCAGGGTCTCGCTGACCATCCGGGCAAAACCGTCGTCGCCTCCGAAGGAGGTGGTGTCCACCCCGTCCTCGACCTCGACGCTGTAGGTGAACGACTTCGTGGTGCCCTGGCCGATCTTCGGGGTGGTGCCCGGCACGATCCGCCAGGTCCGGGCGCCGGCCTCGGTGAACTGGCCGCCGGCGGGAAGGATCCCGGTGGGCAGGTTCGCGTCGAACTGGGTCAGACCCTTGGGCGGCGCGCCGATGATCGAGGTGCTGGCCACGTCGATCGTGGGTGGGCCCTGAACCGGACCCTCCTCTTCCTGCGCGGAGTGCGGCGCGCTGGTACCGGTGATCGTCTGGTACATGACCACCACGGTCAGCACGATCAGGATCGGCAGCGCATACGCGCGCCAGCCGTACGTGGAGACGAAACGGCCGATCCACGTCTGCTTACGCCATTGCTGATGGTCGTCGCGGTTGGATCTGGCTCGTCCTGAATCGGAGGCAATCGGATCTCGCTGAGCGCGTAGCGGCTCCCGCCACTCGTTGCGCAGCGCCGGGACACGGCCACCCCCGCGACGTCCCGGGTCGTAGGTCACCGGACCAGAATGGCACAGAGTCCTGTGGATCGGTTCGGAGCGCAGCTATGCCGTGACCTCGCCGGTGTCATTTCGAAATCCATGCCGTTTCGCGTCGCCCGCGCGACGGCAGTGACGCGTCACGGTAGTAGTGTCGGTGCGATCAGCGGCTCGGATGAACAAGTTCAAGTGCGCCAGAGCAATACAGATTGAGGACCTGATGAGCGATCTCGCCAACACCGCCGAGAGGAGAGGCGACAAGCCTGCGACCGGTGGTCGACGCGGCAACCGCCTGCCTCGTGACGAGCGGCGCGGACAGCTGTTGGTAGCCGCCAGCGAGGTGTTCGTCGAACGCGGATACCACGCGGCGGGGATGGACGAGATCGCCGAACGCGCAGGTGTGAGCAAACCCGTTCTGTATCAACACTTCTCGTCGAAGCTCGAGCTGTATCTGGCAGTGCTGCAGCGCCATGTCGACAACCTGGTGTCCGGTGTGCGCCAGGCCCTGCGCACCACGACCGACAACCGGCAGCGGCTGCGCGCCGCGGTCGAGGCGTTCTTCGATTTCATCGAGCACGACAGCCAGGGGTACCGGCTGATTTTCGAGAATGACTACGTCAGCGAGCCGCAGGTGGCGGCTCAGGTGAAGGTGGCGACCGAGGCCTGCACCGATGCGGTGTTCGATCTGATCAGCCGCGATTCGGGCCTGGAGGCACACCGCGCCAGGATGATCGCGGTCGGACTGGTGGCCATCAGCGTCGACTCGGCGCGGTACTGGCTGACCAATGAACGGCCGATCGACCGGAATACCGCCGTGGACGGCACGGTGCAGTTCGCCTGGGGCGGACTGTCACACGTGCCACTCACGCGGTCGTAGAACTCAGGCGGATTCCGCCCCCACGCCGAAACCGACCCGACGCACGTCGGCGGCGCCGATCTCCACATAGGCGATCCGGCTGTTCTGCACCAGGAATCGCCGTCCCTTCTCATCGGTCAACGCCAGCACACCCGAATCCGTGGCGAGTGCGTCGGTGACCTGCTGCTCCACCTCAGTGGGTGTCTGCGCGCTGTTGAAGGTGAGCTCGCGCGGGCTGTCCGTGACACCGATCTTGACCTCCACGCTGGACCCTTCTTTCTTTCTCACAACGTTTGTCGACTTCCCTGAGCAGGCTAGTGGACGGGCGGACCCGTCTGCCGCGAGCGGGGCTCGGCCGGAGGTACGCCGTGCGCGAAACACAGATACCGAACCGAGTCCGGACCGTGACCGACACGCACCGAGCTCAACCTCATCTGTCACTTTCGTCTCGATAGCATCAGTTTCGATATTGGACGAGACGACTGGGACAGCCGCATGACCAGGCATTATTCGCCGTATGACACCACCGCCACCGAGCGCTTCGGGGATCACCCGTACGAGCCAGGCGGGTACTCCGGCCGCACCTCCGACGGCTACAACCACAACCCAGAGTCGGACTACCCGGTCGATTACGACAACTACGACGCGGACTACGACGACGAGGTCACGTTCTACGAGGAGCCCATCGACCGGCGCTGGATCTGGGTGGCCGTCGTGGCCGGCGCAGTCCTGCTGGTCGCTGTGATCTGCACCGTGGTGATCCTGGGCGGCGGTGACAGCGGTTCGGTGTCCGCCACCCTGACCTCGCCGGCGGCCCAGCCGACACAGACCACCCAACCGGCCCAGGACGCCACCTCCAAGCCGGTCCCGCCGCGCGCAGCACCGACGGCGCCGCTCTCCCCCGAAACCGTGACCACGGTGACACCGTCGCCCAGTGCCACCGCGGCGCCTGCGCCCGTCGCCCCGCCGGCCGAGGCGGCCCCACCCGCGGCCGCCGTGAGTCCGAACACCATCACCTACCGGGTGACCGGCAACCGGCAGCTCATCGACCTGGTGACCATCGTCTACACCGACGCGCAGGGCGCCCTGCAGACCGACATCAACGTTGCCCTGCCGTGGGCCAAGACCGTGGTGCTCAACCCCGGCGTCACGCTCAAGTCGGTGACCGCGACCAGCGTCGCGGGTCAGCTCAACTGCTCGATCACCGACGCGGCGGGCGCCGTGATCATGGCGCAGAACAACAACACGATGATCACCACCTGCACGCAGTAGAGACAGAACCTCTCAGCGGCGACTGGGTCTGGCGGATGTCTACGCCAGGCCCAGTTCCTGCATCCGGGACTGGTGGGTGTTCTGCAGCCTGTCGAAGAACTCGGCCAGCTGGGTCAGACCCTCGCCGCTGGACATCACCAGGTCGACCAGTTCGTCGTGATCGGCCAGCACGAACTGCGCCTGAGTGACGGCCTCGCCGAGCAGTCGACGCGCCCACAGCGCCAGTCGGTGCCGCTGGCGATCGCTGGCAGTCACCGCCGCGCGCACCTCGGCGACCACGAACTGCGAATGCCCGGTTTCGGACAGCACCGCGCGCACCACTTTGGACACCTGTTCGGGCAACGCGTCAGCGATCTCCAGGTAGAAATCCGCGGCCAGCGCATCACCGATGTAGGTCTTGACCAACGCCTCCAGCCAGGTGCTGGGTGTGGTCATCCGGTGGTAGTTCTCCAACACCGAGGCGTATTTCGTCATCGCTGAAACGACGTCAACTCCCCTGTGCTCCAACGCATCCCGAAGCAACTCGTAGTGACCCATCTCCGCAGCGGCCATGCTCGCCATGTTGATCCGGCCGCGCAGGTTCGGCGCCATACGTGCCTCTTCGGTGAGCCGGTAGAACGCCGCGACCTCACCGTAGGCCAGCACCGCGAACAACTCGTTGACCCCGGGATGATCCGCCGTCACGCCCGAATCGACCGGTTCTGCGATCCGTTCCGCGGCAGGCTGAGGCGAATTCATGAAGCCAACTCTAGACGCCGTCGGGAGACCGGGATCGGCTGGCAAATCGGTCGATATCCCGCGACCAGCTACAATGGCAGACGGTAACGGCTTCGAGCCGACTGTTTCAGCGCCCGAACCGCTACCAGGAAATGTGCGTGCACGCAGTTGGCCCGCCCTGTGGAGCTGGGCCCAGCGGATCGGCAGCGCCGATGGATACGACCCGTATCCGGGTGAACCCGACCGTTGTTTCATCGTCAAAACTCCGTGTGCGCTGGATGCCCGTGAGGTTTGACAGTGAAAGGCCACCTCTTCCAACCATGACTCATGTAAATAAAACGTTTGCCGAGCTCGGCGTTCGCGACGAAATCGTCCGTGCACTCAGCGAAACCGGTATCGAACACCCCTTTGCCATTCAAGAACTGACCCTCCCGCTGGCGCTGGCCGGCGACGACCTGATCGGTCAGGCCCGCACCGGCATGGGCAAGACCTACGCCTTCGGTGTCCCCCTGCTGCATCGCATCTCCACCGACGAGACCCGCCCGCTCAACGGCACCCCCCGCGCCCTGATCGTGGTGCCCACCCGCGAGCTCTGCATTCAGGTCTATGGAGACCTCTCCGGAGCAGCCAAATATTTGACCACGGGCGACCGCAAGTTCTCGGTGACGTCGATCTACGGCGGACGCCCGTACGAGCCCCAGATCGAAGCGCTGCGCAAGGGCGTCGACGTCGTCGTCGGCACCCCGGGCCGCCTGCTCGACCTGGCCCAGCAGGGGCACCTTCAGCTGGGCGGACTGTCCGTGCTGGTGCTCGACGAGGCCGACGAGATGCTGGACCTGGGCTTCCTGCCCGACATCGAGCGAATCCTGCGACTGACCCCGGACGATCGCCAGTCGATGCTGTTCTCGGCGACCATGCCCGACCCGATCATCACGCTGGCCCGCACGTTCATGAACCAGCCGACCCACATCCGGGCCGAGGCCCCGCACTCGGCGGCCACCCACGACACCACCGAGCAGTTCGCCTACCGGGCCCACGCTCTGGACAAGTCGGAGCTGGTGAGCCGGATCCTGCAGGCCGAGGGCCGTGGCGCCACGATGATCTTCACCCGCACCAAGCGCACCGCGCAGAAGGTGTCCGACGAGCTCGCCGAGCGTGGGTTCAAGGTCGACGCCGTGCACGGTGACCTCGGCCAGGGCGCCCGCGAGAAGGCACTGAAGTCGTTCCGCACCGGCGCCGTGGACGTGCTGGTCGCGACGGATGTCGCCGCTCGCGGCATCGACATCGACGACGTCACGCACGTCATCAACTACCAGTGCCCCGAGGACGAGCAGGCCTACGTGCACCGCATCGGACGCACCGGCCGTGCCGGCAAGACCGGTGTCGCCATCACCCTGGTCGACTGGGACGAACTGGGCCGGTGGGAAATGATCGACAAGGCGCTGGGCCTGAACTGCCCCGATCCGGCAGAAACCTATTCCAGCTCGCCGCATATCTACGAGGAGCTGGGCATCCCGACCGACGCCACGGGCACCATCGGCGAGCCTCCCAAGGCCAAGGCCAAGCGCAGCCCCGACGAGAAGCGCATCTCCTCGGCCGACTCCGAGGGCCGGCCGGCCAAGACCCGGACCCGCACCCGTCGGCGCACCCGCGGCGGCGAGTCGGCCACCGGGCATCCCGAAGGCGCCACCCCGGCAGCCGAGGGCACCGATTCCGCACCGGTCACCGAGTCGGAGGACACCACCGGCGACGCGTCGTCCGCCGGACGACGTCGACGCAGGCGCCGCCCCCGGAAGACCGAGACCGCCACGGCCGGCTGACCGGCGCACGCCAGACAAGACCGGTCAGTGGTCAAACCCGAACGCCGCACCCGCGGCGACATGGCCGCCGCCGTGGCAATCGTCGCGATCGTCGCGCTGGCGGCCGGCCTGATCTGGTGGACGAGTGACGCCAGGGCCACCACCAGCAGGCCTGCTGCGGCGCCCGTTCCCTACCTGACGCCGGCCCGCGAGGTACCGGCCGGCCTGCAACAGTTGTGGACCGCCGACAGCCCCCGGACCACCGAGCCCGTGCTCGCCGGCGGATCGGTGGTGACCGCCGAGGGGTCCACCGTCGCCGGCCGTGACCCTGTCAGTGGCGCCGTGCTGTGGAGTTATGCCCGCGACCTCGAACTGTGCGGTGTGACGGCGGTGTACCAGTACGCGGTCGCGGTGTATCCCGATGCTCGCGGCTGCGGCCAGGTCAGCACCGTCGACGGCAAGACCGGCAGGCGCGGTCCGGCCCGCACTGCCTATGCCGACCCCGAGGTCCAGCTGTCGTCCGACGGCTCCACGGTGCTCTCGGCCGGGGACAGTCGCCTTGAGCTGTGGCGCTCGGACATGGTCCGGATGCTGTCCTACGGTGCGCTGGACGCCCGCATCAAGCCCGACGTGCCGGCATCACCGGTATGCCGCCAACTGTCGACAGCAGCGAGTTCCTCGGCGGTGTCGGTGCTGGAATCGTGCCCGAAGAGCAAGTTCATCCGGTTGACGCTGCTGCGCCCCGCCGACGAAGAAGACACTCCCGAGGTGCGCTACGTCGAACTGCAGGACATCACCGACGAGTCCGGGGCCAAGGTGATCGCGGTGTCCGGCACCACGACCGCGGTGTATCTGCCCACACCGAGGCCGATGGTCAACGTCATCGACGAGACCGGAAAGACGCTTGCCAGCCTGCCGCTGGCCAAGCCGGCGGCGCCGCAGTCGACGACCACCCGCGCCGGGGACCTGATCACCTGGTGGACCGGCGACTCGGTCCTGGTGTTCGGCACCAACGGAGGCTCCGGCCTTCAGTACAAGTTCACCGTCAGCCCGTCGGGGCCGCACCTTCCCGTCGGTCCCGCCACGGTGATGGCCGGTCGGTTGTTGGTTCCGGTCAGCGACGGTTACGACGTCTTCGATCAGGAGACCGGCGCCGGCCAGCGGCACATCGCGCTGCCGCGTACCCCCAGCGTGTCGCCGGTGGTGCCGGTGGCGGCCGGTGACACCGTGCTCGAACAGCGCGGCACGCAACTGGTGGCCCTCGGCGCGAACTGATCCGGGCGTCCGGCTCAGCCGATATCGATCACGATCACCGTGGTGTTGTCGCTGCCGCCGGCGTCGTTGGCGACCTGCACCAGCCGCTGCGCAACGACCTCGGGGTCGTCCTCCGCGGCGGCGTCGATGATGTCGGCATCATCGGCACCGGCGAACAACCCGTCACTGCTGATCAACAGCCGGTCTCCCGGACGACACTCCAGATCGAACAGCTCGGGCCGGATGGCGGGGCCGATACCCAGCGCCCGCGTCAGCAGATGACGGTGCGGGTGGAAGCGGGCCTCTTCGCGGGTGATCTCACCGGCCCGCACCAGCTCACCGGAGACACTGTGATCGTTGGTCAGCTGACTCATGGCGCCCTCCCGAATCAGGTTGAGCGGCGAATCCCCGATGTTGATGGCCAGGGGCCCACCCTGTTCGTCGCCGAAGATCGCCACCACGGTCAGGGTGGCGCCCGAACTGGTTCCCGATGCGCTGACATGGGCGAAGACCTGCTCGTTGGCCTGCTGGACCGCTCCGATCAGGCCGTCGCGGTCGGGTGCGGCGGTGAAACCGGCGGCGAGCGCTTCCACCGCGATCCGGCTGGCGTGGTCACCTTCGGGTCCGAAACCGTCGGCCACCGCGTACAGAATGCCGTCGGCGAGCAGGGAATCCTGGTTGCTCTCCCGCACCGGGCCCTGATCGGTGGCCGTCGCGGACCGTAACACCGAAGCCATGGAGATCGTCCTCTCGTCGGACCAGCGGCCCCCTGCCACTGGAGAAGGTTGGGCGAGTAGCACACTGCGGACCACTCCCAGTGCCTCGCGGCGGCGCGCGTACTCATCATCGAGCTCCGTCTGCCACGCGGCCAGTTGCTGTTCGGTGGGGCTGCGCAGGAACTCTGCGATGCCTGCGACCGGTATCCGCGCTCCCCGAAGCAACCCCACTGTGCGCGCCTCGGCAACCTGGGCCCGGGAGTAGTACCGGTACCCCGTCAGCGCGTCGACCGCGGCCGGCACCAACACGCCCGATGCCGCATACGAACGCAACATCTTGGGCGACAGCCCCGTCGCCGCGAACTCCCCGATGCTCAGCAGGTCTTGGTTCATGTCGTCAGCATCAGGTCTGTCCACGGGGCAAGGTCAAGTAGCGCCCTAGACCACCTCGGGTGCGAAGGTCGGCAGCTTCTTGCCGGACTTCCAGTGTTTGAGCAGGGCCTGGGCGAGCTCGCGGTAAGCCAGCCCGCCTTTGCTCTTGCGGCCGGCCAGTACCGAGGATCCCGATGCGCTGGCCTCGGCGAACCGCACGGTGCGGGGAATCGGTGGGGCCAACACGGGCAGTTCGTACCGGTCGGCGACATCCAACAGCACGTCACGGCTGTGGGTGGTGCGCGAATCGTAGAGCGTCGGCAGCGCGCCGAGCAGCGCCAGCTCGGGATTGGTGATCTGCTGCACGTCGGAGATCGTGCGCAGGAACTGGCCCACGCCGCGGTGCGCCAGCGTCTCGCACTGCAACGGCACGATCACCTCGTTCGCGGCGGTCAGGCCGTTGAGCGTCAACACGCCCAGAGATGGCGGGCAATCGATGATCACCACGTCGAAATCGTCGGAAACCTTGGCCAGAGCCCGCTTGAGCGCATACTCCCGCCCGGCCCGCATCAGCAGCATGGCCTCTGAACCGGCCAGATCGATGTTGGCCGGCAGCAGCGTCATCCCCTCGGCCGTCTCGACCAGCGCCGCCCCCGGCTCGACGTCGCCGAGCAACACCTCGTGTACCGACACCGGCAGCTTGTCCGGGTCATGGCCCAATGAAAACGTCAGACAGCCTTGCGGATCCAGATCGACCAGCAGCACCCGCCGACCCTGCTCGGACATCGCCGCACCCAGCGACGCCACCGTCGTCGTCTTGGCTACCCCACCCTTTTGATTGGCGACCGCTAATACTCGCGTCACACCTTCATCCAAGCACGCTCCCGGCGGCATTGCCGGAACGTGCGGCAGAATCGCCGGTGTGAGCGACCGCCTGCACCGCCTGATCCTGCTCCGACACGGCGAGACCGAGTGGTCGGCCACCGGGAGGCACACCGGCCGCACCGAGCAGGACCTGACCGAAACTGGGCGGGAGCAGGCCGTGCTGGCCCGCCCGGCACTCGCCGAGTTGCAGTTGACCGAGCCACTGGTGATCAGTAGCCCGCGGCGCCGCGCGCTGGACACCGCCGAACTGGCCGGACTGCACGTCGACGAGATCGACCCCGATCTGTCCGAGTGGGATTACGGCGACTACGAGGGACTGACCACGCCTCAGATCCGCGAGAGCGTGCCCGACTGGCTGGTGTGGACCCATGGGTGTCCCGGCGGCGAGAGCGTCGATCAGGTTTCAGCCCGTGCCGACCGCGCGGTCGGCACGGCGCTGGAGCATCTGGCCACCCGGGACGTGGTGTTCGTCGGGCACGGGCATTTCTCCCGTGCCATGTTGACCCGCTGGGCGGAACTACCCGTGTCCGAAGGGATCCGGCTGTCGATGGTGCCGGCTTCGCTGGCAGTGTGCGGATTCGAGCACGGCGTGCGTCAGATCACCGCGCTCGGGCTGACCGGCCACCCCAACCCGTGTCTGTCGCAGTGAACCCGTCATTCGTGTTGGCCGGGCCGAACGGCGCCGTCCTGGCCGAGGGCGTACGAACCGGATTCGCCGATATCGCCGATGCCCAGGCCGCGCTGCGGTCGGGTACGCCAATAGTGCTGGGTGCGTTGCCATTTGATCCGGCCACACCGGCCGCCTTGTATGAACCCGATGCGGTCCGATTCACCGATGCGCTCCCGGACTGGCCCGTCAATCCGCCCCCAGCAGTGGTGGAGCGCGAAACCCTGCCACCGGGATCGGTGCACCGCGCGCGGGTGGCCGAGGCGATCCGGCGCCTGCGGGACCCGCAGATCCCGATCGACAAAGTGGTGCTGGCCCGCTCGCTGCGCCTGTCCGCCGATTCCGCGTGGGACGTCCGGACCGTGTTGCGCCGACTGGCCGACGCCGACCCGGCCGCCACGGTCTACCTGGCCGATCTGTCCCCGGCGGGCGGCGCGAACGCCGGCACCGCCCTGGTGGGCGCCAGCCCCGAATTGTTGGTGGCGCGCGAGGGCGAGACGGTGATGTGCCAGCCCTTCGCCGGGTCGGCACCACGCTCGGCCGATCCTGCCGTGGACGCGGCCAACGCGACTGCGCTGGCGGCCTCGGCGAAGAACCGTCACGAGCATCAGCTGGTGGTCGACGTGATGCGCCAGGCGCTGGAGCCGTTGTGCGTCGATCTGCAGATCGCCGAGGAACCACAGTTGCACGGCACCGACGCACTGTGGCACCTGAGCACCCCCGTCATCGGCCGACTGCGCGAAAAACGCACGACGGCAATCGATCTGGCGCTCGCACTGCACCCTACCCCGGCGGTCGGCGGGGTGCCGACCGACCGCGCCGCCGCACTGATCGGCGAACTGGAGGGCGATCGCGGGTTCTACGCCGGCGCTGTCGGCTGGTGCGACAGCAGCGGCGATGGACGCTGGGTGGTGTCGATCCGGTGTGCAGTGTTGTCCGCGGATCGATACACGGCCCTGGCCAGTGCCGGCGGCGGTATTGTCGCCGAATCCGATCCCGATGACGAAGTCGACGAGACCACCACGAAATTCAGAACCATCCTGACTGGACTAGGGGCGACATGAGCGAGTTGATCCGCCGGGCGCGACCGGGCGACGAGGTCGAGATCACTGCGATGATCCGCGAGTTGGCCGAGTTCGAACGTGCTTCCGACGAGTGCACTGTCACCGAAAAGCAGATGCACACAGCACTTTTCGGTGACCGACCGGTGGCCTTTGCGCACATGCTGGAGGTCGACGGGCAGGTGGCCGCGACCGCGGTGTGGTTCCTGAACTTCTCCACGTGGGACGGTGTCGCCGGGCTCTACCTGGAGGACCTCTACGTGCGTCCGGCCTTCCGGCGCCGCGGGCTGGCCCGAAAGCTGTTGTCCACCTTGGCAGCCGAATGCGTCGAACAGGGCTACAGCCGGATGACCTGGGCGGTGCTGAACTGGAACGTCAACGCCATCGCGCTGTATGACGCCGTGGGCGGCAAGCCGCAGACCGAGTGGACCACCTACCGGGTGTCGGGCCCAGAGCTTTCCGCCCTGGCGGCCGAGCAGCGCAGCTAGTCGCGGCGGGCGATCCAGTCCACCGAGGACGGGCTGAACAGCAGACCCAGGGTGATCAGGGCGAGCAACCCGACCAGCACGCCGTACACCACGTGGTGCGAGGTGATCACGTACCAGGCCACGGGCAGCAACAGCAGGTTGGCCAACACCGCGATCCCCCGGCCCCAGTACCGCGCGGTGATCAGCGCCCAGCCACCCGCGAGCACCCCGCCACCGATCAGCAGGAACCAGATCGCTGTGCCGTACCCGCTGACGATGTGCTGATCCGCACCACCCAGCGCCCGGGTCAAAAGCACGACCGCCATGATCAGCGCGGCGATTCCTTCGGCCGCGGTCAGAAAACCTGCGTACCGGATGGCGGGAGGCTGGATCACGACTTCCGCTCCGCCAGGTACCGCACCGCGTATTCGTAGCCGGCCGGGCCCGCGCCGGCGATGACGACCTCGGCGACGGCCGACACGTACGAGTGATGCCGGAACGCCTCGCGCGTGTGGATGTTGCTCAGGTGAACCTCGACCACCGGCAGTTCGGCGGCGCTGAGCACATCGCGGATCGCCACCGAGGTGTGGCTGTAAGCCGCCGGATTGATGATGATGCCGACGCAGTCCTGCCTGGCTGCCTGAATGGCGTCGACGAGCGCACCCTCGTGGTTGCTCTGCACGGCGCGGACCTCGAAACCGAACTCGGCCGCCAGTTCGGCCACCCGCTGCTCGATCTGAGCCAGCGTGGTGGAGCCGTAGATCTCGGGCTGGCGGGTGCCCAGCATGTTGAGATTCGGTCCGTTGACGAGCAGTAATCGGCGTGCGGTCACGTCCTGTACGGTACCGACGCCCGCGCCCCTGGCGGCAAGGCACACCGGCGCACAGGCCACGCCATTGATGCTGGTTTTCGGCGTCGAGATCGACGCCAGGGTCGCGGCTGGGCAGAAAACACAACCCTCACGTCGATCTCGGCGCGCAGGGCGGCGTGCAGGCGGCGTGCAGGCGGCGTGCAGGGCGGGGCCCACGACAGACCGGGATACTTGGCCACGTGACCGACCAACCCTGCCCGTGCGGCACCGGCCTGGCCTACGCCGAGTGCTGCGGCCTGCTGCACACCGGCGCGCAGCAGGCCCCGACAGCCGTTGCCCTGATGCGGTCCCGGTTCAGCGCGTTCGCCGTCGGCGACGTCGACTACCTGTTGACCTCCTGGCATCCCGACACCCGTCCCGCCGACCTCTCCCTCGACGGGGACATCGTGTGGCGGCGGTTGCAGATCGTCGACACAGAGTCGGGAGGCGAAGACGACACCGAAGGCGTCGTCGAGTTTCGCGCCCAGTACGTCCACGACTGCAGCCGGCACATCCTGCATGAACGCAGCCGTTTCGAGCGGGTCGGCGATCGGTGGCGCTACCTGGATGGACAGATTCACGAATAACTGCCGTACACCTTGCCCGGTTAGGCTCATGCCCCGTGCGTGCCGTGCTGATCGTCAATCCGAACGCGACCTCGACCACCCCGGCCGGGCGTGACCTGCTCGCCCACGCGCTGGAGAGTCGGGTGACGCTGACCGTCGAACACACCAATCACCGAGGTCACGCCATCGAGATCGCCCGCGATGCCGCACGTGACGGTGTGGACGTGCTGATCGTGCACGGTGGAGACGGGACGGTCAACGAAGTCGTCAACGGCCTGCTCGGTGACTGCGGAACCCGTCCCGACGCCGCCCTGGCGCCCGCGGTCGCCGTCGTGCCCGGCGGTTCGGCCAACGTCTTCGCCCGGGCGCTGGGCATCAGCCCCGATCCGATCGAGGCCACCAACCAACTCGTCGACCTGCTCGGCGGTTACCGGATGGGACGCCCGTGGCGCCGCATCGGCCTGATGGACTGCGGTGAGCGCTGGGGCGTGTTCACCGCCGGGATGGGCGTGGACGGTGACGTGGTGGCCGCCGTAGAGGCCCAACGCGCGAAGGGACGCAAAGTCACAGCGTCGCGTTACATCCGGGTGGCGGTGCGGGAGTTCCTCACGACCGCACGCCGGGCACCGACGTTGACGTTGCATCTGCCGGGCGCCGACCCGGTTGCCGGGGTGCACTTCGCGTTCGTGTCGAACTCCAGTCCCTGGACGTATGCGAACAGCCGCCCGGTGTGGACGAACCCCGAAACCACGTTCGACACCGGCTTGGGAGTGTTCGCCACCACGAGCATGAACATCTGGTCGAATCTGCGGCTGGTCCGCCAGATGGTGTCCCGCAAGCCCCGCCTCGAAGCCAAGCACCTGATCCGCGATGACAACGTCTCATCGGTCACCGTGACGAGCACCACGCCTGCCGCCTGCCAGATTGACGGAGATTACATCGGCACGCGCGAAACCATGACGTTCACGTCGGTTCCCGAGGCGCTCTGCGTCGTCGCGCCGACGAATAAAAGTGATTGACCTGCGCAAACACACCGCCTAGGGTGGAATTAGGGCGCAGCTAGATCCAGAGTGTAGTACACAGGAGTGAGGGTTCTGGTCACCGCCCCACCCAGTGACATTGCCCACGTGTTAACTCAATGCTATTGACATCTGTTCAGCCTGTGAAAGCATCAATGCAACAGTGCAGAAACATTCGTGTGCACGCGTTAACAGCCGAAGAAAATCTGGTGCGCTTTGCCGCGCACACATGACATGTCTAACGAGGAGTTTGATCTTATGGATTGGCGCCACAAGGCCGTCTGTCGCGACGAAGATCCGGAGCTGTTCTTCCCCGTGGGAAACAGTGGCCCGGCGCTTGCTCAGATCGCCGACGCGAAGCTGGTGTGCAACCGTTGCCCCGTAACCACTGAGTGCCTCACCTGGGCCTTGGACTCCGGCCAGGACGCCGGCGTGTGGGGCGGGATGAGCGAGGATGAGCGTCGTGCGCTCAAGCGTCGCAACGCCCGCACCAAGGCCCGCACCGGAGTCTGACCTTTCGGTTCAGATCCCCGACGCAAGCTATGGCCCCGACAATGTCGGGGCCATAGCTTATTTTTTGAACAATTCGCTACAGCAAATTGCGTAATTGTCATCACATCTTCTATTGACGCAACTGGGTAATTGCTTCAGTGGTACTGGCGTCCCACGGTGAACGCCCTGTGGCCCGCGACCGGACTCACTGGATGCCGCGACTGCGCCTGCCGATCGGCACCCGCAGCACCACATCGGTTCCCCCGGATGGCACGTCGTGCATACCCAACGAGCCGTCCAATTCCGCGGTGACCAGCGTTCGCACGATCTGCAGGCCGAGCCGGTCAGACTTCTCCAGGCTGAACCCGTCAGGCACGCCACGCCCATCGTCGTGCACCACGACATCCAGCCAGCGGGCCGAACGTTCGGACCTGATGGTCACGCAACCCTGGGGCGTGTCAGCGTCGAAGGCATGCTCGATGGCGTTCTGCACCAATTCGGTGATCACCATGATCAACGCCGTCGCACGGTCGGCGTCGAGCACGCCGAGGGCGCCATCGCGGTTGATCCGGATCGGGGTGTCCACCGACGCGACATCGTTCATGATCGGCAGGATCCGGTCGATCACCTCGTCGAGGTTGACCTCCTCGTCGACCGACATCGACAACGCATCATGCACCAGCGCGATCGACGACACCCGTCGCACCGATTCGATCAGCGCCTCGCGGGCCTCCAGGTTGTTGGTCCGGCGCGCCTGCAGTCGCAACAGAGCCGCTACGGTCTGCAGGTTGTTCTTCACCCGGTGGTGGATCTCCCGGATCGTGGCGTCCTTGCTCAGCAGCGCGCGGTCACGCCGTTTGACCTCGGTGACGTCGCGGATCAGGACGGCGGCTCCGACCGCGGCGCCATGCACGACCAACGGCAGGGTCCGCAACAGTACCGCCGCACCGCCGGCGTCGACCTCCATGCGCATGCTGGAGCCTCCGGCCAGCGAGTCGCGGACGTGGTTGGCCAGTTCCTGGGCCTCGAACGGGTCGGAGATCAACGGCCGGGTGACGGTGACCAGATTGTGCCCGTCCAGCTCGGACGCCAGGCCCATGCGGTGATAGGCCGAGATGGCGTTGGGACTGGCGAACACCACGTCGCCGACCTTGTCGAGGCGGATGAAACCGTCGCCCACCCGTGGGCTGGAACGCGACATGGCCAGATCGCCGACGTTCGGGAAGGTGCCCTCGGACAGCATGTGCAGCAGATCGCTCGCACAGTCCAGGTAGGCGCCCTCCAGCGGGCTGGCCATCCGACGGGCGGCCAGCGCGGTCTGGTGCGTCAACACCGCGACCACGTGATCGCGGTGCCGCACGGGAACCGCTTCCACGTTCAGACCGGGAAGGTCCGGCGAATGTCGTTGTGTGCCACCGCTTCCCCGGCCGATCGCACCTGACTGGAAGGCCGAGGTGACGACGGGAAGGTCGGCGGCCGCGGCCAGCGTGCCGACCGAGTCGGCCAACAAGACGGTGGGGGCGGTATTGGGCCGCACCTGCGCGACGCACACCAGCACGCCGTCGTCGCGGCGCACCCACATCAGATAGTCGGCGAACGACAGGTCGGCCAGCAGCTGCCACTCCCCGACCACCGCATGCAGGTGGTCCACGGCGCTGCCGGGCAGCATCGTGTGTTCGGCGAGCAGGTCACCGAGGGTAGACATCAGGCACCGCGCACGCGAGGAGCAGAGAGACCACCGTCCACCGGAAGCAGGGAAACGAACCGAGTCAGTCGATCACCGCGATGAGATCGCCCGCCTGGATCACGTCGCCCTCGGCGACGTTGACCTTGGTGATGGTGCCGGCAACCTCAGCCAGGACCGGGATCTCCATCTTCATCGACTCGAGCAGCACCAGGGTGTCCCCCGCACCGATCTGATCGCCCTCGTGAACCACGACCTCCAGCACACTGGCCACGATTTCGGCGCGAACGTCCTCGGCCATCTTCACCCCACTTCACTCCGGCGCTAACCCGACTACTTCTGCGGCCTATATCGAACCACAACCCCGGGTGGACAGCGCCGCCCCCGGGGCATGAGACACTAGGGAGCAAGTTCTTACACCATCTGGAGGATCATCATGGCCAAGCGTGGCCGCAAGAAGCGGGACCGCAAGCACTCGAAGGCGAACCACGGCAAGCGCCCCAACGCCGGTTCGAAGTCAGTGCGCTAGCCGCTTCGGCAGACTGTGACCGCCCGACTCCCTTCGGAGATCGGGCGGTTTGTCGTCGGTCCCGGCAAGGCCGAGCGCCTGGTCAGCCCCGGATGATGGTGGTCTGGCTGATCTGGATCCGCAGCCGTTCCCGCAGCCCCTCAGGGGCCTTTTCACCGCTGCACTTGGCGGCGATGAGCTTCTTGACGCGCTCCTCGACCCCGTAGTGACGCAGGCACGCCGGGCATTCTTCGAGGTGGTGCTTGAGCTTGTCACGGCTTTCGGCCGTGCACTCGCCGTCGAGCAACGTCCATACCTCGGCGATCACCGCGGCGCACTCCGGATGTTCGGGGTCGACGGGTCCCACCGGCGGGCTCCAGCGCTCGTCCTCGCGATTCGACTCACGGTCCCCGCTCATGAGGACACCTCCTCCGGCTCACCAAGCTGCTGACCTCGGATGAAGCCGCGATCCCTGGCCACATCGGCCAGCAGGTCACGTAGCTGCTTGCGGCCGCGGTGCAGGCGGGACATCACGGTCCCGATGGGAGTATCCATGATCTCGGCGATCTCCTTGTAGGGGAAGCCCTCGACGTCGGCGTAATACACCGCCATCCGGAATTCCTCGGGCAGCGCCTGCAGCGCCGCCTTGATCTCGGTGTCGGGCAGCGACTCCAGCGCTTCGACCTCCGCCGATCGCAGACCGGTCGACGAGTGCTCGGCGTTGGCAGCCAGCTGCCAGTCGGTGATCTCGTCGGTCGGGTACTCGGCAGGTTGGCGCTGCTTCTTGCGGTAGCTGTTGATGTACGTGTTGGTCAGGATGCGGTAGAGCCACGCCTTGAGGTTGGTGCCCTCACGGAATGACCGGAAGCCGGCGTAGGCCTTGACCATGGTTTCCTGCAGCAGGTCCTCGGCGTCGGCGGGGTTGCGGGTCATCCGCAGGGCGCCGCCGTACAGCTGGTCCAGCAGCGGAATGGCATCACGTTCGAACCGCGCAGTCAGCTCGGCATCGGTTTCAGTCGGCTGCGGCGTGTCAGGCTCGGCCTGCTCGACGTCAGTCATCGTGGGAAACACCTTCCCTTCTGTCGCGGCGCCACCAACAGGCGCGGAATACCACTGGGTATCCGCCGGCCGTTCCAGGCATACGGTTGGCACCAGAATCCTCCTTAGATCCTAGAGCGTGCTACCGACGAGTAGCGCTGAGCAGGTGTCGAGAGCAATAACAGCATGCAATGGTCACTGTGTTCCCGCACCGTGGTCCACGCGTTGCCCGGCTACGCTGAGCGCCGTGGCACGTGCAGCGACACCCGCGATCGCAGCTCTGGTGGCGGCGGGCATCGACCACGAAGTGGTGGCCTACCAGCACGATCCTCGCAACGAATCGTTCGGCGACGAGGCCGTGGCCCAGCTGGCGGCCGACGGCATCGTCGCAGAACAGGTGTTCAAGACGCTCGTGATCGCGCTGCCCAAAGGGTTGGCGGTAGCGGTCGTGCCCGTACCGCACAAGCTGTCGCTGAAAGCCGCCGCGGCCGCATTGGGGGTTCCAAAGGCGGAAATGGCGGACCCCGTGGCAGCCCAGCGCTCCAGCGGATACGTCGTGGGCGGGATCTCCCCCCTGGGCCAGCGCAAGCCCCTGCCCACCGTCGTCGACACCTCGGCGCTTGCCTTCGACAAGGTGCTCTGCAGCGCGGGCAAGCGGGGCCTGGACGTCGCGCTGTCCCCCGAGGACCTGATCCGCGCGACATCGGCGGTGACAGCCGACATCGCCGTCACCTGAAGCATCCGGCCCGTCGTCGGCATCGGCATGTCGCAATCGGAAACGTGCCGGTGTCCGAATCCGTGATTTACATCACGAGCCCCGCCGGATTGCATGGGACCCGACAAGGAAGGCGGGCGCCCATGACGATCAGTGTGGCCGAGCGAGCAGAACTGGCCGCCGCGGTCTCCGCGTTGCTGCACGACGAATGCACCGAACAGGACGTACGCCGGGTGATGGGCAGCGACGACGGGTTCGACCGCGAGTTGTGGCGCAAGCTCGCCGCCCAGGGTGTGACCGGTCTGCTGGTCGACACCGAGTACGGCGGCGTCGGCCTGGGCGCCCTCGAACTCGAGGCCGTCGCGGAGGCGACCGGCGCCGCGCTGCTGCCGGCACCGTTCCTGTCCAGCGCAGTGCTGGCGTCGGCACTGATCGACGCGACAGGTTCCGACGCCGACAAGCAGCAGCTGTTGCCGGCCCTGGTCGAGGGCACGTCGGTGGGCACCGTCGCGGTGACCGGCTCCCGGGGAACCTGGGCGCCGGAGGGCGTCGCGGTGCGCGCCGCCTCGGCCACCGACGGCCCGGAAGGCACCGACCACACGCTGACCGGCAACGCCCACTACGTCATCCACGGTCAGGTTGCCGATGTGGTCCTGGTGGTGGCCCGCGTCAACGGAGACTTCGGCGTCTTCCAGATCGCACCCGACGCGGACGGTTTCGAGCGCACGGCCGCAACGGTTTTCGACGCGACCGTGCCGCTGTCGACCTACACCTTCGACGCCGCACCGGCCCGCCGCCTCGGCACCGCCGGGTGGGACGCGGTGCAGCACGCCCTCGACCTCGGGTTGGTCGCTCTGGCCGGTGAACAGGTGGGCGGGGCCAGACGAATCTTCGACATCACCGTCGACTACCTCAAGACCCGGATCCAGTTCGGCCGCCCCATCGGCAGCTTCCAGGCCCTCAAACACATGGCAGCCGACCTGCTGGTTCAGGTGGAATCGGCCACCTCGGCCGCCCAGCATGCCGCGGCCGAACTTGCCGCCGGTAGCGGAAAAGCCAGTGGTGCAATCGGTCTGGCCGGGTTTGCCTGCGCCGAGGCCTACCATACGACCGCCCTGTCGGCGATCCAGATGCACGGCGGCATCGCGTTCACCTGGGAGCACCCGGCCCACCTGTTCCTGCGCCGGGCCCGTACCGGCCTGCACCTGCTCGGCGGCTCGGGGCTGCACCGCGAGCGCTACCTCTCGTCGAAAGGCGCCTGACGATGACCACCGACGAACTGCCCGGCGCCGATCAACTGCGCACCGAGGTGCGCGACTGGCTCGCCCAGAACTGGTCAGGGTTACCGAAATCCACGAATCCGTGGGTCAGCTCCCCCGAGCGGGTGGCTTGGCTGGAGAAGGTGCTCGACGCGGGTTACGCGGTGCCGACCTACCCCGCCGAATGGTTCGGACGGGCGTACCCGAACGCACTGGCGGCGGTGATCGAGCAGGAATTCCGGGCGGTCAAAGCACCCGGTGCGCGCCAGGACAAATACAGCATCCCGGCCAACACCGCGCTCAAGTACGGCACCGATCGACTCAAGAACGACCTGGTGCGCGAGTTCCTGACCGAGCGGGCCCGCACCTGCCTGCTCTACAGCGAGCCCGGGGCCGGATCCGATCTGGCCGCCGTGCGCACCACCGCGGTCCGCGACGGCGACGAGTGGGTGGTCAACGGCCAGAAGGTGTGGACCTCGGGTGCCACCACGTCCGAGTACGCGCTGCTGATCGCCCGCACCGACTGGGATGTGCCCAAGCACAAAGGCTTGAGCTTCTTCATGATTCCGATGCGCCAGCCCGGTATCGAGGTGCGTCCGCTGGTCCAGATCACCGGCGAATCGCATTTCAACGAGGTCTTCATCACCGACGCGCGGGTGTCCGACGCCTACCTGCTCGGCGGGGAAGGCAATGGATGGCGGGTGCTGCAGACCGCACTGGCCTACGAGCGGTCGATCATGGGCGACGGCGGGCGCGGCTCACGTAACCGCACCCGGGCCGACGACCTCATCGGCCTGGCCCGCGACCACGGCCGCCTGGAGGATCCGGCAGTCCGCAAGGAACTGGCCGACGTGCTGGCGTTGCGCGAACTCAACTCGCTCAACAACGCCCGTGCCAAGGCCGCTGCGGCCCAAGGGACTTCCAGCTCGATCATGTCGCTCGGGAAGCTGGCCATGTCGAACATCCTGCACGCCGAGGCGCGCCTCAAGACCGAGATCATCGGCGCCGAAGCACTTTTGGCCGGCCCCGAGAACCTCGAGGCCGACGACATCAACTTCCTGACCCTCAACGCGTTCTTCACCTCGATCGGCGGCGGCACCGACCAGGTCCAACGCAACATCATCGGTGAGCGCGTACTGGGCCTGGCCAAGGAACCCGAGGTCGATCGTGACATCCCGTTCCGCCAGGCCCGCCGGAGCTGAGCGATGACCAACCCCGACGACTACGACCCGCCGCTGGCGGGGGTATGCATCCTCGACCTGTCCCGCGGCCCGATGACGGCGGTCGGCCGCCTGCTGGCCGACCTCGGCGCCTCGGTGACCCAGGTGCACCTGCCCGGTGTCACCGAGGAACCAGACGATCGCCTCGCCGCGGGTGGCGGAGTCGATCCCGACTCGGTCGGCGCCGCGATCAACCGGTACGGCATGAGCACCGTCGTCGTCGATCTCTCGATCCCCGACGACCGCCGCCGCTGGGTTCACCTGCTGGCCGGGGCCGACATCCTGATCGAGGACACCCCGCCGGGCTCGGCGGCCGAGAAAGCCTTGGCGGCGCGCAACATTCACGCCGAGCATCCGGGCCTGGTGATCCTGTCCATCAGTGATTTCGGCCGCGACACCAGCTATCGCGGTTGGCACGCCACCACCCCGGTGCTGCACGCGCTGACCAGCGAGCTGTCCCGCTCGGGCATCCCGGGGCGGGAGCCCCTGGTGCCGCCGGCGGCGCAGCTGCCCTATCACGTGGCGGCAGCTCAGGCCGCGGTGATGACCGTCAGTGTGTACCTGGACCGATTGCGTACCGGCGAAGGCGATCTCATCGATTTCTCCATTCTCGACGGCGCCATGCAGACCCTCGATCCGCCGCACGGGACGGTGGGGACGGCCTCGGCCGGAGTGGCGTTGAGCCGCCAACGACGCAACTGGAATGCCGAACGACTGCGGTACCCGATCATCGCGTGCAAGGACGGACACGTGCGAATCTGCCTCCTGGCAAAACGCCAGTGGCACGGCATGTTCGAGTGGATGGGACGACCCGAGGAGTTCGCCGATCCCTCGTTCGACCGGCTCAAGGTGCGGCTCAGCTCGCCCGAGCTGCTGGCCGGTGTCGGCCGGTTCTGCGCCGGGCAGACCCGGGCCGAGTTGGAGGTCGCCGGCCAGCGCCATGGGGTGCCGACGGCGGCGGTGCTGACGCTGGCCGAAACTCTCGACACCGATCAGGTCATGAGCCGCGGCTACTTCCACGAAGTGGGGCTGGCCCGGGGAATATCGGCGCCCGTGCCGGCCGGCGTCGTCGAGATCGACGGGCACCGGGCCAACGCGCTGACCCGGTCCGACCAGAGCCCTCGACACATCGATGTGGCACCGCTGCTCGCCGGCCGCGACCGCCGCAACGAAGGCCTTCCGTTGGAAGGCGTGCGGGTGCTGGATCTCGGCGTGATCGTCGTCGGGTCCGACACCGGGCGACTCTTCGGCGATCTCGGCGCCGACGTCATCAAGATCGAGAACTCCGCGTTCCCGGACGGCCTGCGGGGCAACCTCTCGTCGATGTCGCCGACGTACGCTGCCGGCCACCGCAACAAGCGCTCGATCGGCATCGATCTGCGGACGCCGCGGGGCCGGGCGTTGGCGCACCAGTTGGTCGCGATGTCCGACGTCGTGCTGACCAACTTCAAGCCCGGCGTGGCGGAGACGCTCGGAATGGACTACCAGACGTTGCAGGACGTCAACCCCGGCATCGTGGTGGTGGACAGTTCGGCCTTCGGGCCCACCGGACCTTGGGCCAAGCGAATGGGCTACGGCCCGCTGGTACGGGCGGCCGCCGGGTTCACCGATCTGTGGGTGTATCCGGATGAGCCAGAGTCGTTCTGCGACACGGTCACCGTTTACCCCGATCACGTGGCCGCCCGGATCGGCGCGCTCGGAGCGCTGGCGCTGCTGCTGCGCCGTGAACGCACCGGAACCGGGGGGTCGGCCAGCGTTGCGCAGTCCGAGGTGATGCTGAGCCATCTGGCCGGCGAGATCGCGGCGGAGGTCCTGGTGCGCCGCGGCCACGAATCCTCGGCCCGGCCGATCCACGATGCCCCGTGGGGCCTGTTCCCGGCTGCCGGTGAGGACACCTGGCTGGCGGTCACCGTCCGGGATGACGCTGATTGGCAGGCCCTGTGCGGAGTGATCGGCCGTCCCGACCTCGTCGCCGACGCGCAACTGGGCACCCGCAATGGCCGGGACACTCACCGTGGCCGCATCGACGAGGCGGTGCGGTCCTGGACCTCACAGCGCCCGGCGACCGAGGCGATGGAGCAGCTGCAATGTGCCGGTGTGCCTGCCGGCGCCGCGCTGCATGCCGACGACATCGCCGGCTGGGACTACTACGTGCAGCGCCGCGCCTTCCGCGAGGAGTTGCACCCCCACGCCGACGAGCCGTTCACGATGGAGAACGTGCAGATCCATTCGGATCGCGTCGCTGATCCACCGCTGATCCAGGCACCATTGCTCGGCGAGCAGACCCGCGACATCGCCGTCGAACTGTTGGGCCTCGACGACGCCGACATCGACGAGCTGATCGAAACCGGCGTGCTCGAAGTGCCGCAGAGCGCCGTGCCGGCAAGCTGAACACCACGCCCACCGGCGACTGATCGGGCGTCCCTCGTACGATTCGTGGGTCCCCTCGCCCTCACGCCGGAAAAGACCGCATGGACTTCACCAGACTCAGGTACTTCGTGGCGGTCGCCGAGGAATTGCACTTCAAGCGGGCCGCCGACCGGTTGATGATCACGCCGCCCCCGCTGAGCAAGCAGATCAAGCTGCTGGAGTCAGAACTCGGCGGGCAGCTGTTCGAGCGCAATTACCACGAGGTCCGACTGACGCCACTGGGCGCCAAACTGCTCGGCCCCGCGCGCGAAATCCTGCGCCAGGTCGAGGAATTGAAGGCCACCGCGACCCGGCTCACCGAGGGAGCCGCCACTATCCGGGTCGGTGCCACCGCCTACGCGCCGTCGGATTTCGTGGCGCAGGTCCAGACGGCCGTCGCCAACTTGCCGGCACCGACCGAGTTCAGCGTTCCGGGGTCGGCCGCCGAGGTGACCGCCAAGTTGGTGTCCGGCCACCTCGACCTCGGCCTGATCCATCTGCCCACCGCCGACAAGCGGCTGCACTACCGCGTGGTGGCCACCTTCCAGGGCGCCGTGGCGGTCCGTTTCGACGATCCACTGGCCACCAGGGACCTGGTGTCCATCGAGGAGCTCCGCGATCGCGACGTGGTCATCGACTTCGCCCGACCCAATCCCGTCATGCTGGCCGGCCTGACCCGTGCGCTCAACGCCCGGGGGGTGACCCGCATCGTGCGGACCACCAACCAGTTCGGCGGTGAACTGGAGATGGCCGCCCAGGTGTTCAATCGCCACCTCGTCGCGGTGGTGCCCTACGCACCCGAGTCACTGATCGGCAAGATCTTCTCGCCACCGGAATTCACGCTGGTGCCGATCGACGAGAGCACCTGGTCGCCGGCCCGGATCGCTCTGGCCTGGGTGCCTGATCGCCTGAAGAACCCCGCCGAGATCGAGGCGCTGGTGGAGGTCCTGGCGGTCGGCCTGGCCCAGGGGCGGGCGCAGTAGTGTGGGCACAGTGATACCGAAGCTGGTGGGCGCCACTGTGGCCTCGAGCGTCGCCGCCCTGGCGGCCCTGCTCGGCCAGCCTGCGCCGGCACCGGCCGGACCGCAGATCCGGCTGGTCGACAACCCCGTCCCGATGACCCAGGGGGACGGCTCGCTGCCCGACGGGCAGGTCCTGACCCCGTACGACGTGCAGAATCCCGCGATCGGCCGGTTGGACCCGCGCCTGCTGGCCGCCATTCAGAACGCCGCCGATGCCGCGGCCGCCGACGGCGTGACCATGACGATCAACTCGGGGTGGCGCTCGGCCGACTTCCAGCAGTCACTGCTCGATCAGGCGGTGCAGACGTACGGCAGCCTGGCGGCGGCCCGTCAGTACGTGCAGACACCGACCGCGTCCCGGCACGTGACCGGCGAGGCGGTCGATGTCGGCGGTCCGCAGGCCGACCACTGGCTGATCGCCAACGGTTCTCGCTTCGGGCTCTGCCAGATCTACGCCAACGAGCTGTGGCATTTCGAACTCGTCGCCGATCCGGCAGGCAACTGCCCGCCGCTGCAACCCAACGCGGCAGGCTGAGCTATTCGGTGACCGGCACCATGTCGGCTCCGCACGTGCACTTGTAACTGCTTTCAGGGCCCTTGCAGTGGCACTCGGACTCGACGCGGATCCGGCATCCACAGCCTTCGTGGGCACAGGTCAGGACGGACCCTGCAGGGACAACACTCATGTCTCCTCCAATTTGTCGACACGTCCATCGTCCCCCTCCCGGAGGCTGAACCGGGCAGATCAATACAACTGGGTCGGCCTATCGTGTCCCTATGACTCTGTCCGGGAAGACCATGTTCATCTCCGGCGCCAGCCGTGGCATCGGCCTGGCGATCGCCAAGAAGGCCGCCGCCGACGGCGCCAACATCGCGCTGGTCGCCAAGACCGCCGAACCGCATCCCAAGCTCGAAGGCACCGTCTACACGGCCGCCAAGGAGATCGAAGAGGCCGGCGGGCAGGCCCTGCCGATCGTCGGAGACGTGCGTGACGGCGACTCGGTGGCCTCAGCAGTAGAACAAGCAGTCGCCCAATTCGGCGGTATCGACCTCTGCGTCAACAACGCCTCGGCGATCAATCTCGGCTCCATCGAGGAAGTTCCGCTCAAGCGCTTCGACCTGATGAACGGGATCCAGATCCGCGGCACCTACGCCGTGTCGCAGGCCTGCATCCCGCACATGAAGGGCCGGGACAACCCCCACATCCTGACGCTGTCCCCGCCGATCCGACTGGAGTCGGAGTGGCTCAAACCGACCGCGTACATGATGGCCAAGTATGGAATGACATTGTGTGCCTTGGGTATCGCCGAGGAGATGCGCGAGGCCGGCATCGCGTCGAACACGCTGTGGCCGCGCACCCTGGTGGCCACCGCAGCGGTGCAGAATCTGCTCGGCGGTGACGAGGCCATGGGCCGTGCCCGCAAGCCCGACGTCTACGCCGACGCGGCCTACGCGATCTTCAACAAGCCCGCACGCGAGTACACCGGCCAGAGCCTGTTGTGCGAGGACGTGCTGCTCGCGAACGGCGTCACCGATCTGTCGGTGTACGACTGCGTGCCCGGGTCCGAACTCGGCGTCGACCTGTGGGTGGACACCCCCAACCCGCCGGGATACGTCCAGCCGTGATGCCCGCCGTTGACGTCGAATGGCCAGTTATCGCACACCGATACGCGCGCACCGTGCAATAACTGGCCACTCGACGCGCGGCGTACCCCATCTAGGCTCGTCGGCATGCCAGACCCACAACTCCCTGACCCGCGGCCTACCAACTGGGCCGCCGGCCGCTATCAGGCCGTCGCCGAACAGATCGCCGTCATCGCCGGTGAGGTCGTCACCAGCGCCGACCGGCTGCGGCCGGTCCGTGACACCCCCCTGGCCGACCTGGCGTGCGGCACCGGAAGCGCTGCGCTGGCCGCCGCCGAGGCCGGGGCCCACGTCACCGGCGTCGATCTCACCGCTGAGCTGATCGCCATCGCCTCAGAGCGCCCGGGGGCCGACGCCGTGCAGTGGGTGGTCGCCGACGCAGCCCACACCGGTTTGCCCGACGGCGGATTCGGCACCGTGGTGTCGAACATGGGGATCATCTTCGTCGAGCCCACCAGCCTGGTCGCCGAGGTCACCCGGCTGTTGACCCCGGGCGGGATCTTCGCGTTCTCCACCTGGATCCGAGACGAAGCCGGCAGCCCGTTCTTCACGCCGATCGTGGAAACCCTCGGTGCGCCGCCAGCGGCCGGCTACTCGCCCGATCAGTGGGGTGATCCCGATGTCGTGCATTCGCGCCTCGGTATCGGATTCGACGATGTCCATTTCGAAACCGACTCACACACATGGCGATTCGACTCTGTCGAATCGGCGGTCCGATTCATCTCGGACGAATCGCCGATGCACGTCAACCTGCTCAGCCAGCTGGATGACGCGACGCGGACCCGGCTGCTCGACGCCTTCACCGCGGCGCTGAGCGCACAGACCGACGACGACGGCCGAGTCGCCTTCGACGCGCCCTATGCGGTGGTGACCGCACGCAAGATCAGAAACACCTAGCGCGCACGCGTCCCGCCGGACAGCATGGTCTCGACGCTGTCGGCGAAAGCCGCGGTGGTGAAACAGGTCGGTTCGGCGAACTCTTCGAGCATGAGCGCGTCGTTCCAACTGGCGTCGGCCGCGGTCCGCAACAGGGGTTTGGTCATCGCGACCGCGTGCGGCGGCAGCGCGGCGACCCGGGAACACCATTCGTCGGCGGTGGCGAGCAGCTGTTCGTGGGCGACGACCTCGTGCACCAGGCCCAGCCGCTGCGCGGTTTCGGCGTCGATGTGCTCGCCTTTGAGGTAGTAGGCCAGCGCACCCTGATAGCCGAGTCGCCGGGTGAGCGCCCAACTGGTGCCGACCTCCGGGATCAATCCGAGGCGGGCGAAGGCAGGCACGATGACCGCCCGCTCACTGGCGATGGTCAGATCGCACGTCAGCGCCCAGGCCAGGCCGACACCGGCGGCCGGACCGTTCAGGGCGGCCACGAAGACGGTGTCCGAACCCGCGATGAGCCGGGCGATACCTCCGAATTCGCGTCGTATCCAGCGCCATACGTCCGCAGTGCCCTCGGCCTGGTACCGATTCTCGATGGCCGCACGCATCATGCGCAGGTCGCCGCCCGCACTGAAGCCCGGGTCCGCGCCCGTCAACACGACAGCGCGAATATCGTTGTCGGCCACCAGCTCCTCCAGAGCCCGGCGGAGCTGCCGGACCAGCGGTGCGGACAGGACGTTCAGCCGATCAGGTTCGTCGAGGGTCACCACCGCGCGATCGCCGCGGCGCTCGACCACAATTCGTTGTGGCGCAGCCGGATCGTCACCTTCGGCCACCATGCCGCGATACAAGGGCTCGTCCATCAAAAATCCTCCTCAATCGGTTTGGCCTGCAATGCATTCCATGCCGCGTCGGCAAATATCTCGACAACCTCGCTGTCCAGCTCCGCAACATCGCCGGCCACCCAGTGACGGGCGTACTCCTGCGCGGGGCCGAACCACAGCGCGGCCGTGACGCCGGGATTGATGGCAGAAAGCACGCCGTAGGCGCGGTGTGGCCGCCACCAGGCCTGGATGGCTGCGAAGAAGTCCTGGTTGGCCGCCTGCAGTTCGCTGCTGTCGAGCCGGTCGCCCAGCAGGAGTGCGGCTTCGCCGCGGTGCGCCGCGATCCAGTTCAGGTGATGCCGCACCCCGGCGCGGATTCCCTCTTCGGCGGTGTCCTGCCCGCGCAGCATCTCCACGAAACCGGCCTGGTACTCGGCCATGACCTGGGCGTAGACCGCCGCCGCCAGCGCCGGCTTGTCGGGAAAGTGGTGGTAGAGCGATCCGACGCTCACCTCGGCCTCACGCCGCATTTCGTCGAGCGTCGGGGCGATGGTCCCCTCCGACGCGAACCGTCGTCGCGCGACCGCCAGTAGTCGGTCCCGCGCGCCCCTACCCTTTGACGGCACCACGAGGATTACTCTAACAAAACCGAGCAATCCTCTAAAGAGCTGTCATTCTGCCTGGTAGAGGATTCCGCGGCCGATCGCCTCCCGCACCTCCGGCAGCGCGGCCTGCGCCAGCGCGTCGGCATCCACGCCGTGATGCGTGGCCAGCAGCTGGATCAAGGCACCCAAGGGCACCTCGCCGCGGCAGCCCGCCAGAAGCGCTCGCATCACCTCGTCGACCCCGATGACGGCGGCCGGGCCGCCCGGGCGGCGCACTGCGGCGCCCACCTCCTGCCAGCCATCCGGCCCGGGCAGCGCCTGCGCCTCCAGGAATACCGGCGCCGTGGAGAGCCGGGCTGCGAGCAGCATGTCGTCGGAGGTGTCGCGCAGGAATGCCCGCCGGGCGAAGAACGCGTCCACCTCGGCTCCGGTGATCGCCTCGTCGGCGCCGGTGATCTCCTCGAGGATCTGCTCGGGCAGTTCCCCGTCCCGCGGGACCCGCAGCGAGATCATGCCCATCCCGACGCCGGAGAAGACCTCGATCGACAGGCGCAGCGCGGTGGTGAATGGCTCGACTGGTTCACCGAGCAGGGGATC
>NZ_LZSY01000010.1 GCF_001665625.1 Mycolicibacterium peregrinum | reverse complement strand
ATGAACGACATCGTGCGCAAAACCACTTTCGTGGCGTTCTCCGAGGCCGAGATCGACCAGCTCTACTATCTGGCGCAGGAGCACGCCAATCGCGAGGTCGGCGCCGGGCAGGAAGCCTACGACGTCCGGGTCGGTGGATCGGCGACGCCCTTGGTGGGCGATGAATCCAGAATGTCGTGGCCCTCGACGTACAAGGTGCGTGACCGCAAGAGGTAGTACCTCAGCGGTCCGGCATCATCCCCAGCAGTCCGAACATCATCACGAGGCCCGGCAGCAGGTTGGTCACCTGGTGGGCGACGATGCCGCCCCACAAACTTCCGGAGTAGAGCCGCGCCAACGCAATCGGGATGGCGACGACGAGCAGTAGCGGGGCCCGTTCGGGCTCCAGGTGGGCCAGTGCGAACACCAGGGTGGACACGATCACCGCGACGGTGCGTCCCCACCGTTGCTCGAGCGCACCCCACAACAGTCCGCGGTACACCACCTCTTCGCAGATCGGTGCGACGAACGCGACCAGGAGCAGGACGGCAACTGCCAACGGCCAGCCGGTTCGAACGCCCTCGTAGACCCCGCCGACCGCGGAGGTCGCGTCGGGTCCGACGATCGCCTGGTACAGCAACGCGGCGGGCAGTGTGACGAACAGGCCCCCGATGCCGAACGCCAACCCGCGACCGGCGGCACGCCAGGACCACTGCCATCGAAAGTCGATGCGGGGGCCGTTGCCGCGCCATTTCGCGATGGCAACGGCCAGAGTCGCGGCGACGAGTGTCGGTACCCCGATCGCCAGGGTGATCAACCAGGGCGGCGGCGGCCCCGGGGGTGCGAAGATACCGAACGCGGCCGAGCTGAGCAGATAGACGGCCTCGACGGCGATGAAGGCGCCGAGGCCCCAGCGATGTGCGGTCACTTGGTTCCGAAGATGCGGTCACCCGCGTCGCCGACGCCGGGAACGATGTAGCCTTGCTCGTCGAGTTCCCGGTCCAGTGCCGCGGCGTAGATGGGCACGTCCGGGTGTGCCTGCTGCATCGCGGCAACGCCTTCGGGACAGGTCAGCAGACAGACGAATTTGACGGAGCGCGGTGCGTACTCCTTGATGCGGTCGATCGCCGCGACCGCCGAATTGCCGGTGGCAAGCATCGGATCCACGACCACCACGTCACGTTCGTGCAGATCTCCCGGCAGCTTGAAGTAATACTCCACGGCCACGCGGGTCTTCGGATCCCGGTAGAGGCCGATATGGCCGACGCGGGCGCTGGGCATCACGCTGAGCATGCCGTCCAGGATGCCGCTTCCGGCCCGCAAAATGGACACGAACACCAGTTTCTTGCCGTCGATCACGGCTCCGGTAGTGGATTCCAGGGGTGTCTCGATGTCGACGTCGTGGACTGGGATGTCACGCAGCACCTCGTAGCTCATCAGCATCGAGATCTCGTTCAGCAACTGGCGAAATCCTTTGGTGGACACGTCCTTCTGCCGCATCAGCGACAGCTTGTGCTGCACCAACGGATGATCGATGACGTGCAGGTTGCCCATATCGCCGCTCCTAGAAGACCGTGCCGTCACTGATGATGGACAACGGCGGTGCGCCGTCGCGTAGGCGTGCGGCCAGCGCGCGGCCTGTCGCCCAGGTTCCGCCCTCCAGCACACACGCCAGCGGCAGTCGTGGAGCGCCGAGATGGTCGCGGATGAGCGGTGCCAGCTCATCGAGCAGCGCGACGGTCAGTGCCCGCCATTCGACGACGAGTTCGTCGCCCACCGCCCAGTCCTTCTCGGCGAGCGCGGCATCACGTAACCGCAGCACTCCGGTATCCAGCAGCAGACCGCCGTTGCGGTACTCGGGGAGGCCGGTGAGGGCATCGAGTTCGGTGACGGCGACGCCGGCTCGTTCGAACGGTTCCAGCAGGGAGTAGGTCAGCCACTGGGACAGTTTGTGAAACGGCATCCAGCCGCGTGACAGGCCGGGGCCCGGAGTCGCCTGATGCCGCCAGCAGTCGCCGAGTGGTTGACCGCCGATGGTGTTGTCGGTGAGCCACACTCCCGATAGTGCGTCCAACACCGCCGAGAGTAGGTCGTGGGCCGTGACCGTCGGGCCGGTCACCTTGTCGAACAATCCGCCGGGACGGGCGTCCGGCCCGAATACATCAGGGCGAGCGGCCAATTGGGTGCCCAGGCGGCGGAGCAGCTGCACCCGGCCGGTGAGGCCGAGCAATGGATTTCCGAGATCCACCTGAAAAGCGGCCGCCAGGATTTCGTCGTCGAGGCCGCGAAGTGCGCCGGCATCTGCCCGCAGCGGATCGGCAGGATCGCTCGAGAACAATCCGCTGCCGAACGCGTGCCAGCTCGCGACCCCCAGGCCCTCGGAGCGGGTCAGGCGAAGGCCGGTGCCGGGCTCGGTGTAGTGCCAATCAGGTCCGGCGCCGGCGTCGAGCAACACGCTCACCACGGCCAGGTCGATCATCGATCGAGCACGCGACGCGGCATCTGAATCGGCTGTGCGCGAGTCCAACTCGGACCGACGATCCACACCTGCGGCCTCGAAATGACGCCACCTGCCGTGGTAGGGGATGGCGAGTGTCGGGTAGCGGCTGCGGGTGACGTCTGCGACCTCGGCGGCTGCCCGGTCCAGAGCATCGTCATCCACCAGGAACCAGGCGGAGTTGCCGACCCGGGCGCGCTGCAGAAGGTGCTGCGCCCGTTCGCGGATCGCGGTGGTCGTGCGCAGCGTGGCGACTGCGGCCGCGCCGGCCGTGGTCGTGGTCATGGCGTGAGTCCGCGGCCTTTGGCGATCTTCAGTTCGTCGGCGCCCGGCACCGGCCCGGGGGTGAAGTAGCCGGCGGCCATCTTGGCGTCGATCTCCACCCGGGCGTCGGCCGGGATCAGGTCGTCGGGGATGTTGACCCGCTCGCCGACCTCGATCCCGGAACCGGTGATGGCGTCGTATTTCATGTTGCTCATGGACACCAGGCGGTGGATCTTGCGGATTCCCAGCCAGTGCAGGACGTCGGGCATGAGCTCTTGGAACCGCATGTCCTGCACCCCCGCCACGCATTCGGTGCGGGCGAAGTACTGATCGGCGGTGTCGCCGCCGTCCTGGCGCTTGCGTGCGTTGTAGACCAGGAATTTCGTCACCTCGCCGAGTGCGCGGCCCTCCTTGCGTGAATAGGCGACCAAGCCGACCCCGCCGCGCTGGGCACCGGCGATGCATTCCTCGATGGCGTGCGTGAGATAGGGCCGGCACGTGCAGATGTCGGAGCCGAAGACGTCCGAACCGTTGCACTCGTCGTGCACCCTGGCGGTCAGTTCCACGGTCGGATCGGCCAAATCGTGTGGTGCGCCGAAGATGTACACGGTCTGCCCGCCGATCGGCGGCAGGAACACCTCGAGGTCACCGCGGGTCACGAGTTCGGGGTACATCCCGCCGGTCTCCTCGAACAGCACCCGGCGCAGGGCGGTCTCGGTGCAGCCGAACCGGGCTGCGACACCGGGCAGGAACCACACCGGCTCGATGGCTGCCTTCGTCACCAGGGCCGCACCGTTTTCCAGGAGTATCTGGCCGTCGGGATGCAGTCGGCCGGTGGCGATTGCGGTGGCGACCTCCGGCACCATCACATGGGCCTTGGTCACCGCGATGGTCGGCCGGATGTCATAGCCGGCGCCCAGTTCCGCGGCGAACGCGTCAGCGACCATCGCGCCCCACGGATCCAGGCTGACGATCGTCTCGGGTTGGCTCCACTGGGGGTAGGGCCCGATCACATCGGTGGGGGAGGTATTGGTGAGATCGGCACGGTGCTCCGGGGAGAGGGCGCCCGCGGCGACGGCCAGAGCCCGGTACACGCTGTAAGAGCCACTGTGGGTGCCGATCACGTTGCGGTGCGCGCGGGTGGTGGTGGTACCGATCACCGGACCCCGCTCGGCTGCAGTCGGCGCGGCCCAGTGAATGGTCGGGGTACCCGCGACGGCACTGTGTGACGTCAACCGGATATGCCTTGCCTTCGTCGGCTCCGCGGATGCACCACTTGATTCGACGACCATGTCGGTGCCCCTTCCTCCGCGCTCGGCTGAGACAGTCCAGTCAACCGTTGCCTTTTGGTGAGCGTACGTGCGTGTGCTCGTCCAGTAGGCAGCCTCGCCTTGCGGTGAGGCAGTCCCCGTCTGATCCACCGACCCGGTGGTGCGGGGTTGACGCTTCACAGCCTGCTGCCGCACCCGCTGACGCGGGTTCGGTCTTATGCGTGGCTCCACGTCCTGCCACCGGGCCACTCCCGGCGGGACCCTGTTCACCCCGAGTCTGGGGTTCGCCGAGTCGGGCGAGGTTGATTGCGGCGTTGAGATCACGATCGATGCTCACACCACAACTGTCGCACTCGAAGAGCCGGTCGGCCAGAGTGAGGTTTGGCTTTCGCCTCCCACACGCCGAACAGGTCTTCGACGACGGATAGAACCGATCGGCAGCCACCAATTCGCTGCCATACCAGCGGGTCTTGTAGTTGAGCATCTGACGGATCTGCGCCAGGGCCGCATCGGCTAATGCCCGGTTCAAGCCCCGCTTGCGAGCCCCACCCTTGGCACACATCCCCGCAGCGTTGAGTGTTTCGACAACGACCACTTGATGTTGTTGGGCCAGGGTGGTGGTGGCCTTGTGCAGCGCATCGCGACGTACCCCCGCCGCGTGGGCATGGGTCTTTCCGATCCGGTCCTGGGTGGCCCGCCACCGCTTCGACGGCGGCTGTCTGGTGCGTGTCACCGGGTCGAAGGATCCGTGCTGGCGGGCGGCGCGGCGCGCCAGCATCCGGAGCCGGGCCTGGGCTTTGGTCAGCGACTTCGGTGCCGGGACCCGGTCGATCTCGGTGCCGTCGGGGGTCGCTACCACCATCAGACTGTCTGCTTTCACCCCGACGTCGACACCGACGATCGGGTGCTGTGAGGACGGTGCGTGGGCGGGCCGGGTCTTGGCGGCCACCAGGGTCTGAAATGAGCACTGCCACCGCCCGGCGCTGTCTTGGGTGACGGTGGCCGACAGGATCCGTGCCGTGCCGACCTCGATCCGGCGGGCCAGTTTGCGGGTGGATTCATGGGTGCGCAGCGTGCCGACCCTCGGCAGGGTCACGTGGTGGCGATCGAGATCGCAGCGGATGGTGCCGGTGGTGAAGCGCACCGCCCGGCGCGACCGGGCGGTTTTGAACCGGGGAAATCCGACCGATTGTCCGGCGCGCAGCCCGCGCCGCGACGCCGACCAGGCGTCCAACCCGCGCGCCAACCCGTCCAGACCGGTGTTGTAGGCCTCCTTCGAATTGTCGGCCCACCACGGTGCACACGTGGTTTTGCGTTGATTCCACACCTTGCGCAATGCCGGCAACGACCACCCCAACACCGGGGTCAACTCGGGTTCGGCGATGCCGTAACTGCGTTCGGCGGCACGCTGATTCATCACCGCCTTCACCAAAGCCAGCATGTGATTGTGGGCGAACCGGGCCGCCCCGGCATGCGAGGCCAACGCCCGCCTCTGAGCCGGGCTGGGATCTAGGGCGAACTGGTAGGCCTGGACCACCGAGCCCTGGGGCACTTCGAACCTCGCCGCCATGGTCAGCCTTCCTCGCTGCAGCAACCGGGCACTCCGTGGCCGAACGCTTGCCTACCCGTGAGATGAACTCTCCGATCACGATGCTGCACAACCAACATCGTCGCACGCAGTTCCGACATGTGATCAGCGATGGCGTTGCACATCAGCTAACTGCGGTACCCGCTCAGGCAACACACACATCAACAGAAACGGTGGTGCGCTGATACTCACTTGTAGGAACACGAACAGTCCGCAACCCGCGATTCGGCTCGTTCTGTATGCGGTGTGCCCGTACGGTCGGTTGGGTGCGCTGGCTCGTAGACGGCATGAACGTCATCGGCACCCGACCGGACGGCTGGTGGAAGGATCGCCGCAGCGCGATGGCAGGTTTGGTCGAGCGGCTCGAGCGCTGGGCATCGGCCGAGAACCTGCCAGTGACGGTGGTGTTCGAGGGGCCGTCGGCGTCGACGATCGAGTCGGCCGTAGTCGACGTGGCGCACGCTCCACGGGCGCACACGAACTCGGCGGACGACGAGATCGTGCGGTTGGTTCGGGCGGATCCGCGACCCGGTGAGATCACGGTGGTGACATCGGATGGCGGGCTGGCCGCGAGGGTCCGCGACGCGGGCGCGCTGGTCGCGCCCGCCGCCGGATTTCGTGAACTGATCGACCGATTCTGACCCTGCGGGCACGTCGGTGCACTACCGTCACGGCATGTTCGACGATGCGGTAAGCATCAGCGGTGTCGACCTGACCGATCCGGCGGTCTACGAGGCGGGTGTGCCGTTCGCGGCATTCCGGGAACTTCGGCGCCGGGCACCGGTCGCCTGGCATCCGTACTCGGACGGGGCAGGCTTTTGGGCACTCACCGGATACGACGAGGTGCACGCGGTGTCGCGGGACAGCGCCACCTGGTCCTCGCATCGGACCGGAGTGCTCTTCGATGTTCCGCTACCGGAGAATTCGTATCATCTCGACCTGATGATGCTGACCATGGATCCGCCGCGGCACAGCGCACTGCGGACGCTCGTCAGCAAGGGATTCACCCCGCGGCATGTCGCCCAGCTGCGTGAGCGGCTGGGCTGCCTGGCAACCGAGATCGTCGACGGGGTGCTGGCCCGGGGCGAGTGTGAATTCGTGTCCGACATCGCCGGCGCGTTGCCGTCGTATGTGATCGCCGAACTGCTGGGCATCTCTCACGAGGACGGCCGTCGCCTGTATCACCTCACCGAGGCCATGAACTCGGAGCACGTGGGCGAAGCCACGGATACGGTGATGCAGGCGCAGATCGAGATGTTCGAGTACGCCTCGGCACTGGCCCAACGCAAGCGTGCCGAACCGGGCGATGACATCGCGACCGCGCTGCTCAATGCCGAGGTGGACGGTCGGCACCTCACCGACCTCGAGTTCAACATGTTCTTCTTGTTGATGATCAATGCTGGGGGAGACACCACCCGAAACCTGGTGTCGGCGGGCACCTTGGCACTACTGGAGCACCCGGACGAACTCGCTCGACTGGCGGCCGACCCCGGGCTGCTGTCCACGGCGGTCGAGGAGATGCTCCGGTATGTCAGTCCGGTGACGGCGTTCACCCGTACGGCAACGAAAGACACTGAACTGCACGGTGTTCACATCGCCGAAGGGGAGCGCGTGGCGATGTTCTTCCCGTCGGCCAATCGCGACGAGACACAGTTTGTCGATCCCGACCGTTTCGACATCGGCCGAAATCCTAATCCCCACTTGGCCTTCGGTGGTGGCGGGACGCATTTCTGCCTCGGCGCGAACCTCGCCCGGGTGGAGGCGGCAGCCATTTTTCCAGAGATCCTGTACCGGATGAAGGATCTTGAGGTCAGCGGGCCGGTGGAGCGGGTGCGTTCGAATCTGATGAACGGTATCCACTCGATGCCGGTACGGTTCAGCGCGGCGTGATCAGCGGGCAGTCCTGAGCGGTGGCTGAAGGCGGACTGTCTCGATTTCTTCGTCGATGATCAACTGCCGCAAGGTTTTACGGTCGAATTTCCCGCTGGACAGGGTGGGGATCCGTTCGCTGTCGGTCAACGCCCAACGGGTAGGCACCTTGTAGGCGGACAATTGTTCCCGCGCATAGGTGGCCAGGGCCGCCAGGTCGAGGTCCGTGGTCGGCACGACGACTGCGCAGACCTCCTCCCCGCGCTGCGGGTCCTCGATGCCGACGACCACACATTGCGCCACGTCGGCCGACTCGGCGATGACGGCCTCGACCTCCAACGGAGAGACGTTGGCCCCGGCAGCCTTGATCAGATCGGTGGTTCGCCCGACGTAGAACAGTCGGGGGTCGCCGTCGCGCCGGTACACCTTGTCGCCGGTGTGGTACCAGCCGTCGGTGTCGAAGGTTTCCGACCGTTCGCGCTTGTTGTACCCGGCCATCACCCCGATTCCTCGGACCAGCAGTTCGCCGGTCTCCCCGGAAGCGACCGGGGAGCCGTCTTCGTCGACGATGGCCATGTCGGTGAAGGCAAACCCGCCCGCGGTCTCAGACATGGTGCGGTGCACCGGGAATCCGTCGGGCACGTCGGTCATGGCGATGTCCAGCGGGCCGTCGCGCAGCATCGGTGCACTGCTGAGGTCGCGCTGGGCGAACGACGGGTGGTCACGCAGCCGCTGGGTGAATGCCGGCCAGCCCACGATCCCGGTGATCCGTTCCCGCTCAGCAAGATCCAGTGCAGTCTCCGGATCGAGTTTCGGCATGACCACCAGGGTGACCGGCTCGTGTAGGGCGCCGGTGACAGCGAGCAGTCCGCCGATCCAGAAGAACGGCATGGCGCACAGGATTCGGGACCGGTCCTGCGACCCGGTGATCGCTCGGATGGCGGCGGTCCAGGTCGAGGTCTGCCGCACCAGCGTGCCGTGGGTGTGCAGGACGCCTTTGGGATCGGCCGTGGAGCCCGACGTGTGCACCATGATGGCGAGGTCGGCGGGGGATACCTCGGTCTCCGCGGCGGCGAGAACGTCGGCAGATACGACGTCGGCGGCGGCATCGCACCCGCTCGACGCCCACGGCCGGGGGCTGCCGCCGATCACCGCGATGTGACGCAGAAAGGGGGCGGCGGTCAGCGCGAGTCGACTGCCGGAGTGATTGACAAGCTCGGGCAGCGCGGCTTCCAACCGGTCGGCAACATCGATGTTCAGCACCGTGTTGGGGGCGATGAGAAGCCCGATGTCGGCGAGCCGCAACACCTTTGCGATCTCGGCGGGGGTGTAGAGGGTGCTGAGCGGCACGGCCACTGCGCCGATCCGGGATACCGCGAGCCACCACGTCACCCACTCGGCACCGTTGGGGAAGAACAGGCCGACGCGGCTGCCCTTGCCCACCCCTTGGTGCAGCAGCCACCGCGCCAGGCGCGCCGACCGTTGCTCGGCCTCGAGGTAGGTGAGCCGTTCGGTGGGGGTGGTCAGGTAGACGGACTCACCGAACTCGGCGACACTGTGCCGCAGGAGGGCGGGGACGGTCAGCGGGGGTTGCGTCACCCGCCCATCTTCTCAATGGCGGGCGATGGCCTGACCGCGGTGGGTCAGTGGCTTCCGCAGGCCGCGCAGTCGTCGCGCGGCGGGCGTGGATCGCGCGGGTTGTCTGGGTCGGGATCGCCGAACCACCGCGAGGGCTCATGCTCGGGGTAGGTGTCGTGCCATGACCACCACTCGTATGCCTTGGTCTGCGGGTATCCCGGTGGGGAATCCTCCCAGGTTTCCTGTCGGCCGAGTGCGGTCATGTCCAGGAAGTTCCATGTGTTGACGAAAGCCTCGTCGCCCCGGTTGTCGATGAAATAGGTGCGGAATATCCGGTCACCGTCGCGAATGAACGCGTTGGTGCCGTGCCACTCGTCGACCCCGAAGTCCACTTCGAACTCCGCGCCGGGCCTGGGGACCATGGTGTACCAGGGATGACTCCACCCCATGCGTGTCTTGATCCGGGCGATGTCGGCCTGGGACCCGCGCGAGGCGTAGACCAGAGTGGTGTCGCGCGCGTTGAGATGGGCCAGGTTGCCGATGTGGTCGGCCATCAACGAGCAGCCGACGCAACCGTGTTCCGGCCAATCGTCCACACCCGGATCGAGGAACGCCCGGTACACGATCAGCTGGCGTCGTCCGGCGAACAGGTCGAGCAGTGTGGCGCTGCCGTCGGGGCCTTCGAACGCGTAGTCCTTGTCCACCGGCGTCCATGGCATGCGTCGGCGCAACGCCGCGAGCCGGTCCCGTGCGTGGGTGAATTCTTTTTCCTTGACCAGCATTTCGTCGAGTGCGGTCTGCCAGTCGGCGGCCGGCACGATCGGTGGATTCTTCATGGTTGCTCCCGTCGTCAGTCCGTTGCAACGCTCTTCAATCGTTCAACAAATCAGTTGAATAATGTTCCTCGAGGTAACCACGGTCCGCGGCTATAGTCAACAAGGTGGTTGAAGATCAAGTTCTGGACCGCGCGTATTCGGCGCTGGCCGATCCGACCCGTCGCCGGCTGTTGGAGGCACTCCGTGCGGGCGACGCCCGCATCAGCGACCTGGCTGCCCCGTTGCCGATGACCTTCGCCGGTGTCTCGCGCCATATCGGGGTGTTGGAGGCCGCGGGTCTGGTACAGCGCGAGATCCGAGGTCGAGAGCACTGGGTCTCGCTCAAACAGGACGGGTTGACCATGGCTCAGCAGTGGATGACCGAGCAGACGGACTTCTGGTCGAGTCGCGCGGATGCGCTGGCCGCCCGGTTGCGGCGGAAGGCAGATTCCCGATGACCGACGCGCCGACGGTCCGTGTGCGGCGTTTGATGCCCGCGGCGCCCGATGTGGTGTTCGACGAATGGCTCGACCCCGAGTCGCTGCGGGAATGGATGTGCCCGCGGCCGGTGTACTGCGTCGGAGTGGCGGTCGAGCCTCGCGTCGGTGGGATCGTGCGCTTCGACATCGACGATTCCGGTTCGAGCGTGCTGATCAC
>NZ_LZSY01000009.1 GCF_001665625.1 Mycolicibacterium peregrinum | reverse complement strand
CTCTGCTCTGCTGCACGTCCGCCGGTGGCGGCACTGGTGCCGCACCGGCGCCGTGCCCCCGCCCGCGGCGGTGGCGGCACTGGTGCCGACCGGCGCCGTCGTCGTGGTGGCCTCGGCCTTCTCTGTGACCGGACTGCACGCCGTGGCGGCCAGGCCGATCGCCAACGCCCCGATGAGGCAGGTCGTGGTGTGCTTCGTCATGGCGTCCCCGTTCGTCTCGCCGCACGCTACCAACGCAGGCAAAGGCGTTTGGACGATATTGACGCGAGAAACCACAGGTCGTTCCGATTGCAACAACGCATCGCGCCCGTTGCCGCAACCGTCGACGCCGATAGACCGGCTATCTGTTTGATTGTCGTTACCCAGGTGTCGACTGTCGGGAAAGTATCAGTTCACGTGCGGCTTCAACCATGTGTGGGCTTGACGGATGACGACGATACGGAGACATGGATGAGGCGCAAGCGGTACCCGGTGGCGGCAGCGTTGGTGTGTACGGCGGCTCTGGTTACCGCCTGCAATGGCGGCAAGGGGGACGACGCGTCCCTTCCGCTGCTGGACCCCGCAGCCAAGGGCACCCTGTCCGAGCACGGCGGAGCGACCCGCGCCGGCGACGACCGCAGCTCGCTCATCGCCGACTCCATCAAGAACACCGGCGCCAAGAACGTCATCCTGTTGATCGGCGACGGGATGGGCGACTCAGAGATCACGGTCGCCCGTAACTACGCACAAGGAGCCGGCGGCGCCTTCCCGGGTCTCGACGCCTTCCCGCTGACCGGCCAGTACACGCACTACTCCCTGGACAAGGACGGCAAGCCCACCTACGTGACCGATTCGGCCGCCAGCGGATCGGCCTGGGCCACCGGGACCAAGACCTACAACGGCGCGATCTCGGTAGACATCCACGGCAAGGAACAGCGGACGTTGCTGCAGCTTGCCAAGGATGCGGGTAAGGCGACCGGAGACATCTCCACCGCCGAGATCCAGGACGCCACACCCGCGGTGCAACTCGCGCACGTCACCGGACGCAAGTGCTATGGGCCGGATGAGACGACCGCGAAATGCCCGACCAACGCGTTGGAGAAGGGCGGCAAGGGGTCGATCACCGAGCAGCTGCTGAGCACGCGCGCCGACGTCGTGATGGGCGGCGGCGCCGAAACCTTCCAGCAGGTCGCCAAAGCCGGTGACTACCAAGGCAAGACGCTCGAGGTTCAGGCCAAGGAGCGCGGCTTCACCATCGTGCGCAACGCCGACGAACTCGGCAAGGTAGACAAGGTCGACGAGGAAGCCCCGTTGCTCGGCCTGTTCGCCGAGGGCAACATGCCGACCCGGTGGAGCGGTCCGGTGGCGGGCAAGGGCGGCTACCTGGAGCCGGCCGTCGAGTGCAAGGACAACCCGGAGCGCGGCGCATCGGTGCCGACGCTGGCCGCCATGACCCAGAAGTCCATCGACCTGCTCAAAGGCAATGAGAACGGATTCTTCCTGCAGGTCGAGGGTGCGTCGATCGACAAGCAGGATCACGCTGCCAATCCGTGCGGGCAGATCGGCGAAACCGTCGACCTCGACGAGGCCGCGAAGGTGGCCCTCGACTTCGCCGAGGAGAACAAGGACACCCTGGTGATCGTGACCGCCGACCACGCCCACAGCAGCCAGATCGTCGAGACCATGAGTGTCGATGACGTCCGCGAGGCCGCGGCCGAGGCGAAGCTGCCGTTCGAGGTCACCCGCGATGCCATCTACCCGGGCCTGACCCGCGTGCTGCGCGGTAAGGATGGACAGGACCTGACCATCTCCTACGGCACGTCGGACAACCTCGATGCGATGGACCAGGGCCACACGGGAGCGCAGTTGCGTATCGCGGCCTACGGTCCGAGTGCGGCCAACGTCGTCGGCCTGAGCGATCAGACCGACCTGTACTTCACGATGGCCCGCGCCCTGGGACTGAAGGACGACTGACCTCGCGCGGAGCGTGGCACCTTTTCACAGCGGACTGCAGGCAAAGACCAAGCCACGCCATAGCGTGCGATTCGTGATGGTGTCGTGGCCTGAATGTGACCCTTGCCGACCAGTGTTGCCCGAGTGACACAAGTGCACTGAAGCACTCGACGTCAGATCGGGGAGGACCACCATGACAGCGCACGCCACCTTCGGCCGACTGTTCGGGTACACGGCGCTGAGCGTCGCCGGCGCGCTGGCGGCACTGACGGTCAGCCACGGTATGGCGGCGGCCGCGCCGCGGGCGCCGTTGCCATCCGACGACCAGGCGCCCGCGGTGCCGTTCGACCCGGGTGCGTTGGTCAACGCCATCGACGACTACGCGAACCTGTTGTCGATACTGACCGGAGGCCACCGTGCTCAGCCCGGCCTCGGCGGTCCGGTCGGCGCGGTTCGACGGCCGGGAGGCGCTGTAGGCACCGTTGAGCAACCCAGCGGCGCCTACCCGATGCTCCCCGGGGTACCGGTCCTGCCGGGGGAGCCGTGAACCCGGTGCCGTCATGCACCGTATATCCGATACCGAGCCGAGAACGATCAATCAGCGGAACGGAGTGAACCATCGTGTACCTCAGCCGAACAGTTGACACGCGCACCACGCGGATCGCCCTTTCGCTGATCCGTTGCCCCATCAAGAGCCGGCGGTATCCCGCCAAGCAGGAGCGTCTGGTCACCCCGCAGGAAGCAGCGCTGCTCACCCGGTGAGTCGGGAGCGGTTGTGGCCCAGGAGGTTCAGGCGGCCACGTCCGCGTCGAGGGCGACCCGCTCGGCGTCGTAGGTGTTGATGGCGACGCTGTCGAGAATCGCGTGCAGTTGCTCTGCCTGTGCGGGCGGGGCGAGTTCGGTCGAGCGGTAGACGAGTCCGGCGGCCCGCGCCTGGCGGCGCACGTGGCGGGTGCGACTCATACGCAGGTCTTCGTACCGACGCAGCCGCGCACCGATCTGCTCGGGCTGCGCGCCGCGCAGAAGCACGGCCAGCGTCATGGCGTCCTCGATGGCCTGATTGGCGCCCTGCCCGAGGTGCGGTGTGACCGCATGGGCACTGTCGCCCAGCAGCGTGATTCGATCGGTGGACCATCGCGCCAGCGGCTCACGGTCGTAGATACCCCACCGGAACGTGGAATCCATCGCCTCGATGATCGACAGCACCGTGGGGTCCCACCCCTGGTAGGCGGCGGCGAGTTCGGCGACATCGCCGGGGGCGGTCCAGGATTCGGTGACGGTGAGGTTGGTGGGGACGAACGCGACGATGTTGAGCAGTGCGCCGGCCGATACCGGGTAGGCGAGGAAACTCTGCCGAGGACCCAGCCACATGGAGCTGGCATGCATATCGACGACGCCGCGCACCTGGTCGGCGGGAATGAGCCCGCGGTAGGCCATGATTCCCTCGCTCACAGGTTGGGCGGCGCGGGCCACGCGGCCCTGTAGGCGGGAATGGATACCGTCGGCGCCGACCAGAAGGTCCGCGTCCACCGTTGTGCCGTCGGCGAATTCGACGCGGACCCCGTCGCTGTGCTCGGTGGCGCCGACGCAGGAACGACCCAACTGCAGGGCGCCGGCAGGCAGCGCGTCGGCGAGCACCTTCTGGAATTCGCCGCGGTGCAGGCACCACGTTGTCGCCGGGTCCCCGAAGCCGAGGGCCGACGGCTCACCGGCGATCGGCTCGGCCTGCCAGGTGCGGAACTGATAATGCGTGACGGGACCCGCGATCGCGGCCACCGCAGCGCCCACTCCCAGTGTGTTCAGGATCCGAGATCCGTTCGTCGCGATGGAGACGCCCGCGCCGAGCGCCTTGAGCTCGTGGGCCTGCTCGTACACGGTCGCGTCGATTCCGTTGGCGCGCATGGCGATCGCGGCGGTCAAACCGCCGATGCCGGCGCCGACCACGGCAACTCGTAGCTCAGCCATGAGATTCTCCTCAATCACGATAAATGTACCGAGCGGTACGCTATTGACTATAAATGTACCGATCGGTACGGTCAAGGGGTGGCCAGGACAGCGGATCCCGCAAAGCGTGAAGAGCTGCTGAAGGGCGTCGTGCGGTACCTCGAAGAGCACGGGATCGGCGAGATGTCGCTGGCGCCGATGGCCGAGGCCCTGGGCACGAGCAAGCGCATGCTGCTGTACTACTTCGGTGACCGGGCCGAACTCCTGGCTCAGGCCCTGGATGCGAGCCGTCCGGAGCTGGGGGAGATGTTCGCCGGTGTCACGAGCCCCGACGAATTCGTCGATGCGGCAACGACATTATGGCGGGAGCTGACCCACGGCGGTGAACGGCGCAACGTTCGGCTGTTGCTTCAGGTCCTCAGTCTGGCCATCACCGACCCGCACACCTATGGCGGGTCGGCCCGCAATGCGGTCGAGACCATGATCGGTCCGATCGCCCAAGCCTTGACCGCGATCGGCCACGGCGCCGACGACGCGCGGGCGCGGGCCACCCTGGTGGTCTCCGGCCTGCGCGGGCTGTGCCAGGACGGTCTGGTCACCGAGGACAGGTCACGGGTAGACGCAGCCGCCGGCCTCCTGATCGCGGCGGCCGTAGCCGCACCTATCAACTGAGGATCTGCCGGTGGACGGCATGAGGGTAGGCATCCTCGCGGCGCTGAAACTTCAGGATGTCGGGGTTCTGTACGGTGCCGTCGCGAATCTCGATGGCCCGCGAGATCGTGTTGTCCGCCTCCCACGCCGTGGAGCCGTCGAGCACGGTCTCGATGTGTGGCATCAGCGCTTCGCTGATCTCCCAGGTCGCGGAGTTCCACAGGTAGGACGGGCTGTGGTCCACGGCGTAGTAGTAGATGCCGTTGGCCACCGTGCAGACCGGGTCTGTGAAGGAACTCGGGCGCGCCCAGCTGAACCCCATGCCGGCATCGCAGGAGACGTCGACGAGCAGGCTGCCGGGGTTGAACATGGCGAGATCGTCTTCGGTAACGAAGGTGAGGGGAGCGTTGGGATCTTGCAGCACGCAATTGACGACGATGTCGTTCTCGGCAAGGAAGCGAGCCACCGGCACCAAGCCGTCCTCTGGTGTGTCGGCCCACGTCTGCTCGGGAGTGTCCTTGTCTCGTCCCATTTGCACGATCTGCGTCGAGTGGATCGGTGATCCGACGGCCGCCACGTCACGGTTGGTCAGGACGCGGACATCATCGACGCCATGGGCGTTGAGCGCAGTGACCGCACCGCGTGCCGTCGCCCCGAATCCGATGACGGCAGCGCGGAGCCGACGACCGTAGCTGCCGGTGATTCCAGCCAGTTGCATCGCGTGGAGCACCGAGCAGTAACCCGCGAGCTCGTTGTTCTTGTGGAAGACGTGCAGACCGAATCCACCGTCGGCCTGCCAGTGGTTCATCGCCTCGAAGGCGATCAACGTCAGCCGCCGGTCAATGGCGATCTGCGTGAGGGCGGCATCCTGCACACAGTGCGGCCATCCCCAGACGATTTGTCCGACCCTCAGCTCCGCCAGATCATCCGCCTGCACCTTGGGCAGCAGGATGATGTCGCAGTCCGCGAGGATCTCGTCGCGCGTCTTGATGCCGCCGACCAGTTCGGCCAGTGCATCATCTGTGGAGCCGAACGCCTGGCCGTAGCCGCGCTCAAGGTGGACCCGTTGCCGGATCGGTGGATCGATCCTGCTCAAGTGCGCCGGGTGGATGGGCAGCCTACGCTCGTTGGGTTTGCGGGAGTGGGCCAGAACGCCTAACGAAAGCTGTTTCACCTCAGCGCTTCTGGTCATGCAGTGCCACCTCGATGCGCTGAGCATTGGATCTTCGAGGAGATGTGTCAGACATTGCTGGGCCCCTTGTTTGTGAGGGCCTGAGTGGTCCCGATGTCTCTGACACTACGCGGCGCGCAGGGCCACCGGTGCCATCAACGGTTCGACCGCTCCATCGCGCGCGCCACCACACCGCGCGCCGGGCGTTGACGCACCAGCTGCGGCCACCAGAACCACTTGCCCATCAGTGCGGCGATCGACGGGGTCATGAACGAGCGGATCACCAGGGTGTCGAACAACAGACCCAGACCGATCGTCGAGCCCACCTGGGCGACCACGATCATCTCGCTGACCACCATCGACATCATGGTGAATGCGAACACCAGCCCGGCCGCGGTCACTACCGATCCGCTGCCGCCCATGGCCCGGATGATGCCGGTGTTGATACCGGCAGGCAGCTCTTCTTTGAGCCTTGCCACCAACAGCAGGTTGTAGTCCGCGCCGACGGCCAGCAGCACGATCACCGCCATCGCCATCACCATGAAGTGCAGTTCGATCCCGATCAGGTGTTGCCACACCAGGATTGACAATCCGAACGAGGTTCCCAGCGAAATCAGCACCGTGCCGACGATCACCGCGGCAGCCACCAGGCTGCGGGTGATGATCAGCATGATGATGAAGATCAGGCAGATCGCCGAGATCCCGGCGATGATCAGGTCGTAGTTGTTGCCTTCCTGCATGTCCTTGAAGGCCGACGCGGTACCGCCCATGTAGATCTTGGAGCCCTCGAACGGCGTGTTCTTCATGGCCTCCTTGGCGGCCAGTTTTATGTCGTCGATGATCTCGATGCCCTCCGGCGTCAGCGGATCACCCTCGTGAGAGATGATGAAGCGCACCGCTTTTCCGTCGGGGGAGATGAAGCTCTTCATGCCGCGCTTGAAGTCGGCGTTGTTGAAGGTTTCCGGCGGCAAGTAGAAGGTGTCGTCGTTCTTTGCGTCGTTGAACGCCGTGCCCATGGCAGTCTGGTTTTCCTGCATCGCGGCCATCTGATCCTGCAGACCCTTCTGGGTCTGATACATCGTCAGCATCATGGTCTTCATGGTCCGCATGGTCTCGATCTGCGGCCGCATCATCGTCGCCATCTGTGGCATCAGGGCATCGAGTCGGTGCATGTCCGGCATGAGTTCCTGGATGCTGTCCGTCAGGGCGTCCACCCCGTCGAGGCCGTCGAACACCGAACGCATCGACCAGCAGACCGGGATGTTGGAGCAGTGCGGTTCCCAGTAGAGGTAATTGCGCAGCGGGCGCAGGAAGTCGTCGAAATCGGAGATGTGGTCCCGCAATTCCTTGACGTCGACGACCATCGTGTCCATCTTGCCGACCATGTTGTGCGTGATGGAGCTCATCTCCTCCATCAGCGCGATCATCTGATCCATCGTGTTGATGGTCTTCTGCATCTCGTCGGCCTGCAGCAGCATGTCGTCGGCGCGGTCGGTGAGGTACTTGCGGTTCATGGTCTGCATGACCCCGCCCATGCTCATCTGGGCCGGGATGGTGCTGAATTCCAGCGGCTCACCCTGAGGGCGGGTGATGGCCTGCACGCTGCCGACCCCCGGCACCTCGAAGACTCGCTTCGCGATCCGGTCGATCACCAGGAAGTCCGCCGAATTGCGGACGTCGTGGTCGGTTTCGATGAGCAGCAACTCGGGGTTCATCTTGGCCGCCGAGAAGTGCCGGTCGGCCGCGGCGAAGCCCTCCTGCGCGGGCAGATCGGTGGGCAGGTAGTTGCGGTCGTTGTAGTTGGTCCGGTAGCCCGGCAGCGTGAGCAGACCGACCAGTGACAGCAGGATGGTGCCCAGTAACACCGGCCCGGGCCAGCGCACCACGAAGGCGCCCAGGCGTCGCCAGAAGCGGATCCGCATGGCGCGTTTGGGTTCGAGCACCTTGCGGAACCTGCTGGCCACGGAGATGACCGCCGGCCCCAGCGTGAGCGCGGCAAAAACCGTGACCGTCATGCCGACGGCCATCGGGATGCCCAGGGTCTGGAAATAGGGGAGCCGGGTGAAATGCAGGCACAATGTCGCGCCGGCGATGGTCATACCGGAACCGAGCACCACATGGGCGGTGCCGTGGAACATCGTGTAATACGCCTGTTCTCGGTCCTCGCCGACGGCGCGGGCCTCCTGATATCGCCCGATCAGGAAGATCGCATAATCAGTGGATGCGGCGATCGCGAGGGTGACCAGAAGCTGCGTGGCGAAGGTCGAAAGGCCGATCAATTCGTGATAGCCCAGGAACGCCACCACGGCGCGGGCCGCCGACAGCTCGATCACCACCATCGCCAGCACCAGGATCACCGTGACGATCGACCGGTAGACGAGCAGCAGCATCGTGATGATGACCGCGAAGGTGACGCCCTCGATGATCTTGACGCTGCGGTCGCCGGAGATCTGTTGATCGGCGGCCAGGGCGGTGGGCCCGGTGACGTACACCTTGAGCCCGGGCGGCGGGGACAGTCCGGCGATGAGCTTCTGGACGGCCTCCACCGATTCGTTGGCCAGTGCCTCACCCATGTTGCCGGCCAGGTACACCTGCACGTAGGTGGCCTTGCCGTCGTTGCTCTGCGCGCCTGCCTCGGTGAGCGGGTCGCCCCAGAAGTCCTGGACGTGCTCGACGTGCTTCTTGTCGGCCTCGAGCCGGTCGACCATGTCGTTGTAGAACCGGTGCGCGTCGTCGTTGAGCTTGGCCCCGTCCCCCTGGGCCTCCAGCACGATCATCGCCGAGCTGTCGGAATGGAACTCGTCGAACACCGTGCCGACGCGCTTCATCGCGATCACCGACGGCGCATCGCTGGGACTCATCGACACCGAGCGCATCTGGCCCACCACCTCGAGCGGTGGGACGGTGGCGCTCAGATACGCCAGGAGCGCGATCCAGCCGACAATCACCGGAATGGCGAATCGACGGATCCATCGAGCGATCCCCGTGTGGGGAGCTCTGGAATCGGCCATCAGGAACCCTTGGTGGTCGGTGGGGAGGACACGATGCAGCGGTCGGGCATTGTGTGAAGGCTTACCTTACTACGCGGTGTCGTTCCCACCGTCTTACCAGACGCGCTACGGCGACAGGCGGCCAGCTTTCGTCACCAGGCGCTACACGCCGACCGGTTCGGTCTCGTCGACTGGGCCCAGCCGCCACTTTCCCTCGCCGAGCAGTTCCAGGTGGGTGTTGTGGTGGCGGTGGACCGTGGAGCGGTGGGTGACGCTGACCAGCACGGTGTCGGGTAGTTCGCGGCGGACCAGGCTGTAGATCATGAACTCCAGCGGCTCGTCGAGCGCCGAGGTTGCCTCGTCGAGGAACGCCACCTTGGGTTTGGTCAGCAGCACCCGGGCGAACGCGACCCGTTGCTGTTCGCCGGGGGAGAGCACCTTGGCCCAGTCGGCGTCCTCGTCGAGCCGGTCGACGTAGCGCGGCAGCGCGACCGCGAGTAGGGCATCGCGCAGCGCGGTATCGGGCAGCGCCCAGGGCTGCTGCGGATAGGACACCACGGTCCGCAGATCACCCAGCGGGATGTAGGGCACCTGCGACAGATACAGCGTCTCGTTGTCGCCCTGCGGACACCGCACCGCCCCGGAGGCGTACGGCCACAGCTGGGCGATGCTGCGCAGCAGCGTCGTCTTGCCGGTGCCGGACTTGCCGGTGATGATCAGGGCCTCGCCGGCGGCCAGCGACAGGTTCAGTTCGTCGATCAACTGCTCGCCCGCCGGGTTGCGCACCTCGACGTCGTCCAGTTCGACCAGGCTGTCGGTGTTCGCGGCGAGCCCCGCGACGTCCAGCTTGGGCAGCTCGCGGCTCTGCTTGTCGGCGGTGACCAACCCGTGCAGGCGGATGATCGACGCGCGGTAACCGGCGAAGGTGTCATAGGAATTGCGGAAGAACGACAACGCGTCCTGGATGGCGCCGAATGCGGCCACCGACTGGTTGACCGTGCCGAGCTGGATCTGGCCGGTGAACAGTCGCGGAGCCTGCAGCATCCACGGCAGCGGAATGATGATGTGGTTCATCGACAGGTTCCATCCGGTGAAGGCCATGGTCCGGTTGACGAAGTGCTTGTAGTTGGTGACGACGGCGGCGAAGCGTTCGCGCAGTTGTGACCGCTCGGCCCTCTCCCCGCGGTACAGCGCCACCGATTCGGCCGCGTCGCGCAGGCGCACCAGCGCGTAACGGAATGCGGCATTGAACTTCTCGTTGTTGAACGACAGCCGGATCAGCGGGCGACCGAGGGCGAAGGCGACCACCGTGGCGAACGCGACGTAGACGAACACCGACCAGAACATCGCCCGCGGTATCTCGATCCCGAACAACGAGAGGTCACCGGAGAGGTTCCACAGGATCGAGGTGAACGAGATGACCGAGACGATCGACGAGATGGCGCCGAACGGCAGTGTGCCGTTGCTGGTCTGGTGCGGGGTGTTGGGTTGCGGACCGGACAACGCGGTGAATACGTCGATGTCGGACTGGATGCGCTGATCCGGGTTGTCGATGGTCTGGTCGATGAACCGGGACCGGTAGTAGGCGCGGCCGTCGAGCCAGTCACCGGTGAGCCGGTCGGTCAGCCACGCACGCCAGGCCAGCATGAAGCGCTGCGTCATGAAGAGGTCGATCAGAACCCGGGTGACCAGGATCGCGGCCAGCCCCATGAACGTCGCCAGCGCGATCCAGAAGCCGCGGATCCCGGAGTCCCTGACCTGGTCGTTGCCGGTGGCCAAACCTTCGACGGCGACTTGGGCCGAGGTGAACAGGTCGTTGCCCTGATAGCTGAACAACACCGACAGGCGCACGCCGATGATGACCGACAGCAACATCGCGGCCAGGATCAGCCAGGGCTTGATGCTGTGGCGTCCGGTGAAGTAGGAACCGGTGACGGCCCAGAACTGCCGCCCCCAGGTGGTGAACCGGGCGAGCAGGGTCAGGACCGCCAGAGTGCAGATCGCGGTGATGGTCCAGGCCTGGGCCAGCCACCACAGCGAGTGCAGGGGTTCGGCGCTCCAGTCGATCGACGGCGAGAACGGTTTGACCTCATTCACCGGGGTCCCTCCTGAGGTGCCGACGGACCTGCCGGCTGGATTCCAGACGCGTCTGCGTGGAAGCTACCGCAGCCGGTCTCTCCCGCCTCAGTGCAACACCGGAAGCCGGGCAAGATCCCCGCCAGCGTTAAAAGGTCCAAACTTTGGGGCTCTATTGCCGAAGTGGCGCGCCAACAGCGGGGTTCGTCGGTAGTGTGACCGTTGTCGACAGAGCAGCTCCCGGCAACATAAAGGAAACCTGTTGGTTCTCTACGAATTTCGCTGCGCGTCCGGTTGCGGCGTGACGAAAAAGATGTATTCGATGAGCGCGCGTCCCGACGTCATCGACTGCCCCGATTGCCGGGGGCCGGCGCGCCGAACCATCGCGGCACCGAACCTCGGCCACGGCGGCTCGACCGCCATGGCGCTTCAGGACTCGACACGCGCGTCGGCGGACAGTCCCGCGGTGGTGACCGGACGGCCGGCATCGGGCCCGTCCGCACGGCGACAGAAGATCACCACCAACCCGCTTCACCAGAAGTTGCCCCGTCCCTGAAGTCTTCGAAGGAGGATCAATGCCTGAAGTCGTATTCCCGCTCGACTCGACCAAGAAGTTCACCGATCAGGAGAAGCTGGGCCACAACCGGTGGCACCCCGACATCCCGGCCGCGGTGACGGTCAAACAGGGCGACTCTTTCCGGGTCCACTGTCGCGAGTGGTTCGACGGCGCGATCGTCAACGACGATTCGGCCGACGACATCCTCAACGCCCCGCTGACCACAGTGCATGTGCTGTCCGGCCCGATCGCGGTCGAGGGCGCCAAGCCCGGCGACCTGCTGATCGTCGACATCCTCGACGTCGGTCCGATCCCGCAGGAGGACTCCGGGCCGCTGGCCGGCCAGGGCTGGGGCTACACGGGCATCTTCCCCAAGCTCAACGGTGGCGGGTTCCTGACCGATCAGTTCCCGGACGCCTACAAGGCGATCTGGGACTTCTCCGGCCAGAAGGCCACCTCACGCCATGTGCCGCACGTGGAGTTCACCGGCATCGTGCATCCCGGGTTGATGGGCACCGCGCCCTCGACCGGGCTGCTCGGGAAGTGGAACACGCGCGAGGCCGCACTGATCGCGACGGACCCCGACCGGGTGCCGCCGCTGGCCCTGCCACCGGAGCCGCGCGACGCGATTCTGGGCGGGCTGACCGGAGACGCGTTCACCAAGGCCGCCGCCGAGGCTGCCCGCACCGCGCCGCCGCGCGAGAACGGCGGCAACCAGGACATCAAGATCCTCACCAAGGGCAGCCGGGTGTTCTATCCGGTGTACGTCGACGGAGCGAACCTGTCCGTGGGTGACCTGCATTTCTCGCAGGGCGACGGTGAGATCACCTTCTGCGGTGCCATCGAGATGGGCGGCTTCATCGACCTGCGCGTCGACGTGATCCCCGGCGGCATGGAGACCTACGGGGTGAGCGAGAACGCCATATTCATGCCGGGCAACACCGATCCGCAGTACTCCGAATGGATCGCGTTCTCCGGGACCTCGGTCACCCTCGACGGTGAGCAGCGCTACCTGGACTCGCACCTGTCCTACCAGCGGGCCTGCCTGCACGCGATCGAATATCTGACGAAATTCGGTTACAGCCCCGAGCAGGCGTACCTGCTGCTGGGCGCCGCGCCCATCGAGGGACGGCTGTCCGGCGTCGTCGACATCCCGAATGCCTGTGCGACGGTGTACATCCCGACAGCCATCTTCGATTTCCCGGTAGCCCCGTCGGCTTCGGGACCTGTGAAGATCGACCCTGGTATGGGAGCGCCGCACTCGTCGTTCGGCTGACGGCGCACGTATATCCTCGTCACCGGACCCCGATGCGCCGCGCCGGTGCGACACGGTCGGCGGACCGCTGACAGTCGGGGAGGGCTGAAAGGATCGTGCAATGACGCCGCCCCCTGGTGCCTCGCGCCTCGGCACCCGGTTCGGACCGTATGAGCTGAAATCGCTGATCGGTGTCGGTGGAATGGGCGAGGTGTACCGCGCCTACGACACGGTCAAGGAACGCACGGTGGCGGTCAAGCTGCTACGCACCGAGATCGCCGCCGACGCGAGCTTTCAGGAGCGGTTTCGGCGTGAGTCCCGCGTGGCGGCCCGGCTACAGGAACCCCACGTCATCCCCGTACACGATTTCGGCGAGATCGACGGCGTCCTGTACATCGACATGCGCCTGGTCGAGGGCGCCAGCGTCAAGGAACTGCTGCGGTCGGGCGGCCCGCTCACCCCGGAACGGGCCACTGCCATCGTCACGCAGGTGGCCGCCGCGCTGGACGCCGCGCACGCCGACGGCCTGGTGCACCGCGACATCAAGCCGGAGAACGTACTGCTCACCCCCGACGACTTCGCCTATCTGGTGGATTTCGGCATCGCCCACGTCGGGGGTGAGGCCAGCGTCACCATGACGGGCGTGCTGATCGGATCGAGCGCCTACATGGCGCCCGAGAGATTCTCCGGCGGCCCCGTCGGACCGGCCGCCGACGTCTATGCGCTGACCTGCCTGCTCTACGAGATGATGATCGGCAGGCCGCCGTACGAGGCCGGTGATCTGCGCCAGCTGATGAGCGCCCACATGTTCTCCCCGGCCCCCCGGCCCAGCATCATGCGTCGCGGCATCCCGCGGGCATTCGACGAGGTCGTCGCCAAAGGCATGGCCAAGGACGCGGTCGACCGCTATCCCAGTGCCGGCGAACTGGCCAAAGCCGCCCGCGTTGCCACCACATCCGGTGCCTCGGCGGCACCTCCGCCACCACCACCGGTACCGCCCGCTCCTGCTCCCGCGCCACCACCGCTGCCGTCACCGACGCCGTCCCCTCCGGCACCGACACAGTCGCATCCGCCGGGCACCCGAGAGTTCTCGTCGATCTACCCGAACCCGGATCACACCGGCTTCACGCCGTACCCGCCGGCGCCGCCCGCACCTCAAGCGCCGCAGGCTCCGGCCCGCAAGCCGCGGTTCAGCCGGACCCAGCTGAGCTTGATCGTGGCGTCCGTGGGGTTGCTCGGGATCGCCGCGGTGCTGGCCGTAGTGTTGGCGAGTGGCGGCGACAGCTCCTCCACGCACGAGACGCTGACCGCACCGACCCCACCGAACGCCACGTCCGAGGCGCCGACGACGACCACCACGGCCGGCTCGGCGACCGCCAACGTCAGCGGCACCGACGACCAGGGCTTCATCGATCACACCGCGCGCTGCGTCGAGGGGACCACCCCGGCCGCCGTGATCCGAACCGCGTCGTCGCTGGCGGTCATCTGCCAGAGCGGCCCCGATTCCTTCTCCTACCGCGGTGAGCGGCTCAGCGACGGCGCCAATCTTCAGATCCCCACGGCCGAGCGCTCCGGAAACGGATTCGTGGCCACCAATCCCGCTGATGGTGCCCGCTACGAGGTCGGGCCCGACGGACTCACCATCAGCAGCTACGGCCACGTTGATTCGTCAGAACCGCCACTGGAGTACGGCGAGCGCTGACACGCCGGGGCGTACACGGCCACCGGGTTGGTCTTGCCCTTGAGAGCCAACCCGGGACGAGCCTCGAAACGCCCTTGGTCCCTGGTGAGTTGGCTCAATGTGGCACCCGTGAGCAGCACGGTGTCGCCGGTCTGGCGGGTCGCGGTCTCCACCCGGGAGGCGATGTTCACCGCATCACCTATCACGGAGAACTCCAAACGCCCTGCGCCACCGACATTTCCGGCTACCACCGGCCCGGAGTTCAGTCCCACGCCCACCGACAGCGTGCCGCTGAACTCGTCGTGCACGGCGGCGGCGATCTGCAGCGCCGCACCCAGGGCGTCGTCAGCGTGCCGGTCTTGGTGCCGGGGCGCACCGAAGACGGCCATCAGGCCGTCGCCCGCGTACTTGTCCACATGGCCGCCGTGATCGTGCACGATCGGGACGATTCGCTCGAACAGCCGATTGAGTGTCGTGACCACCTCGGTGGGCTGCAACTGCTCGGCAAGCGTGGTGAATCCGCGGACGTCGACGAACATCAGCGTGACGTCCACCTCCTGGGCTTCCACCGATCCGGCAGCACACAGAATGTGTTCGGCCACATCGCGATCCACGTAGGTGCCGAAGGTATGACGGATGCGCTCGCGTTCGGCCAGGCCCGCCGTCATCGTGTTGAAACCGGCCTGCAGGCGCCCGATCTCGCTGGCGTCGTCGACCTCGACCCGCGCACCGAAATCGCCGGCCTGCACCCGGGCCAGAGCCCGGCGCAGCGCGGTGACCCGTTCGGTGACCGAGCGGATGGCGATCAGGATCGCGAACAGGCCGACCACGATCGCCACCGCCACCAGGATCAGGATCGCCGCGAAAGTGCGTTGGGCGCGGAAACCGACGTCGGCCAGATAGCCCACCGCCAAGACCGCCACACCGAACAACGGAACGCCGGTCGCCAACAGCCAGGCCATCATCAGCCTGCGCCCGATCGTCGGTCCGAACCGTCGGTCCGGGGTGGCGCCGTCGAGGGCACGAGCCGACACCGGCCGCATGACCCGCTCGACGATCAGATACCAAACCGCGCTCGTCGAGATACCGCCCAGCGCCACCACACTGAAGATGTACACCGCGGTGGACACCTGCTGACTGAGCGCCAGCGACCCGAAGATCACCGCGCCCACACCCCACACCGCAGCCGACAGTCGCACCGCCTCCCCGGAGGCGCCCAGCGTCATCCGCTGCTCCTTCGGGGTGGGCGCACGGCCCTCGCTGAGCCAGGCGGTGCCTGCGGCGAACCGGTGGCGCCGGACCCGCATCATCACCGGGACCGCGACGGCCAGGAACACGATCAGTACGGTGCCGCCGCGCATCAGCAGGCGTTGGGTGTCGGCCGGGCTCAACACGATGGGAGCAGCGAAGGCCAGGAAGGCGCCGACTATCCCGCCGCCACCGGCGCCGACCACGGCCGCACTGCGCACCCAGCGCTTGAAGGTCTGATCCCGAAGTTCGGCCCCGGCGTCGCGGTGGATGACGTCGGAGGCGACAGCGACGGGTGCCCTGAGGTGGGCCAGGCCGTTCACGGTGACGTCCATGAGCTGAGCTTGCGCGCGTAACCAGAACGGCCGATAGCGTAGTCGGCTACCTGCTTCCCGGTCGGCGTGCAAACCCGATGGGTACTCCCACAGCCCTCTAGTCTGGGATCGGAGGCACGAACCGGACCGCACGAACGGAGCAAGGGGACCCACATGAAGGTAGTGCTCGGGTATGACGGGTCGCTGGCGGCCAACGCGGCGATCAACAGCGGCGCTGCGCTGTTCCCGGCAGCCGATGCGGTGGTCGTCTATCTGTGCACGCCACCGTTCGGCAGCAAGGGACTGCGGGCCCGGCTGCGGCACTCGGCACGCAATGTCGACGAGCTGATCGATCTTGTCGACAGTGAAAGCGAAGGTGAGGCCGCGCGACTGGTCGACACCGGCGTGATCCTCGCCCGGGCCGCCGGCTGGAATCCGGAGGCGTTGGTCAAGCGGACCTGGGCGGGAGAGGGCCTCGGGCTGGCGCAGGTGGCCGAACAACTCGAACCCGACGTGCTGATCGTCGGCGCCCGCGGCGCAGGCGCGAGCGACTCGAAGCTGGGCAGCGTCTCGGATCTGGTGGTACACCACGCCCCCCGCGCGGTGCTCGTCGTGTCACAGAACATGATCTCGGCCGAATACGAGGCAGTGGCCGACGGGCCGGTCGTGGTCGGAGTCGACGGCTCAAAGGGATCCGACCGGGCGCTTGCCGTCGCCGGCGCGCTGTTCCCCGACCGCGAGGTGGTCTCGGTCGGGGTGGACGACGGTGGCGCGGTCGACGTGGCTGCCGCCCAACCTGGTCACCGCGTGCCCAGGTTCCGCGGATCAGGCGCCGGCGCCACGGCCGACGCGCTCGTGGCGTTTGCCGAGGACCAACGGGCCGGTGTCGTGGTCGTCGGCTCGCGCGGGCGATCGGCGCTGAAGAAGGTGCTGTTGGGCAGCGTGGCTGCGGCGACGCTGCAGCGCACGTACCGGCCGGTCCTCGTGGTGCCGGGCGGTTAGGAGTCTTACCTGCTCATCCGGCTGTCTTGCCCGCGTCGACGATGTAGACCGCACCGTGCACGGCGGCCGCGTCGTCACTGGCCAGGAACGCGATGGTCTTGGCGACATCGGCCACGTCCATCATTCCGCGGGGCGCAGCGATTCTCATGATGAGATTCCAGTCCGCGTCCTCCGGGGCGGCGAACTCGGTGGTCTGGGGAGTGAGCATGCCGCCCGGGCACACCGCGTTGACGCGGAGGCGCTCCGAGGTGAACTCAATGGCCAGGGCGCGGGTGAGTCCGACGAGTCCGTGCTTGGCGGCGCAATACCCCGCCGAGTAGACCTCACCTTCGATGCCCGCGATGGATGCGACATTGACGATGTTGCCGCCGGCCTCCAGCAGATGTGGCAGCGCCGCCCGGCACAGGAAGAACGGGCCGTTCAGGTTCACCGCGAGATCCTTGTCCCAGTCCTCGTCGGTCACCGACATCGTGTGGCGCATCTGGTGGAATCCCGCGACGTTGATCAGTGCGTCGAGACGGCCGAACTTCTCGACGCACTGAGCCACCGCGTCCCGGCAGGCTTCCGACGAGGAGATGTCCACCGATGCGTACGCCCCTCCGGGCACATCCTCGAACACCGTGGCCATCCGTTCGGCGTCGCGGGCGACCCCGAACACCTTCGCGCCACGCGCGGCGAACAATTGGGCCACCGCCGCGCCGAGTCCCGATGAGGCACCGGTGACGAGCGCGACTTTTCCATCCAGAGCTGTCATGGCTCACACCTTCTCACGCGGCCTGGCCGGCGGAACCGCGGCCAGCAGGGTCCGGGTGTAGGAGTGCTGTGGTGCCCTGAACAACTCGGCGGCCGGGCCGTACTCGACCACCTCGCCGGCCCGCATCACGAGCACGTCGTGGCACATCCGGTGCACCACCGCCAGGTCGTGCGCGATGAACAGATAGGTCAGACCCAACTCACGCTGCAGCTCGGACAACAGGTCGAGCACCCGTGACTGCACCGACACATCCAGCGATGCGGTGGACTCGTCGAGGATGAGCACCTCGGGCTCGGTGGCCAGCGCTCGGGCGATGCTGACCCGCTGGCGCTGTCCACCGGACAGCTCGTGCGGATATCGGGACGCGAAATCTGTTGGTAGTCCGACGAGTTCGAGGAGTTCTTCCACCCGTGCGGCGCGGGCCCGCCGCCCTGCCGCCAACCGGTGCACCCGCAGCGGCTCACCGATCGCCGAGCTCACCCGGGCCCGCGGATCGAGTGAGGCGAACGGGTCCTGGAACACCAGGCTGACCCGTCGGCGCAACTCGCGCCCGCCGGCCAGAATGTCGTCGCCGGCCAGCGTCGCCGTGCCTGCCGACGGTGCGGCCAGCCCGGTCAGTGCAGCGGCCACTGTCGATTTGCCCGAGCCCGATTCGCCCACGATCCCCAGCGTCGTCGCCCGGCGGATCTCGAACGATACGTCCTTGACCGCCTGCACCGCGCCGTAGTGCACCTCAAGTCCCTTGGTCTGCAACAGAACCGGTGTGTCGTCGGCGGCAGGTTCGGGTCCGGGGCCGTCCACCAGGGGGCGGGCGGCCAACAACTCACGGGTGTAGGCGTGCTGTGGATGATCGAATACATCGAGGATCGGCGCCTGCTCGACAGCCTCGCCGTCACGCAGCACCGTCACCTCATCGGCCACCTGACCGATCACCCCGAGATCGTGGCTGATCCACACCACCGCGGTCCCGAAATCCCGCTGCAGATCCGCCACCAGTTCGATGATCTGGGCCTGCGTGGTCACATCGAGGGCGGTCGTGGGTTCGTCAGCGATGAGCAGTTCCGGATCACAGGCCAGGGCGATCGCGATCATCACCCGCTGACGTTGCCCGCCGGACAGCTGATGCGGGTAGGCATCGAGCCGGTCCTGGGGGAGCCCGACGGCATCGAGCAGCTCGCCTGCGCGGACACGGGATTGACGGCGGGTCATCTTACGATGTGTCTCAAGGGTTTCGGTGATCTGACGTTCCAGAGTCAGCAGGGGGTTCAGCGACGTTCCGGGATCCTGGAAGACGAATCCGATCCGGCTTCCGTGCACGGCCCGCAGGGCCCGCGCCGAGGCTCCGACCAATTGCGTGTCACCGGCCAGCGTGCTGCTCCCGGCGACGACTGCCCCCGGTGCGTCCAACAGGCCGGTGGCGGCCAGCACCGTCATCGACTTGCCGGACCCGGATTCGCCGACGATGCCGACCGTCTGCTCACGATGCACGTCGAACGACACACCCCGCACGATCTCGCGGCGGCCGATCGCGACCCGTAGATCGTCGACTTTCAGCACTGGTGAGGTCGGTGAAGTCACTGTCGCCCCGCCCTTCTCGCCTCGATGGACGTTCGTTGCTTGGGGTCGAGGACATCTCTGAGACCGTCGCCGAACAGGTTGAACGCCAGTACCATCACGAAGATCGCCGTACCTGGGAACACTGCCATCCACCAGGCGAGGGTGACGAATCCCTGGGCGTCGAAGATCATCCGGCCCAGCGACGGCTGCGGTGGCTGGATGCCCAATCCCAGGAACGACAGTGCGGCCTCGGCCAGGATCGCGAACGCGAGCGACAGCGAGAGCTGAACGATCAACGGCCCGGCGATATTCGGCAGGATGTGCCGAATCAGGATGTAGCCGTCTCCGGTCCCCATACTCCGCGACACGGCGACGAAGGGTTCCACCCGCACACCCAGCGCCGACGCCCGGGCCACGCGGGCGAAGATGGGGATGTAGACGATCCCGATGGCCAGCATGGTGGTGGTGATACCGGGTCCGAGAACCGCCACGATCGCCAGGGCGAGCAGCAACACCGGAAACGCGAACATCACATCGACGACGCGCATGAACACGGTGTCGATCCAGCCGCCACGGTAACCGGCGAGGACGCCGATCAGCACGCCGATCACCGCGGCCAGCATCACCGAAACGACCGCGACCCGGAGCGACGCCGCGATCGCGACCAGTACCCGCGAGAACACGTCGCGGCCGAGCTCGTCGGTGCCGAACCAGTGGGCGGTGCCGGGGCCCTGCAGTGCGCTGGGCACGTCGATGTCGTTGATCCCGTACGGCGCGATCCAGGAGGCGGCGACGGCGACGATCAGCACAGCGAGTAGTACCGCGGCGCTGATCGCCGTGACCGGATTGGACAGCAACAGTCGCCACGATGCGACGCGGGAATCCTGGTTTTGGGTCATGACAGCCGGATCCTCGGGTCGACGATCGCATACAGCACATCCACCAGCAGATTGATCAGGAGGAACAGGACCGCGATCAACAGCACCGCTCCCTGGATCACCGGATAATCTCGGGCGGCAACCGAATTGAAGACCAGCCGACCCAGGCCCGGCCAGGCGAACACGACTTCGACCACGATCACCCCACCCAGGATCGTGGCCAACTGGATTCCGGTGATGGTCAACACCGGCAGCAGTGCGTTGCGCACGATGTGGCGGAAGGTTACGACCGGTGGGGGCAGCCCCTTCGACCGCGCGGTCCGCACGTACCCCATGGCGGCGACCTCCAGCACCGCCGAGCGCACATACCGGGTCATGATCGCGCCGGCCACCAGGCCCACGGTCAGTCCGGGCAGGATGATGTGGCGCACCCAGCCGCCCGGATCTGCAAGCAGTGGGCGGTATCCCGAGGTGGGCAACCATCCCAGCGTCGAGGCGAAGAGCCCGATCAGCAGGATGCCCAACCAGAAATCCGGGACCGACACGCCGAATTGGCTGGCGACCCGCACGATTCCGTCGCTGAACCGACCTTCCCTCAGCGCAGAGAAGATCCCGGCGGGCAGCGCGATCACCAGGGCGATGAGGATCCCGACCACGCCGAGGGACAACGTGGCCGGCAGTCGGTCGAGCAGGGTCAGGGTGACGGGGTCACCGTTGCGGAAACTGACACCGAGATCGCCGGTCAGCGCGGAGCCGAGATAGGAGAAGAACTGCTCGACGATGGGCCGGTCCATGCCGCTGGCCTCGCGCAGCGCGTCGTAGGCCTGCGGGGTGTAGCGGGTGCCGAGCGCGATCCGGACCGGATCGCCGGGCACCAGATGGACCAAGGCGAATACCACGATCAGCACGCCGATGAGCACCACCGCCGAGTACAGCAGCCGTCGGGCGAGGAACTCCGCGATCGGGTGGTTGGCACGGACCTTGTTGAAAGCTGTCAGATTCACCGGGTTTCACCTCCATCCAGGTCGGCAGTGCGGAACCGGACGGCGCCGTCGCGGCGCACCTGATACCCCGACAGGTTGTTGGCCCAGGCCTGGATCACCGACGGGTTGTACAGGTAGATGTAGCTGGCCTCATCGGCGATCCGGGTTGCGGCCTTGGTGTAGAGGTCTTTTCGCTTGGAGACATCGGTTTCGGTGCGGCCGGCGTCCAGTAGCCGGTCGACCTCGGGGTCGGAGAACTTCTGGGCGTTGCTGGTGCCGTTCGTGTGGTGCTGGGCGTAATAGAAGTCGTCCGGGTCGATGTTTCCCAGCCAGCCCATCATCAACATGTCGAAGTGTCCGGTGTTCTGTTCATCGAGCCACGTGGCGAAGTCCACGGTGCGAATGTTCACCGTGATGCCAAGGGGCGCAAGGTTGTCGGCGATGATCTGGGCTGCCGTCACCGTCTCGGGGTACTCGCTGGTCACCAGCATGTCCAGGTCGTGCGGCGCGGCACCGGCTTCGGCGAGGAGTTTTCGCGCTTCTTCGACGGAGTAGCGGTAGCGGTGGTAATCGGTGAACCACGGGCTGCCCTGCGGGATCGCCAGTTGATTGGTCGCGGCGGTGCGATAACTGGTGGCCGTGGCGATCGCGTCGCGGTCGATGCCGTATGCGATGGCCTGCCGCACCCGCGGGTCGTTCCACGGCGCGCGGGCCTCGTTGAGTGCGAGGTACCAGTAGTCGTTGCCCGGTGTGACGGCCAGTGTCAGCGAATCGTCATCACGCAGCTGGGCGACGCGCTGTGGCGGTACCGAATCCGTCCAGTCGACCTCGCCGGCCTGCAACGCCGACAAGGCCGTCGTCGGCTCGGAGATGAACCGGAACGTCACCCCCGAAATCGGGGGAGGGCCGCCCCAGTAGTGCGGGTTGGCCTTCAGGGTGATGGAGTCACCGCTGCGGCGTCCGGCGAACGAGAACGGACCGGTGCCGACGGGATGGGTTGCGATCTGGCCGCTCTCGACATTGGCCCGCTGCACGATCGCCATGCCCTTGAATCCGCCGAGATTGGTCAGCAGATTCGGCGTGGGCCGGCGGACCGTGATCCGGACGGTCGCGGGATCGAGCGCGGTGACGCCGCTGACGGCGCTGAACTTGTCGACGTTGGTCAGCTGCTCGTCGATGATGCGCCGGTACGAATACACCACGTCGTCGGCGGTCAGCGGGGTGCCGTCGTGCCAGCGGACGCCATCGCGCAGGTGAAAGATCCAGACCAGTTGGTCGTCGCTGACATCCCAGGACCGGGCGAGCGCGGGACGCATCTGCAGGTTCTCGTCCGGTTCGACCAGCGTGTCGAACACGTTCTCCAGCACCTCGAACGAGAAGTAGGCACTGGTGCGGTGCGGGTCGAGTTGATCGGGTTCCCCCGCGATGGCCGCGATGAGATTGCCCGCCGATTCGTCGCCGAGGTCCACCCGGCTGCCGGTGGAACAGGCCATCGAACAGGCGGCCAGCACGAATGCCAGGACTGCTGCCAACGTTCTCACCGCTGGTCGTGTGGTCACGATTTCTCCAGGATCACCGCGGGCGATCCGCCAGTGCGCTCACCCGCTGGGGCCGTCAGGCAGGTCCAGATTGACGCGTATGGGCCCATACCGGTGACGACGCTGATGAAGACTGCGATACTCACCCATTGTGACCTTCAAGCGCACGGCGGCCGCGACCGCCCTGATGTCGACCCTGGGAATCGGACTCAGCCTGGGGGTTGCAGCTCCTGCACAGGCCGAGCCGCTCATGCAGGGCATCTACAACTACACGCAGGAGGGCATCGCGCACGAGTCCTGGTCGGTCTGGCCGTCCTGTGTCCCGACCGTCGGTGATCTGCGCGAGCCGCTGGAGTTGGCGGTGGCGTGCCGACTGCACGTGGAAACCACCCGCGGCACCAAGGGCGGCGATGCCCGGCTGACGGGCGGACAGTGGGTCTATTCAACTGCGGTGCTCGAGGGCATCAAGTGCTCGGATGGCAGTTGGGCGCCGACCAACGAGACCTACAAATTCGACGACATCGCACTCACCGGCACCCGCAGCGTCGCGAACAACGAAGCCTGTGGCGGCACGTTGGCGCCGGCGATCCACACCTTTCCGTTCAGCTTGAAGTACGACCGGCCGCTGCAGATTCCGGTCGACACCTATCCGCTGAATTGTCAGACCTGGGGCCTGCGCTTGTGCATGTGAGCGGTGCCGTCCCGTTGATCGACGGCAAGGTCGTCGACATCACCGGGCCGGGACGCACCGACCGGTTCGGGGTCACCGCCACCGATCTCGGCGCGTCGATCATCGCCCCCAACGGCAAGTTGGTGTCGGTGTTCGGTGACACGTTCTCCGGCAGCCGCGTCGGGCAGGGCGACTGGCGTTCACCGGTGGTACTGATCGGCACCGGCGACGCCAACCACGAGATCGTCTACGAAACCGCCGGTGGACCTGACCCCGCCTATGCGCGGCAACTGTGGGATTACCTCCATGACGACGAGGCATCCGGATGGCGGCGCGGCGGCATCAGCACCGTGATCCCGTCGGATCTGCTGCGCGTCGGCGACTCGTTGTATCTGCACGCGATCGTCAACCATGGCTTCGGCACGGTCATCTGGACCGAGATCTGGCGCTCTGACGACAGCGGGGTGTCCTGGACCCATATGGGCGAGCAGGCGAAGTTCCCGGCAGATCTGCACGACGGTCACGCGCAATGCTGGTCCTGGGACTTCGACCCCCACGACGGTTGGGTATACGTGGTGGCGACCGGATTTCAGCGCGACAAGGGCATCATCCTGATGCGGGTGCGGCCCGACCAGATCGGCCGGCGGTCGCAGTACTCCAGCTGGGGGTTCGTCAACGGGCGCTGGCAGTGGGGAACCCAGGCCACCCCGATCACCCCACCCGACGAGCACTGGGGTGAGCTGACCTTTCGCCGCACCGCCCCCGGTCGATGGGTCCTCGGCGGATTCCTGGCGTCCTCATATGCGTTGGGCTACCGGGTGGTGTCCTCGCCAGTGGCCAACATGTACACCACCCCGGTTCAGACACCGATCACCGGATCGTCGTGGGACGCCGAGGACCAGGCGGACAGCAAGGTTGCCCAGCTGTACGGCGGCTACCTGCTGCCGGGCTCGCGCTTCGGCGTCACCGGCGGTGTCGGGCTGGTGGTCTCGCAGTGGCGCACCGACACCGGATGGCCATACCGCGCAATGCAATTCAAGTCTACGCTGAAGGACACATCCAGGAAACCGCAACGGCCCGACCCGATCAACCTGTGAGCGATCAGGCGGTGTAGCCGCCGTCGACGTTCCAGTTCGCGCCGGTGACGTAGCCCGACTCCGGGCCGGCCAGGAAGCTCACGATGGCCGCGACGTCGCTGGTGGTCCCGTAGCGCCCGAGGACGCCGACCCGCTTTCTCTCCTCTGCGGATTCGCCTTCGGCCGGGTTCATGTCGGTGTCGATCGGGCCGGGCTGCACGTTGTTGACCGTGATTCCGCGCGGTCCGAGTTCACGCGCCAGTCCGCGAGTCAGCGACGCCACCGCGCCCTTGGTCATCGCATAGATCGACAGGCCGGGTTCCGGAACCCGATCGGCGTTGATGCTGCCGATGTTGATGATTCGAGATCCTTCGCCGAGGTGGCCGACCGCGCTGCGGATGGCGGAGTACACGCCGCCGATGTTGACGGCGACGACCCGGTCGAACTGTTCCTGCGGGAAGTCGCCGATCGGTGCGAGGTAGGCGGTGCCGGCATTGTTGACGAGGATGTCGAGGCCGCCGAGTGTCTCGACGGTCTGTTGGACCGCGGAGGCTACCTGTGTCGGGACGGCAGCGTCGGCCTGGATGGCGACGACCTTCGCGCCGGTCGCGCTCACCTCGGCGACCAGTTTGTCGGCCTCGTTGGCAGAGGCCCCGTAGGTGAAGGCCACTGCGGCGCCGTCGGCGGCGAGCCGCCGCACGATGTCTGCGCCGATGCCGCGGGACCCGCCGGTTACCAGGGCCCGCCGTCCGGCCAGGGGTGCTGCGCTCATTTCCGTCATCTCGGTGTCCTCCCGGGCTTGTTACGAACCAATCGGTTACAAAGTATGCTGAGTTCAAGCCAATTGTCGAGAGGATGTTTTCCCGGTGTGACCGGGAACACGAAAGGTGAGTGATGGCGGTAGGGCGGCCCCGGGAGTTCGACTCCGATCAGGTCGAGGACATCGCGATGAAGCTGTTCTGGGACCGTGGCTTCGAGGGAGTGTCGATCAGCGATCTGACCGCCGCGACGGGCGTGAACCGGCGGGGCATCTACGCCGAGTTCGGCTCCAAGGAAGAGCTCTTCGAACGGGCCAAGCGGCGCTACATCGCGGGCCCGGGTGGCTATGTGGCCGAGGCGCTCACCCGGCACACCGCGCATGAAGTCGCCGAGGCCATGGTGCACGGTGCCGCAGACGCCACCTCTGGTGATCCCCATGGCTGCCTGCTGGTGGGAAATGCCGCCGGGCTGGCCGAGTTTCGTGACGCCGCCGTTCACGAGCTCGCGCGTCGATTCGATGACGCCGTGGCAGCGGGCGAGCTGTCCGATGTGGACACACTGTCACTCGCTCGTTGGATTGCCGCAGTCTGCCAAGGGATTTCAGTACAGGCCAGGAGCGGGGCAACCCGGGCCGAGCTACATGCGGTGGCCGACCTGGCGTTGGCCGGCTGGCCTAGGCGGTGAAGCCGCCGTCGACGTTCCAGTTCGCCCCGGTGACGTAGCCCGACTCCGGGCCGGCCAGGAAGCTCACCACGGCGGCGATGTCGCTGGTGTGCCCGTAGCGGCCCAGCGCGGTGGTTTGCCTTACGACATCGGCGAATTCACCTTCGTCGGGATTCAGATCGGTCGCGATCGGACCGGGTTGCACATTGTTCACGGTGATACCCCGGGGTCCGAGATCGCGGGCCAGTGCGCGGGTCAGCGAGGACACCGCACCCTTGGTCATCGCATACACCGCGGTGCCGCCGGTGGGGACCCGGTCGGCGTTGATGCTGCCGATGTTGATGATCCGCGATCCCTCACCGAGGTGGCTGACCGCACTGCGGATGGCCGAGTACACCCCACCGATATTGATGGCGACCAGCCGGTCGAACTGCTCCTGCGGAAACTCCTCGATCGGTGCCATGTACGCGGTTCCGGCGTTGTTGACCAATACGTCCAATCCGCCGAGCGCACCCACCGCCTCCTCGACGGCACTGGACACCTGCGCCGGATCGGCGCTGTCGGCCTGGATCGCGACGACCTTCGCGCCGTCCGCACTCAACTCGCCGACCAGTTTGTCGGCCTCGGCGGCTGAGGCCCCGTAGGTGAAGGCCACCGCGGCACCGTCGGCGGCGAGCCGTCGCACGATTCCCGCGCCGATTCCACGGGATCCGCCGGTCACCAGTGCGCGTCGTCCGGCCAGTGTGTTTGTGCTCATCGGAGTCCCTCTCGTCGTGAGTTCGAAGCTGTTCGAACCGATCGATTACTAAGGACATGCGGCCGGGCGACATCGATGCCCGGTGTGACTGGTATCACGGCGCGCACATCTGTCGACGGGCTGGCCGGAACCGCCACGGGGAGGTAGGTAGTACACCTAAGGTGAACGCCGTGACGAAACGAGTTGTGGTCTGGGGCACCGGTTTTGTGGGCAGCATGGTGATTGCCGAGATCATGCGGCATCCGCTGTTCGAGCTGGTTGGCGTCGGTGTCAGCAATCCGGAGAAGGTGGGCCGCGATGTCGGCGAGATCTGTGGTCTGGGCGCTCCGGTCGGCGTCAGCGCCACCGACGACATCGACGCGCTGATCGCGCTGAAGCCAGATGCGCTGGTGCACTACGGTCCCACCGCGGCCCACGCCGACGTCAACATCGACGTCATCACCCGGTTCCTGCGGGCCGGTATCGATGTCTGCTCCACCGCGATGACGCCGTGGGTGTGGCCCAAGATGCATCTCAACCCGCCCAACTGGATCGAGCCCATCACCGAGGCGTGCGAGGCAGGCGGGGCGTCGTGCTTCACCACCGGAATCGATCCCGGCTTCGCCAACGACCTGTTCCCGATGACCCTGATGGGCCTGTGTTCGGAGGTACGCCAGGTGCGGGCCTCGGAACTGCTCGACTACACCAACTACACCGGCGACTACGAATTCGAGATGGGCATCGGCAGACCGCCGGAGAAGCGGGCGCTGCTCGAAACTCCGGACATCCTCATCTTCGCGTGGGGCGCAACGGTTCCGATGATCGCGCACGCCGCGGGGATCGAACTCGACGAGATCACCACCACGTGGGACAAGTGGATCACCCCCGACGAACGCAAGTCCGCCAAGGGCATCATCCCGGCCGGCAACGTCGCCGCAGTGCGGTTCACGATCAACGGCGTGTACCGCGGCGAGACCCGGATCCAGCTCGAACATGTCAACCGGATCGGCCTGGACGCCGCGCCGGACTGGCCATCCGGAAACGACAACGACGTCTACCGCGTCGACATCGAGGGCACCCCGAGCATCTCCCAGGAGACGGCGTTCCGGTTTACCGACGGCTCCGGTCGCGATGCCGCTGCCGCGGGCTGCCTGGCCACCGGGCTGCGCGCGCTCAATGCCGTGCCTGCGGTAAATGAACATTTGCCCGGATGGGTGACGCCACTGGATCTACCTCTGATTCCAGGGTTCGGCACCATTCGCTAGGTAACGCCCGCCGCGTCAAACGAGATGGAATACCGGATAGGGTCCTTCTCGAAACGGGGTGACATGGCTGACGGGATCGGGTTGTCGATCGGATCGACGAACCTCACAGCGGTAGTGGTGGGCCGCGCCGCGGTGACGCGGTCGCCGGTGCTGACGCTCTTCCCTCACCGGGCTCCCGAAGTGGGGGTACCCAGCGAGAACCCCAACCTGAACGAACGCGGTCTGATTCTCACCGACTTCGTCGAGCGGGTGGGCGACCCGGTCGGGATGCTGGCCCCTGACGGCTCGTCACACCGGGGCGAGGCCGCGCTGGCAGACGCCCTGGCGGCGCTGCTGCGCACGCTGACCGGAGGACGCCCGCCGGCCGATCCGATCGCGGTCACCCACCCCGCGCATTGGCGGGCCAACCAGGTCGAGGCGCTGCGTGCCGAACTGGCCGCCATCGGCGGCTTCGGAGATCCGGTCCTGGTGCCCGACGCGAAGGCGGCGCTGGTCGCACTGCAGGACAACCCCGGGGTGCCCACGCGCGGTGTGATCGCGGTGTGCGACTTCGGGGGCAGCGGCACCAGCATCACCCTCGCCGACGCCGACCGCGGCTTTCAGCCGATCGCACCGACGATCCGGCACCCCGACCTGTCCGGCGACCTGATCGACCAGGGACTGCTCACCCACGTGGTGAACGACCTGTCTGCGGCCGGAACGATCGACCTGGCCAGCACATCGGCCATCGGATCCCTGGGCCGCCTGCGCGCCGAATGCCGAAGGGCCAAGGAGCGCCTGTCCACCGAATCCGTCACGGCACTGGTCGCCGAACTCCCGGGCCATCGCAGCGACGTGCGGCTGAACCGCAACGAACTCGATGACGTGATCGCCCAACCCCTGCGTGAGTTCATGTCGGTCCTGCAGGGTGCGATTGAACGCACCGGGCTGCGCCCGGGCGAACTCGTCGCGGTGGCGTCCACGGGCGGCGGCGCCCGGATCCCGGCGATCACGACGACGCTGTCCGAACATCTCCGCATACCGGTCATCACGGCGGCCCAGCCGGAGCTGACCCCGGCCATCGGCGGTGGTCTCATCGCGGTGCGCGGCACCGTGGAGGACGGGAAGACTGCCATGGCCCCGGCCTCCATGGCAGCGGCCCCGCCGACGCAGGCAGCGGCCCTGGTGGCGCCCGAACCCCCCGCCGCGCCACAGGCGTTGGCCTGGTCCGACGCCGAGAACGTGCCCGACGTCGCGCCGGTCGATGACTACCGGGTCGAAGAGTACGGCGACGACTACGGGGCCGACTTCGATACCGGTTTGGACGCTGCGGGTGGCGGACGGACCACGGCGCGACCGCAACTCGAGTTCGGTGAGCGGGAGCTGACCGAACGCGACGAGATCGCAGCCCGGCCCTGGTATCGGCGGCCGCCCGTGATCCTGGGTGCCGGCGCTGCCGCGGTGTTGGTCGGCGTTGTCGCGGTGTTGGTGAGCATCATGGGGAGTGACGAGCCCACCCGTCCGGCGTCCACCTCCAAGGCGGTGACGTCGAGCACCGCAGCCCCCGATGAGCAGGCGCCCGCAACGCCGGTCGACCAACCGGACAATGACCAGGCGCCGCAGACCGTCATCCGCGAGGCGCCGGCCCCGCACACCGTGACGCAGACGGTGGAGCAGCCGGCCCCCGAGGCGCCGCCGGTGACGGAAAACCCGCCGCCCGCCGAGACACCGCCCCCGCCGACGACCACGGAAGCGCCGCCGACGACCACCGAAGCGCCCGTCACCACCACGCAACCGCCGACCACCACGCAGGCGCCCACCACCACGCACGCACCGTGGAGTCCGACCGCCCCGTATCCGACGATCCCTGGCCTGCCATGGGTGCCGGCACCCGGTGGCGGCCACACCGGCGGCTGAGGCTCAGCGCGGAACCGACTCCAGTCCGTTTGACGGAGTCTCGTCAGACGCTGCTATCGGTTCCTCGATCGACCGCGGCCAAGGTCAGGGCTCGAACGATGCTGTGGCGGCCCAGGTCGACCTTGAAGGCGTTTTGCGTGAGCGGTCGGGCATCAGCCATCGCGATGGCCGCGGCGGTGTGAAAGGAATGTGCGTCGGGCCGTTGCCCGATGAGACTTGATTCGGCCTCATACAGCCGCCAGGGCTTGGCCGCTACGCCGCCCAAGGCGAGGGCGGCGCCGATGATTTCACCGTCCTCGACGTGTAGGCCGGCGGCGACGGAGACGAGCGCGAATGCATAGCTGTGCCGGTCACGCACCTTCAGGTACCAACAGTGATCGTTGAAACGAGACGGCGGTAGTTCGATCCCGAGGATCAGGTCGTGTGCCTGCAGCGTGTTGTCGATCTCGGGCGTCTGGCCCGGAAGCGCGAAGAACTGGTCGATCGGGATGTGGCGTCGTCCCGTCGAGTTCTGCACGTGCACGACCGCGTCGAGCATGGCCAGGGCCACTGCCAGGTCAGACGGGTGGATCGCCACGCAGTGCTCGCTGGCGCCGAAAATGGCGTGCTCCCGGTGAAATCCGTTGATTGCGGCGCAACCGCTCCCTGGTTTGCGCTTGTTGCACTCGGAGAACGCGGGCTGCATGAAGTAGGGGCATCGGGTGCGCTGCAACAGATTTCCACCGGCGGTGGCCATGTTTCGCAACTGTGTGGTGGCTCCGCTGAGGATGGCGTGCGACACGACCGGGTAGTAGGTGCGGATGAGGGGGTGGTTGGCCAGCGCGCTGTTGGTGACGCCGGCTTCGATGAACACCCCGCCGGTGTCGGTGGCGGTGATCGATGTCATCGCGAGTCGGCGAAGATCGATCAACGCGGAGGGTTGCTCGACGCCGGTCTTCATCAGGTCGAAGAGGTTCGTTCCGCCGGCGAAGTACGTGGCGCCGAGCGTGGCCGCGTCGATGGCGTCGTCAACGGATTCAGCGTGTCGAAAGTCGAAGGTCTTCATGCCGGCCCGCCCTGGGCGGCGCGTTCGATGGCCTCGACGATGTTGGCGTACGCACCGCAACGGCAGATGTTGCCTGCCATGCGTTCCCGAATTTCGGCCTTGGTCAACCGCGAGCAGCCGGTCAGAACGTCGTTCCTGGTGCCATCGAAGGTCGCCATACTGAGATCGCCGCGTCGGTGCTCGGCCAGCATTGCGTGGGCCGACGAAATCTGTCCGGGAGTGCAGTAGCCGCACTGGAATCCATCGCAGTCGAGGAACGCTTGTTGCAGTGGGTGCAGGTCGTCGCCGTCGGCAATTCCTTCGATGGTGAGGACGTCGGATCCGTCGACCGATGCGGCCAGTGTCAGGCAGCTGACCACGCGCTCGCCGTCGACCGAGACCGTGCAGGCTCCGCACAGGCCGTGGTCGCACCCCTTTTTGGTACCGGTCAGATGTAGATGCTCCCGCAGAAGGTCGAGCAGGCTGGAGCGCACGTCGACCGTGACGCTGTGGGTCGTACCGTTGATGCGCAGCCGCAGATCGCACCGGTTGGTCACACTGGGTTCCGTTTCGGCGGAACAGATCTCGCTGTTGTTCACGACCCGGCTTTCGGGAACTGGTAGGGCGCCATGAGATCCTCCAGAGTGATGGGCAGGTCACGCAGTCGTTTGCCGGTGGCGTGGTGAATGGCATTGGCAATGGCAGCCGGCACGCCGCAGGTGCCGATCTCACCGATGCCGCGCACACCGATCGGGTCCAGTGCGTAGTCGGGATGCTCGAGGAATGTGATGTCGAATTCTGGGCGATCGGCATGCGTGGGCAGGTAGTACTCACCGAGCGGCAGTGCGGACGCCTCGTCGTAGGGAACGTGTTCCATCAGTGCCATGCCGAGGCCAAAAGTGATGCCGCCCATCACCTGGCTGCGGGCCAGCTTCGGATTGAGCACCCGACCGCAATCCATCACGGCCACCCACCGGACGACACTGGCCCTTCCGATGTCTTCGTCAACCTCGACTTCGCAGAAATGCGCGCCGAACGACTGAACTGCGTGTGTCTCCTGACCACCGTCATCACTGCTGGTCGAGAAGCTCAACTGGTCGCGGTAAGCCGCCGCGGCGGCGGGGCTCAGGGCGGTGATGTCCACGGTCGCCGGATCGGTGCCGAAGTACAGCGAACCACGGTCGGCCGTCAGAGCTGCGATGAATCGACGCTTCCATTCGGCTCCGGCCACGAACACGGCGGAGCCCACCGTGGCAGTCGTCTGTGATGCGCCGCTGTAGGGCGCTGAAGGGAACGACGAATCACCCGACATGAAGCTCACCCGGTCCATGGTTAGGCCGGTCGCGTCGGCGGCCACCTGCGTCATCACGGTGCGTACACCAGTGCCGATCTCATGGGTAGCCGAGGAGAAGTGCACGAATCCGTCTGCGTCGGTGTCCACTCGACATCCGGCCGGCATTCGGCGCCCGGGATAGGTGGCCGTGGCCATTCCCCAACCGATTTGGACTCCAGGGCGCCGTATCGCCCGCGGTGCGGCCGGGCGATCGTGCCACCCGAATCTTTGTGCACCGGCCCGGTAACACTGCAGCAGATGCTTACCCGACCAGGGCTTCCCGCTGGCCTGGTCGATGTCGGCGTGATTGCGGATACGAAGTTCCAGAGGATCGACTCCGCTACGTTCGGCAAGTTCGTCAATGGCAACTTCGAGGGCGAACAAACCCGGCGCCTCACCGGGGCCACGCATGAAACACGGAGTGGGTGCATTGATCCGGGCTGCGCGGTGAGACACCACGAGATGCGGTGAGGTGTAGAGGAATCTGGTGGAAATGCCTGCGGGCTCGCAGAAGTGGGCCACCGTGGACGTCTCGGTCACGGTGTGATGTTCGGTGCTGAGAATCTGTGCGTTCTGATCGGCGATGAGGGTGACGTCTTGTTCGGTGCGCGGGCGATGTCCGGTGGAGGTGAACATCTGGTCGCGGGTGAGCACCAGCTTGACGGGCCTGCCGACGGCCCGGCTGGCGACAGCACACAGGACGACGTGCATCCACAGGAAGCTCTTGGACCCGAATGCGCCACCCACCAATGGCGAAAGGATGCGGATCCGGTCCTCGGGCATACCCAGATAGGCTGCCAGCGTGGCCTGTTCGCCCGCGATCCACCGGGTGCTGTCGTGCACGGTCAGCGGTCACCGTCCCACTGGGCGATGGTCGACGACAACTCGATTGGGTAATGGGCATTCATCGGTGTCGTGTAGCAAGCATCGACACGGTTGCCTGGGGTGTCGTGGCGAGGTCTCTCGCCACGGCGGTCCTGCAGTTTCTCTTCTTCGAGTTTCACGAAGTGGTCCGGGAGGTAGCTCCCGTGGCGGATCTGTCCGCCTTTCTCATCCGGGGCGGTTGGCTGCTCGAGCACCGTGCGGGCCCTCATCTGTGCCGGCAACATCTCATAGTCCACGACGAACTGAGATGCCGCCTCCGTGGCGTTCTCCAGTGAGTCGGCGACGACTACCGCCAGGTGCTGACCGACGTACTGCACGGTCAGATCGGACAGCGGCGGCCGCCGCTCCAACGGCAGGTCAAAGGTGAGCTCGCGCGGCAATTGCTGTAGCGCAGGGCAATTCATCGGCGTGAGGACGTGCAGAACACCAGGTGCCCGGCTGACTCGATCCGCGGTGTGGCGCAGCGACTGCTCGATGACATGCCCGTGCGGGATCTGCGTCTGCACCAACACCGCATGCAACAAGCCGGGGATGACAACATCGGCGGTGTAGCGAGCCCGTCCGGTCACCTTGTCGACTCCTTCGACACGGCTCACCGGCTCTCCCATGGTGCCTCCATCATGTCTCATAGCTCGATGTCGCGCATGCCACGCAGAGCTCATGTGAAGGCACGGCTGTATTGGGGCGGGTAGGGCAGGGCCACGCCGGTACGCCGGCCAGCGTCACGGACCCAGTTCGGATTGCGCAGCAGTGCCCGCGCCACGAAGACGGCATCGGCTTCGCCTCCGGAGATGATCGCTTCGGCCTGTTCGGCTTCGGTGATCAACCCGACGGATGCCGTCGGGATGTCAGCCTCGGCCCGCACCCGCTTGGCGAACGGCACCTGGTAGCCCGGAAACACCGGAATCCTGGCGTCGGGAACGACTCCTCCGGAGGAGACATCGACCAGGTCGACACCTGCCGTCTTCAACCCGGTGGCCAGCGCGACGGTGTCTTCGACGGTCCATCCGGGACGCGGGTCGTCGGTGTCACCGGCAAGCCAGTCGGTCGCCGACACTCGGAAGAACAGCGGCAGGTGGTCGGGCCAGGCCTCCCGCACCGCGGTGGCCACCTCCAGGGCGAATCGCGTCCGATTCTCGAGCGTCCCGCCGTACTCGTCGGTGCGCACGTTCGCTTGCGGTGACAGAAACTGGTGAATGAGATAGCCATGGGCTCCGTGGATTTCGAGGACCCGGAACCCCGCGGCGGCCGCCCGGCGGGCCGCGTCGGCGAAGGCCGTCACGATGCGTCCGATCTCAGCGCGGCTCAGTTCGTCGGGAACAGGGTGGCGGCCGAAGGCTATCGGACTGGGACTCACTGTCCTCCAGGGCTCGGGTTGGCGGGTCGGGTCGGGCCATGGGCGGCCGGTGGATCCCTTCCGGCCGGCGTGCACGATCTGGATTCCGGGGACGGCGCCCTGCCCAGAGACGAAACCGGTCAATCGCCGAAATCCGGGTAGCTGTGCGTCGTTCCACAATCCGAGGTCGTAGATGCTACTGCGGCCCACGGGCTCGACGGCGGTGGCCTCGACCATCGCCAGTGCGACTCCACCGATCGCACGTGCACCGAAATGTTGCAGGTGCCAATCGGTGGGGGTGCCGGCCTCGGGTCCGTCGACGACCGCTGCGAACTGCATCATCGGCGACATCCACGCCCGGTGGGCGAACGTGACATCGCGCAGGGTCAGGGGGCTGAAGAGGCCGGGCATCAGTTCATCCCAAGAAAAGCTCGCGCCGCCCGCGCCAATGCGTTCTCGTCGGGGCCGTGTTTGACCGCGAACCGTACGGGGTCGGCTTCTGCCATGTCGAACGGGTAGTCACTCCCGCACACGACCTTCTCTTCGCCTGCAATCTCGCAGAGCAGCTCGAGCTGGGGTACATCATGGGTGACGGTGTCGAAGTAGAGGTCGCGGATCACCTCTGAGGGCACCCGGGCGCATTCTGCTCGCACGTCGGCGCGGGCACGCCAACCGTGATCCCAGCGGCCGAGCAATCCCGGGGCGCAGCCACCGCCGTGCAGGAAGCAGATGCGCAGCGCCGGCAGCTCATCCTTGAGTCCGCTGAGGATCAGATTCGCGACTGCGGTGGCGGTTTCGACCGGGTTCCCGATGAGGTTGGCCAGGTAGTAGTCCGCCCATTCCGGTCGCCCGATCTGCATGGGATGAACCAGTACGGAAAGGTCGAGGCGGGCAGCCTCGGAAACGATGTGCCGCAGAATTCCGCGGTGCAGTGACCCACCGTCGACCACCGGGGGGATGGCGACCCCGGCAATGCCGTCGGTGTCACGCAGGGCGGTGAGCTGGGTGGTCACCAGTTCCGGTGTGCCCAGGCTGACGATCCCCAGGCCCAGCAGCTTTCCGTCCGCCCGGCGCACGAGATCGGCCAGTGCGGTGTTGAAGGCCTGGGCGTAGTCGGCAGCGGCCGCTTCGTCGGTGAGCGGAAAAGCGAATGGTGGCGCTGAGAGCACCCGCACCGCGACCCCGGCACGTGCCATGTCCTCGATAATGGCGGCCTCGTCGCTCATCGCCTCGGTGGCGATCGACAACGGCAGGTCGCCGAGATACAGCTGGCCTTCCCGGTCGTTCATCGTTCCGTACGGTGTGCCGGCCGGCAACCCGAACAGGTCGCGCGGGAGCCAGTGTGCGTGGACGTCGATGACGCCCTGCGAGTGTGTGTCGGTGCTCATCATGCGATGTCCAACGCGGTGTTGTCGCTGTCCAGGTGCTCGACCGTGGTGAAGACCAGCTCGGTGTCTCCGATGTTCTCGATGTCGTGCAACAGGAATTCGCCTGGACCGAAATGGAAGTGGCGGGTCTCGCCGGCGTGGTAGAAGACCTCACGGACGGAGCCGTCGTGGGTGTGCTGGCGGCTGCGGCCGGCATTGATCGCGGTCCAGAAGTAATCGAGAACGTGGCGGTGTGCGTGCCAGCGCTCACCGGGTGCCAACCGGATTTCCCAGACCCGCACGCGCGAATCCTCGCTGAGAAGGCGGGATCCGACGTGTCCATCGAATGCATGGTCGGCGAATTCCGTCTTGAGCCAATCGGGCCAACTTTCGAAGTCGGTGGCCACCAATTCACCGGCCAGCGGCAGGTCGGTCAGGTAGTTGTCGTCGTTCATCGTCGAGTTCCTCTCGTAGTGAAGGGTTTCAGTGCCCGGGCCCGTACAGGCCGAACCGCAGATCCGGGTCGCCGGGTGTCCAGGTGTTGCGGAACTGGGAGCGTTCGCCCATGTCGACGACTCGCCGTAGCAGCGTGTCGCTGAGCTGCAGCTGAGCCGGCTCCCACTTCGACAGAGCTGAGGTGATGTCGCCCGATGAGGTGGACAAGGCGTCGGCCAGGGCCCAGCCGTCCGCGGCGGCCTTGGCGGTTCCCGCCGCCGCGTGTGGCCGCGATGCACACGCGGCATCTCCGATCAGTGCAGCCCGGCCGAGCGCCATCCGCGAGGACCGCACGTCCGACAACACCTGAAGATAGGGCTGGGCGGTGGCGGCGACCACCTCGGCCACCGCGGGGGCCAGCTGCCGGCCGGCGGCCGCGCGCAGTTCGGTGACGAAGCGGTCCTGTACCTGTCCGGGGTGCACGGACACCGATCCGGTGAACCCCCGCTTGTCAGTGAGCAGCTCAGTGAGCTGAGGGCCGGCCGAAACGTTGCGGTACCAGACGTAGTTCATCAGGCGGTCGGCTTCGTTGAGGCTGTCCTCTCCGGGTATCGGGTACATGGTGATGTGGGAATTCGGGATAACGGTGTAGGTGATGGCGTCGCTAAGAGTTTCGCGGGTCTGCGCGCTGAGTTCTGACAGCGAGACAGTGCCCCGCCAGCCGACATATCCCGAATAGGCGAGTTTGGCGTCACGGTCGAAGGATTCGCGTGCCGGGGAGCTGATGCCGTCGGCGAACACCACGAGGGCGGCGCGGGCAGTTCTTCCGCTGACAAACCGCACGGTTACCGTGTCGGCATCCTGGTCGAAGCCGCAGGCGAACTCGCCGTAGTGGTAGTGCTCGGTGCCGAAGTCGGCAAGCAGAGCCCGGTAGAACGTGCCCCACGAGGTGTAGGTCCACACCGCGCGTTCGCGGTGGATGACCGCTCCGCTGGGGTCGAGGTACTGCACGAAGTCGGTGGCGGTGTGCAGGCCGGCAAGTTTCTGGTGGCTGCGTTCGGCGAACCAGCGCACGGTATCGGGTTGCAGGACGATGCCGCTGCCGCGGCCGTCCAGGGGGACCGGGGTGCGTTCGTAGACATCGACGTGGAATCCCAGGTCGCGCAACAGCAGGGCCGTCGTCAGCCCTCCGATGGATCCTCCGACGACGATCGCCGACGCATTGGCGTATTCGGTCATGACGCGCTCTTTTCGCTCAGTGGAAGGTCTTGGACGGCGTTGTGGTCGACCGGCATTGGCTCGCCGCGGGTTTCGCGCGCGAAAGCAAGACCGACGACGGCGATCAGGCCGATCGCAGACACCGATGCCGTGGCGATGCCGAGGTTTCCGCCGAACCACGAGGCGGCGACCACACCTGCGGTGAAAGGTCCCAGTGCGGTGATGTAGCGGCCCACGCTGTTGCAGATCGCCAGCGCGGTGGCGCGCACACTGGGCGGGAACAGTTCTGGACCGTAGATGAAGGTGCCCGACAGCGCGCCGAACAAGCCGAAGCCGAGGAGGGGCATGGCCACGAGCATCTCGGTGTAGCTGCGGTCGATCGGGAACGCCCAAGCGATCGCGGCGGCCGAGACCACGAAGCTGATCAGGAAGGCTTTCTTCCGCCCGATGGCGTCAGCGATGAAACCCCATGCGGCATAACCGATGATACCGCCGGCATTGAAGAGCATGGCTGCCACCGCGACCCGGTGGTCGGCTACGGCTCGGCCCAGGCCGTCAGCGGTGGTCATCTGCCGGATGATTTGCGGGTACCAGGTGGATACACTCCAGAACGAGATGAGTGCTCCGGTAGCCAGTGCGGTGCACACCAGCATCGGGTGCAGCATCGGGGGAGTGAAGAGACGCCGCAGCACGAATCGATCGTGATCGTGGTTTCGGCCGAGCGCTTTCCGTTCCTTTCGGGCCTGCAGATGGGCGCCGATCTCGGGCGGCTCGGGTACGTAGCGGCGGATGAACCAGACCACTAGGGCCGGGATGCCTGCGAGCAGCATCATGGCGCGCCAGCCGTGATCGCCGAGCAGCGCGTACGCCGCGGCTGCCATGAAGAACCCGGCCGCGTATCCGGCCATCATGACCCCGCCTGCACGGGCCCGGAAGCGGTTGCGCCAGGATTCTGCGATGAGTGCCGCGCCCACCGGGGCCTCGACCCCGGAGCCGAGGCCCGCGATGAAGCGCAGAATGCCGAGTTGCCACCAGGTTTCGGCGAACACCGCCAGAGCGCTGAAAACGGCGTAGGTAAGGATGCCGACCGACAACACCCGGGTGCGGCCGAAGTAGTCGGCGAGCATCCCGAAGAGGATGCCTCCGGTGGCCCAGCCGGTGAGGAACAGCGCGACGGTCAGCCCGCCGTAGAAGCCGATTGCCGCTCCGTCAGTGCCGATCCCGCTGTTGGGAAGGAGTTCGTTCATGGCCGGACCCAGAACGAGCACGTAGAGACTACCTGCGAAGCCGTCGAGTCCCCACCCCAAGGTGGTGCCCGCCAGAACGAGCCATTGTGTTCGGGTGATGTCCTGATGCCAACGTCCGGTGGACATGGATGTTCCTTTCGAGGTTTTCGGGGAAGGGTCAGTTGAGGCGGCGCTGCGGCTGGTCGCCATACCAGTCGACGTGGTCGGCCGCGGTGCGCACCACGATCGTCTTCACCCAGGAGAAATCCTCGAATGATTCTGTGCCGGCGTCTTTTCCGGATCCGGACTCCTTGATGCCGCCCCAGGGCAGTGACGGTTCGAGGCGGTGGTGGTCGTTGACCCACACCATGCCCGCGTTGATCTGGGCTGCGACCCGGTGTGCCCGGCTTACGTCGGTGGTCCACAGGCCGGCACCAAGCCCGTAGGGGTTGTCGTTGGCCATGTGGACGGCGTGGCGCTCGTCATCGAAGGGAATGACCACCGCCACCGGACCGAAGATCTCTTCACGCGCGACGGTCATGGTCATGGTGGCGTCCGAGAGCACGGTGGGCGACAGGAAGAATCCGTGGTCGAATGGGCTTGGTAGAGAAGGGGTCCGGCCGCCGGCCTTGAGAGTGGCGCCCTCATCGAGGCCGCTCTCGATCAGGGCCACCACCTTGTCGCGCTGGCGGGCGCTGATGAGTGGCCCCATCTGCGTGGCGGGCAATGCCGGATCACCGAGTCGAATCGCCTGTGCGCGGGCGGCGAGGGCATCGACGAATTCGTCGTAGATGCCGCGCTGCACCAGGAATCGCGAACCGGCCACGCACGACTGACCGGCCGCGACGAAAGCCGCGAATGCCGCGCCCTCCGCGGCGATGGCGGGGTCGACGTCGTCGAACAGCAGCACCGGCGTCTTGCCGCCGAGTTCGGCCGTGATGCGGGCGAACCGCGACGCCGTCGCGACCGCCGCCGAGCGGCCGGCCTCGGTGCCACCGGTGAGCGTGATCTTGGCGATATCAGGATGGTGGGTCAGACGCTCGCCGGCCGCGCGGGCACCTGTGACGACGTTCAGTACACCGTCGGGCAACCCCGCCTCGGCGAGGATGTCGGCGAGGGCCAGGGTAGTGAGCGGAGTCAGCTCGGATGGCTTGACCACCACGGTGTTTCCGTTGGCCAGCGCCGCTGACAGGCTGCGCGCCAAGATGAGCATCGGATGGTTGAACGGGGTGATGATGCCACACACGCCGAGCGGCAGCCGTTGCTGATAAGAGAGGTAGGGGCCATCCCCAGGAAGTACGGCCTGGCGCTGAGCAGCCAACAGTCCGGCGTTGTACCGGAACCATTCCGGTACTCGGGACAGCTGCGCCCGGGTCTCGGTGATCGGCCGGCCATTGTTGCGGGTTTCGAGGCTGTAGAGCGTCTCACTGGAGTTCTCGATGGCATCGGCGATGTGCAGCAGGAGTTTGGCGCGGTCGCTGCGGACCATACTCGGCCACGGCCCGACCTCGAATGCCCTGCGCGCGGCGGAAACTGCGGCGTCCACTTCGCGCTCGCCGTGTTCTGGAAGCGTGGCGATGACCTCGCCGGTGGCGGGGTTGAGAATGTCGCGAAACTGGCCGGGCTGAACGGCCGAAGTCGGCGCGGGGGATGTGCTCTCCAGTGAGACGTGGGTCATGGAACATGAGTGTCGTCACACCGACGCAGCCGTTCAATGTTTCGCGAGACATAATTCTTCTCAATTTATGTCTCGCGCGACACCTCGGGCTACGGCACACTGATCGCGTGGCTTCCTCGACGGACAATCAACGGCCCGGTGCGGAACTGGTGACGTGGCTGGCAGCGCTAAGGACTCTTAGCGCTCAGGCCTGTGCCGATACCGATTTGCGGGAGGTGCTCTGTCTGGTTGCCGACACAGCGCGGACACTGCTGGGTTTCGACTTCTGCGGTGTCCTCATCCCCGATTCGAATCGTGATCGGCTGGTGGTTCAGGGATGGAGCGGTTTGTCGGAGGAGTACGTCCAACGAGTCAATTCCGACAGGCCGATCCGGCTCGACAGCGGATCACCCTCGAGCCGGGCATTCCATCGGGGCGAACCCGTGTCCATTCGGGACGTGCGCGGCGAGCCTGAGTTCGCGCTCTGGGCCGGCGTCGCACAAGAACAGGGATACCGTGCCATCGTGGCGGTACCGCTGGTGGCCGGCGCTGACATACTGGGGACCCTTAACGGCTACTACGCCTCAGTGCACACATTCACTCGGTATGAGATCGAGCGGCTGATCCTGTTGGCCAACCATGCAGCTATCGCAGTCACTTCCGCTCGCCGTCTCGACGAGTTGCGCACGCTCACGGGCTCATTGCGTGAACAACGCGACGCGTTGGCGCGATCAGAACAGATCCACGAGCGGCTGTTGGCGGTCACATTGCGTTCCGGTGGGATCACTGGGATCGCTGCCGCGCTGAGCGATCTCATCGGCCGACCGGTGCTGATCGATGACGGGCGCCAAGCTGAGCTGGCCCGCACTGGGGACGTTATCGAATTTCCCACTCCCGCAGCACGTTCGGCAGCGGCCGAATGCATGTCTACCGAGGCCACGGCGACGGTCGAGGCTGTCGCCGATGTCGACGGCGACCTCGGTGGGTGGCTCGTTGCCCGCGTGCGGTTGGGAACAGAAGTGGCCGCACGAATCTGGTTCCCGGGCGACGCCGAAACGCTTGACCCACTCCAGGTTCGGGCCGTCGAACACGCGTCCATCGTGATATCGGTCGAGCTGCTGCGAGAACAGACGGCGGCCGAGGTGGAAAGGCGGCTCAGCGGGGAGTTGCTGACCGATGTGTTGTCCAGCAGTGGATCCCTGTCCAACCCCTTGTTGACCCGTGCCCGCCGGCTTGGTCATGACCTCAGCATCCCTCACGTCGCAATCGTGGCAACGCTGACCGGGTCCACCGACGTGGCCGCCCGCCTGGCGTGGCAGCGTGCACTGGCGGCGGTGACGGAGTTGAGCTCGGCCTACCGGCCGAAGCCGTTGGCGGCGATGCACGGCGGCATGCTCGTCACGCTGTGGCCGGAGGCGTCTGACACCAGCGACCCGCCCGGCGTCATAGTCCAGCGAGCGATTGCCCAAGTTTCACAGGAGATCACGGCCACTGCCGCCGTCGCTGCGTCCTGCGCCGACAGCGTGGGCGAGGCCTACCACATTGCCAAGGGAGCGTTGGATATCGCGCTGCAGGGCGGCAGATCCGGCACTACCGTCACCCTCGAGGATCTCGGTCTCGTCGGATTGCTGCTCCAACTGAACGAGCCGGCCAAACTCGCGGCGTTCGCCGCTCGAACTCTCAAGCCGGTGATCGACTATGACGCGAACCATCGCACCGAGTTGATGACGACGTTGCGGAGCTACTTCGCAAACAGGCATGACCGCAACGCGACCGCCAAGGCGCTGGTGATCCATTCCAACACCGTCGCGCAACGACTTCGACGCATCGAGCAGTTGTGCGAGGTGAACCTTGCCGATCCGGCGACCGCCATGGAGTTTTCATCTGCATTGATGGTGCACGACGTCGCCACCCGTCATCTACCCGACGCCGGGCGGTAGTGGGGTCTGGGCCGCTGGCCATCCCGCTCCGCTTCGGTGTATGAGCTGGGCCGTTGCCCCGCTCAGCCTCGCGTGATCGCGTCGATGGCGGCCGTCGCCTCGGAGGTGTAGATGATGGAATCGTCGAGTGCGGCTGCGGTACGCAACGTAACGGCCAACGCGGCAGCGGCGAGGTCGACGAGGACATCGATGTCCACATCGTGGTGGGTGATGCGGTCGATCATCATCTCGTCGAGGAAACCGATCCAACCGTGCATGGCGGTGCGCAGGGTTGACGTGATGGGCTCGGTGATGCCCAGGGCCGACAGAATTCTCTGGGCGCCCAACCATCGGAGGTGTTCGACGGCCGACTGATGTTCGGGATCGGCGCCCAGCGCGCCCCGCAGCAGCGCGACGAAACTGCCCGAGTACGAATCGATGTGGGCGATATGGCTGCGCAGGGCATGGCGTAACTGATCTGCCAGGCTCGCACCCGGCGGTGCGGCGGCGGTCTGAACCGCGGCGATCTCCTCGGCAATCTCGTTCATCACCGCCAGATACAGGCCACGTTTGTGGGTGAAATGGTGGGCGATCAAGCCGTAGGCCACCCCGGCATCCTTGGCGACTTGTGCTGTGGTGACCTGATCGTAGGGCCGCGTCGCGAAAAGTCTCCGGGCCGCATCGATGATGAGCTGACGCCGATCGGTCGACTTGGCTTGCGCGGTCACCGAATTGGCCCAGCCAGTGCGCCGCGGGTATCGACCCGCCGGCCGCCCGCTGTGGCGAGCATTCGGCCCAAGGCTGGAACCTCCAGGGGGAGAAGCGAATAGCGTGGATGGACGACCCGCCGGGCGCCGCGCTCCAGCCCGCGGACGATGGCCGCGGCGGTGGACGCAGGCGCCACCGGCGGCAACGTCGGTGGCGGGGTGGTCTTCCACGGCAGCTCATCGATGTCGCGCAGCGCTGTGTCGGTCGCACCGGGTACGACCTCCAACACCCGGATGCCGGTCCCGGCCAGCTCCAGCCGCAGCGACTTCGTCGCCTGGGCCAGAGCAGCTTTGGATGCGGAGTAATAGCCGAGCAGGGGGAGTGGCACGGCCTGAACGGTAGAGGTGACGTTGACGATCACACCGGAATCGGCGGCCCGCATGGCCGGCAGCAGTGCGGAGGTGAGCGCCAGCGGGGACCAGACATTGACCTCGAAGACGGCGCGCGCAGCGGCCGAGTCGGCCACGAGCGATTGTGCTCCGGTCAGGTTGGTCCCGGCATTGTTGATCGCGATGTCCACCGTGCCGAGTGCATCCTGGGCCCGGCGGCCGAGTTCGTCTGCGGAACCGGGGATGGCCAGATCGACGGGGAGCACGGCGGGGCGGGGCACTCCCGTGCCCGAAATCTCCTCGGCGAGGTCGTCGAGCAGATCCTTGCGGCGGGCCGCGAGCGCGAGCGTCGCTCCCCGCTGCGCCAGGGCCAGGGCCAACTCGCGTCCGATCCCGCTCGATGCGCCGGTGATCACAGCCTTCTTGCCGGAAAGGTGGATTCCGCGGTGTCGCATGTCTGGCTCCGCTCAGCCCGTGGGGATGTCGACCCGATGTAGACGATGTAGACCCACGGTGCCAGACTGACTGATAATCAGTCAAGGTTGGGTGGTGGCATCCCGAGCGCCTGCCGACCAATATGGACGGGTGCACAACGGCTGGCAGAAAACTGAAAACGGCGCGGGGAGCGTCTCGTGAGCACCGGTGCCGAAGTGGTGGTGAACCGACTGCTCGCCGAAGGCGTCGACGTGTGCTTCGCCAACCCGGGCACCTCGGAGATGCATTTCGTGGCCGCGCTGGATGCCGCTCCGGCCATGCGTCCGGTGCTGTGTCTGTTCGAAGGCGTCGCCACCGGAGCCGCCGACGGATACGCCCGCATCGCCGGCACTCCCGCGGCGACCCTGCTACACCTCGGCCCAGGGATGGCCAACGGTCTGGCCAACCTGCACAACGCCCGGCGCGCGTTCACTCCGGTGGTCAACGTCGTCGGCGATCATGCGACCTACCATCAACCGCTCGACGCGCCGCTGGAGTCCGACATCGATGCGCTCGGGTACTGGACGGGCGGTTCGGTGCACCGGCCCGAATCAGCCGCCGACCTCGATGCCGCCGTGCACGGTGCGGTGCAGAGCGCGACTGGCACGCCCGGACGTGTCGCCACCCTGGTCCTGCCCGCCGACTATTCCTGGGGTAGCGCGCCGCAGAACACCTTGCCCGACACAGGTATCGGACATCCAGTCGGCGACGGACCGGCCGGCCTCCTGGATGTCGCCCGTGCGGCCGAGTTGCTGCGCACCCAGGGGGAGCGCGCGGTGGTGTTGCTGGGCGGTGCCGCGACCCACACGGAGGGTCTACGGGCCGCGGCGCGGATCGGTGCGGCAACCGGGGTGCGCGTGCTGGTCGAGACTTTTCCGGCCCGGCTGGCCCGCGGACGGGGCGTACCGCCCATCGAGCGGCTCGGCTACCTGGCCGAGCAGGCCACCCAACAACTCTCCGGGGCAACGCATCTGGTGTTGGTCGGCGCGAAATCGCCGGTGTCGTTCTTCGCCTATCCGGGCAAGCCGAGTGTGCTGGTGCCCGAAGGTGCCGAGGTCTGTGCTCTGTCGGTGCATGAATTGGCCGCACTGGCAGACGAATTGGGCGGTGAACTACCCGCCCCGCCGCCGCTCGTCCCGACCGAGTTGCCCACCGGCCCGCTCAATCCACAGAACCTGGCGCAGGTGATCGCGGCGCTACTGCCGGAGAACGCGATCATCTCCGACGAGGCCAACACCAGCGGCGTGTTTCTGCCGGCGGCCACTGCAACCGCTCCGCGCCACGATGTCCTGACCCTGACCGGCGGCGCCATCGGACAGGGCCTGCCGGTCGCGGTGGGAGCCGCAATCGCCGCGCCGGACCGACCGGTCATCGCCCTGCAGTCCGATGGCAGTGCCGCATACACCATTTCGGCCCTGTGGACGATGGCCCGCGAACAGCTCGACGTCACCGTGGTGATCCTGAACAACCACGCGTATGCCATCCTGCAGCTCGAGTTGTTGCGGGTGGGGACTCAGGCCAACGGGGAACGGTCGCGTTCACTGCTTGATCTGAGTCGTCCGGACATCGACTTCGCCTCGATAGCACAGGGATTCGGAGTTCCGGCCGCCCGGGCCACCACGGCCGACGAGCTTGCCGACCAGTTCCGCGCGGCGCTGGCGGAGCCGGGACCGCATCTGATCGACGCGGCCCTGCCGGCCTGGTCGCCGGTTTGATCACTGGCTCGGCCGGCGCTTCTCCAACACCACCGCGGCGATCGGGATGCGCATCTCCTCGGGCTCGGCGGACAGCCGCGCCGCGATGCCCGCATGCAGCCGGTCGTAGAACACCGGCAACCGGTCGAGGCCACCCTCGAGCGTCGCCCCCAGATCGGCGAATGCCGTGAACTTGAGGAAGTCGGCCCAGCGAGTGCCGAAAGCGCCTGCGTCCCTGTCGCTGCGGTAAGCATTGAAGATTCGGTCCTCCGCGTCGATCAGTTCGACGTGCTGGATCTCAAGCCGCTCGAACCGCCCCGACGGGGCGAACGGTGCGGTGAAATCCACGGCACGCCGTCCCGCGATCGGCAACGACATCCGCGTCGCCTCCTCGGCGCTCACCACACCGGTGGCAATCAGCTCGGTCAGCGCACCGACGACGGCGCGGAACAGCGGGCGGTAGCCCAAATCACCGTCGTCGTCCACTGCCGTCGTCAACACCACCAGGCGACCACCCGGACACAGTTCGCGGCCGCGGAAGGCGATGAACTCGTGCCAATCGTGAGCTGCCTGCCTGACATAGGCGGCGCGCACCCGCTCGTCGTTGCTGTAGGCCGCGATGACGTGGTCGGCGACCGGCATCGGCACCTTGCTCAGTCGTGCTACCGCCCAGGCCGACCAGCCCAGGTGCACGCTGTTCGACGGCAGGATCTGGCTGTAGAACGACCGGCCGATCGCCGAACTGAAGGTGGCCGAATCCCTGTACCGATAGGACTCCGGATCCTCCTCCAGAATCCGGAACATCGTGGAGAAGTCGTTGTCGGCGACATCGGTGTGCGTCACCAGAATCGAGTGCTCGGGTCGGGTGCGGCTGCGCACCGCCGCGATGGCGGCGTTGATCGGTTGCATCGAATTGTGCGCGGTGCCGGCTCCGTAGTCGGCGATGACGACGGGTTGAGGCGCTGCCGGGATCGGTACCGTGTGCGCCGCGAGCTCGAGAAGCTTGATCGCCGAACTCATTCCGGCGGTGTGCGGGCGGGGTGTGGCTCGGCGCGGCCTGGCCATGATCAGGTTCGCCGTCGCCGACGCAGCAGCAGTCCGATGAGTACGCCCATGACGAAAATGATGACCAAGATGAACCACATCGGCGACTCGACGGTCACCCAGAGCACGTGTACACCCACCCGATCACGGTTCTGCGCGACGAAGATCGCGGCCAGGGCGACCAAGATCAACGCCACCCAATAGCGCAGCGCCAACCGGCGTGCCGGTCGGGCGGTCTCGGTGCTCTGCGTGTCGTCGCGAGGCATACCCCGACGGTAACCCGCTACCGACCGGCTATGACACACTTCGGCGATGAGTAACGGAGGGGGCGCCCAGCGGACGGCGATCATCGTGTCCGTCGTCGCCTTGGTGATCGGTGTTCTCGGCATCATCGCCTCGGTGATGGTGAACGCGTTCGTCATCGCAGATGACGATGCCTACGGCGAGGTGCCGATCCCGGGCTCGGCGAGTTTGGAGTTGCCCGCCGGCGACGTGGACATCGCCTACCGCGCCACGACCCTCACCGTGGGCGGCAAGGGGGTGATGGTGCCTCCGATCCAACTGGCCATCACCCCGCCGGCCGGAGTGGCCACACCGCTCATCACCGACTCGATGAGCAGTTCATCGAAGACCAACCGGGAAATCACGGTGCGGGTCTTCACCGCCCACATCAAGGAGGCAGGGACCTACCGTATCGACGCCAAGGCCTCGGTCTTCGAGTCTCAGAATCCCAGGCTGACATTCGGGCACAGCAGTCCCTACTACTGGGTGATGTGGCCTTTCATCGGGATGACGGTGCTGGCCGCTGTCGCGCTCGGCCTGTCGATCATGTGGAGCCTCCGTTCGGGGAAGCGGCCGACTCCGCTACCCGGCTACCCGCCGACGGGCACCCCGACGTACACCCCGACATATTCCGGATCCCAGGTTCCCGACGATCAGGCCGTCCGGCTCGAACAGCTCAAAACCATTGCTGCCCTGCGTGATACCGGCGCACTGACCGAGGTCGAGTTCGAAGCGGAGAAGCGCCGGATCCTGGGGAGCTGAGGCTAGGCGGCCCGCGTCACCAGGCCGGAGCGCTGGAAGGATCCGACCGGCACGAACCGCTCCAGTAACGCGTCGGCCGGTTCGCCGGAGAACTCGGTGATCAGCTGCTTGGCGGCGGCCACCGAGTCGAGACGTCCGACCGGCCTCGGATCATTCAGCAGCCCATAAAGTTTCGAGGCGAACCCTGGGCTGCCCTGCGCCGCCGCGAAGAACAGGTTGCCGTACTCGGCCAGCTCGGGATCGGACAGGAACAACCGGGTGACCAGTTGCGCGGCCCGTGCCCGGTCCGCATAGAAATCCTCGAATGCGTTGCGCAGCCACGCCTCGTCGAACGGTCCGTCATGTTGGGCCGCCTTGCGCACCAGTGCTGCGGCCTGAATCAGGCCGCCTTGTGCGCCCTGACCGGCGATCGGATCGTAAGACACCGCGGTATCGCCCAGCGCGGCCACTGGATGGCCACTGGCGGTGCGACCCACCCCGCCACGCACCACCTGGGTGACGGCGCCTTTGAGCCACGAGTGCGGATCGGCCTCGATGGTCCTGAGCTCACCGACCTCGGGCAGATCCCAGTCGACGAAGTCGCGGTGCAGCGCGGTGACGATGTCGAGCGCGGATTGCGCGTCGTGGGCGCCGGCGAACCGGTGCTCCCACTCGCTACCGGGGCGGGCCCAGCCCAGGAACGCCCACGTCGGTCCGGCATCCTTGTGCAGGTACCCACCCCACCAAGCCTCGCCCTGATCGGAGACCACCGTCAAGGCGCTGTGTCGGCCCCCCGCACCGCTGCGGTGGGCGAAAACCTCAGGCCCGTAGGGTAAACCGGTCAATGTCACCGTCAACAGGCTGCGCTGCGGCCGATCGTAGGCGGAGCGCTCGGCGTCGACAGGAAACAGGGACGACAAACCACCGCGGCCGGTCGCAACCAGCGTGAGGTCGACACTCGCGGCGATCTCGTCCAGGCGCACCGGGTCTACAGCCTCGACCACGAACCTTCCGCCGCGCTGCTGGAACAAGGTGAGCCGATCATCGGCCTTGAGCCGGGTGTCCACCGCGAGCCCGACGAAGCCGTCGAAGTCGACGTCAAAGGCGATCTCCTCCGACCGGTCCGGACCGGAACCGTCCACCACGCGCACACTTTCCCCGGTCAAGGTCGGGGCGGTGGCCAGATAGGTGTTCAGACCCAGCGACTCCTCGGCCCGCTGGGCCTCCCCGAAGATCAGCGCGGTGCCGGTGGCCGGAACGTCGTCACGCAAACTGCGTTGATCACGGTCGCTGTAGAGGGTGACCGCAAATCCGTTGTCCAGCAGCCCGAGAGCGGCCGTCACCCCGGTTTGTCCCGCGCCGATCACCGCTGCGGTCCGCCCATCTGAACTCGTCATGGGTGCCACTATGGGCGCGTTGCCGCCTGCCGGTAAGGAACTGGCTCAGCGTGATCGCAACCTCTCTACCCGGGGGTGTTGCCGATCATAGACAGCAAGGGGTCGGCGGGACCGATGTCGAGGGTGCATTCGCTGGGCCGTGGATCCGGCACGAAAGCCCAGAACATCGCTCCTGCGGCCCCGAATGCGTGCATCTTTTCGATGGCCTCGCCGAGGACCTGTTTCCGCTCCCGCAGCGATGCACAGGAACCTGCCTCCATGCCGATCTCGGCGGCAAACAACGGCTTACCTACGGCACGAGTTTGCGCGACGCGGCGTTGTAGCCCGTCGTACGGGTCTCCGGGCAGATAGTCCATCTGCTCGTAGTAGTGGTACTCGAGTACGTCGACGCCGGGGGAGGCGGCCACCATCTCGAACTCGTCTCCCGCCGACCCGCACTGCCCACCGCCGGCGTGACCGCTGAAGATGATGGCGCCAGGGTCCAATTCGCGAATCCGGGCCCCGGAGATGTCCAGGAACGCGCGCAGTGTTTCCGGGGCGGTGGCATGGCAACTGCGCTTGGTCCAATGGCAGGTGTGATCCAGGCAGTAGGACGGTTCGGGTTCACCCACTGCCGTCCACCCGGCAACCGATGGCGAGCCGCCCCAGCGCTTGACGGCGGTGTCCAGCCACGCAGTGAACGTCATCGGCAGACCGTGCGAGACCTCGGTGCGCCAGCCGCCCGCGTACCAGTCGTAATCCTTGAAATAGTCGTTCTCGCAACCGCCGTCGTCACTGGTGAGCACAGCGATCAGGAGTTGGCCGTGACGCTCGGCTGCCCGGAACACTGCGTCCAGCGCGGTGAAATCGAGCTGTCCGGTGTATTTGTTCACCGCGAAGCTGGAGTAGGCGTTGAACCGCGTCACCGAATGCGCCGGCAGGCTGCCGAAGTACGCGTCGAGATCAACCTGTGCGCCGCATCCAGCATTGACAGACCAGTTGGTGGCCAGCTGGTAGGCGTTGATGCCGATCGGCCACACCGGTTTGCCATCGAGGGTGAGCGACGTTCCCGAGACCCCAAGCCGCGGAATGGCTGCCTGGCCGGTGGTGGGCTGGGCGGTCGTGCCGGGCAGTGGCGGCATCGGCTCGGGCGGCGAAGGCGAACAGGCCATCGAGACCAGCAGTGCCACGCAAAGCAACACCGCGGTGCGAACTGGCCTGTCGACCATTGAGTCAGGGTATCGACTCGCTTCCCGCCGCAAGGGCTAATGCCCGCGTGCAACCCATTCGTCGTAATGGATGATCTCGTCGCCGATGGTGGTGGTGTCACCGTGACCGGTGTAGACGACGGTTTCTCCGGGCAGCATTCCCAGTCGCTTGGAGATGGAGTCCAGGATCGTCGGGAAGTCCGAGAACGACCGACCGGTGGCACCCGGGCCGCCCTGGAACAGGGTGTCGCCGGAGACCACCGCGCCCAGTTCGGGGATCGACCAGCACACCGAGCCGGGGGAGTGTCCGGGGGTGTGCAGGGCGTGCAGTTCGAGGCCGCCGGCCTTCAGCACGAGATCATCCTCGACCGTGCGGAAGTCGTTGTCGGGGTGCACGACTCGCCACAGCATCTCGTCGGCGGGGTGCAGCAGCACCGGTGCGTCCAGTGCCTTGCCCAGTTCGGGCGCAACGGTGATGTGGTCGTTGTGGCCATGGGTGCAGACCACTGCGACGACGTTGCGGCCGCCCACGGCTTCGATGATCGGGGCGGCGGTGTGGGCGGCGTCGAACACGATGACGTCACTGTCATCCCCGACGAGCCAGATGTTGTTGTCGACGTCCCAACTGCCGCCGTCGAGTTCGAACTTGCCGCTGGTGACTACCCGCTGGATTTGCGAAGGCCCGCTCATTTCTTCAACACCACCACCGAGCGCAGCACCTCACCGGCGTGCATCTTGTGGAACGCATCCTCGATCGCATCCAGCCCGATGCGCTCGGAGACGAACTTCTCCAACGGCAGCCGGCCCTGCAGGTACAGCGAGATCAGGGTGGGGAAGTCACGTTCGGGCAGGCAGTCGCCGTACCAGGAGGACTTCAAAGATCCGCCGCGGGAGAAGAAGTCGACCAGCGGCATCTCCAGGGTCATGTCCGGGGTGGGGACACCGACCAGCACCACGGTGCCGGCCAGATCGCGCGCGTAGAACGCCTGCTTCCAGGTTTCGGGGCGGCCGACCGCGTCGATCACGACGTCGGCACCGAACCCGTCGGTCAGGTCCTGGATGGTCTTCACCGCGTCGAGCTCACGGGCATTGATGGTGTGAGTGGCCCCGAAATCGCGGGCCCAGTTCAGCTTCTTGTTGTCGGTGTCGACGGCGATGATCTTCTTCGCGCCGACCAGAGCGGCACCGGCGATCGCCGCGTCTCCCACACCGCCGCAGCCGATGACGGCGACGGTGTCGTCTCGGGTGACCGCACCGGTGTTGATCGCCGCGCCGATGCCGGCCATCACACCGCAGCCCAGCAGGCCGGCCACGGCCGGGTCGGCCTCGGAATCGACCTTGGTGCACTGGCCTTCGTGGACGAGGGTCTTGTCGGCGAACGCGCCGATACCCAGCGCCGGGGTGAGTTCGGTGCCGTCGGTCAACGTCATCTTCTGCGCAGCGTTGTGGGTGTCGAAGCACAGGTGCGGGCGGCCACGTTTACAGGCGCGGCATTCCCCGCACACCGCGCGCCAGTTCAGGATCACGAAGTCGCCGGGTTCGACGTGGGTCACACCTTCACCGACGGATTCGACGGTGCCGGCGGCTTCGTGGCCGAGCAGGAACGGGTATTCGTCGTTGATGCCGCCCTCGCGGTAGGTCAGGTCGGTATGACACACGCCGCAGGCGATGATGTCGACCACCACCTCACCGGGACCCGGATCGGGGATGACGATGTCGACCAGTTCGACCGGCTGACCTTTGGACCGAGAAATCACACCACGCACCGTCTGGCTCATGCCTATAACCTAATGCAAACCGGACAGGTGTCCAATTAGTGGCCGGATCTCGTCGTCCACTGAATCTCGGCCCGGTGGAGCGTCCGCGCGTTACCGTGGGTTGTGGTCGACGATCGAACCCAACTGCTCGTGGTCGCACGCTCTGCGTATCAGCGAAATGACTGGCGTACCAGCTACGAATCCTTCAGCCGGGTCGACGGCGTGCTGTCCCTCGACACCGACGATCTTGCCGTGTACGCCGCGGCGGCCTGGCGGCAGGGTCATGGCCGCGAATCGGTGCGGATCAACGAACAGGTACACACCCGGCTGCTGCGCACCGACCCGGTGCAGGCCGCGATGAAGGCGGCCGAACTCGGCCTGGCCTGGTTGGCTCGCGGTCACGTGTCGCTGGCCGGCAGTTGGGGGCAGCGGGCGCAGATGCTGCTGGACGGCGTCCCGGAGACCACCGCGCACGGTTACCTGGCATACCTACTCGCGGCGACGGCGGTCGATACCGGCGACAACGACCGATTCGGCGCTGAGACGCGGCGGTTGTCCGTCCTTGCAGAGAACTTGGACGACGCCGCCTTGGCCACACTGGCGCGGGCGCTCGGCGGGGTGGCGGCCGCCGCTGCAGGCGATCCGGCCGGTTACCAGGCGCTCGATCAGGTGCTGCTGCCGGTGCTCGATGAGCCGGTGCCGGTGGAATGGGCGGCAGATGTGTACCGCCGGGCGTTGAGCCTGGCGCACCGCCAGGGCGCAGGTGATCGGTTGACGTCGTGGACGCAGTCGATGCAGCAGTGGTGTGAGGCCACCGAACCGGACTCATCGGAGTCGGCTTACCGCGCGGTCCTCGACGTGCACCGGCTCTCGGCGGTTGCGAACCCCGATCCGGGGGAGTTGGTCCGGCGGGTGGTCGGACTGCGTCGCCTGGTCGCCGACGTGGATGCGGTGGCGGCGAGCATGGTCGAGGAGTTGCTGTCCCGGAGTCTGGGGCGTGCCCGATAGATTTGGTCTCGATGAGCGCCGCCGAAGTCCTCCGCGTTATCGATACCTGGCCCGTCGAGACAGCGGCTGCTGCAGTGGTCGGCCCCTCGGGTGTGGTGGCCGGCCATGGCGATCTGGACAAACCCTTCACGCTGGCCTCGGTGACCAAACCGCTCGTGGCCCGTGCCGCGCAGATCGCGATCGAAGAGGGCGCGGTCGAACTCGACACTCCGGCGGGCCCGCCCGGTTCGACGATCCGGCACCTGTTGGCTCACGCCTCGGGCGTGTCGATGCGCTCGGCCGAGGTGCTCGCCCGGCCGGGGCAGCGTCGGATCTATTCGAACTATGGATTCGAACTGCTGGCGCGTGCTGTCGAGGATGCCGCCGACATCGAGTTCGCCAGCTATCTGACCGAGGCGGTCTTCGAGCCGCTGCAGATGACCAAGTCCACTCTGTTGGGCGGGACGCAGGCCGCCGGGTTCGGCGGTGTCTCGACCGTCGGGGATCTGGCGGCATTCGCCCGGGAGTTGCTCCGCCCGGCATTGGTGTCGCAGCAGCTGCACGACGACGCCGTGACAGTGCAGTTTCCCGGGATCGACGGGGTGTTGCCGGGCTTCGGGGTGCAACGGCCGAACGACTGGGGGCTGGGCTTCGAGCTCCGGAACGGAAAATCGCCGCACTGGACGGGGTCGGCAAACTCTGCGCGCACGTTCGGGCATTTCGGCCAGTCGGGGACGTTCCTATGGGTCGATCCGGCCGCTGACCTGGCCTTGGTGGTGCTCACCGACCGCGACTTCGGGGACTGGACCTACCCGCTGTGGCCTGCGATATCTGATGGAGTGCTGAGAGAAAACGGGACACACTAGCGCAACACTGGCCACACAGGGCACAATAGACACGCGCGGCACACACAACTGCATGCTCGATCGGAATACCAGGCCGTTGGGGAAGACGTCCCTCGTATCCGAAGGAGTAGCAGATGCGTGCGTCGAACCAGTTCGCCGACGCGGCGACGGGCGTGGTGTATGTCCATGCCTCACCCGCGGCGGTATGCCCGCATGTTGAGTGGGCGTTGTCGTCGACCCTGTCGGCGCGGGCGAACCTCAAGTGGACGCCGCAACCGGCCATGCCCGGCCAGTTGCGCGCGGTGACCAACTGGGTTGGGCCCGTCGGCACCGGGGCGCAGTTGGCCAATGCCCTGCGCTCCTGGTCAGTGCTGCGCTTCGAGGTGACCGAGGACCCCAGTGCCGGGGTGGACGGGCACCGCTGGTGCCACACCCCCCACCTCGGTCTGTGGAGCGGTGCGATGAGTGCCAACGGTGATGTGATGGTCGGTGAGATGCGGCTGCGTTCCCTGATGGCCGGCGGCGCCGACATGCTTGCAGCCGAACTCGACACCGTGCTGGGTACGGCATGGGACGAGTCGCTCGAGCCCTACCGCAACGGCGGCGACGGCGCCGAGGCGTCCTGGCTGAACAGGGGCGTGGGGTAGCTCGTCAGCTACGCGCCCAAAGGCAGTAGCCGCTGAGCTTCGTCGTGAACATGTGGTCGCTGACCTCGATCGTCAGCGACTGGCCCGGGTCTGCGCCGAACGTCTGCGGCTCCGACGTCCTGCCTGCGCCCAGGACATCCACAACTTCGGCGCCACAATGGGCCTCGGCAGTCTGCGGGGTCCCTGTCCAGGTGCCCGCCCGGGCTTCCGGGTTTCGCCTGCCCTGCCCGTGCAGGATCACCTGGGGCCCGGCGGTCAGCCAGCGATCCGACGAGGGATAGGGGCCGCCGAACGTCTGCCAGCTCCCGGCCGTGCACTGCAACAGACGCCGGTTGTTGCCGGTCTGTGCGGGATCGGCAGGGGTCAGTGCCCCGTCCAGGTTCTCGGCGCACGACGAGTCTGGTTGAGGCGCCGTGGTTTCGGACGGTCCCTGCGGCACCGGCCCGGGGTCGGCGTGCGCACAGGCACTCGTGCTGAGTGCGGCAACCACGGTGAGGGTCGCCGCACTCAACGCGAACGTTCGAGACATCCGGCTACACCGAGACCGTCTTCATCGTGGACAGGTCGGTCTGCATCAACCGGACGTTGTAGTCACCCCAGTAGGAAAGGTTGTAGTACAGGTACTGCGAGTTGTCCTCCACGACATTGCCGTTGGCGTCGACCTTGTTGAAGTAATCGGTGCCCGACATCGGGTGGACCATGGGCGCATACATGCCGGTGTTGGACGTCAGGTTGTTGTTCACCAGCGTGGTCGTATCCGACCATTCACCCTGCGGTGAATCCGACACCCGCATCACGACGTTGTTGCCGCCATCGGTGTAGAGCACGACGTACTTGCCCAGATACTCGTTGTACTGCACCGACATCTCGCTGACGTTGCCGCCCGTGGGCAGTCCGCCGACCCAGATGCCGTTGGCGATCTTGGTGAACAATCCGAGGGTGAAGAAGTCCGCCACCTTGTAGAGCGTCGGCAGGAAATCGGTGCTGCTGGAGCCGAACACCGGAGCCGCCGCCGACGGATCACCCGTCACCCACTGCCCGGCGCCGCTGGAATCCTCACCCGAGAAGTACTCGTAGGCATCCAGGTTGCCGATCTGATCCTTGTGCACCCGGGCCACGTACGCCGAACCCTGCCTGCCCGAAGGAGTCCCGTACACGTAGACGTACGGGTCGGTCGGGTCGTCCGACATCACCAGCGCATTCTGCTGGAAATGCTCGTCGCCCGGGACGTAGGCCGGTCCGGCTCGGAACCAGCCCGACGAGCGCACGGTGTCGCGGTCGACGGTCCAGGTCTTGCCGCCGTCGTCGGAGAACGCGATCGCGGAGTAGTTCGTGGTCCAGCTGCCCGGGTTGTCCCAGGTGCGGACCGACATGACCGTGGCGTACTGCCGGTAACCGCCCTCGGCGCCGGCGTTTTCGATCGCGATGGCCGACGTCGGGATCATCGTGTAGGTCTGGCCGAACAGTCCGTTGAGGCCGCCCGGGTCGTAGATGATCTGCGTGGCGCCGGCCGGGGCGCCCCCGGTGCCGTACCACTGATGAGTCCCGCCGGGGTCGCCTGGATACTGCGCCCCGGCATTGATCACCGCACCGTTGAATTGCAGACCATCGGACAGATCGGTGTCGATCGTGCGGAACAGTACGTTGTTGCGCCAGTCGCCGGCCATGCCGGGCTCGCTGTAGGTATCGCCGAACAGCGTGTAGATGACCGGTTTCCCGGTCACCGGGTCGGTGTAGCCGCTGTTCCACATGATGCCCAGGTCGGTCCCCGCGACGTACCAGTGGTCGGTGACGCCGGGGCCGGTGACCCACCCGAGCTTGGAGGTGTAATTCGCCAATGACGACGGGACCTGGGGTTTGGGCGTCAGGTCATCGGTCTGCACCGCGGCATTGGGGGCGGCGGCCGCCATCGGCTGGATCTCGCCCTCGGCGACCACCGATGCGGCGTCGTTGGCCGACACCACGCGCGAAGCGACCGGATTGATCGACCGCTCGAATTCCCTTCGTGTCCAAGCCATCATGGCCCACAAAGCGGGGGACTGACCGGGTGCGACGGGGCTGCTACCCGCACCGAACGGCGACAGCCCCGCGACGCTCAGCAGGGCCGAGACAACCGGAGGTGTGCTGACCTTGGATGCGGTGGCCGGCGCAGCCGGGACGACGGTCTTCTCCGGCACGATGGCGGGGATGGCGGGGATGTCGAACTTCGCGACCTCGGTGCCCAGGGCGGAGACGACGTCGTGATTGCGCTGGTTGATGTTCTCGGCAACCTCGTTCAGACGTACCACCACCGTGTTGGTGTTGGGGCGTTGCGCGCGCTTCAGCGTCGGTGCAGACGTCGCCGCGTCCGCGGCGGTCCGCGTGCTGTCTGTCTTCGTGCTGATGTCGGCCTTGTTGCCGGTCTCGGGCACGTTGGTGAGTGTGCCCTGAATCTTGCTCCGGGCCTTGGCGGTCCGGTTTTTCAGCGGGCTGCGAGCGGTGTCCAGGCGGCTCTGCGTTTGCTTGATCGTGTCGCTGACATCATTCAGTCCCGACTCGACGTCCTTGCGGATCCGCTCGCCGATCTTCGACAGTGCGCCGGACGGAGTCGTGGCCGGCTTCTTGATCGTCGATGGTTTGCTCGGGTTCTTCTTTGTCCCCGAGCTTGGGGTGGAACCGTCGGAGCTGCCCGTCGTCGATTTGCCGGGATCACCGGACCCGCCGTCGGCCCAGGCGATTCCGGCCCCGGAAGTCAATGCTGTGCCGATGCCGAGAGCAACGGCCAGCGCGCCGACGCGGCCGATGTATTTGGTCGATTCCATGACGCTCCGTACCAGTCCACTCCACTCAGAACCCCGACCCAGACGAAACGTACCGTGTGCCGTTCACGGTGTCGGGCAAACACGCCGATTCGCCGAGAGTGGGGCGGCACTGCGAAGTCCCGCCGTCACCTGATCCGGTAGTGGGCGGGGTCCGGCGCGGACAACATGCGCGTGAGGGTAGCCCGGTCGAACGGCCACAGGTCGATGGTTCCGGCGTCGGTGAAGTACCACGAATTGCATCCGGTGTTCCAGACCGTCGGACCGAGCGCATCGGCGACGGCGGCGTTGAACTCGTCGGTGGCCTCTTCGGTGACCTCGACCTCGCAGAGTTCGCCGTTCTCAAACCGCTTGAGCCAGGCCACGATGTAGCCGGCCGTGCACTCGGCCGAGTACTGCAGCGGGATCGATCCCGTCGGTGAGTTCGGGCCCAGCACGGTGAACAGGTTCGGAAACCCGGGAATCGCCGTCATGCGGTACGCCCGTGGGCCCTTGACCCATGCCTCGTCGATGGTGATCCCGTCGCGGCCCACGACGGTCATCGGTCGCATGTAGTTGTGTGCCTGGAAACCTGTGGCCAGCACCGCGACATCGACGTTGTGGTGCGTGCCGTCGGCGGTGCGGATACCCGTCGGGGTGAATTCCTGGATGGGATCGTCGACCAGGCTGGCGTTGGGGCGCTTGATGGCGCGGTAGTACGTGCCCGAGACCACTTGCCGTTTACACAGCGGTTCATAGTCCGGAGTGAGTTTGGCCCGGAGCGTACGGTCACGGACCTGGGCGGCCAGGCTCCACCGGGCGTAGGACTGCACCAGCTTGCGCCGCCACGAGGGCGTGGTGACGACGTCGGCGAGGATGTTGGATCCCCACTGCAGACGTCGGAAGAGAAAGTCGTGCCATCCCGGCCGCCGATGCAGGACCTTGGCGAGCACCGACGACTGCCGTAGCGACATCGGTGCCCACAGGATCCACTGCGGGGATCGGGCGAAGTGCAACAGTGTGCGGGCCTTGGGTTGCAGCGCCGAAACCACCTGCACGCCGGTCGATCCCGTACCGATGACGGCGATGCGTCGACCGTCGGTCTCCACTTCCGGATCCCACCGGGCGGTGTGCACGATCTGCCCGCCGAAGGTGTCCATGCCGGGAATGTCGGGTATCGACGGATGATGCAGCACCCCGGTGGCGCAGATGACGAAGTCGGCCGTCAGGGTGTCGCCGTCGGCCGTCGTGAGTGTCCATGCCGTGGCGGTGCTGTCGTAACGCGCCTCGGTGACTTCGGTGTCGCACCGCAGATGGGCGTCGAGTCCGAACCGTTCCATGACATCGCGGTGATAGCGCTGAATGTCCTCACCGGTGGCCCAGATGTGGCTCCAATCCGGTTTCGGTGCGAACGAGAACTGGTAGATCTGCGACGGTACGTCACAGGTGAGTCCCGGATAGCGGTTCCAGTGCCAGACGCCGCCGACGTCCGAACCTTTTTCCAGGATGGTGAAATTCGTGAATCCGGCTTGCTGAAGTGTGTAGGCGGTGGCGATTCCGGCCATCCCCGCGCCGATGATGACGATGCGGACTTCGCGGCTCATCGAGGCTCCTCGCTGACGGCGAGCGCCCGCCGTACGGTGGTGGGTGCGGTGAGCATCGATGCCTCGAACGCCGACTGCCGCCGGTCACGGCGCATGAAGTGGGCACCCAGGCCTGCGAGATCTGCCGCATCGGGCCGGACGAGGACGACCTGCGTGCCACGCGCCCGCACTGCCGCCACTTCGCGGTCCAGGCCCACCGACATCGGCCGGCGCAGCAGACCGTGCTCCAGCCTTCCGCCGAGTCCCGGTGCGCGCGTTCTCGGTTCGGAGGCCATGGGGGTGATCACGTAGATGATCTCGGCTTCCTCGGGGCCGATCAGATCGACCGATGCCGTCGAGGCGGCGCCACCGTCGACGAAGTTCCTGCCGTCGATCGAGACCGGTGGCATCCAGCCGGGGACCGCCCAGGATGCGCGTAGGGCTTCCCCTGCGGTGGCCTGCGGCGCACCTGGCGCTCCGAAGACGACCCGCTCGCCGCGCTGGTAGTCGAACGCGACCATCCGGGCACCGGGGTGTCGCATCCAACCTGTGCCCTCGGAGAATCCGTCGGCAAGGCGCTGCAACCAGTCGGTGTTGCCTCGACCGACAGGGGCGATACCGGTGGCGGCGGCGAGACCCTTTTGGCTGACGAGCAGCCGGGGGTTGAGCAGGCGGGGCACCGGAATCGGCGGCAGGCTGGGTGGTGTGTCCGCGATGTGGCGACGCAGGCGCTCATCGGTAGAGGTGCCGCGCTGCATCGAGATCAGATCGTCCACCGTGGCACACCCGCCGAGCATCGTGACGAGCTCGGCTCCTGCCGAGGTGCCCTGCAGCACGGCAGCGTCGCGCGGATCCCATCCGGTTGCTTCGGCCAGTGCATGCAGCGTCGCGACTGTCCACGCCCCTCCGATGGTCCCACCGCACCCGATCGCCAGTGCCTTGGTCATGGTGTCACCTCGGAATCGGACTGTGCGGCATGTGCTTTCGACTGCCGGTCGAGACGCTGCTGGTAGCTGGATCGGCCGCGCGCGTCGAGGGCGGTCAGGGCGCGACGGTCGTCGATCCTGGCACGCACCGCGCTCTGGAGCGCCTCGGGTACCAACGCGTCCACCAGGGCCCATCCGGGAGCGACCCAACCCGGCACCGAGGTGCGGGCGGCGTGAGTGCGGACAGACTTGAGGATCGTGCGCGCGACGTCGTCGGGATCCACTGTGGGAAGGCCGTTGCCGAGCTGTACGCCCGAGGTGAGTTCGGTTCGAACCGCCGACGGCAGCACTGCCGACACGGTGACCCCGGTGCCCGCGTACTCGCGACGTGCGGCCAATGACGCGCCGAGTGCGGCGAACTTGCTGGCGTTGTAGGTCACCATGCCGGGGATCGGGATCATGCCCGCCATCGACGCGACATTGACGACGTGACCGCGACCGCGGGCCACCATCGACGGGACCACGGCGCGCATGCCGTTGAGGACGCCACGAACGTTGACGTCGAGGATCAGGTCAGTGGTGGCCTCCGGTTCGGCATCGAAGGCTCCGAGGGGCATGACCCCGGCGTTGTTGACCAGGATGTCGACGCGGCCCGATTCCCTGATGACGTCGGAGACGAAACCCTCCCACGACGACCGCTGCGTGACGTCGAGGTAGGCCGCCCGGCAGCCGGGGATACCGGCCGCGGTCGTCGCGGCCACATCGCCATCGACATCTCCGATCCATACCGTGGCGCCACGGGTCGAGAACAGCTCTGCTGTCTTGGCGCCGATGCCCCGCGCCCCGCCGGTGATGATCACCACCGCGCCGTCCACCGACGCTCGCCGCTGTGAAAACCGCACGTCATGCCTCCCCTGAAGTCGCTTCACGACCGTTCGGATACTGACGGTATCTGAATACTTTGAGTTAAATCAATACCCGAAGTCTCCTGCGCTCTATCATCAGCGCATGCCGCGGCTGACCAGGGCTCAACGCCAGGAACAGACGCGGGCCGAGCTGTTGCAGGCCGCCAAAAAGCGCTTCCTGAGCCACGGGTATGCCGCCACGAGCCTCGAAGACATCGCCGACGACGCGGGCTTCTCCAAGGGCGCCGTGTACTCCAACTTCGGCAGTAAACCCAACCTCTGCCGCGACGTCCTCGAGCTGATCCATCGCGAGAAGTTCGCCGAGATGGCCGAGCTCGCGATATCAGATGCCGAGTTGGACACCCGCGTGGAGGCGTTGAGCGCCTGGCTGGAGCGCACCGCAGGCGACGTCGGCTGGACCATGCTGGAACTCGAATTCGCGGTCCTGTCGCGGAACAATGCCGAGCTGGCCCAGATGATCACGGCGTTGCGCAACGAGGCCGCGCAGATGGTCATCGACGTAGTCAGGTCGATGTCTGCCGAGTTGGGCCTCACCGAAACGCAATTGGTGAACAGCGACGTGGCAGCGAGCCTCGAGGATCTCGGCAGTCTGCTGCTCAGCGCCGGGATCGGCCTCGGTATCCAGCGGGCCATCGATCCCTCGGTGCCGGCACGGCCGTTCACCGACGCATTCGGACACCTGGTGAAACTGCTTGCCGCCCTGGGATCGCCGAAGTAACCCGAAGGAGTTTGGATGGTATTACCGGCCGCCGCACTGTCGACCCGACGCCCGAGTCGCAGATCCCGGGCGTGCTACGGCATCGCCCGCCGAACCCTCCTCGTCCAGGTGCGTCGATCCGTCGCCTATCAAGGGAGTCGATCCGCCGAGGATCGTCTCGCGGCAATCGGTCGTCGCATCAATGCGTTCGCGCGGCTCCAGCGACTGCGCCCGAAGCGAGGGCTGCGGGTCAGCCGGATCACGTTGGGGCGCGTCACCGTGGAGACCATCCGCACCGCCGAAGCTGCTCACCGCCCCCTGTCTGACGGCGTCATCCTCTACCTGCACGGCGGAGGATTCTTTCTCGGCGGCTTCGACACCCACCAGCACGTCGTGGTCGCACTTGCCCGGCGAACCCAACTTCCCGTGGTGCACGTCGAGTATCGGCAGCACCCTGATGTGACCGTCGACGAGTCCGTCGCGGACTGCCTGCGCGTCTACCGCTGGATGTTGGACCAGGGCGTGGAGCCGGCCAACACCATCGTGGCAGGTGACTCGGCAGGTGGATTCCTCGCATTCGCAACCGTTCTCGCTGCCCAGGCGCACAACGTCGGTACGCCCGCGGGCGTCATCGGGGTCAGCCCGCTGCTCGAACTCGACGGAGAACGCCGCTCCGGCCATCCCAACTTCGCCGAGGACAGGATGGGAATCGGACTTGCCCTGCCGATGATCGTCGAATGCGTCGGCCCCAAGGACTCGGACGGTCATGCCCTGTCACCGGTCAACGGAGTGCTCACCGATTTTCCGCCGAGCCTGATCATCGCGGCGGAATCGGAGGCACTGCGTTGCGATGCCGAACGCATGCATGAAGTGCTGACCGATGCGGGGCGGTCGTGCGCGCTCAAGGTCTGGCCCGGTCAGCTCCACGCTTTCCCGGCGTTCCTGCCGTTTCTGCCGGAGAGCCGGGAGGCCAGCGACTGCATGGTCGAGTTCATTCAGGATTGCTTGGGCGCCAGTAAGCGCAGTGCGGCCGGCACCGCGGACACCGTGACCGGCAACGGGGCTGCGTAATCCCCGTCGGCGTAAGTGTTTATCCCTGGGCATTCCACGTGGATCATCTTAGCCCGCTTGGTGGTCACCTCGTCGAGATCGACGTGGGTGCCCTTGAAAACCGTGGGGAACAAGCGGATCAATCTGGTGCGGGATGCCGACGTGATCATCGTGACGTCGAGCAGTCCGTCCGAATGGTCGGCCCCCGGGCAGATCAACATGCCGCCGCCGTAACTGCGGGTGTTGCCGAACGCCGCCAGGGTGAGGTCGGTGCGGATCTCCGGGCCGTCGTCGAACGTGAGCCGGAACGGCAGCAACCGTAGCTTCGAGATCTCCGCGACCATCGCCACGTTGTAGCGCATCCGGCCGTGCGGCCACCGCATCCGGTTGGTTCGGTCGCTGACCAGCGAATCGAACCCGGCGGCCATCACGGTGCCGAACCACTTGACCGTGCCGGCGGAATCCTCGATGTGACCGAGATCGACCGTCTCGGTGTGGCCGTCGGCGATGACGTCGGCCGCGGCCTCGGGATCGCCTGTCGGCAAACGATATTCGCGTGCGTGGTCATTACCCGTCCCGGCCGGGACGATGCCCAGTGGGATATCGCCGGTGGCCAGCGCCTGCAGGGCCAGCGAGATCACCCCGTCGCCTCCGACGACCACGAGGGCGTCGGTGCCGCGGTCGAGTGCCTCGTCGACCAGGCGGCGGGCGTGCGCGGCGTCGGTCCCGACGATGGCGCACACGTCGATGCCGCGCCGCTGGAGCTGCGCTACCGCCCGCTCGGCCGCATGCGGCGCATTGCCATGTCCCGACAGGGGATTGGTCAGAACCGTGACCCGATTCACGGAATCAGCTTGCCCGGGTTGAGGATTCCTGCCGGATCCAATGTGGCCTTGACAGCGCGCAATACCTGGGCGCCGAGGTCTCCGATCTCGTCCCGCATCCACGGGCGGTGGTCCGCGCCGACGGCATGGTGGTGGGTGATGGTGCCGCCGTTGCGCACCATCGCTTCGGAGGCCGCGGTCTTCGCGGCCTGCCACTGCTCGATCGGGTTGCCGCGCTGGGCGGCGACGACCGTGAAGTAGAGCGAGGCGCCAGTGGGGTACACATGCGAAATGTGGCACATCACCAGTGCCGGCGTGCCGGATTTGGCGAGCGCGGTGGTGAGGGCCTCGGTGACCGCGGCCTTCAGCGTGCCCAGGTTGGACCACGTGGTGGCGGTCTCCAGTGTTTCGCACAATGCACCGGCGGCGAGCAGTGAATCACGCAGATACGGTGCGTTGAACCGGCCGTGCTCCCAGCCTCGCGCCGGGGCCTCGCCCAGCGACGTGCCGCCCTGGGCTTCCAGGACTGCGCGGGTCTCCTCGTGGCGGCTCTCGGTGTGCGCCGCGGTGCCCTCGAACAGCGTGATGGCCAAGCAGCCCCCGGTGATGCTCTGCTCGCCGATGCTGTCGGTGGTGGCCAGGTTCACCCCGGTCTCGGCTTCATCGGACAGCCGGATCACTGTCGGTCCGGTGCCGGTCTGGATGACCGCTCGCAGCGCCTCGGCGCCGGTCGCGAAATCTGGGAAGGACCAGGCTTCGTAGCGCGTGGTCTCGGGTACCGGGTGCACGCGAACCCGGACCCGGGTGATGACACCGAACACCCCTTCCGAACCGAGGATCAGCTGGCGCAGATCCGGGCCGGCCGCCGAGGCCGGGGCGCGGCCGAGCTCGAGCGTCCCTGCCGGGGTCACCGCGCGGAGGCCGCGGACCATGTCGTCGAAACGTCCGTAGCCGGCCGAATCCTGGCCCGAGGACCGGGTGGCGGCGAACCCGCCGATGGTGGCGAACTGAAAGCTCTGCGGAAAGTGGCCCAGCGAGAAGCCGTGTGCGCCGAGCAGGGCCTCGGCCTGCGGTCCGGTGACGCCTGCACCCAGTTCGGCCTCGCCGCTCACCTCGTCGAGGCTGTGCAGCGCGTCGAACCGGCGCAGATCGAGCGCCACGACCGCGGCGAAGTCGCCGCGCACCGGATCGAGGCCGCCCACCACGCTGGTCCCCCCGCCGAACGGGACGACCGCGATGCTGTGTTCGGAACAGTAGGTCAGGATCGCGGCGACCTCGTCGTCAGTACCCGGCAGCAGGACCGCGTCGGGCGCATCCTGGACACCGGAACCATTGCGGCGCAACAGGTCCAACGTCGACTTGCCTCCGGCGTGCAGTAGCCGTGACATGGTATCGGTGCCGCAGTGCGGTGCGCCGACGATGGCGGCGAGGGCCTCACGATCACCATCGGACAGGGCCGACGGCTGCAACTGCGCCTGCTCGGGTGTCGGCTCTGCCGCCGGAGCTGCGTCGACGCCCAGCGCCTGTTGCAGCAGGGAGCGGATCCCGTCGGACAGCGGCTTGGCCGCGTCCGGATCGCCCCAGGCATTCCATTTCATCGGAGGCAGAAACTGTTCGGCCGGCTGAGTCATGCGTTACAGTATTACACATGATGTCAATCAGTAACGAGGGATCGCTGAGCGACCAGATCTTGGATGCCGCCGCGAGCTGCGTGCTGGCCTTCGGCGTGGACCGGGTGACCCTGGCCGAGATCGCCCGCCGGGCCGGGGTCTCCCGCCCGACCGTGTACCGGCGTTTCCCTGACACCCAGTCAATCCTGGCTGCGCTGCTCACCGCGCGGGTCGTCGGAGTCCTCGATACGACCGAGGTGGGCGGTCCCGGCCGGGCGGCGTTGGTCGACCGCATCGTGACGGTGGCCACGCGGCTGCGTCACGACGAGGTGATCATGGCGGTGCTGCACTCGGCGCCGGAGGTGGCCATGGTCTACATCGCCGAGCGGCTGGGCACCAGCCAGCAGATCCTGATCGATGCACTGGCCGGGGAACTCAAGCTCGCCCAGGAGGTGAGCTCGGTACCCAACCGGGTCCGGGCAGGTGATCCCCGTCAGCTGGCGACCATGTGCCTGCTGATCACCCAGTCGGCGATCCAGTCCGCACAGATGGTCGAGCCCATCCTCGACGCCGACGCACTGGCGGTGGAGCTCACCCACGCACTGAACGGATACCTGGCATGATGACCGGCCCGACGGCGCTCAACCACGCAAGGCGCACAACCGAATTGGCAGCACTCGCCGACGGCGAGCAGGTCGACGTCATCGTCATCGGTGGTGGGATCACCGGTGCGGGCATCGCCCTGGACGCCGCCACGCGGGGTCTGAGCGTGGTATTGGTCGAAAAGCACGATCTGGCCTTCGGGACCAGCCGGTGGAGCTCGAAACTCGTGCACGGCGGACTGCGCTACCTGGCCACCGGCAACATCGGGATCGCCCGCCGCAGTGCCATCGAACGCGGAATCCTGATGACCCGCAACGCACCTCATCTCGTCAAGGCCATGCCGCAACTGGTGCCGCTGCTGCCGTCGATGGGTCGCGGGTCACGTGCGTTGGTGCGCACCGGATTCGTGGCCGGAGATGGCCTGCGCAGGCTCGCCGGTACCAGCGCGTCGACACTGCCACGCTCACGCCGGGTGGACGCACGGCGCACTGTCGAACTGGCACCGACCGTGCGTACCGAGGGCCTCGACGGCGGCTACCTGGCGTATGACGGTCAGCTCATCGACGACGCCCGCCTGGTGGCCGCGGTCGCCCGCACCGCCGCGCAGCACGGGGCCCGCATCCTGACGAGGGTGTCGGCCGGCGCCGCCGGCGCGACCTCGGTACACCTGACCGACGAACTGACCGGCGATTCCTTCGATGCGACCGCGCGGATGGTGATCAACGCCGCCGGTGTATGGGCCGGCGATCTCGACCCGGCGCTCACGCTGCGGCCCAGTCGCGGAACACATCTGGTGTTCGATGCCGCCGCGTTCGGCAATCCCACCGCGGCCCTGACCATTCCGATACCGGGGGAGTTGAACCGGTTCGTCTTCGCCATGCCCGAACAGCTCGGCCGGGTCTACCTGGGGCTCACGGACGAAGATGCCCCGGGGCCCATTCCCGATGTGCCGCAACCCACTCCGGCTGAGATTCGTTTCCTGTTGGACACCGTCAACACCGCGCTGGCCACCGACCTGACCACGGAGGACGTGCGGGGCGCGTATGCCGGGCTGCGGCCGCTGATCGATACCGGGCAGGGCAATACGGCCGACGTGTCCCGCGAGCACGCGGTGGTGGAGTCGGCGAGCGGGGTGATCAGCGTCATCGGCGGGAAGCTCACCGAATACCGCTACATGGCCCAGGATGTGCTCGACCGAGGCTTGGCGCTGCGCGGGCTCACCGCCTCGAGTTGCCGCACCGCCAACCTGCCGCTCGTCGGCGCACCGGCCAATCCGGTGTCCACCCTGCGATCCGAACACGCATTGCCGTCCTCGCTGGTCGCCCGGTACGGGGCCGAGGCGCCCAACGTGATCGCACGGGCGCGGTGCGCCCGACCCACCGAACCGGTGGCCGAGGGAATCGACGTCATCCGTGCCGAATTCGAGTACGCCGTCACCCACGAGGGCGCGCTGAGTGCCGACGACATCCTGGACCGGCGCACGCGTATCGGGCTGGTCAGCGCCGACGGGGACCGTGCCGCCGGCGTGGCCGCCGAGATGATCGCTGAATTCGGGGAAGTCGAGTAGTCGGCGCTGAGGACTCTGGTCTGGCTACGACTGGGCCAGCAGCGCATCGCGCACCGCTGAACTCGTGTGGCGTTGCCACATCGCCTGGGCACCCACCAGGAGCTCCGGTTCCAGATCGATCACCGCCACGCGGCCGCCCATCACGGAACCGGCAGGGGCGGTGACGAATGCGATCGCGCCCGTGGTCAGGGGAGCGGTAACCGTGGCCGAGCCCTGCACCCGGCTGACCACGTAGTCCGGTTCGAACCCGGCGCGGCGGCAGGCGCTCAACAGGAAGTCGCTGTAGTAGGAGCTGCCGGGCGGTGCCCACAGCGCCAGCCGTTCGTGAGCGAGATCCCGGATGTCGACCACGTCGCGCGTGGCCAGCCGGTGGGTGGCCGGCACAGCCAGCCGTACCCGGTGATACCCGACCACCGCGGTCGACAGCACGTTGGTGGGCACCACGCCGCGGCGCAGCCCGAGTTGAACGGTGCCGTCGAGCACGCCGTCGGTCAACTGGTCGGGGTAGAGCTGACGGAACGTGAACGATGTCTCGGCGAACTCTTCGATGGTGGATTCCATGATTTCGTACACCTCGCTTCCGCTCAGAGCGGGCGTGTGGCCGACGACGTAGTTCTCCTCGGCGCCGGTGGCCGTCCGCTCGACGTGCTGGGCCAGGGTGCGTGCCGCGGCCAGCAACGTACGTCCCTCCTCGAGCAACAGATCGCCCGCCCTGGTCAGGGCGACACGGCGGCCGACACGCACGAAAAGTGCTGCTGCCAACTCCTTTTCCAGCTGCTGTACCGAGCTGCTCAAAGCTTGCTGGCTCAGGTGCAGTGTCGCTGCCGCGGAGGTGAAGCTGCCTGCCTCGGCGACCGCGACGAAGTGGCGAAGCCGGCGCAGATCGGGGAGATGTGCTGACACCACCTCACTCTATCGACAACCAATGCTTGTGAAAACGTCGGAATTTTGCGTTTTTCATTTGTTGATGGTCTGACTAGCGTCGAGGCCATGAGCAAACTAGAGGGAAAGTCTGCAATTGTTGCCGCGGGTGCGAAAAACCTGGGTGGTCTGATCAGTGCGACGTTGGCTTCGAGGGGTGTCAACGTCGCGGTTCACTACAACAGTGCCTCCAGCGAGGCCGACGCCGACAAGACGGTGGCGGCAGTACAGGCCGCCGGGGTGCAGGCGGTCAAGGTGCAGGGCGATCTGACGGTGCCGGCCAACGTCGAGAAACTCTTCGACACGGCCATCGACGCCTTCGGCAGTGTGGACATCGCGATCAACACCGTCGGCAAGGTACTGCGGAAGCCGTTCGTGGAAACCACTGAGGCCGAATACGATTCGATGTTCGACATCAACGCCAAGGCGGCCTACTTCTTCCTGCAACAGGCAGGCAAGCGGCTCAACGACAACGGTTCGGTGGTCACCATCGTCACCGCGTTGCTGGCGGCCTACACCGACGGATACTCGACCTACGCGGGCTCCAAGAGTCCCGTCGAACACTTCACCCGGGCCGCCTCCAAGGAATTCGGCGTCCGCGGCATCAACGTCAACAACGTCGCCCCCGGCCCGATGGACACGCCGTTCTTCTACCCGCAGGAGACCCCGGAGCGGGTCGAATTCCACAAGTCGCAGGCGATGGGCAACCGGCTGACCGAGATCACCGACATCGCCCCGCTGGTCGTGTTCCTGGCCGGCGAGGGCCACTGGATCAACGGGCAGACTATCTTCGCCAACGGCGGCTACACCACCCGCTGAAACGCCGAATGGCCAGTTATTGCACGGCTTTCGCCTGAAATGTGCAATAACTGGCCATTCGCGCCAGCTGAAGAGTTACAGCGGGATGTTCTTGTGGCGGCCGCGCCGGTGCGGGGCCTCGGCCAGCGCCTGCGTCAGCTTGCTGCGGGTGTGGGCCGGGTCGATCTTCTCGTCGACCACGCCGATCTCGATCGCCGAATCCACACCGCCGGCGATGCGCTCGTGCTCGATGGCGAGCTCTTCGTGCAGGGCATCCCGCTCCGCGGCATCCTCGACTGCCGCCAGCTTGCGCTTGTGCAGGATGCCGACGGCGGCCTTGGCGCCCATCACGGCGACCTCGGCGTCCGGCCAGGCGAACACCTTGGTGGCGTTGAGCGACCGCGAGTTCATCGCGATGTAGGCGCCGCCGTAGATCTTGCGGGTCACCAGGGTGACGCGGGGGACCGAGGACTCGCCGAAGGCGTGCAGCAACTTGGCGCCGCGACGGACCACGCCGCCCCATTCCTGATCCACGCCGGGCAGGTAGCCCGGAACGTCGACGACGACCACCAGCGGGATGCCGAAGGCGTCGCACAACCGCACGAAACGGGCCGACTTCTCGGCGCTTTCGGAGTTCAGGCAGCCGCCGAGACGCAGCGGGTTGTTGGCGATGACGCCGACAGACCGGCCGGCCAGGCGACCGAGGCCGACCACGATCGACGGGGCCCACTTGGCCTGGAACTCCTCGAACGGCACACCCTCGTCGAGCAGAGCCTCGATGATCGGGTGCACGTCGTAGGCGCGGCGAGCCGACTCGGGCATCAGCGCGGCCAGGTCGGTGTCGCCGGCCTCGGCCTTGTTGCGATCGAAATGACCCTGCTGGCTGAACAATCCGACCAGACGGCGGCCGCGCTCGTAGGCATCGAGCTCGTCGTCGGCGACGATGTGGCACACACCGGACTTCTTGTGGTGGGCGTCGGGGCCGCCGAGCGACACCATGTCGACGTCCTCGCCGGTGACACTGCGCACCACGTCCGGACCGGTGACGAACACCTTGCTGTCCGGGGCCATGATGATCACGTCGGTCAGGGCGGGGCCGTAAGCCGCACCGCCCGCGGCGAATCCGACGACCACAGAGATCTGCGGGATGTAGCCCGACGCCCGGATCATCGCCTCGAAGACCAGGCCGACCGCGTGCAGCGCCTTGACGCCCTCGGCCAGCCGCGCACCACCCGAGTGCCAGATGCCGACGATCGGGCTCTGCTCCTCGATCGCGGTGTCGTAGGCGTTGACGATGTGGGCACAGCCCTCGATGCCCATGGCGCCGCCCATCACGGTGCCATCGGTGCAGAACGCCACCGTGCGAACACCGTTGACCGTGCCGGCCGCCGCCAGCACGCCCGAGCGGTCCCGCTCGTGCAGCAGCTCGACGCTGCCGTCATCGAAGAAGGTCTGCAGGCGCAGCAGCGGGTCGCGGGGGTCGAGCGACTCGGCGGCGGTTTCGGGGGCCATGATCGTCATGTAGGTCTCCTTTAGTGGAAAGCTCTGGGTTCTCAGTACTTTCCGAAGGCGAGCGCGACGTTGTGCCCACCGAATCCGAACGAATTGTTGATGGCGTACTTGAAGTCGCCTTGCCGCGGCTCACCGGCCACCACGTCCAGATCGATCTCCGGATCGAGGTTGCGCAAGTTGAGCGTCGGAGGAATGACGCCGTCTCGCAGCGCCAAAACCGTCAGGATGGACTCCACCGCACCGACCGCACCGACCGAATGGCCGAGCGCGGACTTGGGCGCGTAGACCGCGGGCACGTGGCCGCCCATCGCATTGTTGATTGCTTTCCCCTCGGCCACATCGCCGACGCTGGTGCCGGTGGCATGCGCGTTGATGTGGTCGATGTCTGAGGGCTGCAGACCCGCCAACTGGATGGCCCGGGTCATGGCATAACCGGCCTGCTCACCGTTGGGGTCCGGCGCCACGATGTGGTAGCCGTCGGAGGTCACGCTCGCCCCCATGAGGCGGCCGAGGATGTTGGCGCCACGCGCTTTGGCGTGCTCCTCGGTCTCGATGACCAGGAGGGCGCCGCCCTCGCCGAACACAAAGCCGTTGCGGTCCTTGTCGAACGGCCGACAGGCACCTGCCGGATCATCGTTGGTATTGGACAGCACGATGCGCATCTGCGCGAAGCCGGCGATCGGCACTGCTTCGATCTTGGTCTCGACACCACCGCAGATCGCAATATCGGCTTCGCCGAGCACGATCTGGCGCCAGGCGTTGGCGATCGCCTCGGACCCCGAAGCGCAGGCCGAGATCGAGGTGGACACCCCGGCCTTGGCCTTGCGATCCAGCCCGACGGCCGCCGCCGCACCATTGGGCATGTACATCTGCACCACCAACGGCGACACAGCGCGCAATCCCTTGGTCCGCATGCCGTCGTAGGCGAACACCAGCTCCTCGGAGGAGCCCATGCCCGTGCCGATCGACACCATGAGCCGTCGGGTATCGACCTCCGGGGAGCCAGCGTTGGCCCAGACCCGGCGGCCGATCACCGTCGACATCTTCTGCAAATATGACAGTCGGCGCAGTTCTACCCGCGTCAGCTCGTGATCGAAGTCCTCCAGGAGATGACCACCGATGCGAACCGGTAGGTCGTACTCCTCGACGAACGAATCGGTGAGAGTGCGGATGCCACTCTGCCCGTCGAGCAGCTTCTTCCAAGTGCTTTCAGCATCGGTTGCCAGCGCCGTTGACATGGCTACGCCGGTGACAACCACATTGGGAAAACCATTCCCGGTGGACAATCCCGCCATATTTACGGAGTTCTTCCTTCCGTGCATTCCCTCGGTTTTACCCTCGGGGTTACCTACCGGACGTCTGCCCGTCCTCAGTACTTCCCAAAGGCCAGAGCCACATTGTGGCCACCGAACCCGAACGAGTTGTTGATGGCGTACTTGTAGTCGCCATAACGAGGCTCGCCCGCAACCACATCGAGATCGATCTCGGGATCCGGTGTCTCGTAGTTCAGCGTCGGGGGGATCACCCCGTCCCGCAAGGCGAGCACCGTCAACACCGACTCGAGGGCACCGACGGCACCGATCGAGTGACCGAGGGCCGACTTCGGCGCGTACACCGCAGCGTTCTGACATCCGGCAACCCGGATGGCATTGGCTTCGGCAGTATCACCGATCGGGGTGGCCGTGCCGTGGGCATTGACATGGTCGATGTCCTTGGCATCCAGCCCGGCCGTTTCCAGAGCCCGCTTCATCGCGGCACCGGCGCGAACGCCGTTGTCCGCCGGAGCGACCATGTGGAAGGCGTCCGAGGTGATGCCGGCACCCATCAGGCGGGCCAGCGGCTTGGCGCCACGAGCCAGGGCATGCTCCTCGGTCTCGATGATCATCATCGCGCCGGCCTCGCCGAACACGAAGCCATCGCGATCCTTGTCGAACGGCCTGGACGCACCCGCGGGATCGTCGGGCTCTGAGGCCATCGCCCACGGCTGGCGTCAGATCGTGATGGGTGACGCGGACTTCGCCGTGGTCGGCGGCGTGGAAGGCGGTATCGAGGCCCTGCCGATCGCAGCGTTCTCGATGATGCGCGCCATGTCGACCCGCAACGACGATCCCGCGGGTGCGTCCAGGCCGTTCGACAAGGATCGCGATGGCTTCGTGTTCGGCGAGGCCGGCGCGATGA
>NZ_LZSY01000008.1 GCF_001665625.1 Mycolicibacterium peregrinum | reverse complement strand
GATCTCCCGGAACGAGGCATGCACCGTCGTCTCGGTGATCCCGTACATGTTGACCAACCGCGGGGAATCCGAATGGCTGTCCAACCACGGTTGAAGCCGCTGCGGCTCAAGCGCTTCCCCGCCGAATACCACCGTATCCAAACTGAGCCGGCGATCCAGCTCAGGGTGCAACCCTGTGACAGCTTGCAGAGCATAGAACGCCGATGGGGTCTGACTGAACATGGTCACCTGCTCGGCAACCAGCAAGGCCAGCAGGTCTTCCGGAGCCCGCGTCACCGCCTCCGGCACCACCACCAACCGGCCGCCGAACAGCAACGCACCCCAGATCTCCCACACCGAATAGTCAAACGCCAACGAATGACACTGCGTCCACACCTGACCCGCCAGACCCAACTCCGCATCCAACGTCTCCAACAGCCGAACCACATTGGCGTGCGTCACCGCCACACCCTTCGGACGACCCGTCGTCCCCGAGGTATAAATCAAATACGCCACATCATCAGCCGACGGCACAGGCA
>NZ_LZSY01000007.1 GCF_001665625.1 Mycolicibacterium peregrinum | reverse complement strand
GCTGCGAATCGGTTGGCGCACTTGCTTGTCGAGCGCGGTGTCGGTCCGGGGCAGCGGGTTGCGCTGCTGTTTCCACGGTCGGTCGAGGCCATCGTGGCGATCTTGGGTGTGCTCAAAACCGGTGCGGCGTATGTGCCGATCGATCCGTCGGTACCCGATACCCGGCTGGAGTTCGTGCTGACCGATGCATCCCCAGTTGTCGCCGTGACCACCGCCGATCTGTTGGATCGGCTCAGTGGGCGCGGGCTGGCGGTGATCGATGTTCACGACCGTTCGGTGTACGGCCGGCCGAGTACGCCGCTGCCGGTGCTGCCGACACCGGACGATACCGCGTATCTGATCTACACCTCGGGTACGACGGGTGTGCCCAAGGGCGTGGCGATTCCGCATCGGAATGTGACGCGGTTGTTGGATGCAATCGATCGTGATGTGGCGTTGTCGTCGGGTCAGGTGTGGACGCAGTGTCATTCGTTGGCGTTCGACTTCTCGGTGTGGGAGATCTTCGGTGCGCTGCTGCACGGTGCGCGGCTCGTCGTCGTATCCGAATCGGTGACGCGCTCGCCTGAAGAGTTCCACGCTCTACTCGTCGACGAGCACGTCACGGTGCTGAGTCAGACTCCGTCGGCGTTCTATGCGTTGGCTGCCGTGGACACGGCACAGCCCGAGAACCGGCTGGCCCTCGAGGTGGTGGTGTTCGGTGGAGAAGCACTCGATCCGCCCCGCCTCGGGGCGTGGCTGGCCGAACACCCGGAATCGCCCCGGTTGATCAACATGTACGGGATCACCGAGACGACGGTGCACGCCTCGTTCCGTGAGATCACCTCCGCGGACGCCGAAGGCGATGTGAGTCCGATCGGTGTGCCACTGGCGGATCTGGCGTTTTTCGTGCTCGACGACTGGTTGCGTCCGGTGGCTACCGGTGCGGTGGGCGAGTTGTACGTGGCCGGTGCCGGTTTGGGTTATGGCTATGTGGGCCGGGCTCCGTTGAGCTCGACGCGATTTGTGGCCTGCCCCTTCGGCACACCGGGTGCGCGGATGTATCGCACCGGGGATCTCGTCTGTTGGAGTGCCGACGGGGAGCTCCAGTATCTGGGTCGCGCCGACGAGCAGGTCAAGATTCGTGGCTACCGGATCGAGCTCGGTGAGATCGAAGCCGCATTGACGGCTTTGGTTGGCGTCGAGCAGGCGGTGGTGATCGCGCGTGAGGATCGCTCCGGGGACAAGCGGCTGGTCGGTTACCTGATCGGGTCCGCCGATCCGTCCGTGGCACGTGCGGCGCTGGCCGAGCGTCTGCCGTCCTACATGGTGCCCACGGCCGTGATCGCCTTGGATGCGTTCCCGTTGACCGTCAACGGCAAGCTCGACCGGAAAGCGTTGCCCGCACCCGAATATCACGACGTCGATGACTATCGGGCCCCGTCCACTCCCACCGAGGAGATCCTCGCCGGCATCTACGCCCAGATCCTCGGACTGGACCGGGTCGGCGTCGATGCATCGTTCTTCGAGTTGGGCGGGGACAGCATCCTGTCGATGCAGGTGGCCTCCCGAGCCCGCGCGGCGGGGCTGGTGTGCCGCCCCCGGGACATCTTCGTCCAGCAGACCGTCGCCCGCCTCGCTCAGGTGGTCGGGACGACCACTGTTGCGCCCCGGCCCGCCGACGACGGACTGGGTTCGGTGACTGCGACCCCGATCATGTGGTGGCTGAAGGACCTGGAAACGGCCGACAGCCCGATCGACCAGTTCAATCAGACGGTGGTGCTGCAGGCACCCTCCGACATCAGCGAGTCCGATCTCGTAATCCTGTTGCAGGCCTTGATCGATCGGCACGGCACACTCCGGTTGCGTGCCCAGGACGACGGCGCGGGCAGATGGTCGTTGACTGTTCCCGATGTGGGCTCGGTTGACGCCGCCGACTGCCTGCACGCGGTAGATGTGCTGTCCGATGAGGCCCTGGTGGCGGCACGGTCGCGGTTGAACCCGGCCGCCGGGATGATGCTCAGCGCGCTGTGGGTGTCTTCGGCACGCCAGCTGGTGTTGATCGTTCACCATCTGTCGGTTGACGGGGTGTCGTGGCGAATCGTGTTGGAGGATCTCAACATCGCCTGGGCCCAGCTTCGCAGCGGGCAGCCTCCGGCATTGCCGGATACCGGCACGTCCTTCGGTCGCTGGGCGGATCTGCTGGCTCACGCTGCGCGGCACCCGCACGTAGGGGAGCTGGCACGGCAGTGGCGGCAGATCGCCGCGACACCGGCGAAGTTGCCCGAGCCGCAACCCGAGGTCGACACCTACGCGACCGCCGGACAGCTGTCGATGGTGCTGGACGCCGAGACCACCCAGATGCTGCTCGGCGCAGCGCCTGCCGCGTTTCACGCCGGGGTGCATGACATCTTGTTGATCGCCTTCGGGTTGGCGGTGGCCGAATTCTCACGCGCCGGCGGCGCACCGATCGCCATTGACGTCGAGGGTCACGGTCGCCACGAGGAGATGGCAGACCTGGGTGGGATTCCCGCTCGAGATATCGACCTGTCGCGCACGGTCGGATGGTTCACCACCAAATACCCGGTGGCGTTGAGCTTCGATCGCGGTGGTGGCCTGTCGTGGGCCCAGGTGGTCGCCGGTGATGCGGCTCTCGGCGCCACGCTCAAAGATGCCAAGGAGCAGCTCCGGGCCCAGCCCGACGGCCTGACTTACGGCCTACTGCGGTACCTGAACCCGGACGTGGACCTGGCCGGACCTGACCCGGTGATCGCATTCAACTACCTGGGGCGCCTGGGGGCGATGCAGGACGACCCGTCCGCTGATGTCTGGCGGATCTGCCCCGATGGCTTCTCGTCGGCGAGTATCGCAGCGGCGGTGCCCACCGCACTGGGGCACACCGTGGAACTCAACGCGGCCACTGTCGACACCGCCGCCGGTGTCCAATTGAATGCCGACTGGACGTGGGCGCTCTCTGCGCTCGACGACGAGCTGGTGAACCGATTGGGCCAGTTGTGGTTCGAGGCCCTGACCGGCATCTGCGAGCATGTGCGTCGCGGTGGCGGCGGATTGACTCCGTCGGACATCGCCCCGGCCGAGTTGAGCCAGCAGCAGATCGACGAGCTGAGTCGGCAGTACCGCGTCGCCGACGTGTTGCCGCTGACACCGCTGCAACAGGGACTGCTCTACCACGCCGGCGCCGCACTGGACTCTGACGACGTCTACGCGATGCAGCTCGACATCACATTGAGCGGACCGCTCGACGAGAATCGGCTCCGCGATGCGGTGCAGACGGTCGCGGCACGGCATCCCCACCTCGCGGCCCGGTTCTGCGAACAGTTCGAGCAGCCGGTGCAGGTCATCTTTGTCGACCCCGCGGTGCCGTGGCGGTTTGTCGAACTGAATCCCGACGCCGACGTCGTCGATGACCAGATCCAGGCGGTCTGTGCCGCCGAACGTGCCGCGGTGTGCGGCCTCCACAACCAGCCGCCGTTTCGGGCTGCCCTCGTCCGCGTCGCGGATGACCGGCACCGTTTCGTACTGACCACTCACCACATCGTGCTCGACGGCTGGTCGATGCCGATCCTGCTGCAGGAGATCTTCGCAAGCTTCGGTGGGCATCGGCTGCCTGCCGCCGCACCGTACCGCCGATTCGTCACCTGGCTGGGCGAACGGGACCACGCCGGCGCCCACGAGGCGTGGCAGGAAAGGTTGACTGGCTTCGACACTCCCACCCTGGTCGGCCCGGGAGACCGAAAAGGGCTGGGGCAACGGGGCATCGAGTCATTCCGGCTGCCCCTCGAGATCACCCGGGCCCTCGGCGACCTGGCTCGCTCGCATCACACCACCGCCAACGTGGTGTTGCAGGGCGCATGGGCGCTGATGCTCAGCTCGCTGACCGGTCAGTCTGACGTCGCATTCGGCACGACGGTCTCGGGGCGTCCGGACGAGGTCGCCGGCGCGGATTCGATGGTCGGCCTGCTCATCAACACGGTGCCGGTTCGGGCCACCTTCACGCCGGCAACCAGCACCGCGGACCTGCTCGATCAGCTGCAGAGTGCCCACAACGACACGCTCGAGCATCAGCACCTGGCGCTCAGGGACATCCACCGCATCACCGGCCAGGACCAACTGTTCGACACCCTCCTGGTTTTCGAGAACTATCCGATCGAGACCACCGCACCGCTGGGTGTCGACGGCTTGACCGTCACCGAGTTCGATTTCCGCGAGTCCAACCACTACCCGCTGGCGGTGCAGGCGCTGCCCGGCCGCGAGACCGGGCCACGCGTCGACCGCGAAATGCAGCTACGCGTCGAGTACGACACCGATGTCTTCGACCTCGGCGCCATCGAGGCCCTGATCGATCGGTTGAAGACGATCCTGGCGTCGATGGCCGTGGATCCGGACCGGCCGTTGTCGTCGGTCGATCTGCTGGACGAGCGCACGCACTCCCGCCTCGACGAGTGGAGCAACCTGGTCGTATTGGCCACACCGGCCACAGCGCAGTCAATTCCGACGTTGTTCGCCGAACAGGTCGCGCGCACGCCCGACGCCGTGGCGGTGACCTTCGACGGCCGGTCGATGACCTACCGGGAACTCGATACCGCAGCCAACCGGCTTGCGCACCTGTTGACCGGCCACGGCGCCGGCCCGGGTGAGGTTGTGGCGCTGCTGTTCTCCCGGTCTGCCGAGGCGATCGTGGCGATTCTGGCGGTGCTGAAGACCGGTGCGGCCTACGTCCCGGTGGACCCTGCACTTCCGGTTGCGCGTATCGAGTTCATGGTGGTCGATGCCGCTCCGATCCTCGCGGTCACCACCGCCGACCGACGGTCGCGCCTGGACGGGTGCGACCTCCACGTCGTCGACGTCGACGACGCGGCTGTGGACGACCACCCCGGCACCGCGCCCTCGGGACCGGGACCGGGACCCGACGACATCGCCTACATCATCTACACCTCGGGCACCACCGGTGTCCCGAAAGGTGTTGCCATCCCGCATCGGAACGTACCCGGGCTGTTCGGCTCACTCGACACCAACGTGTCGTCGGGGCCGGGTCAGGTTTGGACGCAGTGGCATTCGTACAGCTTCGACGTCTCGGTGTGGGAGATCTTCGGAGCATTGCTGCATGGCGCACGTCTGCTGGTGGTGCCTGAACACGTCGCCGAATCGCCCGACGCTTTCCATCAGCTGCTGGTCGCCGAACGCGTCACCGTGCTGAGTCAGACGCCCTCGGCAGCGGGGATGATCTCGCCGCAAGGCCTGGACTCGGCTGCCTTGGTGGTGGCCGGCGAGGCCTGCCCGTCTGAATTGGTCGACCGCTGGGCGCCCGGACGCGTGATGATCAACGCCTACGGTCCCACCGAGGCCACGGTGTACGCGTCGATGAGCGCACCGCTCGCCCCGGGGCCGGTCGTGCCCATCGGCAAGCCGGTGGCCGGGGGAGCGCTGTTCATCCTGGACGCCTGGCTGCGTCCGGTGCCGCCCGGAGTGGTCGGCGAGCTTTACATCGCCGGTCGCGGTGTGGGCGTGGGTTATTGGCGCCGGGCAGGTTTGACCGCGTCGCGGTTCGTGGCCTGCCCGTTCGGCAGCGCGGGACAACGGATGTATCGCACCGGCGATCTGGTGCGGTGGGGCGACGACGGTCAGGTGCAGTACCTCGGGCGCGCCGACGAGCAGGTCAAGATCCGGGGCTACCGCATCGAACTCGGTGAAGTACAAGCCGCGCTTGCGGCTGTCGACGGGGTGACACAGGCGGTGGTGATCGCCCGCGGCGACGACGCCGGTCCCGTGCGTCTCGTCGGCTACATCACCGGCACCGCCGATCCGGGCCAGGTCCGCGCCGAGGTGGCCGAGCGGCTGCCGAACTACATGGTCCCGGCCGCGGTGGTGGCGATCGACGCGGTGCCGCTGACGGTCAACGGCAAGCTGGACCGACGCGCGCTGCCCGCACCTGACTTCGCCGGCACCGATCACTATCGGGCACCCTCCAACCCGGTCGAGGAGATCCTGGCCGACGCCTATGCCCGGGTCCTGGGCCTGAATCGGGTAGGTATCGACGACTCGTTCTTCGATCTGGGCGGGGATTCGCTCTCCGCGATGCGTCTGGTCGCGGCGGTCAACACATCCCTGAGGGCAGGAATCGGGGTGCGCTCGTTGTTCGACGCGCCCACGGTCGCGCAGTTGGCGTGCCATATCGGTGGGCAAGCGGCTCAGTTGCAGCCGCTGGCCGCCGGTGAGCGCCCGGACGTGGTTCCGTTGTCGTTCGCCCAGTCGCGCTTGTGGTTCCTGGATCAATTGCAGGGCCCCTCATCGGTTTACAACATGACGGCCGCCTTCCGCCTCAGCGGCGTGCTGGATGTCGATGCGTTGCGCGCGGCGCTGACCGATGTGGTGGACCGGCACGAGAGCCTGCGGACGTTGTTCGCCGCACCCGACGGGATTCCCCGCCAGGTGGTGATGGCACGTGGACCCGTGGAATTCGGTTGGGAGGTCGTCGACGCCACCGATTGGACGGCGGTGCGCCTACAGGAGGCCGTCGAGGCCGTGTCGCGACACACCTTCGACCTGTCCACCGAGATCCCTTTGCGGGCCCGGCTGTTCCGCCTGGCAGAGGACGAGCACGTGCTCACTGCGGTGGTGCACCATATCGCCGCCGACGGCTGGTCGATCACTCCGCTGGTGGCCGATCTGGGGGTGGCCTACACCAGTCGATGCGCCGGACAGGCACCCGGTTGGGCGGACCTGGCGGTGCAGTACGCCGACTACACGTTGTGGCAGCGCGCCCAGTTCGGCGATCTCCAGGACAGCCACAGCCGAATTGCGGGGCAGGTGGCCTACTGGCAGGACGCGCTGGCCGGGATGCCCGAGCGCACCGCGCTACCCACCGATCGGCCCTACCCGCTGATGTCCGATCAGCGGGGCGCGACGTTGGCGGTGGACTGGCCTGCCGAGTTGCAGCAGCAGGTGGCCCGGTTCGCTCGGGAGCACAATGCGACCAGTTTCATGGTGGTCCAGGCAGCGCTGCTGACGCTGCTGTCCAAGCTCAGCGCGAGTGCGGATGTGGCGGTTGGTTTTCCGATCGCAGGACGTCGCGATCCGGCACTGGATGACCTGGTCGGCTTCTTCGTCAACACCTTGGTTCTGCGGGTCGACCTCTCAGGCGATCCGACGGTCGCCGAGGTCCTGGCTCAGGTTCGCGCGCGGAGTCTGGCCGCGTTCGACCACCAGGATGTACCGTTCGAGGTGCTGGTCGAGCGGCTGAACCCGACTCGGTCGCTGGCACATCACCCGTTGATCCAGGTGGCGTTGGCATGGCAGAACCTCGGCCGGCACGACGTCAACGATCCGGCCGCCGGAATGGCGTTGGGCGATCTGCAGGTCTCTCCGGTGCCGGTGGATACCCACACCGCGCGAATGGATTTGAATTTCTCGCTGACGGATCGCCGGACCGACGCCGGTGAGCCGGCAGGCATCGGCGGGACGGTGGAATTCCGCACCGACGTGTTCGACGCCGACACCATCGCAACACTGGTCGCCCGGCTGCAGCGAGTCCTGACCGCGATGACTGCCGATCCGGCCGCGCGGTTGTCGTCGGTTGATCTGCTCGATGCCGATGACCACGCCCGTCTCGCGGCGGTCGGCAACCAGGCGACGCTGACCCGCCCCGCGCCGAGGGCCGTGTCGGTTCCGGCATTGTTCGCCGAACACGTGACGCGTACTCCGGATGCAGTGGCGGTCACCTGCGGCGCCCGTTCATGGACCTACCGTCAACTCGATGAAGCCGCAAACCGGTTGGCGCACTTGCTGATCGGTTATGGAGCCGGTTCCGGCCGGTGTGTGGCGCTGCTGTGCAACCGGTCAGCCGAGGCGATCGTGGCGATCCTGGCGATCCTCAAAACCGGTGCCGCATATCTTCCGATCGATCCGTCGGTGCCCGATACGCGACTGGATTTCGTGCTGGCCGATGCGGTACCGGTGGCCGCGGTCACCACCACCGATCTGGTCGAGCGGCTGCAGGGCCGCGGCTTGGCGATCGTCGACGCGAGCGTCGAGCCGGGCAACCAGTCGAGTAACGCCCTGCCGACGCCCGATGCGGACGACATCGCGTACCTGATCTACACGTCGGGCACCACAGGCGTTCCCAAGGGTGTCGCGGTCACCCACCACAACGTGACCCAGCTCCTCGAAACACTCGATGCCGGACTACCGCACCCCGGCGTGTGGCCGCAGTGCCATTCGCTGGCCTTCGATGTCTCGGTCTGGGAGATCTTCGGCGCTCTGCTCCGTGGTGGGCGGGTGGTGGTGGTGTCCGAGGAGATCACCGTTTCCCCGGAAGATTTCCACGCCTTGCTCGTTCGCGAGATCGTCGACGTTCTCACCCAAACACCGTCAGCCGTGCGGGTGTTGCCGCGTGAGGGGTTGGAGTCGGCGGCACTGGTCGTGGTCGGTGAGGCCTGCCCACCGGAGGTGGTGGAGCAGTGGGCCCCTGGCCGGGTGATGATCAACGCCTACGGTCCGACCGAAACCACGATGTGTGTGGCGATCAGTGCGCCCCTGGAGGTGGAAGCCGCCGGACCACACGTGGTCCCCATCGGCTCACCGGTTCCCGGAGCGGCGCTGTTCGTGCTCGACGAGTGGTTGCGTCCGGTTCCGGCCGGAGTCATCGGCGAGCTGTACGTGGCGGGTGCAGGCCTGGGATACGGCTACGTGGGCCGGACCGGGTTGACCGCCTCACGGTTTGTCGCATGTCCGTTCGGCGGCGTCGCAACGCGCATGTATCGGACCGGAGACCTGGTGTGCTGGAGGCCCGATGGGCAGCTGGAGTACCTCGGCCGCGCCGACGAGCAGGTCAAGATCCGCGGCTACCGCATCGAACTCGGTGAGGTCCAGGCCGCCCTGGCCGAACTCGACGGCGTCGAGCAGGCCGTCGTGATCGCCAGGGAAGACCGTCCCGGTGACAAGCGGCTGGTCGGATATCTCACGGGCACCGCAGATCCGGCCGGGGTCCGGGCCGAGCTGGCCGAGCGGCTACCCGCCTTCATGGTCCCCGTCGCGGTGGTGGCGCTGGCCGCACTTCCGTTGACGGTGAACGGAAAACTCGACACGCGGGCACTTCCCGCGCCCGACTACACAGACGGGGAGCGCTACCGTGCCCCGGCAGACGCCGTCGAAGAAGTCCTGACCGGTATCTACGCCCAGGTTCTCGGGCTCGAGCGGGTCGGAGTCGACGACTCGTTCTTCGACCTCGGCGGCGACAGCATCCTGTCGATGCAGGTCGTTGCCCGGGCTCGCGCGGCCGGCCTGGTGTGTCGCCCACGCGATGTGTTCGTCGAGCAGACGGTGGCCCGGTTGGCCCGGGTCGCCGGTGTGACCGCCGGATCACATGGCCCGGTCGACGAAGGCGTGGGACCGGTGCCGGCCACCCCGATCATCAGGTGGCTGCATGCCGTGGAACGCTCCGGCGGCCCCATCGACCAGTTCAACCAGACGCTGCTGGTGCAGGCTCCCGGTGGGGCGACCGAAGCCGACGTCGTCATCATGTTGCAGGCCTTGCTGGATCGGCATGCCATGCTGCGGCTGCGTGCCGAGGCCGACCAGGCGGGCGGATGGTCGTTGACCGCCCCCGAGCCGGGTTCTGTCGACGCAGGCGAATGTCTGCAGTCGGTGGCGGCACTGACGGACGAGGCACTGGTAGTCGCACGGTCGGGGTTGGACCCGGCCTCCGCCGCGATGTTGCGGGCGTTGTGGGTCACCTCCACGGCTCAGCTGGTGTTGGTCGTTCACCACCTGGCGGTCGACGGGGTGTCGTGGCGAATCATCCTGGAAGACCTCAACATCGCCTGGGCGCAGCATCGCGGCGGCCAACCGGTCGTGCTGCCTCCCGCGGGGACGTCGTTCACCCGCTGGGCCGGACTGCTGGAGGCCTACGCGAGCGATCCGGACGTTGCGAGCCGGGCGCAGGAGTGGCGACGGATCGCAGCGACGCCCGCGGTGTTTCCGCCAGTGCACCCCGAAACGGATACCTACGCGACCGCCGGCCAGTTGCCGATATCGCTGGACACCGAGACCACGCGAATGTTGCTCGGCGAGGTGCCGACAGCGTTCCACGCCGGGGTACACGACATCCTCCTGATCGCATTCGGCCTCGCGCTGGCTGAATTCACGGGCAGCGGCGGCGATCCGATCGCGCTCGATGTCGAGGGCCACGGGCGGCATGAGGAGATTGCCGCTGACGTCGACCTGTCCCGCACGGTCGGGTGGTTCACCACGAAATACCCGGTTGCACTGTCTCTGGGCGCGCTGTCCTGGGATCAGGTGATCGCCGGTGACCCGGCGTTGGGCGCGGCGGTCAAAGAGGCCAAGGAACAGCTGCGGGGCCAACCGGACCCCTTGTCCTACGGGCTGCTGCGCTACCTCAACCCCGATGTCGACCTCGACATGGCCGACCCCACAGTCGGATTCAACTACCTCGGCCGCCTCGGGGGCGGGTCCACGCAAATGACCGGCGAGTTGTGGCAGATGCCGGCAGAAGCCGCATCGACCACCGCTGTGACCGCGGCGATATCGATGCCGTTGTCCCACACCGTGTCCCTCAATGCCGGCACCGTCGACACCGATGCAGGCCCGCATCTGCAGGCCAATTGGACCTGGGCGCAATCGTCGATCGACGAGGCCCAGATCATGCGGCTGAGCCAATTGTGGCTGGACGCCCTGAGCGGTCTCTGCGTGCACGTGCGAAGTGGCGGAGGAGGATTGACCCCGTCGGACATCGCGCCGGCCCGGCTTGCCCAGCACGAGATCGACGAATTGTCACAGCAGTACCGGATCGCGGACATTTTGCCGCTGACCGCGCTACAGCAAGGCCTGGTATTCCACAGCAGCACCGCCCAGGGGCCCGACGACGATCTGTATGTCGTCCAACTGGACATCACGGTCGCCGGAATGCTCAACGAGCACCGGCTGCGCGATGCTGTACAGGCCGTTGCCGATCGCCATCCACACCTGGCGGCCCGATTCTGCGAGCAGTTCGACGAGCCGGTGCAGATCATTCCGGCCGATCCCACCGCGGGTTGGCGATATGTCGAATTGGGCGCCGCGGCAACCGAGGAACAGATCCGACAGATCTGCGCCGAGGAACGCAGCGCGGTGTGCGACCTGGCCCATCCACCGGCTTTCCGGGTGGCGGTCGTCCGCACTGCGAACAACCGACATCGAGTGGTGCTGACCAATCACCACATCGTGCTCGACGGCTGGTCGCTGCCCATCCTGTTGCAAGAGATCTTCGCCTGTTATCAAGGGCTTCGGCTGCCCGCGGCCACGCCGTATCGCAGTTTCATCACCTGGCTGGCCGATCGCGACGTCGCGGCCGCACACGCAGCCTGGCGCGAGGTACTGGCCGGCTTCGACACACCCACCTTGGTCGGTCCGTCGCAGAAGTCAGGGTCGGGGCGCCGTGGCGTGCGGGCGCATCGACTGTCCGAGCAGACCACTCGGGCGCTCAATGATCTGGCGCGCTCACACCACACCACCGTCAACATCGTGCTGCAGGGTGCGTGGGCACTGCTGCTGAACTCCCTTACCGGCCAGCATGACATCGCCTTCGGCACGGTGGTCTCGGGTCGGCCGGCCGAGGTGCCCGGCGCGGAATCGATGGTGGGTCTGCTGATCAACACGGTGCCCGTGCGCGCTGACATCACCGCGGCGACCAGCACCGCCGACCTGCTCGACCACCTGCAGAGCGCACAGACCAAAACCCTTGAGCACCAATATCTGGCGCTCAGCGAGATTCATCGCATCACCGACCAGGACCGTCTGTTCGACACCTTGTTCGTGTTCGAGAACTACCCGGTGGACACCAACGCATTGTCCGGAGTGGACGACGGACTGGAGATCACCGAGTTCACCAGCCACGAGTCCACCGACTACCCGCTCACGATGCAGGCGATACCCGGTGACGAACTGCGGCTGCGTCTCGAATACGACACCGATGTGTTCGACCCGACCGACATCGAAGCCCTCACCAAACGGATCGAGGCGATCCTGGCGGCGATGACCGCCGCCCCGGATCGGCAGCTGTCGGCGCTGGATCTGCTCGACGAGTCCGAACGGGCGCGCCTTCAGCGCTGGGGCAACCGGGACGTCCTGGCTCACCTGCCGCAGCCGACGTCGGTGCCGGAACTGTTCACCGCCCAGGTGGCACGTACGCCGGAGGCGGTGGCGCTGGTCTGCGAGGACCGGACCTTCACCTACCGCGAACTCGACGAGGCCGCGAATCGATTGGCACACTTGCTCGTCGGTGAGGGAGTAGGACCCGGCGAGCGGGTCGCGTTGATGTTCCCCCGTTCGGCAGAGGCAGTCGTGGCGATCTTGGCGGTGCTCAAGGCCGGTGCGGCCTACCTGCCGATCGACCCGGCCCTGCCGGAGACCCGGGTCGATTTCATGCTGACCGACGCCGCTCCCATCGCCGCGGTCACCACCAGGGCGCTGTTCGATCGGTTCGACGGTCACCAGCTGAGGATTTTCGACGGCGGCGATGTTGCCGACCCCATCGTGGCCACCCAGCCCAGTACGGCACCGACGCCGCCGGCCCCCGACGACATGGCCCACATCATCTACACCTCGGGCACCACCGGGCAGCCCAAGGGTGTTGCGGTCACCCAGCACAACGTGGCGCAGCTGTTCGACTCGTTGCAGATCGGGATACCGCTTGCGCCGGGACAGGTGTGGACGCAGTTCCACTCATATGCCTTCGACTTCTCGGTGTGGGAGATCTGGGGTGCGCTGCTGCACGGCGGGCGCCTCGTGGTGGTGCCGGAGTCGGTGACGCGCTCACCGGAGGACTTCCACGACCTGTTGGTGCGTGAACAGGTCACGGTGTTGACGCAGACCCCGTCGGCCGTGGGCGTGCTGGCGGTGCAAGGCCTGGACGACACGGCGCTGGTGATCGGCGCCGAGCCCTGCCCGCCGGACCTGGTGGATCGCTGGTCTCCGGGGCGGGTGATGGTCAACGTCTACGGCCCGACGGAGACCACGATGTGGTTGTGCGCCAGCACGCCTCTGGAGGCCGGTTCCGGTGCGCCGCCGATCGGCTCGCCCACGGCGTGGGCGGCGTTCTTCGTACTGGACGAGTGGCTGCGCCCGGTGCCCGCAGGCGTGGTCGGCGAGTTGTACCTGTCGGGTGCCGGTGTGGGCGTGGGGTATTGGCGTCGTACGGGATTGACCGCATCGCGTTTCATGGCGTGTCCGTTCGGGGAACCTGGCTCGCGCATGTACCGCACCGGCGATCTGGTGCGTTGGCGCAGCGACGGACAGCTGGACTACTTCGGCCGCGCCGATGAGCAGGTCAAGATCCGCGGGTATCGCATCGAGCTCGGCGAGATCCAGTCCGCGCTCACCGCGCTCGAGGGAGTTGACCAGGCAGCGGTGATCGCCCGCGAGGACAATCCGGGTGACAAGCGACTGGTTGGCTACATCACCGGGACCGCCGATCCGGTCCAGGCACGCGCCGCGCTGGCCGAACGCTTGCCGGGCTACATGGTTCCCGCCTCGGTGGTGGCGCTGGCCGCGCTGCCGGTGACGGTGAACGGCAAACTCGACGCCCGGGCGCTGCCGGCGCCGGACTTCCAGGACGCCGGTCACTATCGTGCGCCCGCCGGCCCCGATGAGGAGATCCTGGCCGGGATCTTCGCCCGCGTCCTCGGCGTGGAGCGGGTGGGCGCCGACGACTCGTTCTTCGATCTGGGCGGGGATTCGGTCTCGACCATGCGCCTGGTCTCCGCGATCAACGCCGCTCTGGACACCGAACTGTCGGTACGCACGGTGTTCGAAGCGCCCACGGTCGCCCAATTGGCATTGCATGTCAGTGAACGCGCAGGGCGCCTGGAGCCACTGGTGGCCGGGGAACGCCCGGATGTGATCCCACTGTCGTTCGCCCAGAACCGGTTGTGGTTCGTCGACCAGTTCCAGGGGCCGTCCCCGGTCTACAACATGCCGGTCGGTCTGCAACTGCATGGGCACCTCGACGCGGACGCGTTGGGTGCAGCGCTCGCGGATGTGGTGGCTCGCCATGAGAGCCTGCGGACGTTGTTCGATGCGCCGGAGGGAACACCTCGGCAGGTGGTGGCATCGGTCGACGCGATCGAGTTCGGTTGGAGCGTCGTGGATGCCACCGCTTGGCCGGCCGGTGCGCTCAAGGAGGGCATCGCCGAGACAGTGCGGTACAGCTTCGACCTGGCCGCCGAGATACCCTTGCGGGCAAAACTTTTCCGCGTCGCGGAAGATGAGCACGTACTGGTGGCCGTCGTGCACCATATCGCCGCCGACGGGTGGTCCCTCACCCCGCTGGTGCGTGACCTGAGCGTGGCCTACGCCGGCCGGAGCAGGGGAGAGGCTCCCGAATGGGAGCCTCTGCCGGTGCAATACGTCGACTACACGCTGTGGCAGCGTGCGCAGCTCGGTGATCTCGACGACACCGACAGTCCGATCGCCGCGCAGCTGGCCTACTGGGAAGAGGCGCTGGCTGGCCTGCCCGAACACCTGGCTCTGCCAACCGACCGTCCTTACCCGCCGGTTGCCGATCAGCGCGGGTCCACCGTGGCGGTGGATTGGCCGGTCGAGTTGCAGCAACGGGTGAATGAGGTGGCCGCCGAGCACAGCGCGACCAACTTCATGGTGATGCAGGCTTCCCTCGCCGTTCTGCTGTCCAACCTGGGCGCGAGTTCAGATGTGGCCGTTGGTTTCCCGATCGCCGGGCGCGGTAACGCAGCTCTCGATGAGCTGGTGGGCTTCTTCGTCAACAACTTGGTGTTGCGAGTGGATCTGGATGGGGATCCCACGGTGGCGGAGTTGCTGGCGCAGGTGCGGACTCGCACCCTGGCCGCCTTCGAGAACCAGGACGTGCCGTTCGAAGTTCTGGTGGAGCGCCTCAATCCGACCCGGAGCCTGACCCATCATCCACTGGTGCAGGTCGCGTTGGCTTGGCAGAACCTTCCCTGGCAGGACACCGGTCCGGCGGACGGGTTGACCCTGGGCGATCTCCAGGTGACACCCCTGCCGGTGGACACCCAGACCGCCCGTATGGACCTGACCTTGTCCCTCGGCGAACGGTGGACCTCCGACGGTGAGCCCGCCGGGATCGGCGGCGCGGTGGAATTCCGCACCGACGTGTTCGACGCAGACAGCATCGTGGCGCTGATCGCGCGGTGGCAGCGCGTATTGGCAGCGATGACATCCGATCCCACCCAGCGGCTGTCGTCTCTGGATCTGCTCGACACGGCCGAGCATGTCCGCCTCGACGGCTGGGGCAACCGGGCAGTGTTGACGACTCCCGAGCCCGACCGCTCCGCCGTGTCGATTCCAGAACTGTTCGCCATACAGGTCGTCCGTGCCCCCGAGGCGGTGGCCATCTCCGCCGACGGTCGCAGCATGACTTATCTGGAACTCGATAGTGCCGCACACCGGTTGGCCCACAAGCTGGGTGCCCACGGTGTCGGCCCGGGGGCATGCGTGGCACTGCTGGCGGAGCGCTCCGCGGATGCGGTGGTGGCCATGCTGGCCGTGCTCAGGACCGGTGCGGCGTATCTGCCGATCGACCCGGTGCTACCCGATGCGCGGATCGAATTCATGCTCGCCGACGCCGCACCGGCCGCCGCGATCGTCACCGCGGGTCTCGCCGACCGACTGGCCGGATGCGACGTCCTGGTCATCGACGTCGGTGACACCGCCGACGTCGCACACCCGGATCCCTACGGGGCCACCGACATCCGACTCGCGGCGCCGGAAGCCGACGACATCGCGTATCTGATCTACACCTCGGGCACCACCGGTGTCCCCAAAGGCGTGGCGATCACCCACCGCAACGTGGCCGAACTGCTGGGGACCCCGGACACCTTCCTGGCCGGAAAGACCTGGACACAGTGGCATTCCTACGCCTTCGATGCCTCGGTCGAGGAGATCTGGGGCGCGCTGCTACACGGTGGCCGACTGGTGGTCGTACCCGAATCTGTGGCTCGCTCACCAGAAGATCTGCAGACCCTGCTCGTTGCCGAACAGGTCGACGTGTTGAGCCAGACCCCGTCGGCGGTGGCGATGTTGTCACCTGAGCGGTTGGCCGGCGTGACGTTGTTGGTGGCCGGTGAGGCCTGCTCGGCCGACACGGTGGACCGTTGGGCGCCGGGGCGGGTGATGGTCAACGCCTACGGCCCGACGGAAACGACGATATGTGCCTCCAGGACCGTGCCTTTGAGCGCCGGGTCCGGGGCGCCGTCGATCGGCGCGCCGGTACCGGGCGCGGCGCTGTTCGTGCTCGACGGATCGATGCGGCAGGTGCCGCCCGGCGTCGTCGGGGAGTTGTACGTGGCCGGCCGCAGCGTGGGTCTCGGCTACCTGGGCCGGGCCGACCTGACCGGCTCCCGCTTTGTGGCCTGCCCGTTCGGCCTACCGGGCAGCCGCATGTACCGCACCGGCGACCTGGTGTCCTGGGGCACCGATGGTCAATTGCGCTACGTGGGCCGTGCTGATGAGCAGATCAAGATCCGCGGATACCGCATCGAGCTCGGCGAGATCCAGGCGGTGCTGGCCGGTTTGGACGGCGTCGAGCAGGCGGCGGTGGTCGCTCGTGCGGACCGGCCCGACACCCTGCGGCTGGTGGGCTACGTAACCGGGACAGCGGAGCCGGGCAAGCTGCGTGCCCAGCTCGCCGAGCAGCTCCCGTCCTATATGGTTCCGGCCGCCGTGGTCGTCCTGGCGGCTTTGCCGTTGACCCCCAACGGAAAGCTGAACACCCGCGCCCTGCCGGCACCCGAGTACCAGGACATCGACCACTACCGTGCCCCCGCGAACCCCACCGAGGAGATCCTGACCGAGATCTACGCCCGCGTGCTCGGCGTGGAGCGCGTCGGAGTTGACGACTCGTTCTTCGACCTCGGCGGAGATTCCCTGTCTGCGATGCGTCTGGTCGCTGCGGTGAACACGGCCCTGGACACCGGCCTTGCGGTGCGGGTGCTGTTCGAGGCGCCGACGGTGGCGCAACTGGCACCCCGCATCGGCGGGGAATCGGCACGCCTTGATCCGCTGGTGGCCGGTCAGCGGCCCGCGGTGGTTCCGCTGTCGTTCGCGCAGTCCCGGCTGTGGTTCCTGGACCAATTACAGGGCCCGTCACCGGTTTACAACATGCCGACCGCACTCCGGATCAGCGGGGCACTCGACGTCGAGGCGTTGGGTGTGGCGCTGGCCGATGTGGTGGCCCGTCACGAGAGCCTGCGCACCGTGTTCCCGGCCGTCGACGGCATTCCGCGGCAGTCGGTGGTGGCGGTCGAGGACGCCCGGTTCGGCTGGGATGTCGTCGATGCCACCGGTTGGACCACGGAGCGGTTGCAGCAGGCCGTCGGCGAAGCCGCGAGTCACACGTTTGACATGTCCACCGAAATACCGTTGCGGGCGCGGCTCTTCCGCCTTGCCGACGACGAACACGTACTGGCGGCGGTGGTGCACCACATCGCTGCCGACGGTTGGTCGGTCACTCCGCTGGTGGCTGACCTGGGAGTGGCCTACGCAGGCCGAAGCTCCGGACAGACGCCCGGCTGGGCTGATCTGGCAGTCCAGTACGTCGATTACACGTTGTGGCAACGCGCGCAGTTCGGCGACCTGGGCGACAGTCAGAGCCGGATCGCCTCGCAGCTGGCGTACTGGCAGGATGCCCTGGCCGGGATGCCTGAACGGGTGGATCTGCCCACGGACCGCCCCTACCCGCCGGCCGCCGATCAGCGTGGCGCCACGATCGCCCTGAGCTGGTCCGCCGACCTGCAGCAGCAGGTGGCCCGGGTGGCTCGGGAGCACAACGCGACCAGCTTCATGGTGCTGCAGGCGGCGCTACTGACCGTGCTCTCCAAACTCAGCGGAAGTTCCGATGTGGCAGTGGGTTTCCCCATCGCCGGACGCCGGGATCCTGCGCTGGATGAGCTGATCGGCTTCTTCGTCAACACCCTGGTTCTGCGGGCAGACCTGGCCGGTGACCCCACCGTGGCGGAATTGCTCGCCCAGGTACGGGCCCGCAGCCTCGCCGCCTACGAGCACCAGGATGTGCCGTTCGAGGTGCTCGTCGATCGGCTCAATCCGACACGCTCCCTGACCCATCACCCATTGATTCAGGTGGCACTGGCGTGGCAGAACGTCCCCGGACGGGCCACGAATGCATCCGGCTCCGGGCTCGCGCTCGGCGACCTTGAGGTCAGCCAGATGCCGATGGACACCCACACGGCACGAATGGATCTGAGCTTCTCGCTGGCCGAACGCCGCACCGCGGACGGGGCTCCCGCCGGTATCGGCGGCACGGTGGAGTTCCGCACCGACGTGTTCGACGCGGCGAGCATTCAAACACTGATCAGACGATTCGAGCAGGTGTTGGTCGCGATCACCACCGACACCGACCGGCGGCTGTCCAGGCTCGACCTACTCGACGCCGTTGAACACGCCCACCTCGACGTGATCGGAAACCGGACCGCGCTCGCCCGGTCCACCCGCACACCGGTGTCGGTTCTCGCGCTGTTCGCCGCGCAGGTCGCCCGCGCTCCGGAGGCCGTCGCAGTGACCTCGGACGGGCATTCGCTGACCTACCGCGGACTCGATGAGGCTGCAAACCGGTTGGCCCGCCGGATGATCGGATGCGGCGCCGGTCCTGGAACCTGCGTGGCCCTGCTACTGGACCGCTCCGCCGAGGCGATCGTCGCGATGCTGGCGGCGCTGAAGACCGGAGCCGCGTATCTGGCGATCGACCCGGCGCTGCCCGCGGCCCGGATCGATTTCATGCTGGCCGATGCCGCACCTGTCGTCGCGGTCACCACCGCCGCATTGGCTGATCGGTTGGCCGGACATCGCCTGCAGACCATCGATGTTCACGATCCGGCTTTGGCCGACCAACCGGCTACACCGCTTCCTGACCTGGCGCCCGAGTTCGCCGCCGATGATCTCGCCTACCTGATCTACACGTCGGGGACCACCGGTCTGCCCAAGGGCGTGGCCGTCACCCACGACAATCTGGCGCACCTGGCCCGGTCCACGCCTGCGGACCTCCCGGCGAATCAGGTGTGGACGCAGTGCCATTCGTACGCCTTCGACTTCTCGGTGTGGGAGATCTGGGCCGCCTTGCTGGGGGGTGCGCGCCTCGTGGTCGTGCCCGAGTCGGTGGTGAGCTCACCGGACGATTTCCATGCTCTGCTGGTCCGCGAGCAGGTCAACGTGCTCACCCAGACGCCGTCGGCCGCCGGGGCGCTGTCACCGCAGGGCCTGGAATCGGTCGCCTTGCTGCTCGGTGGTGAGGCCTGTCCCGGTGAGGTGGTTGATCGCTGGGCTCCCGGACGAGTGGTGATCAACGCCTACGGACCCACCGAGATCACGGTCTACGCGTCGATGAGCGTGCCCCTGGTGCCGGGCTCGGGCGCCGCCCCGATCGGGGCGCCTGTCGCCACGTCGGCGCTGTTCGTGTTGGACGAGTGGTTGCGCCCGGTGCCGCCCGGAGTGGTCGGTGAGCTGTACGTTGCCGGCGACGGAGTGGCGTGCGGTTACCTCGGCCGGTCGGCCTTGACCGCGGCCCGGTTCGTGGCCTGCCCGTTCGGCCAGCCGGGGGAGCCCGCGACGCGGATGTACCGCACCGGGGATCTCGTGAGCTGGCGTGCCGACGGACAGCTGCAGTACCTGGGTCGCGCCGATGACCAGGTCAAGATCCGTGGTTACCGCATCGAGCTCGGCGAAGTGCAGACCGCTTTGGGCGGGTTGGACGGCGTGGGGCAGGCGGTGGTGATCGCCCGTGAGGACCATCCGGGTATCAAGCGCCTCGTCGGCTATGTCACCGAAGAGACAACCGGGACGGTGGATCCGGGCGCGCTGCGAGAGGCGTTGGCCGACCGACTGCCCCCCTACATGGTCCCGACAGCGATCGTGGTGCTGGAGGCGTTGCCGTTGACGGTCAACGGCAAACTCGACACCCGCGCCTTGCCGGCACCGGAGTACCAGGACACCGGTCGGTACCGTGCACCCGCGACCCACATCGAGGAGATCCTCACCGGCATCTACGCCCAGGTTCTCGGCCTCGAGCGGGTCGGGGTCGACGAATCATTCTTCGACCTGGGCGGAGACAGCATTCTTTCCATGCAAGTGGTCGCCCAGGCCCGGGCGTGCGGCGTGATGTGCCGTCCGCGTGACATTTTCGTCGAGCAGACCGTGGCCCGACTGGCACAAGTGGTCGGCGTGACGAGCGATGACGACGGTCCGGTCGACGAGGGGGTCGGGCCGGTGGCGGTGACCCCGATCATGCGCTGGCTGGAGCAGGTGGAGCGTGCCGGGGGTTCCACCGGCGAGTTCAACCAGACAGTGATGGTCCAGGCCCCGCCGGGAGCCACCGAGTCCGATGCCGAGTTGGTCTTGAGTGCCCTGCTGGACCGGCATGCCATGCTGCGGTTGCGCGCCGAACACGACCAAGCTGGCAACTGGTCATTGCTGGTCCCCGAGAAGGGTTCGGCGCAAGCACATCTGGAGTCGGTCGACGTACTCTCGGATGAGGCGTTGGTGGCAGCCCGGTCGCGGCTCGACCCGGCCGCAGGCACGATGGTGAGCGCGCTGTGGGTGGCATCCACCCAGCAGTTGGTGTTGACCATTCACCACCTGGCTGTCGACGCGGTCTCGTGGCGGATCCTGTTGGAAGACCTCAACATCGCCTGGGCGCAGCACTGCCAGGGCCGGCCGGTGGCATTGCCGGTGACTGGGACGTCCTTCGCGCAGTGGGCCGCGCTGCTCGACGAGCACGCCCGCTCCGTCTCGGTGGAGGCTGAAGCCGACAATTGGCGACGAGCGTTGGCGACTCCGTCCGTGCTGCCTGCCGTGCGGCCCGAGCGGGACACGTATGCCACCGCCGGCCACCTCACCGCGTCACTGGATGTCGAGACGACGCGGGCTCTGCTCGGCGAAGTCCCCGCAGCGTTCCATGCCGGGGTGCAAGACATCCTGTTGATCGCCTACGGGCTTGCCTTGACACAGTTCCTGGGAGTTACCCTGCCGGTGGCCATCGATGTCGAGGGCCACGGCCGTCACGAGGAATTGGCGGAGCTGGATGGGCTTTCGGATCGGGCCGTCGATCTGTCCCGCACCGTGGGCTGGTTCACCACCAAGTACCCGGTGGTGCTCAACGTCGCGACGGACGTCGGACCGCGCCAGTCGGGCCTGAGCTGGTCCGACGTGAAGGCCGGCGATCCGGCACTCGGCCGCGTGGTCAAAGACGCCAAGGAACAACTGCGTGCGCTGCCCGAGGGACTGACATACGGACTGCTTCGCTACCTCAACCCCGATGTGGATCTGTCCGGTTCCGACCCTGCCGTGGGATTCAACTACCTCGGTAGGTTGGGCGCATCGGGCGCCGCGCCGCAGACCGACATGACCGGGCTGTGGCAGGTCAGCGTCGACGGAGCGGCGGTCGCCACGACTGCCGCGGCGATTCCGATGCCACTCGGGCATACGGTCGAGCTGAACGCAAGCACGGCCGAAACTGACGACGGCCCAAGCCTTTACGCTTCGTGGACCTGGGCTCCGTCGGCTCTGGACGAGTCGCAGGTCGGCAGGCTCAGCCAACTCTGGTTCGACGCCCTCACCGGAATCTGTGCACACGTCCGTGGGGGTGGCGGCGGTCTGACCCCGTCCGACATCGTTCCGGCGGACCTCACCCAGTCCCAAATCGATGAGCTGAGCCAGGACCACGACCTTGCCGACGTGCTGCCCTTGACGCCGCTGCAGCAGGGACTCCTGTTCCAGGCCAACGCAACCCGCGGCAGTGACGACGACGATGTCTACGCCATGCAACTCGATGTCACGGTCACCGGCCCGCTGGACCCCGACCGGCTGCGCGAGGCGGTACGTGCGGTGGTCGGGCGCCACCCGAACCTCGCGGCCCGGTTCGACAAGCGATTCGACGAACCCGTGCAGATCATTCCGGCGGATCCCGATGTGCCCTGGCAGTACCTCGAAATGGCCACGGAGACAGATGTGCAGCAGTTGTGTGCCGGCGAGCGGGCCGCGGTCTGCGATCTGGTCCACCACTCGGCCTTCCGTGCGGCGCTGATCCGGACCGCCGGCGGCGAGCACCGGTTCGTCATGACGTATCACCACATCGTGCTCGACGGGTGGTCACTGCCGATCCTGCTGCAGGAGATATTCGCGGGCTACTACGGACAACGCCTGTCGACTCCCGGATCGTATCGCCGATTTGTGACGTGGATGGCCGAGCGGGATGTCGACGCCGCCCATACCGCGTGGCGTGAGGTGCTGGCCGGTTTCGCCACACCGACACTGGTCGCGCCGAACCGGACCCGGCCGGGGCGGCGGGCCACCGAGACGTTCCGTCTGCCCGCCGAAACCACCCGGGCTGTCAACGAGCTCGCCCGGTCGCAACACACCACCGCCAACACCGTGCTGCAAGCCGCCTGGGCGCAGGTGCTCATGTGGCTCACCGGTCAGCAGGATGTGGCGTTCGGCGTTGCGGTCTCGGGTCGATCGGCAGAAGTGGCCGGCGCGGATTCGATGGTCGGCTTGCTCATCAACACAGTGCCGGTGCGGGCCACCATCACGCCGGACACCACCATCGCCGGTCTGCTCGAAGAACTGCAACGACGTCACGGCGACACCCTTGACCATCAGCATCTGGCACTCAGCGAGATCCACCGCGCCGTCGGCCACGATCAACTGTTCGACACGCTGTTCGTGTACCAGAACTATCCGGTGGAGAGCGTGGCGGCATCGATGGCCGACGGATTGGCCATCACGGAGGTCAACGGCCGGGAGTACAACCATTATCCGCTTACCCTGCAAGCGATGCCGGGGACGGAACTGGTTCTCCGTGTCGAATTCGACACGGGCGTGTTCACCGCCAAGCGCGTCAACAAGATCGTCGGGCGTTTCCAGCGGGTGCTGGAGGCCATGACCGGGGAGGAACAACAATCGTGAGTGCGGACGCCAACCGGCGATTGTTGTCGATGGATCTGGACGACGACGATGATCTCGAGGAATTGGACGAGTGGGGTAATCGCGCGGCCTTGAATGGGGCGACGCCGATGTCGTCAGCGGCAATTCCGGTGTTGTTCGCCGCACAGGTGGCTCGTGATCCGGCTGCGGTTGCCGTCAGCTGCGCCGGGCGCCACATTACGTACGGGGACCTTGATCGGGCTGCGAATCGGTTGGCGCACTTGCTTGTCGAGCGCGGTGTCGGTCCGGGGCAGCGGTTTGCGCTGCTGTTTCCAC
>NZ_LZSY01000006.1 GCF_001665625.1 Mycolicibacterium peregrinum | reverse complement strand
CCACCGGACGACGATGATCCGCCGCTCGACGAAGACGACGACGATGACTGCGAGGCGGCTCATGGTGAGACTGCTGTTGGTCGTGGTGCTGGCGCTCGCGGTGGCGGTGTTGGTGGGCTTCGTCGTGGGCTATAACAAGCTGCGCGCGGCGGACGTGCGCGTCGCCGAGGCGCTCGGCGGCATCGATGTGGAGCTGACCCGCCGGGCGGCTCTGATTCCGGCGCTGGTTCAGGCCGTCGCGACGTTCGCCTCGCATGAGACGGCGGTTCTCGGCCGGGTCAGTGGTGCGCAGGCCGCGCTGGCGTCGGCGACCGGCAGCGCCTCGGTGGTTCAGCGCAGCGCTGCCGAGCGTGATCTGGACAGCGCGCTGACCGGCGTGCTGGCGCTGGGATCGTCCTACCCGCAACTCAATTCGTCGGCCAACTTCCTGAACCTGCAGGAGAACCTGGCCGATACGGAGAACAAGCTGGCGTTCGCCCGGCAGTACTACAACGACGCGGTGGCCACCCTCAACCGGCTCGTCGGAACGATCCCGTGGGTGTACCTCGCGCCGCTGGCCGGCGTCTCCGAGCGGGAGTACTACCGCCCGCCGCATTAGGGAAGCAGCACCCCGAATCCCTAAACTGGTCGGGTGCGTCTTGTCTTTGCCGGAACCCCAGAGCCCGCCCTCCCGTCGTTGCAGCGGCTGATCGACTCGCCCCGCCACGATGTGGTCGCGGTCCTGACCCGGCCCGACGCCGCCGCCGGGCGCCGCGGGAAACCCGCTCCGTCACCGGTCGCGAAGCTGGCGCTCGAGCACGACATACCGGTCCTGCGACCGGCCAAGCCCAACTCCGACGAGTTTGTCGCCGAGCTGTCCGAGCTGGCGCCGGACTGCTGTGCGGTGGTCGCCTACGGTGCGCTGCTGAGCGAGCGCTTGCTCGCGGTGCCACAGCACGGCTGGATCAATCTGCACTTCTCGTTGCTGCCGGCCTGGCGCGGGGCCGCTCCGGTGCAGGCCTCCCTGGCGGCGGGTGAAGAGGTGACCGGAGCGACGACGTTCCTGATCGAGCCGGCCCTCGATTCCGGTCCGGTCTACGGGGTGGTGACCGAGCGGGTCCGCGACACCGACACGGCGGGCGAACTGCTTGGGCGACTTGCTGATTCGGGTGCCGCGTTGCTGGAGTCGACCCTGGACGGTATTGCCGAGGGAGCGCTGACCGCGGTGCCGCAGCCTGCCGACGGAGTCAGCCTGGCACCCAAGATCACCGTGGAGTCGGCCCGGGTGCGCTGGGATCTGCCGGCCCACGTCATCGACCGCCGGATCCGCGCCGTCACCCCGAATCCCGGTGCGTGGACGATGATCGGGGACCTGCGGGTCAAGGTCGGGCCGGTCACGGTGGAGCCGTCGGAAGATTCGTTGGACCCCGGCGAGATCCGCGTCGAACGCAACGCGGTGCTGGTCGGTACCAGTTCCCAACCCGTCCGGCTCGGGCAGATCCAGCCGCCCGGAAAGAAACTCATGAACGCGACCGACTGGGCCCGCGGGGCGCGGCTCGACGAATCGGTGCGCGCCTCATGAGCAACAGGCCGAACCGTCCCAACCGTCCGCCGCAACGCAACCGCCAACACCGGCGCACCCCGCTGGATCCCGCCCGCCGGGCCGCCTTCGATGTGCTGCGCGCGGTGTCGGAGCGTGATTCCTACGCCAACCTGGCCTTGCCCGCGCTGCTGCGGGAGCGGGGGATCGAGGGCCGCGACGCGGCCTTCGCCACCGAGCTGACGTACGGCGCGTGTCGCACCCGGGGACTGCTCGACGCAGTCATCGAGGCGGCCGCCGGGCGTCCACCCGAGCGGATCGATCCGGTGCTGCTCGATCTGTTGCGTCTGGGCACCTATCAGCTGCTGCGCACCCGGGTCGAGCCGCACGCCGCGGTGTCCACCACCGTCGAACAGGCCGGCATCGAATTCGACACGGCCCGAGCTGGTTTCGTCAACGGTGTGCTCCGGACCATCTCGCGTAGTACGGAGCAGGAATGGATGGAGCAGCTGGCTCCGCCAGCAGCCACCGACCCGGTCGGACACGCCGCATTCCTGCACGCCCACCCGCGGTGGATCGCCCAGGCCTTCACCGACGCGCTGGGCGCCAGGGCGGGAGAGCTCGACGCCCTGCTGACCAGTGACGACGAGCGTCCCCTGGTGCACCTGGCGGCACGGCCGACCGCACTGACCGCGGCCGAACTGGCGGAACAAGCTGACGGCACCGTCGGCCGCTACTCGCCGTATGCCGTCTATCTGCCGGGCGGTGATCCCGGACAGTTGGCGGCCGTGCGCGATGGTGCGGCCCAGGTGCAGGACGAAGGCAGCCAGCTGGTGGCCCGCGCCCTGACCCTGGCCGAGCTCGACGGCCCGGACAACGGCCGCTGGCTGGACCTGTGCGCCGGCCCGGGTGGCAAGACCGCTTTGCTGGCCGCGATCGGTGCGGCTTCGGGGGCCAGGGTCACCGCGGTCGAGCCCGCGCCGCGTCGCGCCGACCTGGTCGAGGAGAACACCCGCGGGCTCGACGTCGACGTGCGCCGCGTGGACGGGCGGGAATCGGATCTCGAACCAGGATTCGATCGCGTCCTCGTCGACGCCCCCTGCACCGGGCTGGGTGCGCTGCGCCGACGGCCCGAGGCGCGTTGGCGACGCCAGCCCGGCGACGTTCCCGGACTGGCGAAACTGCAGCGTGAACTGCTGGCGGCGGCCATCGCCCTGACCCGCCCCGGCGGCGTTGTCCTCTACGCGACCTGTTCGCCGCACCTCGCCGAAACCGTCGGGGTGGTGGCCGACGCCGTCCGCCGCCATCCGGTGACCCAACTGGACACCCGGGAGTTGTTTGCCCCGGCCGACGACCTGGGCGACGGACCGCACGTCCAGCTGTGGCCGCATCGGCATGGGACCGATGCGATGTTCGCGGCCGCCCTGAAAGTAGGCTGACCGCCATGGCAGAACCCCTGATCGCCCCGTCCATCCTGTCCGCTGACTTCGCGCGGCTGGCCGATGAGGTCGCTGCGGTGGCCGGGGCTGACTGGTTGCATGTCGATGTCATGGACAACCACTTCGTGCCCAACCTGACGCTGGGCATGCCCGTCGTGGAGTCGTTGCTCAAGGTGACCGACATCCCGATGGACTGCCACCTGATGATCGATCGGCCGGAGCGCTGGGCGCCGCCGTACGCCGAGGCGGGTGCCTACAACGTCACCTTTCACGCCGAGGCGACCGACAATCCGATCGGCGTGGCCCGCGATATCCGCGCCGCCGGCGCCAAGGCCGGCCTTTCGGTGAAACCCGGCACCCCGCTGGAGCCGTACCTGGAGATCCTCAAGGAATTCGACACCCTCCTGGTGATGTCGGTGGAGCCCGGGTTCGGTGGGCAGAAGTTCATCCCGGAGGTGCTCACCAAGGTGAGCACGGTGCGCCGCCTCGTCGATTCCGGCGAGCTGACCATCGTCGTGGAGATCGACGGCGGCATCAACGCCGACACCATCGAGCAGGCGGCCGAGGCCGGTGTGGACTGCTTTGTCGCAGGCTCCGCGGTGTACAGCGCGGCCGATCCGGCCGCCGCGGTGAGTTCCCTGCGCCAGCAGGCAGCGAGCGCCTCGAGACATCTGACGCTATGACGCTCGAGTCCGTGATGCGGCTGGCCATCGAGCAAGCCGAACAGGTCAAGGGCTCGACCTATCCCAATCCGCCCGTCGGCGCGGTGATCCTGGACCGTGACGGGCAGATCGCCGGGGTCGGGGGAACGCAACCGGTCGGCGGCCCGCACGCCGAGGTGGTGGCACTGCAGGCGGCCGGTGACCGGGCCAAGGGCGGCACCGCAGTCGTCACCCTGGAGCCGTGCAACCACCATGGCCGAACCCCACCGTGTGTAGATGCGCTTCTGGCATCAGGGGTTTCGAATGTCACATACGCGGTGTCCGACCCCAATCCGGCCGCGGCGGGCGGGGCGCAACGCCTCGCCGATGCCGGCGTCACCGTCAGCGGCGGACTCGTGGCCGACGAGGTCGAGAAGGGGCCGTTGCGTGAGTGGCTGCACAAGCAGCGCACCGGATCACCCCATGTCACATGGAAATTCGCCACCAGCGTGGACGGTCGTAGCGCCGCTGCCGACGGTTCCAGCCAGTGGATCACCAGTGAGGCCGCCCGCGCGGACGTTCATCGCAAGCGGGCGGCGGCGGATGCCATCGTGGTCGGTACCGGGACGGTGTTCGTCGACGATCCGACGCTGACTGCACGTCGGGCCGACGGCACGCTCACCGATCACCAACCGCTGCGGGTGGTGGTGGGGATGCGGGAGGTGTCGTTGGACGCCAAGGTGCTCAACGACGATTCGCACACGATGCTGATCCGGACGCATGATCCGCACGAAGTGATGCGGTCGCTCGGCGACCGGACCGACGTCTTTCTGGAAGGCGGGCCGACCCTGGCCGGGGCCTTCCTGCGGGCCGGGGTGGTCAACCGGATCGTGGCTTACGTCGCACCGATTCTGCTGGGCGGGCCGATCACCGCGGTCGACGACATCGGGGTGCTGAGCATGGTGCACGCGCAGCGCTGGCGGTTCGATGGCATCACTGCCATCGGTCCGGATGTTCGCCTGAGCCTCGTGCCCAACTGACAGAAGGCGCGCAGCCATTAGCCAGCCTAGGTTAGGGTGACCTAAGTTACGGTCCTGAAATGACGAGCATTGTCGGTCATGATCGGTACACTCGTACCAAAGCGCGTTCGCTGCCGAATGTGCACCGGGTGTACACGAGCAAAGGACGCATATATGACTGCCCTGCAGGATTGGCTCCCCAGCACATCATGGACCCCCCGCACGCTCCGCGCGCTGGTGAGTGTCCCGCTACGCCTCGTGCTGCCCAGCCGGCCGGAGGAGGCCGACCGGGCACCACGTTTGCTGCGTCCCGGGGTGGAGCGCTGCTGAAACCGATCAGCTGGATCGGTGGCGCCCCGGTGGCTGGTCGGTGCGCTGATCGTCTTGGTCGGCGGTCTGGATAGGCAGGGCCTCCGTCGGCAGGAACAGCTGCCCGGTTGACGTGTCATCGTCCGCACCGGTGTCGCCGCTCTCGGGAGGTCCCGCCAACTCGTCGACGTGGACGTTGCGCGCGGCGATCAGCAGGCCGAGCACCGCGCCCACTACACAGACGATCGCGGTGATCCCGAAGATGTCGCCGTACATCGACACATACGCCTCGCGATAGCGGACGGCCTGTGAAGCCAGCCGCTCCTGCAGCGACATCTGGCTGGTGTTCGCCGCAGCCGCCAGGCTGGCCAGGTGCTGATTGAAGCGGAACAGACCCCAGGCGGACAGTGCCGCCATGCCGATCAGCATGCCGATCATCCGGGCCACCACGACGAATGCCGAGGCGATGCCGTGCTGCGCGGCAGGTACCACCCGTAGCGTGGCCGACGTCAGCGGGGCGATCACCAACCCGAGGCCCAGACCCACGATCGCCAGATCGGTGTCGAGCACCGGCAACTGGAACAGGACCAGGTCGTGGGTCCTGTCGAGCACGTCGATCGACCAGTGGGTGATCAGCCAGAAGCCGCCGGCCGCGATCATCAGGCCGACGAAGCTGACGATGCGATCCCCGACCCGGGTGGCGATCCAGCCACCGATCAGCGCGCCGATCGGCAGGGCGATCAGGAATCGCAGCAGCAGGAAGGCCGCGTCGTACTTGTCCTTGCCGAGCACGCCCTGGCCGAACAGTTCGACGTTGACCAGCGTGACCATCAGGGCGGCACCGGTGCACAAGGAGGCGGCAAGCGCGGCCAGGAACGGCCGGAACTTCACCCCGGCGGGTTCGATCAGCCGCGTGCGGGCCAACTTCTCCCAGACGAAGAACGCGACAGCCGCCACCAACGCGCCGATCAGTAGCGGTGGGCCCCACTCGGGCAGCACGTGCTTGCCGTCCGGCTCCGGGTTGTACAGACCCACGACAGCCAGGCCCAAGGCAATGGCCAGCAGGAGGCCGCCGACGACATCAACCTTTTCGCGGTGGTCGCTGGGCTCCTTGCCCGGCAGGCTGAAGTGGATCATCGCCATCGCGATGATGGCCAGCGGCACGTTGATCCAGAACACGGCCTGCCAGTGATGGAACAGCGCGACGGCGCCGATGCCGTACAGCGGGCCCAAGACGCTGCCGAACTCCTGTGCGGCACCGACGCCGCCCAGCACGGCAGCGCGACTGCGCGCCGCCCACAGATCAGCGGCCAGCGCCAGCGTCACCGGCAACAACGCACCGCTCGCGGTGCCCTGCACCACGCGGCCGATGACCAGGGTGGTCAGGTCGCCGGACAGTGCGGTGATCACCGAACCGACCGCGAAACCGGCCAGACCGACCTGGATCAGCATCTTGCGGCCGAACCGGTCCGAGGCCCGGCCCAGCAGCGGCATGGCAGCGATATAGCCCAGCAGATAACCGGTGATGATCGGCGTGACCTGCTGGATCTTGTTTATCGCGATCCCGACGTCGGACATGATGTCGGTCATGATCGTGACCACGACATAGGTGTCGAGGGCACCGAGCAGCACGGCGAGGCTGCCCGCGCTGATCGCGATGTGGCGGCTGCGGCCGGCACTCACCGCCTGCGCGGCCCGCATCAGGACGCGGGCTTGGCGACGGTGACCTGCTTACCCCAGTCAGTCAGGGTCATGGTGACGCTGTTTCCGGGGGTGGGCTCAAGCTTGGCCTGCAGAAGGGTGTGGTCCCCGTCCTCGGTGATCCAGGCGGTTCCCGGGACCGGGCCGGTGGCCTTGAGCTGGGGGGCGATCTTGTTGACCGCATCGGCGCTCACGGTGCCGGTCACCCGGACGCCCTCGGTGCCGTTGATCGACTCGCGGCCGTCGGCCTTGGCGTCGCTGAAGTTCGCCAGCACGTTGGCCAATCCGGTGTCGGGGTTCAAGATGGCCGAGATGTCGTAGATCTTTTCGGCCGGCCCGTAATTGGACAGTGGGTCACCGGGGGTCAGCGCGGCGTACAGGTCGCCACCGGAGACGACGAACTTTGCGTCAGCCAGTTTCTGACCCATGAAGATGAGATCGGCGGTGCCCTCGGCGGCCACCTCGGGGGCATTGGTCAGGTCACCGTCGAGCTTCTCGACGGGAAGACCCTCGATGGTGCCCTGCACGGTGAGCAGGAGATGGACGCTCTGCTGAGCCTTGGTCGAGGCCGCCGACTCCTGAAGGAGTTGGCCTGCGTCGGGCAGCGGGGCGCTCGACTTCTCCGAGGACGATGACGAACAACCCGCGACCAGCGCGGTCGCGGCGAAGAGGATTGCGAGTAAGGACTGGACTGCGAAGCGTGGGCGCGTCTGCATTACTGCATCGTAGAGGCTTCCGACGGTCGGGCGTTTTCTCCAACTCCGGGTTGAGGCGAATACTCTGGTCGCCGTGTTCACCGGAATCGTTGAAGAGCTGGGTGTCCTGGTCGACAAGGCGGAGCTGACGGATGCCGCCCGGTTCACCATCCGTGGCCCCGTCGTCACCGCCGACGCCGGCCACGGCGATTCGATCGCGGTGAACGGGGTCTGTCTGACCGTGGTCGACGTGCTGCCCGACGGAGCATTCACCGCCGACGTCATGGGGGAGACGCTGAACCGGTCGAGTCTGGGCGGGGTCGGCGTCGGGAGCCAGGTGAACCTGGAGCGGGCTGCCGCGGTCAACAGTCGCCTCGGTGGTCACATCGTGCAGGGCCACGTGGACGGCACCGGCACTGTGATTTCCCGCACGCCCTTCGACCACTGGGAAGTGGTGCGCATCGGCCTTCCGGTCATGCTGACGCGCTACGTGGTCGAGAAGGGTTCGATCACCGTCGACGGCGTCTCGCTGACGGTGTCCGCGGTCGGTGACGACTGGTTCGAAGTGTCGCTGATTCCCACCACGCGTGAGCTCACCACGCTGGGGCAGGCGGCCGTGGGGACGACGGTCAATCTCGAGGTCGACATCATCGCGAAGTACGTGGAACGGCTGATGGCCGGTCCCGGTGAGTAAGAGCTGGCAATAACCGCTGGATTTCGGTGGTTCATACTGGAGTCGGCATATGGTCCCGCTTTGGGGACCTGGCATTCGAACAGGCAAGGTGGCGCAGATGACCAGGCTCGATTCCGTCGAGAGGGCGATAGCCGATATCGCGGCGGGCAAAGCCGTGGTGGTGATCGACGACGAGGACCGCGAGAACGAAGGCGACCTCATCTTCGCTGCCGAGAAGGCCACCCCCGAACTCGTTGCGTTCATGGTCCGCTACACCTCCGGTTACCTGTGTGTGCCGTTGGACGGCGAGATCTGCGACCGGCTGGGGCTGCTGCCCATGTACGCGGTCAACCAGGACAAGCACGGCACCGCCTACACCGTCACCGTTGACGCGAAAAAAGATGTGGGAACCGGCATCTCGGCGTCGGACCGGGCCACCACCATGCGTGCCCTCGCCGATCCGGGTTCGGTGATCGACGACTTCACCAAGCCCGGCCATGTGGTTCCACTGCGGGCCAAGGACGGTGGAGTGCTGCGCCGCCCCGGGCACACCGAGGCTGCCGTGGACCTGGCCCGTCTGGCCGGGCTGCAGCCCGCCGGCGCGATCTGCGAGATCGTCAGCCAGAAGGACGAAGGCGATATGGCGCGCACCGATGAGCTGCGGGTCTTCGCCGACGATCACGACCTGGCACTGATCTCGATCGCCGACCTGATCGAGTGGCGGCGCAAGCACGAGAAGCACATCGAGCGCATCGCCGAGGCGCGGATCCCCACCCGGCACGGCGAGTTCGTGGCAGTCGGCTACAAGAGCATCTACGAGGACGTCGAGCATGTCGCGCTGGTCCGCGGCGACATTTCCGGACCGGCAAGCGACGGCCACGACGTCCTGGTCCGGGTGCACTCCGAATGCCTGACCGGTGACGTGTTCGGCTCCCGGCGTTGTGACTGCGGTCCGCAGCTCGACGCCGCGATGGCGATGGTGGCGCGGGAAGGCCGCGGCGTCGTGCTCTACATGCGCGGCCACGAGGGCCGGGGCATCGGTCTGATGCACAAGCTGCAGGCCTATCAGCTGCAGGACGCCGGTGAGGACACCGTCGACGCGAACCTGAAGCTCGGCCTGCCCGCCGACGCCCGTGACTACGGCATCGGTGCGCAGATCCTGGTCGACCTGGGAATCCGGTCGATGCGACTGCTCACCAACAACCCGGCCAAGCGCGTCGGACTCGACGGCTACGGGCTCCACATCATCGAGCGCGTGCCGCTGCCGGTACGGGCCAACTCGGAGAACATCCGCTACCTGATGACCAAGCGGGACCGGATGGGCCACGACCTCGTCGGCCTCGAAGACTACGACGAAGCGGTGAGCATGGACGACTACGACGAGGCGGTGTACCTGCTCGGTGACCGCCGGCCGCCCAGCGCGACCGATTCGGGTTCGAGCCTGTGAGCGCCCACGGAGTCCCTGATCTGCCCCAGGTGGACGCTTCGAACGTGAAGCTGGCGATCGTAGCCAGCACCTGGCACACACAGATCTGCGATGCACTGCTCGACGGCGCACGCAAGGTCGCCGCCGACGCCGGTATCGCCGAGCCGACGGTGGTCCGCGTGCTCGGGGCCATCGAAATCCCCGTGGTGGCACAAGCATTGGCCGCCACCCATGACGCGGTGGTGGCGCTCGGTGTCGTGATCCGTGGCCAGACCCCGCATTTCGATTACGTGTGTGATGCGGTGACGCAGGGCTTGACGCGGGTGTCACTCGATGCGTCCACCCCGGTCGCCAACGGCGTGTTGACGACCGACAACGAGGCGCAGGCCCTCGACCGTGCCGGGCTGCCGGATTCCACCGAGGACAAGGGCGCTCAGGCGGCGGCAGCAGCCCTGTCCACCGCGCTGACGTTGCGCGAGCTGCGCGCCAAGGCATGACCGACAGATGACTGACAAGAAGACTGAGAAGAAGGCCGGAGACCGCTGGGATCTTGATATCCGGCCTTACCGGACACCATATTTCGCCTACGGTGCGGCTCTGATCATCTTCCTGGCGCACGTGGCGGTCGGTGTGCTGCTGAAGGTGGGCTCCACCGGCGTGGTCTTCCAGACCTCGGACCAGATCGCGATCGCCTTGCTCGGCGCGATCATCGGCGGAGTGGTGCTGATGTTCGCCCGGCCTCGGTTGAAGGTCGGGCCGGCGGGCGTGGCTGTGCGGAATCTCGTCAGCTTCAAGGTGTTTCCGTGGTCTGAGGTACTCGGCATCACCTTCCCGGTCGGGGCTCGGTGGGCCCGACTGGACCTGCCCGACGATGAGTACATCGCGGTGATGGCGATCCAGGCGATCGACAAGGGACGTGCCGTCGCGGCCATGGACGAGGTCCGGGCTCTGCTCGACCGGTATCGCTCAGATCTGGGCTGACACCGAGCGGTCAGCCGGCATCGCCGAGCACCAGACCTTCGCGGCGGGGGTCGGCCCCGCCGATCCAGCCCGGCGACGTGCGTACCAGGGCTGAGAGCCCACTTGACTGATCGGCCAGGGAAACCTGATGCCCCAGCGCGCGCAGGCCCTCGACCAGCTGATCGCGGTCGCCGTTGGCGACGGTGTCGACCAACGGATGCTCACCTCCGACGTTGGTGACCGGCGTGTTGGCCGCGCCGAAATCGATCATCGATACCGCCTGCTGCGGATCCAGGTTCCAATCCATGATGCCGACAAGGGTTTTCACCACGAACTGGATGATCACCGAACCGCCGGGGGAGCCCAGGACCGCATACAGCGGACCCCGTTGGGGGCCGGCCTTGTCGAATACCAGGGTGGGGGCCATGGTGCTGCGCGGGCGCTTTCCGGGCTGGACCCGGTTGGGTATCGGCGTCCCTTCGACACTGGTCGGCTCGGCCGAAAAGTCCGTGAGCTGGTTGTTGAGCAGGAAGCCGTCGACCATGTGGAACGACCCGAACGCCGACTCGATGGTGGTGGTCAGCGAAGCCGCATTGCCGAAGCGGTCGATCACACTGATCTGGCTGGTGCCGTGTTCCGGGGCTGGCGGGATGGTCATCGGTGGGGCGAAGTCCCCGGGTGCGGCTACGCCCATCGTGTGGCCTCGGGAGATCAGTGCGGCCCGGCCGGTGAGATAGGCGCCGTCGAGCAGGGTTTCGGGTGATCCACCGGGCAGCGGGACGAAATCGGTGTCGGCGACGTAGCGATCACGATCGGCGTAGGCCAGACGCTCGGCCTCGGAGATCAGGTGTACCCCGGTCACCGACGGATGACCGCCGTTGAGGTCGACGCGGTCCGGCTTGTAATCGCTCATCGGGAAGTGCTCGAGCATGCCGAGGGTGGCCGCTACCGCGATACCGCCCGACGACGGGGGCGGCATTCCGCAGACCTCGCGGCCACGGTAGGTGGTGCACACCGGATCACGCTGTTTGACCGTGTATCCGGCGAGATCCTGCTCGGTCATGACGCTGGGCGTGCGCCCCCGCTGGTGTCGGTGGCGGAGGCCACGACAGCACGGGCGATGTCGCCGGCATAGAAGGCCTTGGCCCCCTCGGATGCAATGGCGCCCAAGGTTTTCGCGTAGGCCGGGTTGGTCATGCGGGTGCCAACGGGTTTGGGGCTGCCGTCGGGGTTGAGAAAGTAGCCGGCGGCGGCGGCGTCCAGCCGAAGTTGTGCATCGGCATTGTCGATGGCGGCCGCCAGGCGCGGGCTGACGTCGAACCCCCGATCGGCCATCGACACAGCCGGGTCGAAGAGATCGCGCCAGGCCTTCTTGCCGAACTGGCGGTGGACGTCGTCGAGCAGTCGCACGATGCCGGGTACCCCGATGGAGCGGCCCGACGCCCTGGCGTCGGGTTTGGGGACTGCCCGGTCGGTCTCCGACACCCAGCGCAGGTAGTTCTCGGTCGCTGCTGCCGGCGCGGTCTCACGCCCGTCGTAGGCGTGCACTGCGTTGCCCACGGCGTCGTAGTACAGCAGGAAGCCGCCGCCGCCGATCCCGGAGGACTGCGGTTCGACCAGGCCGAGCACGGCCTGCGCGGTCACCAGGGCGTCCGCCGCGGTGCCTCCGTCGCGTAGCACCTTGCAGGCGGCTTCGGTGGCCAGGGGATTGGCGGTGGCCACCGCGTAGGTGGAGGTGTGGACGGCCGTCATGTCGCTGCGGTACCCGGTACCGATCTCGGGGTTGGTCGCCAGGTCTGGTGTCGGCGGTGCCGACGGTTTGGCTGGTGTCGGCGGTGTCGGCGGTGCCGACGGTTTGGCTGGTGTCGGCGCCTTGGGCTCCGGGGTGCCGTTGGACAGGATTTGGCACGGTCCGGCATCGGTCCTCGCGGGGCGCCGAATGCCGTCCGAGCATCCGGCAAGGATCACAGCGACGACACTGAGCAGCGCGATGACCGAACGGGTGGACGCCAGCAACCGCACAGTTCGACGGTAGCGGAGTTCGGTCGGATCGCGGCAGTAACCTGGAAACCGTGCCCGATCCAGCGACGTACCGGCCGGCGCCCGGATCGATCCCCGTGGAGCCTGGCGTGTACCGGTTCCGGGACCCGCACGGTCGGGTCATCTATGTCGGTAAGGCCAAGAGCCTGCGTAGCCGCCTGACGTCCTATTTCGCGGATGTGGCGAGCCTTGCGCCGCGCACCCGGCAGATGGTGATGACGGCGGGCAGTGTCGAGTGGACCGTGGTCACCACCGAGGTCGAGGCACTGCAGTTGGAGTACAACTGGATCAAGGAGTTCGATCCACGCTTCAACATCCGCTACCGCGACGACAAGACGTACCCGGTGCTGGCGGTGACGCTCAACGAGGAGTACCCGCGACTGATGGTGTACCGCGGGCCACGGCGCAAGGGTGTGCGGTACTTCGGCCCGTATTCGCATGCCTGGGCCATCCGCGAGACACTCGATCTGCTGACCCGCGTTTTTCCGGCCAGGACCTGCTCGGCGGGAGTGTTCAAGCGGCACAGGCAGATCGACCGTCCATGTCTGCTCGGCTACATCGACAAGTGCTCGGCGCCGTGCGTCGGTCGGGTCAGCGCCGAGGAGCACCGACGGATCGTGCTGGATTTCTGCGACTTCCTGGCAGGCAAGACCGATCGGCTGGCCCGTGACATGGAACAGCAGATGATGGCCGCTGCCGAGGATTTGGATTTCGAGCGGGCAGCCAGGCTGCGCGACGACATCGCGGCGCTCAAGCGTGCATTGGAGAAGCAGGCCGTGGTGCTCGGCGACGGCACCGATGCCGACGTGGTGGCGTTCGCCGATGACGATCTTGAGGCGGCCGTGCAGGTGTTCCACGTACGTGGGGGCCGGGTGCGTGGCCAGCGGGGATGGATCGTCGAGAAGTCTTCGGAGCCGGAGGCGACCCGTGATTCGGCCCCAGAGCAATCCGGGCAGGAGCATCTGGTTGAGCAGTTCCTCACCCAGTTCTACGGCGAGCAGGCCGAACTGGGCGGTGCGGCCGACGAGGCCACCAACCCGGTGCCGCGTGAGGTTCTGGTGCCGGTGCTGCCGCCGAATGCCGACGAACTGGCGGCATGGTTGTCGGGGCTTCGTGGTTCGCGGGTGAGCCTGCGGGTGCCGGTGCGTGGTGACAAGCGCACCCTGGCCGAGACTGTCCAACGCAACGCACGTGAGGCACTGGCCCAGCACAAGCTCAAGCGCGCCGGCGACTTCAACGCGAGATCGGAAGCGCTGCAAAGCATTCAGGATTCCCTCGGGCTGGCCGATGCGCCGCTGCGGATCGAATGCGTGGATATCAGCCATGTACAGGGCACGGACGTGGTCGCCTCGCTGGTGGTATTCGAGGATGGCCTGCCGCGCAAGTCGGACTACCGGCACTACGCGATCCGTGAGGCTGCCGGCGACGGCCGCTCGGACGATGTCGCCTCGATCGCCGAGGTGACGCGACGTCGTTTCCTGCGGCACGTGAGCGATACGCAGCCGGAGGTAGGTGCCGATCAGCGTCCCCGCCGGTTCGCCTATCCGCCCAATCTGTTCGTGGTGGACGGCGGTGCCCCTCAGGTCAACGCGGCGGCCGCGGTCCTCGACGAACTGGGGGTCACCGACGTCGCGGTGATCGGGTTGGCCAAGCGGTTGGAGGAAGTGTGGGTGCCGGCCGAGCCTGATCCACTGATCTTCCCGCGGAACAGCGAGGGGCTTTATCTGTTGCAACGCGTGCGTGATGAGGCACACCGGTTCGCGATCAGCTACCACCGCAGCAAACGGTCGAAGCGGATGACCGCCTCGGCGCTCGACTCGGTGCGTGGCCTGGGCGAACAGCGTCGCAAGGCGTTGGTGACACACTTCGGGTCCGTGGCCCGGCTCAAGGAGGCCACGGTCGAGGAGATCACCGCGGTGCCGGGGATCGGGGTGGCGACGGCGCAGGCTGTCTTGGCTGCGCTCGGCGGCGGGCCGCCAAGTGACGACGGCGGCGGGCCGCAAAATGAAGACAGCGGCGGGCCGGCATCGCCCGAAAGCGGTGAGCCGTCATCGGTCGAATGCGGTGGCCCGCGAAGTGAGAACAGCGCCGGACTGGGCGATTCAGGGGCGCCCGCAACGGTTATCGAGGATGATCGACGCAGGGTGTCGGGATGACGGGTAACGGGGACATGACTAGCCAGGCGGATCGCGCATGAACGAACATCTGCGCGAGGGCGGCATCATCGGTGGTGCGGACGCAGATTCGGGGATCGACGTCGTCCTGGTCACCGGCCTGTCGGGAGCCGGCCGCGGTACTGCGGCCAAGGTGTTGGAGGACCTCGGCTGGTACGTCGCCGACAACCTGCCACCGGAGCTGATCGCCCGCATGGTCGAGTTGGGGTTGGCCGCCGGATCGCGGATCACCCAGCTGGCCGTGGTGATGGATGTGCGGTCACGGGGCTTCACCGGTGATCTGGATTGGGTGCGCAATGAATTGGCCGCACGGAGCATCACCCCGAGGGTGCTGTTCCTGGAGGCGTCCGACGACATTCTGGTGCGCCGCTACGAGCAGAACCGCCGCAGCCACCCGCTGCAGGGCACGCAGACCCTGGCCGAGGGGATCGCTGCCGAGCGGGCGTTGCTGGCGCCCGTGCGCGCGGCGGCTGACCTGGTGATCGACACATCTGCCCTCCCGGTGCCGGCGTTACGTGAGAGCATCGAGCGTGCGTTCGGCGGTGAGACCGTCGCCTACACGAATGTCACTGTGGAGTCCTTCGGTTACAAGTACGGCCTGCCGATGGATGCGGACACGGTGATGGATGTGCGGTTTCTGCCGAACCCGCATTGGGTGGACGAGTTGCGGCCGCACACCGGCCAGCATCCGGATGTGCGTGATTACGTACTGGGACAACCAGGCGCCAGGGAATTTCTCGACACCTACCATCGTCTGTTGGACGTGGTGATCGCCGGTTACCGCCGGGAGGGGAAGCGTTATATGACCGTCGCCATCGGGTGTACCGGCGGCAAGCATCGAAGCGTGGCGATCGCCGAGGCGCTGGCGGAGCGGTTGCAGGGCGGTGACGGGCTCACCGTTCACGTGCTGCATCGGGATCTGGGTCGCGAATGACGCCGCGGATCGTGGCCCTCGGTGGAGGGCACGGGTTGTACGCCACCTTGTCGGCGGCCCGGCGGCTCAGCCCACATGTGACGGCCGTGGTGACGGTTGCCGACGACGGCGGTTCATCGGGACGGCTCCGCAGCGAACTTGACGTAGTGCCACCCGGCGACTTGCGAATGGCGTTGGCGGCCTTGGCTTCTGACAGTCCGCACGGTCGATTGTGGGCGACGATCATTCAGCACCGGTTCGGTGGCAGCGGCGCACTGGCCGGGCACCCGATCGGCAACCTGATATTGGCGGGCCTCAGTGAGGTGCTGGCCGATCCGGTCGCGGCACTCGACGAGCTCGGACGCATTCTGGGGGTGAAGGGCCGGGTGCTGCCGATGTGCCCCATCGCCCTGCAGATCGAGGCCGACGTGGCGGGTCTGGAGTCCGACCCTCGGATGAGCCGGGTGATCCGCGGCCAGGTGGCGATCGCCACCACGGTGGGCAAGGTGCGCCGGGTGCGGTTGCTGCCAGGCGATCCGCCGGCCACCCGGCAGGCGGTGGAGGCCATCATGAGTGCCGACCTCGTGGTGCTCGGGCCGGGCTCGTGGTTCACCAGTGTGATCCCGCACGTCTTGGTGCCGCAGTTGGCGGCGGCATTGCGGGCGACGACGGCGCGGCGAGCGCTCGTGTTGAATCTGGCTGCAGAGCCGGGCGAAACGGCAGGGTTCTCGGCCGAGCGTCACATCCACGTTCTGGCCCAGCATGCTCCGGACTTCAGCGTGCATGACATCATCGTCGATGCCAGCCGAGTGCCGAGCGACCGTGAACGGGAGCAACTCAGCCGCACAGCCAACATCCTCAATGCCCGCGTTGAGTTTGCTGACGTGTCCCGACCTGGTACACCTTTACATGACCCGGCGAAGTTGGCCGCGGTGCTGGAGGGGGTCCGGTTGCGTGCGACGGGGCCGGGCCGGGCTGTGCAGGAGTCCACCGTTCCGACGCCCGCTGCGAGGTCGGTCGACGTGGCGCACCAGGAGCCGGCGCCGAATACACCGAGAGGGGACGATCCGTGGCGATGACAGCCGAAGTGAAGGACGAGCTGAGCCGCCTGGTAGTCAACTCGGTGAGCGCTCGCCGCGCGGAGGTGGCGTCGTTGTTGCGTTTTGCCGGCGGCCTGCACATCGTGGCCGGCCGGGTGGTGGTGGAAGCCGAGGTCGATCTCGGGATCATCGCGCGACGCCTGCGCAAGGACATCTACGACCTTTACGGGTATAACGCGGTGGTCCACGTACTGTCGGCCAGCGGTATCCGCAAGAACACCCGCTATGTGGTGCGGGTGGCCGCCGACGGTGAGGCGTTGGCGCGGCAGACCGGATTGCTCGACCTTCGTGGACGCCCGGTACGGGGCCTGCCCGCGCAGGTGGTCGGCGGCAGCGTCGGTGACGCCGAGGCCGCGTGGCGCGGGGCGTTCCTCGCTCACGGATCGTTGACCGAGCCCGGCCGCTCGTCGGCGCTTGAGGTCAGTTGCCCCGGCCCGGAGGCGGCCCTGGCCCTCGTCGGTGCCGCGCGGCGGCTCGGGGTCAGTGCCAAGGCCCGCGAGGTGCGGGGTGCTGACCGGGTGGTGGTCCGTGACGGCGAGGCGATCGGTGCGTTGCTTACCCGCATGGGGGCCCAGGACACGCGGCTGACGTGGGAGGAACGGCGCATGCGCCGCGAGGTCCGCGCCACTGCCAATCGCCTGGCCAATTTCGACGACGCGAACCTGCGCCGGTCGGCGCGTGCCGCGGTGGCCGCGGCCGCCCGGGTGGAGCGTGCGTTGGACATCCTCGGTGACGGGGTGCCCGATCACCTGGCCGCGGCGGGCAAGCTGCGTGTGGAGCACCGGCAGGCGTCGCTGGAGGAGTTGGGCCGGCTCGCCGATCCGCCGATGACGAAAGATGCTGTGGCCGGCCGTATCCGGCGCCTGCTGTCGATGGCCGATCGCAAGGCGAAGCAGGAAGGGCTGCCCGACACCGAATCGGCGGTGACTCCGGACCTTCTCGACGACGCCTGAACCGCGGCCGGCGTCTACGTCACGTGGACGCCGCGCCTGATGTCCGTAATGAACAGCGGATTGGGCTCGGCCATCGTCATGATTCAGGATCGGTGCCGCTCCCTGACCTCGGTCCCCGCGCTTGGTTGTGGTCCTGTTGCGCCTGGGCGAGGTCAACCAACTCGCCGTAACCCTTGCTCAGCGCCTGAGGATCCGCGGCCTTTCTCGCCACCCACGAAAGAAATTGTTCGGCAATGAGATCCACGATCTGGCTGTGTGATGGATCCCGCAGATCAAGTATCAGGACATTGTGTTCATTCAGTTCATGAATTTCTTGTCGCGCCGGCCCCTCGGGCAGGGTGTCCTCAAGAAAGTCGAACAAGAATGACGTCATAGAACTGCGCCATGACCAGTCACCGTCCCGGAAACGAACAAAACCGCCCATACAATTCTCTCTGTGGTCGTGTGTTCGCACTGCACGCGCACGTCGGCGGTTCGTGTATCGCCCCCGGCCGCACGAGGTTCGGGGAACGGATTCCAGTGCGCTGCCCACTCAGTTCGCGTTGGTTCTCGTCTCGTCAGGAGCACTGCCACCTGAAGCTCACACGGTCGAACGCCCCCGCCGCCAGGTCTTGCGGGCGAATCATGAAGTAAAGAATGCCGCAGTCGCCCCACATGAATCCGGCATCGTCGTCGGTGTCGAACTGAGCGAGCAGTTGCCAATCCCGAGCTTCCACCGTGACGGCTGGATCGCTCCAATTGATCTTGTGACCTCCGCCGTTCGTTAGTTGCCCATACGCGATTTCGACCTCGACGGGGCCTTGGACCGGATCGGGGTGACCTCCGATTTGATGAAGAGGCCCGGGAGTTGCTTGCCGCACGGCATCCAAGGTCTCGAACACTCCGCTCCATCCCTCCGCTGGCCAGTTCTCATCGTGCAAATCCGGGTGCTCCCACGTTGGCCACGTGAGGATCGGTTCCGCCCGAAGCTCAACCTCTCGATAGGCAGTGATCGGCGACGGGGACTCGGTCAGTACGACGGGCACATACCCCGGAGTGTGTATCACTCTCACACCATCGCTGGTTCCGAACAGTGCGCCGACGACCTCGACGCCGTCGTCGACCTGGCCGTCTGTCAACGATTTCTGAAAATTGACCCTCTGCGGATCTCGTGAATTGACCCACCGAGTGGGGTTAGTTGCTGTTGGTCTGGCGATTCATATCTGAAGGCGATCGGCCGGAAGAGCAGGTTAACCGCGTCGATGATGATGATGAGCGTGAATCTGCAGATCTTCTGGCCGGTGGTACTGGCATAGTCAAACATCGAGGTCACGCTCGGGACGGTCTCGCCGACTGCCGACAGCGGGGATTTGAGACCCGCGGTGTGAGACAGGAAATGAGACGTCGCGACCTGGGCCGATAGGCCGAGGACGGGAAACCTGTGGCCTCGTCTCGTTTCTCTAGAAAAGAGACACTGGCTGTTGGTCACCCTTACCCGGCGGGCACGTTCTCGCCAGCCGGGGACGGGTCGGTGTTCCGGTCAGGCGCTGCTTTGGGCGTGGCGCAGCAGTGTGGGGTCGTGGGAGTTGACGATGAGCAGGTCGGGGTCACCGCGGTGGTGGAGCTCGGCAAGGCGTTCATGGTTGTCGCGGACCTGCTGTCGGTTCCATGCGATGAGGTTTTCCATGGTTGTCAACGCACGCGGCACGCGAGTGGTGCCGTCGAGGATGCCGTAATGATAGAAGGAATCGCCGGCGTGCAGAATCCAGCGGTGTCCGGCGTCGACGGCCACGCAAGCGTGCCCGCGGGTGTGCCCGGGTAGCGAGACGAGGACGATTCCGGGGGCGATGTCGGTGAGTTCTTTGGCTGCGGCGAATCCCCGCCAATTCTCGCCGTCGGGGTGATGTTCGACAATGTTGGGTTGGTGCGACCACTGAGCGGGGCTGTAGCGCAATCGTTCTCGCCAGGAGGGGGCCTTAATTGCTCCCAGGGCTTCGGCGGCGGTCACGTGAATGGTGGCCTCAGGAAA
>NZ_LZSY01000005.1 GCF_001665625.1 Mycolicibacterium peregrinum | reverse complement strand
TAGGTGTAAAGCATCAGCCGAAACACTGTCAGCCATCAACCGGAGACAAAACGTCAAGCATCACCCGACGTCATACACTGTCTGAAGTGGGGCGGGCGGGGCTCGAACCCGCGACCTAGGGATTATGAGTCCCCAGCTCTGACCAACTGAGCTACCGCCCCCGGGCGCATCTGCGCCGCAATATGGTCGCACACAGCGCAGACACAGACGCCAATGAGGGGCCGCAGGCACGCCCGTCGCGGATACGCTCACCCCATGGTCCGCTTTCTGCTGCGTATCGCGATCTTTCTGGGCTCGTCGGCCCTCGGCTTGTTGGTCGCCGCGTGGCTGATACCCGGCGTCTCGGTGTCGGCATGGGGCTTCGTCGCCGCGGTGGTGATCTTCGCCGTCGCGCAGGGCGTCCTGTCGCCGTTCTTCCTCAAGATGGCAAACCGCTACGCGTCGGCGTTCCTGGGTGGCATCGGACTGGTCTCCACCCTGGTTGCGCTGGTCCTGGCGTCGGTGTTCACCCACGGGCTCAGCATCAGCGGAATCGGCTCCTGGATCGCGGCCACCGTGGTGGTCTGGCTGGTCACGGCGGTGGCCACGGTGGTGCTGCCGGCCCTGTTCCTCAAGAAGAAGGACGCCTCGACGTAGCCGTCGCCGGTAGGGATCATGGCGAAGGTGCCTTCTCACGCGTTCGCCTCCGACAACGCCGCGCCCGCTCACCCGAAAGTCATGGACGCGATCGTCGCGGCCAACAACGAGGCCGTCGCTTCCTACGGGAACGACTCCGCCACGCCGCGCGCCGCCGACGCGATCAAGGCCGTGTTCGACTCCCCGGACGCCGAGGTGCTGTTCGCGCTCACCGGTACCGCCGCCAACATCATCGCGCTGGCCTCGGCGGTGCGGCCGTGGCAGGAGATCCTGTGCAGCGACATCGCGCACTCACTGGTCGACGAGGCCGGCGGACCGGTCCGGCTCTCGGGCGCCCCGCTGACGAAACTCATCAGCGATGACGGCCTGATCGATCCGGCCGCGCTCGACACCGCGGTGGCCCGCCGCGGGCCGGTGCACCACTCACAGCCACGCATCGTCAGCATCACCCAGTCCACCGAGAACGGCCGCCTCTGGACCCCGCAGGCCATCAAGGACTTCATCGATCACGCCCACGATCTCGACCTGTTGGTCCATATCGACGGCTCGCGGATCGCCAATGCGATTGCCGCCCTGGATATCTCTCCCCATGAGGCCATCGCCGATGCCGACATCGTCACCGTGGGCGGCACCAAGAACGGCATGCTGATGGGCGACGCGATCCTGGCGCGCCGCCCCGAGTTGTTCGACGGAATCCAGTTCGTGCAGAAGCAGATCGGCCAGCTGGCCAGTAAGCAGCGGTTCGTCGCGGCCCAGTTCGAGGCGATGCTGCACGACGGGCTGTGGCTGCAGACCGCGGCCCACGCCAACCGGATGGCCACCCAGCTCAGCACGGGCTTCCAAGCGCTCGGTCTGAGGCTGGGCTCCCCCACCGAGGCCAACGAGGTGTTCGTCGACCTCGAACCCGCGGCCTACACCGCCATCTCAGCGAGCTATGCCGTGCACCGTCCCGAACCACTGCGGCCGACGGTGCGGTTCGTCTGCTCGTGGGCGACGACCGACAGCGAAGTCGACGATGTTCTGCGGTTGTTGTCGTCGATTTCTACCTGAGGGCGGTAGTTCCGGCGGGGCCACAACCCCCGGGTAGAAAACGGCGCGGGCCAGGCGCGACCTGCAAGACTCAGCTGTAGATCGGCTGTCCGTCAGCGCCGAGCCGGTACTCCTCGGTGCCCTCGTCGACACGCGCCGCGTCGGCACCCAACGCTACGGCCACCTTGTTGCACGCATTGCGCATGACATCGAGGGTCAGCTCGACGACCTCTTCTTCCGAAAAATGTTGGCGCAGTTCCTCACCCGACACCTGAGAAGGCGCCCAGATCAGCGCATCGACGTAGCGCAGCGCGGCCTTGTGCCGATCGGACAGCTCGGAGTTCTCGAAGTCGTCGATGCCGTCATAGTCGGACTCGGTGGCGCCGGCCTCCAATGCCGCGGACTCCCGCAGCGACTTACACAGCCGGCAGTTGTGCTGGCGGGCTCCACGCAACCGCACGATCTCCGAGGTCACCGGGTCCAGCGCGCGCATCCGCCCCACGGCCGGGATGAACGTGTCGAGCACGTAGTCGGCGGGGTTGGTTTCGTGGTCCCACACGACGGGACCCTCCGGCCAGTCCACTCCCAGGGCAGTCAGCCCGGCACGCATCCGAGGCATGAAGTCGGCCACATAGATCAACGTTGCCACGGTGAACACGTCGGACCCGAGCAGATCGGAGAACGCCGCCCGCTGGGCGGTGGTGATACCGGTGACGTCGATGCTGAACTGCTCGGCGAACTCGGTGACCATGGGGTCGACCGCGCCGCCGCAGGTCTCCGCGGGCACGGGGGGCAAACCCAGCGTCGACGCGCACACCTCACGGACATCGGCGTTGATATCGGCCAACTTTGGTGGCGACAACGCGATCAGGTGCGTCAACTCATTGAGCAGATCGGCAGACACACCGGCAGTATGCTCCACCGCGTCCCGCATCGTGGCGTTACCCGGCAGCTGAATCCAATATCGCCTCAAGACGCACCCAGCTGTCGACGACTCCGACCCCGACGTTCCCATGGCCACGTCATGAGCGCCCACACACTCGCCACCAAGGCACTGGCCACCAACACATAGACCGGCCATGGCCCCATCAGGTCGAGCAGCGACGCGGTGGTGGGTTTGGCATTGAGGAAGCCGTAGTTGGTACCCGCCATGGCGTTGAACGCCATGGTTCCCACCGCCCACACCACGGTCACCACCACCGCGAACCGATAATCGCGCCACTGCGGACGCATCCCACGGCCCCAGGTCAGATAGATGGCGGCCCACACGACGAGCAGGTGAATCGCCCAGAACGCCAGGAAGGCGTAATGCGGGAAGTCCGGGCTCTTCAGCACCGGCGAGATCAGTGCCTGCGTGCTCAGCACCAGACCCCAGTAGTAGGTCAGTACGAAGGCCCACTGACGCTGCGACCAGAGCGCGTACGCACCCGCGACGGTCGCCAGGTCGGTCAGCTGCAGGGGCACCGACCGTCCGATCGACGGTGGGATCAGGTTGTAGACGAGGATCGCGGCATAGATCGCGGCCGTCGATGCACCGAGGATGCGGCCGCAAAGCCGGGATTGACGTTCGGTCTGGCGACGGCCGAGCCAAACCAGCAGCAGTGCCCCGACGACAAACACGGCGATCACGGCCCAGTGCGACGGGCCGTAGGCCGTGAATTGCCGTTGGGACAGCACCCTTAACTCATTGTGCTTGGCTCACCGAGGACATGTGGAAATCCGGGATCCGGAGCGTCGGCATCGACGCGCGCGTCGCCCAGTCACCCCATTCGCGCGGGAGGGTGACCTCGCTGATGCCCGCCTCGGTGGCGCGCCGCAGCAGGTCCAGCGGGCTCTCGTTGAACCGGAAGTTGTTCACCGCGCCCGTCACCTCGCCGTCCTCGATCAGGTAGACGCCGTCACGGGTCAGCCCGGTCAACAGCAGCACGGTCGGGTCCACCTCGCGGATGTACCACAGCGTCGTCAGCAGCAGACCGCGTTCGGTACCGGCGATCATGTCCGCCAAATCCTTTGCGCCACCGGTCATCAGCAGGTTGTCGGCGGGCACCGCGACGGGTGTGCCGTATTCGGCGGCCACCGCCCGTGGATAGGCCAGTGCATTGACCACACCGTCGCGGATCCAGTCCACCCGGCCGATGTCCATGCCGTTGTCGAAGATCGACACCCGCTCCGAGGAACTCGGCACCGCCACGAACGGCTGGCAGGCCAGCGCGTCGGCGCGCGGATCGGAGTACAGCGTCAGCCCCAGATCGGTGAGCTTCTCCCCCACCCGGGTCCCCCTGGGCGCCGACAGTGCGGTGCGCCCCTCCTGCGCCCCGCGGCCATCCATGGTCCAGGTCAGGTAGATCATCATGTCGGCCACCGTCGACGGTGGCATCAGTGTCTCGTACCGGCCGGCCGGGAGTTCGACGGTCCGCTCCGCCCATCCCAACTTCAGCGACAACTCGTCGAGCAGCGAATCCACCTGCACGTCAGCGAAATCCGCGGTGCTCACCCCGGCCCAGGCACTCGCCCCGTCGCGTTTGGCATTGATCTCCACCGAGCCCGTCGGCTGGGTGTAACGACGACGCAGACCGGTCGAGGTGGCCACGAACGTGGTCTCCAAGACGTGGCGGGCGTATCCGTAGAGCTGGTCGGACCCGGCGAAACCCTTGGCCAGGTCATCGGCGATGCCGGTGAACACCTGCGCCCCCGTGCCCGCCACCGGCGCATCCCAGTCGACCGGCACCTCGGAGCCCGGCAGCGGCGGTGCCGCGTCCCGTGCCTCGGGCGAGGACACCGCTGCCCGCTGCGCGGCGACCACCAACTCCGGGATCACCGCCGGGTCCACCTCGGTGGAGCGCACCGACCCGACATGGGCTTTGCCCCCGCGGCGCACGATCGAGATCACCGTGATGATGCGGCTGACCGATTCGCCGTTGGTGGTCATCGAGTTGCCGGCCCACCTCAGCGAGGCGTCTGCCCGATCGGTGACCAACACCATGGTTTCCGTGCCGGGATCTGCGGCGCCCAAGGCGATCTCGACGACCTGCTGTGCGCCGATCATCGGCCGCCCTCCGTCCGGGTGTTCAGTACGTTGATGCCGCGGAACAGCGCGCTCGGGCAACCGTGGCTGACCGGCGCCACCTGCCCGGGTTGCGCCTTGCCACAGTTGAATGCCCCACCGAGGCGCCAGGTGGATGGTCCGCCAACCGCTTCCATCGCACCCCAGAAATCGGTCGTGGTGGCCTGGTACGCCACGTCGCGCAACTGCCCGTCGAGGCGCCCGTCACGGATCCGGTAGAAACGTTGGCCGGTGAATTGAAAGTTGTACCGCTGCATGTCGATCGACCAGGACTTGTCGCCGACGATGTAGATGCCGTCGGACACCCGCGAGATCAGGTCGTCCGTGCTGAGATCCTCCGGACCTGGCTGCAGCGACACATTCGCCATCCGCTGGATGGGCACATGGTGGGGCGAATCGGCGTATGAGCAGCCGTTGGAGCGAGCCTGCCCGAGTCGCGGCGCGAAAACCCGGTCCAGCTGGTAGCCGACGAAGACGCCGTCACGCACCAGGTCCCAGCTCTGGGCCCGCACGCCCTCGTCGTCGAAACCGACGGTGGCCAAACCGAATTCGACGGTGCGGTCGGCGGTTACGTTCATCACCGGCGAGCCGTACCGCATGGTGCCGAGCTTGTCCGGGGTGGCGAACGACGTGCCGGCATAGGCCGCCTCGTAGCCGATGGCCCGGTCGTATTCGGTGGCATGCCCGATCGATTCGTGGATGGTGAGCCACAGGTTGGACGGATCGATCACCAGGTCGGTGGGGCCGGCGACGACCGAGGGAGCCTTGGTCTTCTCCGCCAGGAGCGTCGGCAGCTCCGCCAGCTCGGAGGTCCAGTCCCACACATCATCACCGGCCAGCGCCTCCCAGCCCCGGGCGGTCGGCGGCGCCAACGTGCGCATCGTCTCGAACGACCCGGCAGCGGAGTCGACGGCCACCGCCTCCATCGTCGGCATCACCCGCACCCGCTGCTGGGTGAGAGACGATCCGAAGGTGTCGGCGTAGAAGGTCTGTTCCTTGACCGCATGCACCCCGGCCGACACATGGTCCACACCGTCGGAGGCCAGCAACCGGCCCGAGTACTCGCCCAGCAGCGCGATCTTGTCGGAGGCGGGGACGGCGAACGGGTCGACGCCATAATCGGACACCCAGGTCACATCCGCGTACACCGGTTCGGCGGCCAACTCGATGCGCTCGGCATTCAGCGGCCCCAGTGTCCTCGCCACCTGCACGGCGCGGCGAGCCGTCTCGGCCGCCACCTCCGGTGCCAGCTCGGCGTTGGAAGCAAACCCCCACGCGCCGTCGACGATCACCCGGACCGCCAGACCCACCTCACGGTTGACCACGGACATTTCCAACTCGCCGTCGCGCAGCTGGATGATCTCGGTGGTGATCCGGTGAATCCGCAGATCGGCATAGCTGGCGCCGGCTGCGACTGCCGCGGACAGTGCCGCATCAGCCAACTCGGACCGGGGCAGCTCCAGAAAATCGGCGTCCACACGTCGTTGAGCGGTCATGATTCCCCACACTAAAGGGTGCTTGTCACCAAACTCATGCTGCGCACAGCAAGAACCCATAGCCTGACTAAATGGTGGAGCTCAGCAGGCGGACGGTTCTGGGTGGTGCGGCAGTGGCGGCAGGCGCGGCTGCGGTCGGATTCGGCGGCTATGAACTACTCAGCAGACGGACCCAGGATACGGCCGGTCAGCCCAACATCCTCGTCGTGATCGTCGACCAGATGCGGGCACCCCAGTGGTTCCCCGATACCCAGCAACTCGGCGCACTGCTGCCCAACCTCGACCGGTTGCGGACGCGAAGCACCTCGTTCGGTTCGCACTACAGCGCATCGAACATGTGCACGCCGTCGCGCGGGGTACTGACCACCGGGCTGTACTCACACCAGACCGGGTGCCTCTATACCGGCGAGGGCCCCACCGAATCGACATTGGCGGCCCGCTTCCCCACCTGGGGCACGATGCTGCGCGATGCCGGCTACCGCACCTGGTGGTGGGGCAAGTGGCACCTGGGCAGTGCGGCCGACAACACCCCCGACGGCCTGGACGTCCACGGCTTCTCCGGTGGCACCTACCCGTCCCCCAACGGCGCACCGAACCAGGGCCTGCAGCAGGATCCCTCGATCGTCGATCAGTTCACCGGGTGGTTCGATGCCGACGCGACCGAGGGCCCCTGGTGCACCACGGTGTCGCTGGTCAATCCGCACGACATCTGCTGGTGGCCGAAAAACCCGCTGCCCGACAATGTTCCGCACGTATTCAGCGCAAAGCCGGCGAACTTCGAGACCGCGGACGATCTGCGCCGCAGGGGCAAGCCCCAGTTGCAGATCGACTACATGAACTTCATGTCGCCGCTGATGACCGGCGCGATGGACTACACCGGACCCGACGCCGCCGCTCAGTGGGCCAGGTGCCTGGACATGTACCTGTGGCTGCATCAGCAGGTGGACACCCAGATCGGCCGGGTGCTCGACACTCTCGCCGCCAGGCCGGACATCGACAACAACACCGTCGTGGTCTTCACCTCCGATCACGGCGAGTACGCCGGGTCGCACGGCCTGCGCGGCAAGGGCGCCGCGGTGTACGAGGAGAGCATCCGGGTGCCGCTCTACATCCGTGACCCGTCCGGTCGTCTGACACCGGGACCCGGCGACACCCGTACCCAGTTGACTTCCAGCGCCGACCTGGCGGCGTTGCTCATGACCATCGCCCACGGCGGCGCCGGTTGGCGCTCCGACTCCCGCTACTCCTACCTGTCCGAGCGTGCCGACATCGCCGGGATGGCCGCCGATGCAGCCACACCGGGCCGGCCGTGGATCGCACACGCCACCGACGACATGTCGGTCGAGGAGATGGCGGCGTTGATGGAATCGCCACTGGCAAAGAAGTTCTTCGGCGCCTCCGGCCCGCCGATGGAAATCCCGACATCGGCGCCCGGCCACATCGTCGCCGTCCGTACCCCCGAGGCCAAGCTCGGCATGTACACGTACTGGAAACCCGGCACCATGGACATCGACACGTCCCGGCCCATCCATCACGAACTGTACGACTACGCAACCGATCCCGGGGTGCAGGAGCTCGACAATCAGGCGGGCCGCAGCCCGAAGCAGGCGGATCTGCAGGCCCTGCTCGACCATCAGGTGCTTCCCGAGCTGCGGGCCCCCTTGCCGAGTTTCCTGGATGAGGCGCAGGAGCAGGGGTTGGCGAATATGAAGGAGCTCGCGGAGCTTCGCGGAGGCTGAGCCGACAGATTTGACACGGAGGCTGAGCCGACCAAATAGGCACGGCGGCTGAGCCGACCCGACCAGCACGAAGGCTGAGCCGAAACCGCTTCCCGGCGGCGTAAGACGTACTAGCGTCCTAGCGACGGTCGTCGCTTGCTAGGAGGTTGGCGTCATGCGCGTGTTGGTCACCGGCGGTACCGGATTTGTGGGCGGCTGGAGCGCGAAAGCGATTGCAGACGCAGGACATTCGGTCCGATTTCTGGTGCGCAATCCGGACCGGTTACAAACCAGCGTTGCCAAGCTCGGAGTCGATGTCTCCGATCATGCCGTCGGCGACATCACCGATCGCGATTCGGTTCTGCGCGCACTGGAGGGCTGCGACGCCGTCCTGCACAGCGCGGCGCTGGTCGCCACCGACCCGAGCCAGACCGCGCAGATGATGAGCACCAACATGGACGGTGCACGAAATGTGCTCGGCGGCGCCGCAGAACTCGGCCTGGATCCGATCATCCACGTGTCGAGCATCACCGCCTTGTTCAATCCCGATGTGGACACGCTGGAAGCGGACCTGCCGGTGTTCGGCGGGACCGACGGCTACGGGCGATCCAAGGCGCAGGTCGAGATCTACGCCCGCGGAATGCAGGACGCCGGCGCACCGGTGAACATCACCTATCCCGGCATGGTCATGGGGCCCCCGGTCGGCAACCAGTTCGGGGAAGCCGGCGAGGGGGTGGCGGCCGCACTGCAGCTGGGAGCGATCCCCGGCCGCAGCGCCGCGTGGACCATCGTCGACGGTCGAGACCTGGCGGCGCTGCACGTCGCGCTGCTCGAACCTGGGCGCGGCCCCCGCCGCTATATGGCCGGCGGTCACCGCATCCCGGTGGACCAGCTGGCCAAGCTGCTCACCGAGGTCGGCAACAAGACGATGTTCGCCGTCCCGGTGCCCGACACCGTGCTGCGCGTCGCCGGGCAGGTGCTCGACCGGATGGGGCCGTTCCTGCCGTTCCAGACGCCGTTCACCGAAGCTGGGATGCAGTACTACACACAGATGCCCGCGTCCGACGACTCACCGAGCGAACGCGACCTCGGCGTCACCTACCGGGATCCACGAATCACGTTGGCCGACACCGTCGCCGGATTCCGAGACCTCAACAGCTGACGGCCGGAAGCTCAGTCGCTTCCGGCCGTCGGCCTTGGTTCTGTCCGCGTCAGTTTCCGGTGACCTCACCCGCGGTCTGCACCATCGTGGCCGCCGGGGCACTGCCACCCAACTGGCGGGCCGCGAAATCGGCTGCCTGGATTGCCATTCCGTTGTCCTTGTAGGAGCTGTGGGCCGCGCGGTTCAAACCACCGGGGAAGCAGATGGGATCGCCGGGGGCGCACAGCTGGATGGTCTTGGCGACGTACGGTGCGCCGATCGCGATAGGCGGTGCACTGCGGTCGGCCAGGCCCAGCACCCACTCGTCGGGGGTTCCGAACAATGCCACGGCCGCGACGTGCGAGGCGACCGATGCGGGCATCGGGCCGCTGATGCCGGCGGGCAGGACGTATCCGGCGGGCACGGAGCTCGAGGTGGTGTAACCGGCCACCGCGGCGCCCTGCGAGTAACCACCGAGCACGATCTTGGTCGCCGGGCAGGTGGCTGCGATCGACTGGATCCGGTTGCTCGCATCAGCGATGCCGTCGGTCGCCTGACCGAAGTTCAGCGATGCCGGGTAGTTGACCGCGTACACGTCCACCGACTTGCCGGGCAGATCAGCGCTGAGCGCGTCGACGAACGCCTGCCCCGTGGCTCCGACGCCCGGCGCTTCGTTGGTGCCGCGGGCGAACACCACCTCGACGTCGGCACACCCGTCGGCGGCATTGGCCGAGGCGATCGGGCCGGCCAGAGAACCGAAGACCAGCGCGGTCAGCGCGAGCGCAGTAAAGATCACGGACTGCGCCACCGTGGACATCATGCTGCCCTTACGGGCTGGTTGCGCTGCACTCATGAGATAACCCCCGGTCCTTCTGTTGCTGTTACCAGCTACAAGCACGAAGTCCGGACTTCGATTCCGCAGCAGTCAAGTGATGTACGTCATCCGAGCAAATTTCGCCGACGGGGATGAGAGCCCGGCTTTTGGGCGTTGAGCTTGCCCGCCGTGGCGGCCGCAGGTCACGAACCGCTTTAATAGCCCGATGGCCACCTCGCGTGTCCGCACGACCGCACTGGGGTACGCGCTTGTCGCACCCAGCTTGTTCGGCGTCGTCACCTTCCTGCTGCTGCCCATGCTGGTGGTGCTCTGGTTGAGTCTGCAGCGGTGGGACCTGCTCGGCCCGATCGAGTATGTGGGACTGGACAATTGGACGTCCGTACTCACCGATTCGTCGTTCGGCACCTCGCTGGCGGTGACGCTGCTGTTCGTGCTGCTGGTGGTGCCGACACAGACCGTGCTGGGCCTGATCGCCGCGTCGCTGCTGGCTCGGGGACTTCCGGGCACCGGGTTCTTCCGCACCGTGTACGTCCTGCCATGGATCTGTGCGCCGCTGGCCATCGCGGTGTTGTGGAAATGGATCCTGGCCCCCACCGACGGGGCGCTGAGCACCGTGCTGGGCCGACCGGTCGAGTGGCTGACCGACCCGGGACTGGCGCTGCCGGTGGTATCCGCGGTGGTGGTGTGGACCAATGTCGGCTATGTGACGCTGTTCTTCCTGGCCGGCATCCTGAACATCCCCGCCGACGTCCACAACGCCGCCCGCACCGACGGCGCGACGGACTGGCAGCGGTTCCGGCACATCACCCTGCCGATGCTGCGGCCAACCATGTTCTTCGTATTGGTCACCGGAATCGTCAGCGCCGCGCAGGTATTCGACACCGTGTACGCGCTGACCGCGGGCGGGCCGCAAGGCCACACCGATCTGGTGGCGCACCGTATCTATGCCGAGGCATTCGGCGCGGCGGCAGTGGGCCGGGCCTCGGTGATGGCGATCGTGTTGTTCGCCATCCTGGTCGGCATCACGCTCGTCCAGCACTTCTACTTCCGCCGCAGGATCAGCTATGACCTCACGTAACGCACTGATCTACGCGGGCCTGCTCCTCGGCGCGGTGGTCACGCTGCTGCCTTTCGGACTCGGACTGCTCACCTCGTTCACCTCGGCCGAGCAGTTCGCCACCGATCCCCCGCTGTCGCTGCCCACACCGCCGACGCTGGAGAACTACGTCGGGCTCGCCGACGCCGGGTTCGGCCGGGCCACCGTCGTGACCGCGTTGATGACGGCGGTCATCCTGCTGGGTCAACTGGTGTTCTCGGTGCTTGCCGCCTATGCCTTCGCGCGGCTGCAGTTTCCCGGCCGCGACGCCCTGTTCTGGGTCTACATCGCGACTCTGATGGTGCCCGCGACCGTTACCGTGGTACCGCTGTATCTGATGATGGCCGAGGCCGGATTGCGCAACACCTTCTGGGCGCTGGTGCTGCCGTTCATGTTCGGCTCGCCGTATGCGATCTTCCTGTTGCGCGAGTACTTTCGGTCGATCCCGGGCGATCTGATCAACGCGGCCCGCCTCGACGGTGCCCATACCCTGGATGTGATCACGCACGTCGTCGTGCCGGCCAGCAGACCGATCCTGGTCACCCTGGCGTTGATCACCGTGGTCAGCCAGTGGAACAACTTCCTGTGGCCGTTGGTGATCACCAGCGGCAGCAAGTGGCAGGTGATCACCGTGGCGACCGCCGGGCTGCAGACGCAGTACAACGCGCAGTGGACGCTGGTGATGGCGGCGACCACGGTGGCGATCGTGCCGCTGATCGTGTTGTTCGTCGCGTTCTCGCGCAACATCGTCCGCTCGATCGTGGTGACGGGGATCAAGTGATCGTCGAGATCCACACCAGGGCTGCCTATCCGCGGCCACAACGACCCTCACGTCGATCTCGCGACAGGAAGCAGCCATGAGGCGCTCGACGACGGCCGCGATCGGCCTGGCGCTGACCATGGCCGTTCTGTTGGTGGCCGCCGTGCTGTTGGGCCGCACCACCGAACCCGAGGGCCGCACCGTGGTCACCGTGCGACTGTGGGATTCACAGGTGGCGGCCGCCTACCGGCAGTCCTTCGCCGAGTTCACTCGGGAGCACCCCGACATCGAGGTGCGGGTCAACACCGTTGCCTACTCCGCCTACTTCGACAGCCTGCGTACCGACGTGGCCGGGGGCAGCGCCGATGACATCTTCTGGCTGTCCAACGCCTACCTGGCCGGATATGCCGACAACGGTCGGCTGCTCGACATCGGACAGACCTTGGGCGCCAACGCCGCCCGGGCCTGGGAGCCCTCAGTGGTCAACCAGTTCACCCGCAACGACGCCCTGTGGGCGGTTCCGCAGCTGACCGACGCCGGCATCGCGGTGTACTTCAACGCCGACCTGCTCGACGCCGCCGGGGTGGACCTCGCCGAACTGACCACGATGCGGTGGTCGAACGGACCAGACGACACACTGCGGTCACTGGCGGCGAGGCTGACCGTCGACGAGCAGGGCCGCGCGGCCGGCACCGAGGGTTTCGACACCGGCCGGATCCGGCAGTGGGGCTACAACGCCGCCAATGATCTGCAGGGCATCTACCTCAACTACATCGGCTCGGCGGGCGGCATCTTCAACATCGGAGATCGTTTCGCCTTCGACAACCCGCAGGCCGTCGAGGCGTTCACCTACCTGGTTCGGATGATCAACGACGATCACGTCGCCCCGCCGGCCTCGGCCACCAACAACAACGGCGACTTCTCGCGCAACATGTTCCTGCAGGGCCGGATGGCGCTGTTTCAGTCCGGCACCTACAACCTGGCCGCGGTGGCGAACCAGGCCCGGTTCCGGTGGGGCGTGGCGATGCTTCCGGCCGGACCCAAGGGACGGGTCAGTGTCACCAATGGCATTGCCGCAGCCGGGAACTCGGCCACCCATCATCCTGACGCGGTGCGCGAGGTACTGAACTGGATGGGTAGCAAACGCGGCAACGAATACCTCGGCGCGGGCGGTGCCGCCATCCCGGCCGTGCTGGCAGCCCAGCCCGTCTACCACGACTACTGGACGCGGCGAGGAGTTGACGTCGGCCCGTTCTTCCGGGTGCTGCGGGGGCCTCGGATCCCGGCGCCGGGCGCGGCCGGCTTCCCGGCCGGATTTCAGGCCCTCAAGCCCTATTTCGACGAGATGTTCCTGGGACGTCGCGATGTGGAGAAGTCGCTGGCCGACGCTCAGTGGGCGGCCAACACGGCAGCAGCGCGCTGACCGACGGAATATTTGCCGCCCGTGAACGCCGGCTTGTCGCTTACATTGGGCTGATGCGCAAGCAAACCAGCGGATCCCGTCACCGCCGCATGACGGTGGCACTGTTTGCCGCGACGATGTTGGCGGTCGCACCGGCCTGCGCGGCCGGTCACTCCCCCAATTCCTCGGCACCGGCGGCCACACAGAGCGATGCCGGGTTCGCCCCAGCCGCACCCGCACCGGTGCCGGAAAGCGGTGCAGGGCTGAAGGAAGCGCCGATACCCACCGACGTCAAGCGGGACATTGTCAAGACCGCATCGATGTCGATCACCACGGGCAACCCGGCCACAGTGGCCGACAAAGCCGTATCTCTGGCCACCGATGCCGGCGGCCGGGTCGACAGCCGCTCCGAGGATGCCGGCTCCAGTTCCGGCCGCGCGCGCATCTCACTGGCGCTACGCGTCCCGGCCGCCGAACTGGAAGGCACCCTCGACGAGTTCAAGAAGCTCGGCACGGTGCAGACCGTCGAGGTCCGCTCCGACGACGTGACCTCGCAGCGCGTCGATCTCGACGCCCGCATCAAGGCGTTGCAGACTTCGGTTGACCGCCTGCTCGGGATCATGCGCGACGCCAAGGACCCCGAGGCGTTGATCAAGGCCGAGGGCGCCTTGTCGCAGCGCCAGGCCGAACTGGACAGTCTGCGTGCACAGCGCACCCAGCTCGGCGATCAGATCGACTACAGCACCGTCAATCTCGACATCACCGCCGAGCAGATCGGCGGCCCGGCCCCGCAGTACCAGGGGTTCTGGGGCCAGGTCGAGCGTGGTTGGCACGGCCTGGTGTCAGCAGCCTCCGGGCTCGTGATGTTGTTCGGCCTGCTGCTGCCGTGGCTGGCCGTCGTCGTCATCGCAGCCGCCGTCATCTACGCCGTCATTCGGCTGGCCCGGCCGCGGGCCGGGCAGCGGTCAACGCCGCGGGAAGCTGGTCGGCAGGACGGTGAGCTCCAGGGCCAAGGCAGTGCCGCAGACCAGAACGAGGATGGCGAAGGCGATCCAGTCGCGCGCCCGGGGACCTGACGGCGCGGCCGAAATCTGGCCGGCGCCTCCGCGTGCGGTGATGGCATCGCCCATCTCGTCGCCGCGGCGCAGCGCCACGGTGACCGCTGCGGCCAACAGATCGACCAGATTCCCCACCCGCTGTCGACGTCTCGCCCGGAACGTCTCCGCAGGTTCGACCGGACGCAACCGGTGCGCCGCATACAAGGTGCGGAACTCGTCGATCAACATCGGGAAAGCCCGGAGCGCCAATGCAATCGTCACCGCCCAGTCGTGCACCGGGACGCGCAGTACGCGCAGAGGACGGCCCAGGGTGGCCACCGCCGGGGCGACGTCGGCGACATTCGTCGTCCAGGAAACCAATGCCCCCAGACCCAGTAGCACGATCGCCAGCGCGGTGATGCGCAGGTAGTTGAGTAACCCGCCCAGGCCGATCTGCACCGAACCGATGTCGATGAACGGGGATCCACCGGCCAGCGCGGCGAGCACCCCACCCAACGCCACCAGGATCCACAGGAAGAACGGGATCGAGGGCAGTGCCCCGCGTGGGATGTGGGCCAGTAGCGCGGTCACCAGGACCAGTACGGCGACGGCGCCGATGGGCACCCAGCCGGGATAGAACGTCAGCAGCACACCGATGCCCGCCACGGAGAGCAGTTTGGTTCCGGCCCACAGCCGATGGATCACGGTGTCGCCGGGGACCGGACGCAACAGCACGACCGGTTTGCGTTGTCCTCGCGTCGGAGCGGTCATCGCGCGCCTCCGGCAGTCGTCGGGGCAAGGGCGAGCTCGCCGTGGTGCAGGTGCAGGGTGCGCGGGCAGAGATTCTCCAGACCGGTGAAGTCGTGCGAGATGACGACGACGGTGAGTCCGTTGTTGTGCCGCAGGTCCTCCAGCAATCGCAACAAACCTCGCTGGCTGGCGGCGTCCAATCCGGCCAGCGGCTCGTCGAGAATCAGCGCGCGCGGCGACCGGGCCAGCAATCCGGCCAGTACGACACGACGCATCTGGCCGCCCGAGAGTTGGTCGATGCGCCGCTGGGCCAGCGTCGCATCCAGTCCGACCATTTCCAGCGCGGCCGCGATCCGGTCGGTCTCGTGCCGGGAAAAGCCCGCGGCCGAGGCGATTTCGCGGCCGACGGTGCTGCGCATCAACTGCAGGCGGGCGGCCTGGAACGAGATCGCCACCGCACCCACCTGCTGCGCCACCGGCGCCCCGTCGAGCAGGCAGGCACCATAGGTCGGGACGGTCAGCCCGGCCATGATCCAGGCCAGGGTCGATTTGCCCGAACCGTTCAGGCCATGCACCAGCACCCCGTCACCCTCGTTGACGGTGAACGTGATGTCGCGCAAAGCGGTTTTCGCCCAAGGTGTTCCGCTGGCGTACTCGTGCCCGACGCCGGTCAGTTCGAGTACCGGCGCACCCTGGTGGGTTGCGGCCGCGTCGTTGACGGGCACTGCAGAGGTCTGCACCATGTCGGTGTTGTCGGCGGTGCCGCCGTTGCCGCTGAGTTGCACCGAGCGGTCAGCAGAATCGGCCTCGTCGTTGTAGTGCGTGATGTGCACCAGCGACATGTCGTGGTGATCGGTCAGCCCGGACAACACATTCATCAACGTGTCACGACCCTGCTGGTCGACCATGCTGGTGACCTCGTCGGCGATCAGCAGCGAGGGCTCTCGGGCCAGCGCCGCGGCCACGGCCAGGCGTTGCAGTTCGCCACCGGACAATCCCCCGGTGTCGCGCTCGGCCAGCCCGTCGAGCCCGACTTCGGACAGCAGTCGCTCGACGTCGGCGGTGGCGCCCACGGGCAATCCCCACACCACGTCATCGGCCACCCGGGTGCCCAGTACCTGGCTCTCCGGGTGCTGCATCACCACGGCAGTGCCGCCGATGCGGCCCAGTCCCACGGCACCGGCCCGCTCGATGCTGCCCGAAGTGGGTTGGCGACCGGCCAACATGAGCATGAGAGTGGTCTTGCCCGAGCCGTTCGGCCCCGTCACCGCGACATGCTCGCCGGGCTGCAATTCCATGGACACCGGACCCAAGGCGTCGTGATCGATCCCCGGGTAGCGGAACCGTACGTCGGTCAGCCGGGCCGGAACCGGTGCGATCACGGCAGAGTCGTCGGCATCGGTGTCGGCGTCGAGCTTGTGCACGTCGGGCACGCCGAGCAGCCGCGCCAGAATCCGCGAAAGCGCCCACCAGCCGACCATGCTGATCGAGGTGATGGTGAAGATGCCCAGCACCAGCATCAGCAGCGGCCAGTACTCGATCATGGTGGCGATGGTGGTCCTGAGCGGTTCGGCGATCACATCGAGCACCGGGATGCGTTCCAGCACCTTGGCCAGGCCCTCGCCGCTGGCGGTCAGCGAGTCGAAGACCAGATTGCGTAGCCGTGACAGCACCGACAGCGCGACGACGGCGGCCGCCCCGAATACTGCCCCGGCCACGATCGAGGCCCCGAATGCCATGGCGGTGCCGCGCCCCCTGCGCTTGACCACACCCGTCAACCCGCCGATGTAGGCGCAGTCGACGACGGTCATCAGGCCGCCCATTCCCGCGATCAAGAAGGCGATCGTGCCGGCGGCGACAGTTGCCGCGAGGAGCACGCGCAGTCGGTACCGGTAGGCCAGCAGGCCCATCGGCACGGTGCCCAACACTGAAAGGCCTGCCGCGAACGGCACCACCACGGCGATGATCGCGGTGGCCGCACACAGCGCAGCCATCACCGCAGCCTGCGCAAGCTCGCCGGGAGTGAGGCCGCGCCGAGGCGTCGTCGCCGGTGGTATCGCGGTCATCGTTCGATTCTGCCAGCCGCGATCGCCGGCGTCGGCTGCCCGTTGTGTGAGCGAGCGCACGCCGAGTAGGTAGACTACATAGCAAATCTATGTAAATATGGTGGGTATGCCGACCCCGACCGAGGATGTCACGGTAACCGATCAAACCGAGCTTGGCGCCGACCTGCTGTCGGTGGTCGCCCGGTTGAACCGACTGGCCACTCAACGCACCCGATTGCCGCTCCCCTGGGCCCAGGCCCGGTTGCTGTCGACGATCGAGGACCAGGGTGAGGCCCGCATCTCCGATCTCGCCTACCTCGACCACTGTTCGCAGCCGACCATGACCACCCAGGTTCGCCGCCTCGAAGACGCCGGACTGGTGTCGCGCACCACCGATCCCGGTGATGCCCGCGCCGTGCTGATCCGGATCACCGAGCAGGGGCGGCAGACCCTGGAGCAAGCCAGGGCGGACCGCGCCGCGGCGATCAACCCGAGACTCGAACGGCTCACCGCCGAGGAGCGCCGGACGCTGGCCGCCTCCGTCGGCATCATCCGCCGGTTGCTCACCGACGTCGACGATCATCCGCTGTCGCACAAGAATTAGTTAGGAGTCAACGCCCTGATGTGGCGCCAACCCAAGGCCGTATGGGCCGTCGCTTTCGCCTCCGTCGTCGCCTTCATGGGCATCGGACTGGTCGATCCCATCCTCAAACCGATCGCCGACAACCTCAACGCCTCGGCGTCGCAGGTGTCGTTGCTGTTCACCAGCTACATGGCGGTGATGGGCGTGGCGATGCTGATCACAGGTGTGGTGTCCAGCCGCATCGGTCCCAAGCGCACGCTGCTACTCGGCCTGGTGATCATCATCGCCGGCGCCGGTCTGGCCGGGATGAGCGACACCGTGATGCAGATCGTGGGCTGGCGCGCAGTATGGGGGCTCGGTAACGCACTGTTCATCGCGACCGCACTCGCCACCATCGTCAACTCCGCGAAAGGCTCAGTGGCGCAGGCCATCATCCTCTACGAGGCGGCACTCGGCCTGGGCATCGCGATCGGCCCTCTGGTCGGAGGTGTGCTCGGTTCGATCTCCTGGCGCGGCCCGTTCTTCGGCGTCTCCGCGCTGATGGCCTTCGCTCTGGTGATCACCGCGTTCCTGCTGCCGGCCACCCCACGCGCCGAACGCGCCACCACGCTGGCCGACCCGTTCCGGGCGCTGCGCCATCGCGGGCTGCTCGGCGTCGCGATCACCGCACTGCTCTACAACTTCGGTTTCTTCACCCTGCTGGCGTTCACGCCATTCCCGCTGGACATGACCGCTCACCAGATCGGGCTGATCTTCTTCGGCTGGGGTCTGGCATTGGCATTCACCTCGGTGGTGGTCGCGCCGCGGCTGCAGCACCGTTTCGGCACAGTCCGGGTGCTCATCCTCAACCTCATTGCCTTCACCGCCGTGCTGGCCGCGATGGCGGTGTGGACGGATTCCAAGACCGTGCTGGCCTCGGGCGTCGTGATCGCCGGCCTGTTCATCGGCATCAACAACACACTGATCACCGAGACCGTGATGAAGGCCGCCCCGGTCGAACGCGGCGTGGCCTCGGCGGCCTACAGCTTCCTGCGCTTCGGCGGGGCTGCCGTCGCACCGTGGCTGGCCGGGGTTCTCGGCGAACAGGTCAGTGTCCACCTGCCGTACTGGGTGGGCGCGGGGGCCGTCCTGGCGGGTGCCGGTGTGCTGTTCCTGACGCGTCCGCACCTCGCCGGAATCGATGTCGAGGAAGCCGAACTCGACGAGCTCACCGACGAGGCGACCGCGGTCACCGTGGGTTCCGACAGCTGACACAGGGGCGAAATCCGCCCCGAGGTCAGCAAAGCTCCCCACAATGGGGGGATGTCGCGGCAGCTCGACGGCGAGGCCCGGTTGTCGTGGATTCTGGCCGCCCTCGCCGGAGTACTGGGCGCCGCGGCGTTCACCCATTCCGCCGGGTATTTCGTCACCTTCATGACGGGGAACACCGAGCGGGCCTTCCTCGGCTTGTTCCAGGGTGAGGAGTGGCTGGCGATCGGTGCCGCACTGCTGTTGCTCTCCTTCGTCGCCGGAGTGGTGATCGCCTCGTTGTGCCGCAGGCACCTCTGGGTCAATCATCCCCACGGCGCGACGGTGCTGACGACGCTTGCGCTGGTGGTGTCCACCGTCGTCGACCTCGTCGAGCGCGGCTGGACGGCCCGCGATGTTCCGTACGTCCCAATCCTGTTCGTGGCCTTCGGGATCGGAGCCCTGAATACGTCGTTCGTGAAGGACGGCGAGCTGTCCATCCCGTTGAGTTACGTGACCGGGACGCTCGTGAAGATGGGCCAGGGCATCGAACGCCACATCAGTGGAGGCCAGCTGAGCGATTGGCTGGGGTACTTCCTGCTGTGGGCCGGATTCGCCGGTGGTGCGATCATCGGTGGCTTCATCAGCGTGGTGGTGAGCGGATCGCAGATGCTGCTGGTGGCCACCGTCATCTGTGCCGTCACGGCGAGCTACACCTACTTCTACTTCGACCGCCACGCGTTGTTGAAGTAGTGGTTCTTGCGCCACGCGTTCGCGTTTGTAACGTCACGGCCGAAAAGACCGCCTGTGGCCGCCACCTGGTTACGAACGCGAGTCCCGCCGAAACCCGCGTGGTCATATGTGCCGATGCGCCCAACGAACAGGATGCCCGAGCGCCGCGCCAACCAGTGCGAGTGTTTCCTCGCCTATTGCGTACACCGGGTCTCGTGCCGCCACCGACCAGGACGCGAAGCCCTGGGGCGCGTCATAGACCAGATCGTTCAAAGAAGTCTGAACACCACAACACGGCGTCGTCACATCCAGCGGCCAGAACCCGCCGCTGTCCGTCCAGACTCTGTTCAGTTGAGCCACCCACCAATCCATGCTCTTCGGGTTCTCCCCCACCAAGGTCCCACATGCCGGGCAACCGATCGTTTCGATGCACTCACCAGCGTCTTCCAATACCACCCGGCCGGGCCGGTTCACCTTGACCTCGATATCAGCGCCCATCAGCACCTCGAACACGGCACGTGCAGCATCCTCACGATCCTGGCTGGGAACCCATTGCGGGTCGGTCGGGAAAACCGCAAACCACTCGACGCTCACGAAACAATCATCCAGCACACCCGAGGCGCCCCAGCACGTGAATTCTCACAGCGCGAACAGCAGGAACTGTGTCACCTGGGTGGGCGAGAAGTTGTCGTCGCTGACCGCGATCACCGATTGTCGGCCGTCGGGCAGCTTGGGCCCCAAGGTGATTCCCTCGATGTTGTCCAGCGGCGCCAGACCGGGCGTGCTGGTCAGGTCGGCCAACAATGTTTTCGTCATCTCGGTGGAGCCGTCGACCAGGCTCGCACGGTAGATCCGCACCGCCACATGGGTGCCAAAACCACGCTCGATCACCAGGAAGTTCCTGTCGTCGAGTGCGACCAGGTCTGACAACCCGTTGTCGCCACCCGGCCCGGCACTGACCGGATCGAGCGGATAGGTGTACCGCCCGTCGACCGCCCCGGAGTCCGCATCGAAGCGGAACACGCGGGTCAACGCGCCGCGCTGCGCGTCGGGCGGTGGGCCGTCCTCGTAGCCTGGCCCCTCCATCGCCGCCCACAGATGGCGTCCGTCCGGCGTCAGCGTGAGCCCCTCCAGCGTGCTGTTGCGGCGCGGGCCGTGCTCGTCGGCCGACATCCGCAGATCCTCGGGCAGCGCGAACTCGCCGAGGAAGCTGCCGTCGAGTCCGGCGGACCGCACCCATGGATCCAGCAGGATCGGCGCCCCCGGCCCCTCGGTCCGCCTCTCCCCCTCGCTGGTCCAATACAACCGCTGCCTCCCGGCATCGAAGGCGATCGCCTCGGGGTCCGGCGGGACCACAGCCGGCACCGCGTCAACATCCAACGGGCGAAACGGTTGTCCGTCACGATCCAGCCACGGATGGGTTCCGACGAATTCGACATCACCGATGCCGTTGTCCGACACGTTGATCCGTGCGGTGTAAAAACGCGCCGGACTCTTGGCGGAGCGATCGTCGCTGATGATGTAGTACAGGTCGTCGGCCGCGTCATAGCTGATTCCCGACAGTCCGCCGATGACGGTGCCAGCGAATGGCGTTGCGAAGGCAATCTGCCGTTGGCCGAGGAACTCGAAATCCGCTACGGCGCGCGCAGGAGAACAACCGGCCAGGACCAGCAACCCGGCCGCCAGGATTCGATACAACATCAGGTGATGACGGCCCCGACCAAGATGCCGACGACGTAGGTCGCCGCGATCGCGACCGCACCGAACACCAGTTGCCGCAGTCCCGCGACGGCCACCGGCTTACGGGTGAACTTCGCCGCCACCGCACCGGCGATCAACAGACCCACCCCGCCGCACGCCAGCCCGGCCCACAACGATTGGAAGCCGAGCAGATACGGGATGAGCGGGACGATCGCACCGATCGCGAACATCACGAAGGACGAGCCGCCGGCCACCCACGGCGACGGCTTCTCCGTCGGGTGCACACCCAGTTCCTGCACGAGGTGAAAGTTCAGGGCCCGGCTCTCGTCGCGGTGGATCTCCTCGCCGGCTTTCACGGCCGTTTCCGGCGTCATCCCCATTTCCTGAAGCATCGCCACGAGCTCGGCCTGCTCGGCCTCTGGGTTCTTGCGGAACGATTTGCGCTCGACCCTGACCTCTGAATCGACCTGCTCGTTGGCCGTGAGCACCGAGGTGTACTCGCCGAGCGCCATCGAGAACGCCCCGGCCAGCAATCCGGCCACACCACTGAGCACCACAGTCTGAGCCGGAGCGCTGGCCCCGACACCGGCGATCAACGCGGTGTTGCTGACCAGACCGTCCATCGCACCGAAGGTGGCCGCGCGCAACCAGCCGCCCGTCACATCGGCGTGCCGGTGATAGCTGACATGCGGCAAGCCCGTGGGAGATAGCGACTTACCGATCGAGTCCGGCATGTTCGCCAGTCTTTCGCGGTGAGGTCGGGCTTGTCCAGGAAGGCTTGCCTTCCCCGCAGATACAGGGCCAAGCGGCCTACTACAGCAGCCGCACGCGTTACCGTCGGATATGACCTCAACTGCCGAACATCTGCGAAATGCGCTGGACGGCCGCTGGCGCGACGTCAAAAACGCCATGCGGGCCAGGTTGTCGGACGAGATCTTCCGACCGCATTACACCCCCAATACGGTGATCGCCCGCGCGAAGGTGGGCGAGCAGCTCAAGATCATGGCCGCGGCCGGCGCTGCCGAGGACGGCTTCCGCAAGGAGCACGGCGGCAATGGCGACGTGGGCGCCGCCATCACCCAGATCGAGATGCTGGCCATGAGCGACCTTTCCCTGATGGTCAAGGCTGGCGTGCAGTGGGGCCTGTTCGGCGGCGCCATCGAGAACCTGGGCACCGAACGTCACCACAAGGCCTACGTCCGACCGCTGATCGACCTTGACCTGCTGGGTTGTTTCGCCATGACCGAAACCGGCCACGGCAGCGACGTGCAGTCGCTGGAGACCACCGCCACCTACGATCCGGCGACCCAGGAATTCGTCATCCACTCCCCAACCCCCACGGCACGCAAGGACTACATCGGCGGGGCCGCGGAAACCGCCCGGGTAGCAACCGTATTCGCGCAGTTGATCACCCCGGACGGCGAAGGCCACGGCGTGCACTGTTTCGTGGTGCCGATCCGCGACGACGAGGGCAACGACCTGCCCGGCGTGACGACGTCGGACTGCCACTACAAGGGTGGCCTCCCCGGCGTCGACAACGGCCGCATCGTGTTCGACCACGTCCGGGTCCCGCGGGAAAACCTGCTCAACCGCTACGCCGACGTCGCCCCCGACGGCACCTACAGCTCACCCATCGAGAACCCCGGCCGGCGGTTCTTCACGATGCTGGGCACGCTGATCCGCGGCCGCGTCACCGTCGGCGGCAGTGCCGCGGCGGCGGGGCGGGTGGCACTGGACATCGCAACCCGATATGCGCTGGAACGCAGGCAGTTCGAAGCCCCGAAGAGCGACGAGGAAGTCCTCATCATGGACTACCTGGTGCACCAACGCCGACTGTTGCCGCTGATCGCGAAGTCCTACGCGCTGCAGTTCGCCCAGAACGAGCTGGTGGCCAAATGTCATGAGCTGCAGACCTCCGACGACCCTGACGCCGAGGAGCAACGCGAACTGGAGGCCCGCGCGGCCGGCCTGAAAGCCGCCAACACCTGGCACGCCAGCCGTGCCATCCAGGAAGCCCGCGAAGCGTGCGGCGGTGCAGGCTATCTCGCCGAGAACCGGCTGATCGCCCTGCGCGCCGACACCGACGTGTTCACCACCTTCGAGGGCGACAATCACGTGCTCACGCAGTTGGTCGCCAAGGAATTGCTGACCGCCTACGCCGACGACATCAAGGGCATGAGCCCGGTCGAGTGGGTCCGGTTCGCGGCCAACTACGCCGGCGAGCGGGTGCTGAAACGCACGGCCGCCGAGACCATCATCCAGACCGTCCTCGACACCCGCCAGGACAACGAGGAGGAAGGCAGCCTGTTCAACCGCGGTACCCAGGTCAAGATGTTCGAGGACCGCGAGGAGTACATGCTGGCCTCGGTGGCGCGGCGTCTGCAGGGCAAGTCCAAGGAGATGTCGGCGTTCGACGCGTTCAACGCCGTGCAGGACCACGTGCTGCACGCCGCGCAGGCGCACATCGACCGGGTCATCCTGGAGGCGTTCGTGGCCGGCATCGACGCCTGCGAGGACGACACCGCCCGCGAACTCCTCGACGATGTCTGCGACCTGTACGCGCTGTCGGTGATCGAGGACGACAAGGCCTGGTTCATCGAACACCGCTACCTGTCCACCGAACGCGCCAAGGCCGTTACCCGCGGGATCAACGAACGCTGCCGCTCACTGCGCCCGCACATCGAAATCCTCGTCGACGGGTTCGGTATCCCGGAGCAGCTGCGCTACGCGGCGATGCTCGACCCCGCCGAGCTGCTCAACGGCTGACGCGCCTCAGGGCTTCGGAATCGGGTCGACGGCAACCAGTTTGCCGTCGTCCCCGATCCGGAACCGCACGGTGGCGATGCCGGTCGGCGCGGTGGGCGAATCATGCCCCTGCTGCCACTGGTAGTTGACCACCACCGTGTCATCGGCGTTGGTGACCACGTTGATGTAGGGCCGAGGTTCCGGGGTGGCCGGGCCGAGCGGGGTCTGCCGGTCGAAGAACAGCAGTTGTCCGGTGCTGTTGGGCTGAGGGTTGGTCTGGCCCACCTGGACCCAGTACAGCCGGCAATTGCTCGTGTGGCCGGAGCCGATCTGCGTCCACTGTCTGCCCGCTTCGGGCGCCGGCAGTTTGGCGATCTGATCGGCGACCGCATCGGCGCTGGGGCCGTCGGTCGGTGCGCAGGTATCGGGCTTCGGAGGCGGCGCGGACGACGGTTTCCAGCCGCAACCAACCGCGAGGAGACCGATGAAGGCGACGATGGCGATCAGCCGTGGGTACACACCCCGAGGGTAGCGAATCAACCCGGCTGAGCGAGTGGGCTGACGACGGCGCGTCGATAGGTGACACTGTTTGCGATCCGACCGCGGATCACCGCTCACGAACATTTACCCAAGGAGACACAGATGGCTTGGTTCCTCGCCATGGAAGGCCCTGCCAACAAGGCCGTCCTGTACCAACTGCAGGAATCAGTCAACGTCCAACAGCTCGCCGAGGAGATGTCCAGCGCGGCCACTCTCGATCGTGCGGTCCCCGTCCCTGCCGTGCTGGCCAACAACCGGCAACAGGTGACGGTGTACGTGCGGCCGGCGGCTTGGGGCGTGTGGACGTTCTACCAACTGTCCGAAGAGGAGCGGAAAGCTCTCGCGTCGGCGTCCAACCCACTGGTGGAGGCGCTTACCCAGGCGGCCCGTCAGGCCCAGACCCGGCCCCAGTCCTAGGACTGGGGTTTGGAGAACTTGCTCCCCCGATTGGACTCGAACCAATAACCGCCCGATTAACAGTCGGGAGCTCTGCCAATTGAGCTACAGGGGACTACCTTCCGCGGAAGCTCCGCGGCCGAGCGTTGACTCTAGCGTACGGACCGCCGCTGCCGCCAACTCGCTCCCAGACGGGCGCGCCGGGGCGGCGGTGAGGCAGGATGGAGCACACAAGTTGGTTCTCTGGGGGCACGTCGCATTGGGAGGTCCGTCGCTTTGGGAGGTATTCAGTGATCCGCTATGCCGCCGTGATCGCCGTCGGCTACGTGCTGGGCGCCAAGGCCGGGCGACGTCGCTATGAGCAGATCGCCAGCACCTACCGCGCGGTGACGGCCAATCCAGCCACCAAGGCGGTGATCGACGCCGGACGGCGCAAGATCGCCAAGCAGGTGTCTCCGGATCCGCAGTTCCTCACCCTGACACCCATAGACGCAGAAACGTCGGTGCTCGCCACGAAGGAGAGCACCGACGGTTCGGCGAGAAAAGTAGCTGGTAGGGGCTAGCCGATCCCCTGGTTGATCGAAGTTCCGGGTAGCAGCGGCCCAGTGACGAATCCGCCATTGCCGCCGGCGCCGACCCACGGCGTACCGATGTTGGCAGGCATGCCGTTGGAGTAGGACAGGCACTTGCCGTCCTCTTTGTTGCCGAACCAGGCCAGGCAGGCCGGCTGGGCTGTGACCTCGGAACCAGATGTGGATGTCGCGACGAACGCCGGGGCTGCCGCTGCGGCCCCCGTGGCCAGCGCAAATGCGCCAACTGCGACGAACCGTCGCGTCCGCGTGCTGAACAGTGTCACCAGGTCTGCCTCTCTCGCCTGAAGATGCCCGACTGCACCCTCACCCTATCGCGATGTGTCTGATCACGCAGTGAGGTCGTCGCCACTTGCCTGCTCGAGCAGGCTGCGCCGGTAGGACTCCATGGCCACCAGGTCACCGAACAGGGCGTGATATTCGTCTCCCTGCTCCACCGGCGACATGCGCTGCAGCTTGGACTTCACCTCGGCGATCTGGCGGCCCACCCAGACCTCCTGCAGGCGGGCCAGCACGCTGCTGATGTAACGCGGCAGGTGCTCGTCGTCCTCGACGTTGATGGCCTCGACGCCCAGTTCGTTGACCAGGCTGGCCGCCGCCGGGGACGTGGTCTGCTCACGAGCAGCCTCGATCCACTGCGCCCCCGATTTGCCCGACGCCATGCCGCCGGCCGTCTCGATCGCCGAACGCACCGCGGCGTACCCCGGATGGGTGAAGCTCTCGACGGTCAGCGAGTCGAACACCGGCCCGGCGATCGCCGGATACTGCAAGGCGGCCTTGAGGGCTTCGCGCTGCGGCCACAGCGTCGGATCGGTCGGATTGGGGCGCGACACGGGAGCCGCCGCGGGTCTTGCCTGTTGCCGCGCAGGCTGCCGCCGCGAATCCTTGCGGCCGCCGCTGGCTTCCTCCCGCACCCGGCCAATCACCTGGGCGACGTTGTCCCAACCGACCCAGCCGGCCAGCTGTCTGGCGTACTCGTCACGCAGGGTCTGGTCCTTGATGCGGGCCGCTATCGGTACGCAGCGCCGCAGCGCCGCCACGCGGCCCTCCGCGCTGTCCAGGTCATGTTCGGCCAGTGCGCTGCGAATCACGAACTCGAACAACGGAGTTCGTCGTGCGACCAGATCGCGCACGGCGCCGTCGCCGGAGCGCAGTCGCAGATCGCACGGATCCATCCCGTCGGGCGCCACCGCCACGAACGACTGTCCGGACAGGTTCTGCTCGCCCTCGAACGCTTTCACCGCGGCCGCCTGGCCGGCAGCGTCACCGTCGAACACGTAGATCAGCTCGCCGCGGAAGAAGTTGTCGTCCATCATCAGCCGGCGCAGCATCGACAGGTGCTGTTCGCCGAAGGCAGTGCCGCACGAGGCCACCGCGGTGGTCACCCCGGCCATGTGCATCGCCATCACGTCGGTGTAGCCCTCGACGACGACGGCCTGATGCCCCTTGGCGATGTCGCGCTTGGCGCGGTCGAGCCCGAACAACACCTGCGATTTCTTGTAGAGCACCGTCTCGGGGGTGTTGACGTACTTGGCCTGGTTCTGGTCGTCGTCGAACAGCCGGCGCGCGCCGAAGCCGATGGTCTCCCCTGAGGACACCCGGATCGGCCACAGCAACCGGCGGTGGAACCGGTCCATCGGCCCACGCTTGCCCTCCCGGCTCAGCCCGGCGGCCTCCAGCTCCTTGAACTCGAAGCCCAAGCGCTGCAAGTGTTTTGTCAGCTTGTCCCACCCCGACGGCGCGAAGCCGCACCCGAACTGGGCGGCCGCGGCGGCGTCGAAGTTGCGCTCGGTCAGATACTTGCGCGCCTCGGTGGCCTCCTCCGAGGTCAGTGCCTCGGCGTAGAACTCCTGGGCGGCGGCATTGGCGGCCAGCAACCGGCTGCGACTGCCCCGGTCCCGCTGGACATTGGTCGTCGAGGCTCCGGTGTAGGTGACGGTGTAGTTGACCCGGTCGGCCAGCAACTCGACCGCCTCGACGAAGCTGACGTGCTCTATCTTCTGGATGAAGGCGTAGACGTCGCCGCCCTCGCCGCAACCGAAGCAATGGAAGTGGCCGTGGTTCGGCCGCACGTGGAACGACGGCGACTTCTCGTCGTGGAACGGGCACAGACCCTTCATCGAGTCGGCCCCGGCCCGCCTCAACTGGACGTAATCACCGACGACGTCCTCGATGCGGACCTTTTCACGGATGGCCGCGATATCTCGATCTGAAATCCGGCCGGCCACCGGCATAGTCTATGCGTGCGCGGAAGTCGCGTTACGCGGGTTTGCCTGAGGGGGCGTCGGTGAGCTTTGGTGCACATGGCGGGCCACCCGTCGACCCGTTCGCCGGGCAGCAGTTCGGCGGTGGATGGTCTGGGCCACCTACCTACCAGGCGCCGCCACCACAGCAGACACCCGAGACCAACCCGCTGGCGACTCTGTCGATCGTTTTCGCCATTCTTTTCGCTCCCGCCGGAGCGGTGCTCGGCCACGCCGCGCTCTCTCAGATCAAGCGTTTCCATCAGAAGGGCCGGGATCGCGCCATAATCGGGCTTGTCCTGTCCTACTTCATGCTTCTACTGGCGATAGTGGCACTGGTGGTGTGGCTCATATTGCCGAGGGGGTCGGACTCGTCCGACGCCCACGCGCCCGGGCACTCGATAAAGGACTATCTACTTTCTGGCCCCGAGATCGGCGAGCTATTTGACCAGTCCTTTGACGACCTCCCCAGATCCTCGTCCGCTGGTGGGTTCGACCGCATGCCCGACGCTTCCAACCCCACGGCCGGCGCACAACCCGTCGACTGCGTCGGTCCGGTGGCGCCGGCAGACAAGAACGGTTACCGGTCCGCAGGCGTGACCGAATTTGCCAGTCAGACCTGGCCAAATCGATCCGGTGTATTGGATCAGCGTGTACTTAGTGTCACCGAGGTCGTTACCGTGCTGCCGAGCGTCGAGTCCGCCGAGGCGCTCGTCGAACAGCTGACCCAAACCTGGAAGCGGTGCGAAGGGCAGACGGTGACCTACTGGGGAACGCGGCCTCCGGGCGCCGGCTATCTCACCCACAAGATCACCGATGTCAGGACCGAGGGCCCGGTACTCGCCGCCACCATCCTGTTTGGACGTACCGAATCGCCGTATACAACTCCACAGGCCCGCGCCGTGATGGCGAAAGACAATTACGTCATCGAGACCGAGGTGGCGTTCTACGACGACGACAACACGACACGCAACGGTACGGCCGATCCGCAGAGCAGTGGCGTAGCCGTCGCGACAGCAATCGCCGACAAAATCGAGAAGACCGGCTGAACTCAGCCCAGTGGCCGGGGCGAGCGGGCTTCGTGCACCCGCTCCAACCGGCTTTCGGTGTAGGACGCGATCTGGTCGACCACCACGCGCAACCGGGCGCCGTCGTCGGCGGCCAGGTCGAACTCGGGCGCGAACTGCGGGTCCAGGCTGCCCGGGGCCTGCGCCCACAGCGCCAGGGCGACCTCGTGGATGAGCGTGCGCTGATCGGCCTGGATCTGCAGGTGCCGGTGGTCGGACATGATGAACTGCAGCGCCAGCATCTTGAGCAGCACCACCTCGGCGCGCACCAGCGGCGGGACGGTCAGCTCGGCATCGAACCGACGGAGCGGCCCGGCACCGGCGACGGCCCGGGTCTGGGTGATCGCGGCATTGGCGAACCGCCCGACCAGTTCACTGGTCAACGTCTTCAGCGCGACCGAGGACGCCACAGTTCCGTCGTAGCGCCCCACCGCGGCCACCACCGGTACCTGTGACAGTCGCTCGGCGGCAGCCAGCAGTTCGTCGTGGGTGACGGTGGGAAAGTTCTTGGCGCCCAAGTCCGCCAGCGACGACGCGGCATCACGATCGCCGAGCACCCGCAGGTCGATGCGCCCGGAGATCACCCCGTCCTCGACGTCGTGCACCGAGTAGGCCACGTCGTCGGCCCAGTCCATCACCTGGGCCTCCAGGCAGGGGCGCTCGGCCGGCGCGCCGGCCCGCACCCATTCGGCGGCCGCAGCGTCGTCGTCGTAGAAGCCGTATTTCTTACGGGTGCCGAAGCTGGGCCACGGATACTTCGCCACCGCGTCCAGTGCCGCCCGCGTCAGGTTGAGCCCGGCCGAACGACCTTCGGCATCAAGGACTTTGGGCTCCAACCGGGTGAGGATCCGGAAGTTCTGGGCATTGCCCTCGAACCCGCCGAACGGTTTCGCGATCTCGTCGAGCGCGCGCTCGCCGTTGTGTCCGTAAGGCGGGTGCCCGATGTCATGGGCCAGACCGGCCAGGTCCACCAGATCGGGATCGCAGCCCAGCCCGATCGCCATCCCGCGGCCGATCTGGGCGACCTCGAGTGAGTGGGTCAGCCTGGTCCGCGGGGTGTCACCGTGCCGCGGGCCGACGACCTGGGTCTTGTCGGCCAATCGCCGCAGCGCCGCACTGTGCAGCACGCGGGCTCGATCGCGGGCGAAGTCGGTGCGGTGCTCCGTATCGGTTCCGGGCAGCGCAGCACCCTTGGGCGACTCGACCACCAGACGTTGCCGGTCGAAGTCGTCATAGGCGGCCTGCGTATCCCCGTTCACCGACGCACAGTCTGCCAGGAACCGACGCGCCGCCCCTGCAGCGCACTAGATTGGCGGTCATGCGTATCGCCCGTCTGCTGTCCATGCTGCTCGCGATCCTGATCACCGGCCTGCTTGCTGCGCCCGGCGCTGCCGCCGAGCCGCCACTGCGGCTGGCCACCCAACTCACCGACAACGCCGGGGCGCTGACAGCCGCCCAGCGCGCCAACGTGGAGCGCGCCCTGGACCAGCTGTACGACACCAAACGTATTCAGCTGTGGGTCATTTTCGTCGACGACTTCTCCGGCCAGAACCAGTCGGGCTGGGCGCAGAGCACGATTCAGCTCAGCGACCTCGGCGACGACGATGCGCTGCTGGCGGTCGCCACCAAGGCGCGGGCGTATGCGTTCCAGGTGCCGAACACGGTCCCCGGCGGCAATGCCCGTGCCGACGACATCCGACGCAACAGCGTCGAACCCGCCCTGCGTCGCGGGGACTGGGCCGGCGCGGCCATCGCCGCCGCGAACGGCCTGAAGGCCAATCCGCCCGCCGCCCCGGCGGGACCTGGCATCTCGTGGCCGGGCATGCTGATCGCCCTCGGCGTGATAGTCGTGCTGGCCGGGTTGTTGTGGTGGTGGTCGCGCCGGCGCCGGGCCAAGCGCCGCCACGCCGAGTTCGAAGCCGCCAAGCGGGTCGACCCGACCGACGCCGACGCGCTGGCCTCCGTGCCGCTGGAAGCGCTCGACGAGCTGTCCCGCTCGATCGTCGTCGACGTCGACAATGCCGTGCGCACCAGTGAGGCCGAGCTCGAACTGGCCGTCGAGGAGTTCGGCGCCAAGCGCACCGAGCCGTTCAGCGCGGCCCTGGAGAATGCGAAAAAGGCTCTGGCCCAGGCATTCAACGTGCGCCAGACGCTCGACGACGATGCACCCGAAACCCCGCTGCAGCAGCGTCAGCTGTTGACTCAGGTGGTGGTGTCGGCGGCGAGGGCAGACCGTGAGCTCGACACCCAGAGCACGGCCTTCGAACAGCTGCGCGATCTGGTGATCAACGCTCCGGCCCGGCTCGACAGCATGACCCAGCAGATGGTCGACCTGACCGCCCGTATCGACCCGTCCCGGCAGACCCTGGACGCCCTGCACACCCAATTCGACACAACCGCACTGACTTCGGTGGCGACCAATGTGGACACCGCCAAAGAGCGGCTGGCGTTCGCCGATCGCAACATCACCACGGCCCGCGGCCTGGTATCCCGGCCTGCGACCGATCAGACCGCGCTGGTGGACGCGGTGCGCTCAGCCGAGTCCGCGCTCGATCAGACCCGGACCCTGCTCGACGCCGTGGACAGTGCAGCATCCGACATCAACCGGGCGCTGGCCGGGCTGCCCGCAGCCCTCACCGACATCCAGGCCGGCATCGACCAGGCGAATTCGCTTCTGGGGCAATCCGGTACGCCGCAGGCCGACAGGCTCACCACGGCCCGCGACGCGGCGAAGAAGGCCGCCGAGGATGCGACAGCCAACGGCAAGGCCGACCCGCTGGGCACATTCACCCGGCTGACCAAGGCCGACGCCGAGCTCGATCAGCTACTGGCCGGCGTACACGAACAGCAGGAGGCCGCCGAGCGGCTGGCCCGCGCATTGGAGCAGGCGCTGTTCACCGCCCAGTCCCGGATCAAGGCCGTGTCGGATTTCATCGAAACCCGGCGCGGCAGCATCGGACCGGAAGCCCGCACCCGGCTGGCCGAGGCGCAACGGCAACTCCAGGCCGCCGAAGCAAAGCGCGGCGACAATCCCAACGAGGCGGTCGCGCACGCCAACGGCGCCTCGACGCTGGCCGCGCAGGCGCAGGGCCTGGCCAACGACGACGTGCGGGCGGCGCAGCGGTCCTACACCTCCCAGTACGGCGGAGGCGGCAACTCCGACATGGGCGCGGTGCTCGGCGGCATCCTCATCGGCAACATCCTGCGCGGGGGTGGCGGTGGGTTCGGAGGCGGCTTCGGCGGAGGGTACGGGGGCGGCTTCGGCGGAGGCCGCGGCATGGGTCGCCCGACCTCGTATGGCGGGTCGTCGCACTCGTCGGGCCGCAGTTACAGCGGTGGCGGTGGCCGCTTCTGATCCTGCGCTAACTACGTGCCTTGTCGACGAGGGCGACCTCCGACGTCTCGACCGTGGTGCCGTCCTTCCGCCGGAATCCGATTCCCACGGGATCGCCGGTGTCCGCCTCGATGAAGCGGTAGTCGCTGCTGTTCTGCCGGGGCAAGTGGATGTGGCCCCACTGCCCTATCGCCGCCAGCACCGGGATGAGGTCGTGCCCCGCGTCGGTCAGCACGTACCGGCTGCGGGTCCGGTCCCCCGGCTGCTGATAGTCGACGACTTCGAGGATGCCGGCCGCCACCAGTTCAGACAGCCTTGCGCTGAGTACGTCGGAAGCCACCCCCAGTTGTTCGCGGAACTCCGAGAATCGCGACTTACCCATCAGCGCCTCACGGATGATCAGCACGGCCCACCGTTGCCCCAGCACCGACATCGTGCGGGCGATCGGACAGGCATTGTCGGTCCACGGATCGGTGCGCATGCCATATTCTAGCTGAGTTGGGAATACCTACTCAGCTGATTGACTTGACGAAGGTGACGTTCGTGCAGTCAACCGAGTTCCAAGGAGAATCGAAATGTCCCATCAGATCGAGGGCGCAACAGCAGTGGTCACCGGCGGGCAGAGAGGGCTGGGCAAAGCGATCGTGGACGAACTCCTCGCCCGCGGCGCCGCCAAGGTCTATGCCACGAGCCGTAGGCCCGAGCCGAGCAGCGACCCGAGGGTGGTTGTCGTCGAAGCCGAGGTCACCGACGCCGATTCGGTCGCCAAGCTGGCCGCACTCGCCGGTGACGCAACGATCGTCGTCAACAACGCCGGCGTAACCGGTGGGAAGTCACTGCTGCACAGCGACCTCGACGAAATCCGTTCCGTGCTCGAAACCAACCTGTTCGGCCCGTTGCGCGTGACGAGGGCCTTCGCCCCCCAGCTGGCCGGGGGCACACTCGTCAACATCGCCTCGGTGCTGTCGTGGCTGCCCGGCTTCGGCGCCTACGGCGTCTCGAAAGCCGCGCTGTGGTCGGCGAACAACTCGCTGCGCCTGGAGCTCGACGGCCAGGGCACCGATGTGCTCGGCGTATACCTGGGCTACACCGATACCTCGATGATCGCCGATCTCGATGTCCCCAAGAACGATCCGGCCGACGTCGCGCGCCAGATCGTCGACGGCATCGAATCCGGAGCCACCGAGGTACTGGCCGATGAACTCACCCGGCAGACCCGTGCCGGGGCGTTCGCCTGAGCCCAGGGAGGAAGAACCATGTCAACCTATCGGGCCTTTCAGGTCACCGGCCAACGCAATTTCGAACTCGACGTCGCGGGATCACTGCGGTGACGCGGCGCAGCTCGGTCGTCGACCACGCAAGCCGGCGGCTCCTGATCGCGTTGCCCGATCGCTACGACCGAGCGCGCAGCCGCTACGAATCACTGGTTCCGGCAGTCGATCTCAGTGCATACGACGGCGCATCGGACTGGGACGACGTGGTCGCCGTGGCCAAGCAGCAAGCCCCACACGGCTTCATGAGGTACTTCAGCATCGACGTCGCGCCGACGATGGCATTGTCCGGCTCGACGTCGCGGGCCACCGAGTACCTGATGGGCAATCACACCATCGCCGAACGCATGTTCCGCCATGATCCGGGGGTCATGTTGCACGCGCCGTTGCGCACGCTGCTCTACGCCATCCCAGATGGCGCCGTGCTTGCCGTCGATCAGCCGAGCCTGCTGTTCGCCAGCTATGGCAACCCGGAGATCGCCGCGGTCGGCCGCGACCTCGACGGGTTGCTGGCGACGCTGATCGAACTGCTCGGAGCCGACGTTCCCGCGCAACTGCGTTAGTCGCGTTCTTCCGCGAGCAGACGCGCAGGTCCCCGAAACTCGGCGTGTCGGGGTCCCTTAGCGTCTGCTCGCCGGAAAAGCGTCAGCAGCCCTTGAGCCGCACCGCCAGGTAATCCGACACCTTGTCCAGCGCGATGCGCTCCTGGGTCATGGCGTCGCGCTCACGGATGGTGACCGCATTGTCCTCCAGGGTGTCGAAATCGACTGTCACGCAATACGGGGTGCCGATCTCATCCTGGCGGCGGTAGCGCCGGCCGATCGCACCGGCGTCGTCGAATTCGACGTTCCAGTTACGGCGCAACTCCGCGGCCAGGTCGCGGGCCTTGGGTGACAGGTCGGCATTGCGCGACAACGGCAGCACCGCGGCCTTGACCGGGGCCAGGCGCGGGTCGAGCTTGAGCACCGTGCGCTTGTCCACGCCGCCCTTGGCGTTCGGGGCCTCGTCTTCGGTGTAGGAGTCGACCAAAAACGCCATCAGCGAGCGGGTCAGACCGGCTGCCGGCTCGATCACGTACGGCACGTAGCGGGTGTCGGCGCCCTGGTCGTAGAACGACAGGTCGACACCGGAATGCTTTGCATGCGTGGACAAGTCGAAGTTTGTCCGGTTGGCGATGCCCTCCAGCTCACCCCACGGGTTGCCGGCGAAGCCGAACTTGTACTCGATGTCGACGGTGCCGTCGGAGTAGTGCGACAACTTCTCCTTCGGGTGGTCGTACAGACGCAGATTGTCCCGATTGATACCGAGGTCGACGTACCACTGCAGCCGCGTCTCGATCCAGTACTTGTGCCACTCCGGCGCGGTCGAGGGCTCGACGAAGAACTCCATCTCCATCTGCTCGAACTCGCGGGTGCGGAAGATGAAGTTGCCCGGGGTGATCTCGTTGCGGAAGCTCTTGCCGATCTGGCCGATACCGAATGGCGGCTTCTTGCGCGCCGTGGTCACCACGTTCGCGAAGTTGACGAAGATGCCCTGGGCGGTCTCCGGGCGCAGGTAGTGCAGACCCTCCTCCGACTCGATCGGGCCGAGGTAAGTCTTGAGCATCATGTTGAAGTCGCGCGGCTCGGTCCACTGCCCCTTGGTGCCGCAGTCGGGGCAGACGATCTCGTCCATGGAGACAGAGTCAGGGTCATCGAGACCCTTCTTGGCCGCGTAGGCCTCCTGCATGTGGTCCTGGCGATGACGCTTGTGACAGTTCAGGCACTCCACCAGCGGGTCGTTGAAGACGTCGACGTGACCGGAGGCCACCCACACCTGGCGCGGCAGGATGATCGCGCTGTCGAGGCCGACGACGTCGTCGCGGCCCGTGACCATCGACTTCCACCATTGGCGCTTGATGTTCTCCTTGAGCTCGACACCCAGTGGGCCGTAATCCCACGCGGACTTGGTGCCGCCGTAGATTTCTCCGGACTGGAAGACCAGGCCGCGGCGTTTCGCCAGGTTCGCAACGGTGTCGATGATGGATGCCACGGTGCATCAGAGTAGCGACCGGCGCGCCGGCAGCGATAATCCACCGCGCCCGGCGGAGCGGTTGACATGCAATATCGCGCATGTATCCTGACCCGTAATGGAAACGATTTCCAATTTCACGGCGAATCAACACGACGACGCACGCGGACACAGCACCGCGCCGGCGCCGGAGTTGCCCCCGCGCGAGGTCCTCGACACCGCGGGCGAGCTGTTGCGCGCGCTCGCCGCCCCGTTGCGGATCGCGATCGTGCTCCAGCTGCAGCAGTCGGCGCGCTGTGTGCACGAACTGGTCGACTCGCTCGACGTGCCGCAGCCGCTGGTGAGTCAGCATCTGCGGATCCTCAAGCAGGCCGGAGTGGTGTCCAGCGAGCGCGCGGGACGTGAAGTGCTTTACCAGCTGGTCGACCACCACCTGGCCCACATCGTCGCCGACGCCGTCGCCCACGCCGGCGAGGACCACCGGTGACGGGCGCGGTCCGGTCCACCCGGCAGCGTGCGGCCATCGCCGACCTGCTCAACGAGACCGACGGATTCCGCTCAGCCCAAGAGCTGCACGACGAGCTGCGCCGCCGCGGCCAGGGCATCGGACTGACCACGGTGTACCGCACCCTGCAGTCGATGGCCAACACCGGCAACGTCGACACGTTGCGCACCGACACGGGAGAGTCGGTCTACCGGCGTTGCTCCGAGGACCACCACCACCATCTGGTGTGCCGGGCCTGCGGCGCGACCGTCGAGATCTCCGGCGGCCAGGTCGAGGCCTGGGCCGCCGACGTGGCACGCGAGCACGGTTTCTCCGACGTCAGCCACACGATCGAGATCTTCGGCATGTGCCGCGGCTGCGGCGACGGGGTCAACTGACCGGCTTTCCGCCACGGCGCTTCACGCAGGGGCACTAAGCCCGATCGCGAACCAGCGCGAACACGGCATCGCGGGTGAGCGGCGCCAACTCCACGTCACCGGGCGCGTGGGGGTCGATCCACGTCATCTCGTCGATCTCGGCCTGCGGCCGAGGCTCGCCGTCCAGGCTCACCCGGTAGAGCCACGCATCGACCGCATGGCCGGGTTCATTGGCGGCAGGTGCGGTGAAGTGGCCGAGCTCTTCGGCAGCCGGAACATCAAAACCGACGCCGAGCTCCTCCCGAACCTCCCGGGCCAACGCCTCGATCGGCTGCTCCCCCGGCTCGATCTTGCCGCCGGGCTGCATGAATGCCGTCGTACCGCGCTTACGGACCAGGAGCAGCCGGTCGTCCTCACCGAGCACCACGGCCGCGACGATGCGATTGACCGGCCGGCTCACGACATCAGGTCCCGACGCACGTCGGCGCCGGTGGCCAGGACCATCAGGATCAGGGTGCGCAACGCGTCGTCGGTGAGCCCGGCCGCCGGAAAGTTGTAGCGCAGCATCACGTCGGCCACCTTCTTGGCCGGCCGCTTACGTGCCGCACCTTTGGGCGTCGCGCCGTTAGTCGGAGTGTCGACCAGCTTCTCCACCAACACCACCGTGCCCAGCATGGTCTTGCTGGCATGCTCGGACACCCGCTCGCGAATCTTGTTGTTCAGCGGCAGATCCCACGCCAACGGCTGCGTCAGCGAGACCATCTCCAGGTCCTCGGCGATGGCTACCACCCGCACCGAGGCCACCGAACCGTCGACCGTCACGGTCAGCGCGTCGTCGTCTTCCTCGACGACGGACATCACCTCGCCGAGCGCCGAGGACAACTGCTGCAGGAGGCCGGGCATGTCAGGCCCTGCCGAAGCGACGGTTGCGGTTCACGTACTCCTCGCAGGCGGCCCACAGGTCGCGCCGGTCGTAGTCCGGCCACAGCTTGTCCTGGAACACGAACTCGGCGTACGCCGACTGCCACAGCAGGAAGTTGCTGGCCCGCTGCTCCCCCGACGTCCGGATGAACAGATCTACGTCGGGGATGTCGGGGCGGTGCAGATGCTTGGCGAAGGCAGCCTCGGTGATCCGGCCCGGGTTGATCTTGCCCTCGGCAGCTTCGGTGGCCAGCGCCTGCGCGGCCTCGACCAGCTCGGTGCGACCGCCGTAGTTGACGCAGTAGTTGACCGTGATGACGTCATTACCGACGGTCATCTGCTCGGCGATGTCGAACTCTTTGATGACGCTGCGCCACATCTTGGGCCGCGACCCCACCCAGCGCATGTTCACGCCCATGGCGTTCAGGTTCTCCCGGCGGCGACGCACCACTTCCCGGTTGAACCCCATCAGGAACCGGACCTCTTCGGCGCTGCGCTTCCAGTTCTCCGTGGAGAAGGCGTAGACGCTCAAGTGTTTGATGCCCAATTCGATCGCACCGCAGGTGATGTCGATCAGCACCGCCTCACCCATCTTGTGGCCCTCGGTGCGGCCGAGACCACGCTGGGTGGCCCACCGACCGTTGCCGTCCATCACCACGGCGACGTGATTGGGTACTTGATCCGCCGGGATGCGAGGCGCGACGGCTTTGGACGTGTGTTGGGGCGGGCGGGCGAAGCGGCCGTTGGTGCCGGCCGGAATCTCGGGGAAGACGACGGGCCAGGTCGAGGTGTCCGGAAAGACCGGATAGTCCTCAGGCGCCGGGGGCAGCTGTGGGTAGGTCTGCTTGTCCCGCTTCAAAGCCATGGGTCATATCCTGCCTGACCAGCGTGGCGCGCTGCTCGGCGACTGTCCGATCGATCCGGTACACCCGTTCGACCAGAGGCAATGTCCGCAACTGGCGCTCCAGGTGCCACTGCAGGTGCGCGGCGATCAGCCCGCTGGCCTGGCTGCGATGCGTCGATGAGGACGCCTCGGCGTACTCCCAGTCCCCCTCGTGCAGCGCCGACATGAGTTCCAGCACGGGTTGGGGCGGAGTACTGGATCCGCTGGGTCGACAGTGCACGCACACACTGCCGCCGGCCGCGACGTGAAATGCCCGGTGGGGACCCGGCGCGGCGCAACGGGCGCACTCTGTCAGGGCCGGCGCCCACCCGGCGATCGTCATCGCCCGCAGCAGATAGGAGTCGAGCACCAACTCGCGGGCCCGGCGGCCGTCGGCGACGGCCCTCAGCGCGGCCACCGTGAGCCGGTGCAGGTCGGGCATCGGTGCCCGCTCCTCCCCGGCCAGCCGCTCGGCGGTCTCCAACATCGCGCACGCACTGGTGTAGCGGCCGTAGTCACTGACGATGTCGGCGGCGAACGCGTCGATGGCCTGCACCTGGGTGACGATGTCGAGGTTGCGCCCCGGATGCAGCTGCACGTCGATATGGGCAAACGGCTCCAGCCGCGCGCCGAACTTGCTGCGGGTACGCCGAACACCCTTGGCCACCGCGCGCACCAAACCATGGTCGCGGGTGAGCAGGGTGACAATCCGGTCGGCCTCGCCGAGCTTGTGCTGGCGCAGCACCACCGCCCGGTCCCGGTACAGCCGCATCGTGACAGTGTCGCACCATGGCCGGACAGGTTCCGTTACGCACCGCCGATATCCTCGAAAGTGATGGCCAAATTTGCGACTTCCGACCCTTTTTCCCGCAAGCCCCCCACCCGTTTCCCCACCCTGACCAACCAGCTCTATCAACTCGCCAGCGGCGCAGTCACTTCTGAGCAACTGGTACAGGAGTCGCTTCACGCCATCACCGCGAGCCAGTCCACCCTCAACGCATTCCGCGTCGTGCTGACCGAGCAGGCGCTGGCCGACGCCGCCAAGGCCGACACGGCTCGGGCAGCCGGCAAACAACTCCCGCTGTTGGGAATCCCCATCGCGGTCAAGGACGACGTCGACGTCGCCGGGGTGCCCACCCGGTTCGGCACCGACGGCTCCACCCGCGTCGCCACCGACGACGCCGAAGTGGTGCGCCGCCTGAAGGCAGCAGGCGCGGTGATCGTCGGGAAGACCAATACCTGCGAGCTCGGACAGTGGCCGTTCACCGGCGGGCCGGGGTTCGGCCATACCCGTAACCCGTGGTCGCGCAAGCACAGCCCGGGCGGATCCTCCGGCGGCAGCGCCGCGGCCGTCGCCGCGGGCCTGGTGGCCGCGGCCATCGGATCCGACGGCGCGGGCAGTGTCCGCATCCCCGCCGCGTGGACGCATCTGGTCGGCATCAAGCCGCAGCGCGGACGCATCTCCACCTGGCCTCTGCCCGAGGCGTTCAACGGCATCACCGTCAACGGGGTGCTGGCTCGCACCGTCACCGACGCGGCCCTCGTGCTCGACGCCGCATCCGGTAACGCCGACGGCGATCTGCACAAGCCCGCGCCGATACAGGCCGCAGAACACGTCGGCCGCGCGCCCGGGCCGTTGCGGATCGCGATGTCGACGAAGTTCCCGTTCACCGGTTTCCGGGCCACACTGCACCCCGAGATTCGCGCGGCGCTGCAGACCACCGCCGATCACCTCGGTCAGCTGGGCCACACCGTGGAGGAGAAAGACCCCAACTACAGCCTGCGGATGTCCTGGGACTTCCTGGCCCGCTCCACTTCCGGCCTGCTGGACTGGTCCGACCGCCTGGGCGACGTGGTCTATGACGAGCGCACCGCCACCAACATGAGGATCGGCCGGCTGCTGTCACAGGACGTGCTGCGCAAGGCCCGGGCACACGAGGCCGCCGTGCAGCGCCGCATCTCCTGGATCTTCAACCTCGTCGACGTCATCATCGCGCCGACCACGGCCCAACCACCGCCGCTCACACACGAATTCGACCGCCGCGGGTGGTCTGCCACCGAACGCGCCGCGATCGCCGCCTGCCCGGTGACCTGGCCGTGGAACCTGCTGGGTTGGCCGTCGATCAACGTGCCCGCCGGGTTCACCTCCGACGGGTTGCCGATCGGCATCCAACTGATGGGGCCGGCCGACAGTGAGCCGTTGCTGATCTCGCTGGCCGCCGAACTCGAGGCGATCACCGGCTGGGCCGCCGAGCAACCTGAAGTCTGGTGGACCGCCCCGTCGCAGACCGATGCATCCCAGGCTGCCGCCGCGATCAACGCGCTCGACGGGTAGGCGAACTTCTGACCGGAGGTGAGAAATCGGTCGTGTAGCGTTTTTCCGGGCGATCGAATGTGTGGGCAGGGGGCAACCGCAGTGAGCTATCCGGATCCGTACTATCCGCAACAGCAACCTGCACCGGGGCCCTATCCGCCGGCTCCGCCCGGGCCGCAGGGATATGGCTACCCGCCCAACGCTTACCCGCCCAACGGTGGTTACCCACCGGCTCAGCCCTACCAGGCTTACCAACCGTACGGCGCGCAGCAGCAACCGCCGTACTACCCGTCGCCCGCTGCCCCTCCGTCCACAGCCGAGCGTGACAACGGCACGACCTGGCAGATCCTCGATGGCCTGTTGTTCCTGTTCAACGGCCGCTCGATGCGGAGCCTCGGCAGAAATCCACGGGAACGGGTCATCGCCTGGCTGGCAATTGTGGGCATCACTCTCGCCGGAATCGCGATCATGGTGCTGGTTATCGTGTTGGCGAGCAGATAGCGACGACCGCTGAGCCGATCAGAACCCCAGTCGCCCCAGCTGCTTCGGATCGCGCTGCCAGTTCTTGGCAATCTTGACCCGCAGGTCGAGATAAACCTTTGTGCCGAGCAGCTTTTCGATCTGGGTGCGCGCGGCGGTGCCGACTTCGCGCAGCCGCGCCCCGCCCTTGCCGATCACGATGCCCTTCTGGCTGTCACGTTCGACGTACAGGATCGCGTGGACGTCGATCAGATCGTCACGGCCTTCTCTCTCTTCGACCTCCTCGATGACAACAGCCAGCGAGTGCGGCAGCTCGTCGCGCACGCCTTCCAGTGCTGCCTCGCGGATGAGCTCGGCCATCAACACTTCCTCGGGCTCGTCGGTGAGCTCGCCGTCGGGGTAATAGGCAGGCCCCGGCGGCAGTTTGGAGACGAGGACATCGGTGAGCACATCGAGTTGTTCGCCCGCGGTGGCCGAGACCGGCACGATGTCGGCATCCGGTCCCAGGAGTTCGCTGACGGCCATCAGCTGTTCGGCGACGCGATCCTTGGGCACCTTGTCGATCTTGGTGACGACGGCAATCAGGGTGGTCCTCGGTGCCACCGCGCGGATCTGCTGATAGATCCAGCGGTCCCCTGGGCCGATGCGCTCATCGGCGGGGATGCACAGACCGATCACGTCGACCTCGGAGTAGGTGTCCTTGACCAGGTCGTTGAGCCGTTGCCCGAGCAGGGTGCGTGGACGGTGCAGACCGGGGGTGTCGACCAGGATGATCTGGAAGTCGTCGCGGTGCACGATGCCGCGGATGGTGTGACGGGTGGTCTGCGGCCGGTTCGAGGTGATCGCGACCTTCTGGCCCACCAACGCATTGGTCAGCGTCGACTTGCCGGTGTTGGGCCGGCCGACGAAACAGACGAAGCCGGAACGGAATTCGCTCATACCGGCGTTCCCGCCCGATCGGTGACGATCACCGCGGCGTTCGCGGACAGCTCCCGCACCGCAGCGACACCTGCGTCGTCGGCGGAGCCGCCGACCAGCACCGCGGCCTCGATTCCGGTGGCACCGCTGGACACTGCGGCGGCCACTGCCGCCTGCAGGGCGGTCAACTGCAGCGCCGCGAGGGTCACCGGGGCGCCGGCGTAGGTGCGACCGTCCTGGTCGCGCACCGCCGCGCCGGTGGGAGCCTCGGCGCGGCCCATCGCGCCGCGGGCCAGCACGACGAGCTTGTTGTCTTCTGCGTCAAGCTCACTCATGGCTATCTCGGGTCTCCTGTTTCTCGGATTCAGCTGGGCTGACCAGAACTGTGCCGATCCGCACCCGACCACGGTGGTCGGAACCGCCCTCGGCGCGCAACCGTAGACCGTCCCAGGTGACTTCGGCGCCGGGCAGCGGCACCCGGCCCAGCTCGAAGGCGACCAGGCCACCGACGGTGTCGACGTCGAGATCCTCGTCGGGCTCCATTTCGTAGAGCTCGCAGAGGTCTTCGAGCGGCAGCCGCGCCGACACGCGGTACCGGTGCTCACCGAGGTCCTCCACCGGAACGACCTCGCCGGCGTCGTACTCGTCGACGATCTCGCCCACGATCTCCTCGAGCACATCCTCGATGGTGACCAGACCGGCGATCGCGCCGTACTCGTCGACGAGCAGCGCCATGTGGTTGCGGTCGAGCTGCATCTCCTTGAGCAGTTCGTCGAGCGGCTTCGAGTCCGGGACGAACACCGCCGGGCGCATCACTTGTGCCACATTGGTGTCACGACCGCCGTTGGTCGAGTAATAGGTCTGCTGGACAAGGTCTTTCAGGTAGACGACGCCGACGATGTCGTCGACGTTCTCACCGATCACCGGGATGCGGGAATGCCCGCTGCGGACCGCCAACGACGTCGCTTGGCCTGCCGACTTGTCGCTCTCGATCCACACCATCTCGGTGCGCGGCACCATGACCTCACGGGCCGGGGTGTCGCCGAGTTCGAACACCGACTGGATCATCCGGCGTTCCTCGTCGGCGACGACGCCGCGCTGCTGGGCCAGATCGACGACTTCGCGCAACTCGATCTCGGAGGCGAACGGGCCGTTGCGGAAACCGCGGCCGGGAGTCAGGGCGTTACCGATCAACACCAGAAGGCGGCTGATCGGCGTGAGCAGCACCGAGATCGCCTGGAGCGGCAAGGCCGACATCAGCGCGATGGAGTAGGCGTTCTGCCTGCCGACCGTGCGCGGGCCGACGCCGATGGCCACGAAACTCGTCACCACCATGATCGCGGCCGAAGCCACCAGACCCCATCCGACACCGAGATGCCCGTCCAGGAAGGAAGCCAACAGCACGGTCGCGGTGATCTCGCACGTGATCCGTAGCAGTACAACGAGATTGATGTAGCGAGGCCGTTCGGCTACCACCCGGCTGAGCCGGGCCGCACCCGGACGTTCCTCACGGACCAGTTCTTCGATGCGCGCGATCGACACGGTCGAGAGGGCGGCGTCGATGGCGGCGAACAGGCCGCCGAACGCGACCAGCACCACGGCACCGAGCAGCGGAAGTAAGCCCGTCACGGTTCGTCGAAATATCGGGACTTGTCGAGCAGGCGCTGGTCTTTCTCGCTCTGCCGGTCGGCGTGGTACGCCTCCACCTGATCAGCCACCCATTCCTCGAGAAGCTGACGCTGCAGCGCGAACATCTCTTTTTCCTCGTCCGGCTCGGCGTGGTCGTAGCCGAGCAGATGCAGCACGCCGTGCACGGTCAGCAGGGCCAACTCCTGACCGAGCGAGTGCCCGGCCTTGGCCGCCTGTTGCTCGGCGAACTCCGGGCACAAGACGATGTCGCCGAGCATGGCCGGACCCGGCTCGGGCGCATCCGGCCGACCCCCGGGCTCCAGCTCATCCATCGGAAAACTCATCACATCGGTCGGACCGGGCAGGTCCATCCAGCGCATGTGCAGGTCGGCCATCGCCGCACTGTCCAGCAGCACCATCGACAGCTCAGCCGCCGGGTTCACGTCCATCTTGGCGATGACGAAGCGCGCGACGCTGATCAGCTCGTCCTCGGAGACATCGATGCCCGACTCGTTGGATACCTCGATGCTCATGATCGGCGGGGCCGTCCGTTCGATGAACGGCGTTGGGCACGGTTGAGCAATGCCGGCTCCTCATGTCGGGCGTACGCGTCGACGATCTCGGACACCAGGCGGTGCCGCACGACGTCGGCGCTGGTGAGTTCGGCGAAGTGGATGTCGTCGATACCGTCGAGGATGTTCATCGCCGCCCGCAGGCCCGAGGTGTTGCCGCCGGGCAGATCCACCTGCGTGATGTCGCCGGTGACAACGACTTTGGACCCGAACCCGAGACGGGTGAGGAACATCTTCATCTGTTCGGCGGTGGTGTTCTGCGCCTCGTCGAGGATGATGAACGCGTCATTCAACGTCCTACCACGCATGTACGCCAGCGGCGCGACCTCGATTACCCCGGCGCTCATCAGCTTCGGAATGAGCTCGGGGTCCATCATGTCGTGCAGTGCGTCGTACAGCGGCCGCAGGTACGGGTCGATCTTCTCGCTCAACGTGCCCGGCAGGAAGCCGAGGCGCTCACCGGCTTCCACCGCGGGGCGAGTCAGGATGATCCGGCTGACCTGCTTGGTCTGCAGGGCGCTGACTGCCTTGGCCATCGCCAGGTACGTCTTGCCGGTACCGGCCGGGCCGATGCCGAACACGATGGTGTGCGCATCGATGGCGTCGACGTAGCGCTTCTGGTTCAGCGTCTTGGGCCGGATGGTCTTGCCGCGGCGGCTCAGGATGTCGAGCGTCAGTACCTCGGCCGGGGACTCGTCCTCGGCGCCGGTCAGGATGGCGACGCTGTGTCGCACCGCCTCGGGGGTCACCGCCTGGCCGCTGGAAGCTACGGCGATCAACTCGGCGACCACGCGCTCGGCCAGTGCCACGTCGGCCGGTTCGCCGGTAAAGGTGATTTCATTGCCGCGCGCATGGATATCGGCAGTCAGAAGTCTTTCGAGTGCCCGCAGATTCTCATCAGCCGAGCCGAGCAGGCCCACGATGATGTCGGGCGGAACAGTGATGCTGCTGCGGACCGATTCAGATGCGGTGGCCGACGAGTCAGCGGTCGTGTCGCGGGGCGTCACGTGGAGTTTGTGCCTGCTTTCCGTGTTTTCCTGACGGCCGGCTGCCGTCGTATTGTGGCCAGTTTACCGCTGGTCAACGACGCGCCCCAATGGTTAGGCGCGCCGACGGTGATCGGCGCTCTGAACGGCATGCGAATCTGGCCGGTGATGTGCCCGCCGGGCCCTGTGGCGAGCGTGTCGCCTGTCCTCGCATTTCCGCCTTTGGAGCACAACAGGCTGCACATTCGTCACAGTGCTCAGCGATGCCTACATGAACTCCGGACGTTCCTATCAGCCTGCAAACGCATCCAGCTTGGCCTGCACCGCGTCGTTGTCCGGGCGGGCGTACGCTTTCCGCGATCCGCGCTCGTAGGAGATCAGCTGGGTACAGCGGTCGGCGGTCCCGGGGACGGTTTCCCCGCTCTTGATCACCTTGCCGGTCCTGGCCTCGCGAAACGTGATCTCGTATTCGACGGAGTAGTAGTCGACTTTGATCTTGTTCCCGTCGTCGTCGTCGACGCACTGGACGGATTTCACCTCGCTGCCCCGCTTTCGCTCCAGGCAGGCGACGACATTTATCTTGGAGAAGTCGTCGGACATTGCCGAATCGGAGGCCGAGAGCCAGATTTCATCGATGAGTCCGAGGCCCTTGAAGTAGGCGACGGCGTTGTACGGCTTGGCGTATTCCGCGGCGTTGGTGATGTGGTCGTTGTCGCACACCTGGGAGAAATCAGATGCCGACTGGGCGACCCGGTCCTGCCCCTCACCACTTACCTTGACGACCATGTAGCCCATGAATCCGACGAACGAGATGCTCACCACGGCAATGACCGCGACGATCACGATGCCGAGGCGCGATTTCTTCGGCGGCATCGGCGGACCGGCCTGAGGCCACTGCGGCGGCTGCCCGTACGAGGGCTGGCCGTAGGGCTGGCCGAATGGCCCCGAACCACCCGGCGCCCCGGGCCACTGCGGCGGTTGCGGTGGGGGCCAGTGCGGGGGCTGCTGCTGCCCGTAGGGGCCATGGGGTGGCGGGCCTTGCGGCGGCAAACTCACGAATAGAGCGTAATGCCCGGCCGGGCTGACCGTCGGCGCTAAATCGCCCATCGTCCGGTCAGCGCACCGATCGCGCCCAGCGCGACGGCTGCGGCCGTGGACGTCCGCAGGACGCTCGGGCCCAACCGGACGGCCCTGGCTCCGGCTGCGGCGAAAGCGGCGATCTCTTCGTCGGCGATGCCGCCTTCGGGCCCGACGATCAGCATCAGTGAATCCGCCTGGGCCAGCGGCAGTTCGGCCAGTGGCTCGGTGGCGGATTCGTGCAGAGCGAGCACCACTGCACCGTCGGCCACGGCGTCGGCGATGCGCTGGGTGAGCGCAGCCGTGGACAGCACACCTTCGACTGCCGGGATGTAGGGACGACGGGACTGCCGGGCCGCGGAGCGAACCACCGCTTCCCAGCGGCGCAGGCTCTTTTCCACCTTCGGGCCCTCCCAGCGGGCCACACACCGAGTTGCCTGCCAGGCGACAAACCCGTCCGCGCCCGCCTCGGTTGCCAGCTCGACGGCCAGCTCCGAGCGATCGGACTTGGGCAGCGCCTGCACCACGGTGACGCTCGGGCGTGCGCGCGAGATGTCGACCCGCTCGATCACCCGCGCCGACAACCGGCCCTTGGCGGTGTCCTCGACGACACAGTGGGCCAGCGTTCCGGCACCGTCGCTCAGGTCTATCTGCTCGCCGGCCCGGATGCGTCGGACATTGGACGCATGAAAGCCCTCGTCGCCGTCGACGACGGCGAGCTCCCCCGCGCCAGGCAGCGCGTCGACGTAGAAAAGCGCTGAGCTCACGTGGCAGCCCGCGGCGTCAGCGGCCGGTGAACGTCTCGCGCAAGCGGCTGAACAAACCGCCGGAACTCGCAGAGGCCTGCGTCGAGCGCACCTCCGCGACGTCGCGGGCCCGGTTCTCCTTCAGCTTGCGCAGCAGGTCGGTATCGGTGCTGTCCAGTCTCGACGGCACCACCACATCGATGTGGGCATGCAGGTCACCGCGGACCCCGGACCGCAGATGCGGCATACCGTGCCCGCGCAGTGTCGTCACCGCACCGGGCTGGGTACCGGCCGGAACGGTCAGTTCGGTCGGCCCGTCGAGGATCGCGTCGACGGTCACCGTGGTGCCGAGGGCGGCGTCCACCATCGGCACCGAGATCGTGCAGTGCAGGTCGTCGCCGTCGCGGACGAATGTCTCGTGCTGCTTCTCGTGGACCTCGACGTACAGATCGCCTGCCGGCCCGCCGCCGGGTCCGACCTCACCCTGCGCGGCGAGTCGCACCCGCATGCCGTCGCCGACCCCGGCCGGGATCTTGACGCTGATCTCACGGCGGGCACGCACCCGGCCGTCGCCGCCGCAGCGGTTGCACGGATCGGGGATGACCTCACCGATTCCCCCACATACGGGGCACGGACGGGTCGTCATCACCTGTCCCAGCAGCGAGCGCTGCACGGTCTGGATCTCGCCGCGGCCGTCGCAGGTGTCGCAGGCGACCGGCTTGGAATTGCCGTTGGTGCCCTTGCCCTGACACAGATCGCACAGCACCGCGGTGTCCACGGCCACCTGCTTGGTCACGCCGGTGGCGCACTCCGCGAGGTCCAACCGCATGCGCAGCAGTGAATCGGCGCCGGGACGGACCCGGCCGATCGGTCCGCGCGACGAGGTTCCGCCACCGAAGAACGCCTCGAACACGTCGCCGAGCCCACCGAACCCGCTGAACCCACCGGGCGCGCCGCCGACCGACTCCATCGGGTCGCCGCCCATGTCCACGATGCGGCGTTTCTCCGGATCCGACAGCACCTCATAGGCGACCTGGATCTCGGTGAACCGGCTCTGGGCTTCCTCGTCGGGATTGACGTCGGGATGCAGCTCACGCGCCAATCGCCGATAGGCACGTTTGATCTCTGAATCGCTCGCGCCTTTGCTCACTCCGAGCAAGCCGTAATAATCGCGTGCCACGCTGACCTTGCCTGACCTTTCTGTGCCGGATCGACCGGCTGCCTTACCGAGTACCTAGGACTTCGCCGATATAGAGAGCAACCGCCGCGACATTGGCGATCGTTCCCGGGTAGTCCATTCGGGTGGGACCGACCACACCCATTCCGCCGTACACCTTGCCCGAGCTGCCGTACGTGGTGCTCACCACCGACGTCCCCAGCATCTGCTCGGCCTCGGTCTCATGACCGATCCGCACGGTTACCTTGCCCGCTTCCTGCTGGGCCGCCAACAGCCGCAGTACCACCACCTGCTCTTCGAGCGCCTCCAGCACCGACCGCAGCGATCCGCCGAAATCGGCGGTGTTGCGGGTCAGGTTGGCGGTGCCACCCAGCAGCAGTCGCTCTTCGGTGTGCTCGACGAGCGTCTCGACCAGAACTGTCGCCGAGCGGCCGACGGCATCCGCCAGTGCGCCGTGGCCGTTGAGGTGAGTGGCCAGATCGCTCACTGCGATCGACGCCGCTGTGAGTGGCTTGCCCTCCAGCGCCTGCCCCAGCATCTCGCGGAGTTTCGACAACTCATGCTCGTCGATGGCATCACCGAGCTCCACGATGCGCTGATCGACCCGGCCCGAATCGGTGATGACCACCAGCAGCAACCGGGCCGGCGTCAGTGCCACCACCTCGAGGTGACGCACGGACGAGGTGGAAAGCGTCGGGTACTGCACGATCGCGACCTGCCGGGTCAGCTGCGCCAGCAGCCGCACCGCGCGCCGCAGCACATCGTCGAGGTCGACCCCGGACTCCAGGAAAGACAGGATCGCCCGACGCTCCGATGAAGACAGCGGCTTGACGTTGTCGATCCGGTCGACGAACTCGCGGTAGCCCTTCTCGGTGGGCACCCGGCCCGAGCTCGTGTGCGGCTGGGTGATGTAGCCCTCGGCTTCGAGCACCGCCATGTCATTACGGACCGTGGCGCTCGATACGCCGAGGTTGTGACGGTCCACCAGAGTCTTGGAGCCGATCGGCTCCTTGGTGGCCACGAAGTCGGCGACGATGGCCCGTAGCACCTCGAAACGACGCTCGTCGGCACTCCCCACCTGTTCACCTACCCTTCGCAGCAGCGACGTGTGCATTTAGCTCGGTTCATTTTACTGACCAGCAGCAGGTTTACCGATTCTGCGGTGACAGGTCCACACCAGCACGCCGGGCGACACCGGCGCGGGCGCTTACCCACAAGCGTATTAACCTAGGCAACTATGCCGATGGCAACACCGCGCGCTACTGCGACGGAGGCGGGCCGGCGATGATCTTCAAGGGCGTCCAAGAGGGCAAACCGTACCCGGAGCACGGGCTCTCCCACCGGGACTGGTCCCGCATCCCGCCGCGGCAGCTGCGCCTCGACGAGCTGGTCACGACCACCACGGTGCTCGCTCTCGACCGGCTGCTGTCCGAAGACTCGACCTTCTACGGCGACCTGTTTCCGCACGCGGTGAAGTGGCGCGGCGACATCTACCTGGAGGACGGGCTGCACCGGGCCGTGCGTTCGGCGCTGCGGAACCGCACCATCCTGCATGCCCGGTTGTTCGACATGGACGCGCTCGCCCCGACCCCGGCGTGACCCGCCGGCGGTCTCGGTCGGCTGCTAACCGACCAGCGCCTCACGCAGGCTGCGGGGCCGGATGTCGGGCCAGTTCTGCTCGACGTAGCTCAGGCACTCGGCGCGGCCTGCCGCACCGAAGACCACCCGCCAGCCTGCGGGCACCTCGGCGAACGCCGGCCAGAGGCTGTGCTGGTCCTCATCGTTGACCAGCACGCAGAAGGCGCCGTTCTCGTCATCGAACGGATTGGAACTCATCGAGTCTCCTCATCGAGGGGTGGACCAGGTTCGCACCCAGTACCCGGTCGGACAACAGGCCGAGACAACTCAGGTTGGGAAAGCCGGGGCCCTGGGTGAGCCCGGCCAGTCCCGGCAGGAACAACTTCGGGAACACATCGGTCAGTGCCAGGTCATGGCCGATGTGCTCCTGCAGCGAATCACTGCTCAGCGGACCGCCGAGGCCGAGCTCGAGTAGGTCCAGCGCATCCTGGCTGAACAACGGGGCGAACCACAACGAGTCGGCGCCGGACCCGTCGATCACCAGGTCGAAGCCGTGCACGGTCTCGACCGCTTCACCGCCGGTGTTGGTCGACAACGTCAACCGGATCCGCTCGTCGCGGGCCACTGCGTGTGCGACCCGGCCCCGCAGGTGACGGATGCGGTCGTCGGCCAGCAGGGCATCCTGTACCCGCGCCGAGAACACCCCACGATCGGTGCGGGCCAAGGCATCCCGGCGCTCGGCCAGGGTCAGCCCGGTCCACCCGGTCGGATCGGAGAACAGGGTGTTCTCGAAGAATCCCTCGCCGCGGGTGAACAGGGTGACCGTCGGTGAGATCACGGTGATCGTCGAAACCCGGTGGCGGAACAGCTCGTTGAGCATCGAAGCGGCCGTCTCGCCGCCGCCGATCACGGCGACTCGCTCCGCGGTGATCATCTCGTGCTTGCCGGCCTGATGCCAGAACTGGGCGATCGACATCACCCGGGGGTTGCCCGGCAGCACCGAACGCTCGGCCTGACCGGGCCCGGTGATCATCAGGCCGTCGGCGCACACGGTGCCCTCGGCGGTGCGCAGCGCCCACCGGGGGGCACCTGTCGAACTGTCGGCACCGCCGGCGTCAGTTGAATTGCCGGCACCGCCGGCGTCACCATCGACCGAGATCTGTTCCACCTCACCGAGAACCACGTTCATCCCGACGTCCTCGGCCACCCACCCGAGATACTGGCTCCAGCGCCGGTGGGTCGGTGCGGGCCGGCCGCGGTCGACCCATTCGGCGAATCCACCGGTGGCGATCAGGTAGGCCTGCCAACTGTGCCGGGTCATCCGTTCGTCGAGTTCGGCGTTACGCCGCGACACCAGAGACGACCGGTAGGGGAAGCCGACGTCCTTCTCGGGCCCGGTGCCGAGGCGATGGTTGCCATCGGTCCAACCACCGACGGCCTGCCAGTTGGCGGCCACCCCGGCACGTTCGACGACGACGACCTCGGGGGCCGGCACGCCCATCGCCCGCAGTTCGGCGGCCTTGGCCGCCACCGCAATGGCCTTGGGCCCGGCACCGATGACGGCCAGGGTGGGGGCCGATGGGGTACTCATGGGGTCACCTCTCGCAACACCTCTCGTAATGCGTCCAGCCACATCTCCTGCAGGGTGGCGATGTCCTCGGCCGACAGAATGTCGGGCAAAGTCCGCCACTGGGTGCCGAGCACGGCCGATCCGTCGCGGTCGATCACCGCGGCCATGATCGTCAGCTCATGGCGCACAGCGACATTGGGTTCGGGAATCGGGGTCACCCCGGTCTGCAACGAACGGTCCTGCAGCAGGGCGTGATCAGCCGCGTCCAGTTCGATACGGCCCAGATAGTTGAGCAGCACCTGCGGATCCCGGTGGGCGCCGAGCCGCCGGCCGGTGTCCTCGCGCAGGTACCGCAGCAGGCCGTAGTCGATGGCGTCGCCGGGGATGGCGGCCACCTGCGCGACGACCCCCCTTACGTCGTCGGCGGTCAGCCGCAACGGATAGATCATGCTGAGCAACCCCGCGGTGTCGCCGGTATCGACCTCGCCGTGACCGGACACCACGGCATCGGACCGGCCGTGGGTTTCCAGCGCCAGCAGTGGCGCCGGGGTCGGCTGACCACGGTGGCGGCGCCAATTGGTCAGCGCCCGAGCGGTTACCGCGGCCAGCACCTCGGTCACCGGCAATGCGCCGGTGAGCAGTCTGGCCGTCACGTCGGGTTCGGCGAAGGCCATCTTGATGGTCACCCCGGCCATCCGGTCGGCGGCCGGATCGATCCGGCGCGCACCGATGTCCGGATCGCCACCGTCGAATTGCCGCTCCCAAAAGCCGCAGGTGTCGAGCGTGGCCGCCCGGTCCGAGAGCAACCGGGACCACTGCCGCAACGAGGTGTGTTCACGCACGGGCAGCGGCGTCCGGCCGGAAGCGAGCGCATGCCAGGCATTTTCGAGCTCGCCGACCAGGATCCGCCACGATGCCGGGTCCAGGGCCAGCACGTGGGCGGTGAGGATCAGCAGCCCGCCGTCCGTCCGCGGGTGATGCAGCCACACCGCGTCGAGCATCGACCCGTTCTGCGGATCGAGGCGCTGCACCGAAAGGTCGGCCTGTTCGGCCACCGCGGCTTCGAGCTCACCCGACCCGGTCGCCTCCGACAGCACCTCACCGCGCTCATGCGGCACGAGCGTCAGGGCCTCAAGGTCCAAACGGGTGCGCAGCACCTCATGCCCGTCGATCACGTTGCGCAGCAGGGTTTCCAGCTGTGCCCGGGTGATCCCGCCGGGCAGCCGGAACACCTCGGTCTGGGCGAGCCGGCGTGGGTCGCCGTACTGGTACAGCCAGCGCCCGTTCGGCAGCAGCGGGATCGGGGTGGTGTCGGGTGCGGCTTGGTCGGCCGCATCTCGGTCCTGCGCGACGGCGTCCGCATCGGCATCGATCGCGGCCGCGAGCTCGCGGACTGTCGCACAGTCCAACATCAGGCGGGCACGCAATGCCACGCCACGGCGCCGCACAGCCTGGACCACCGACAGGGCCACGATGCTGTCCAGCCCGAGATCGAGGAAGTCGGCGGTGACGTCCACGCCCGCGCCGTCAGCGGTCCCCAGCACCTCGGACAGCACCTGGGCCAGCAGCCGCTCGGTGTCGGTGGCGGGGTGCTCGGCCCCTTCGGAGCGTCCGCCGGTACCCAGCGCCGCCAGCGCGGCGTCGTCGACCTTGCCGTTGGTGGTCAGTGGAATCTCCTCGACGGCCACGATGTGGTGGGGGACCAGATGTCTGGGCAGGGTGTCGGTCAGCATTCCCCGTAGCTCGGTGACCGGGGTGTCGGTGACCACATACGCGACCAGTCGCGGCCCGCTGCGGTGCTGCCGTACCGCCACATGGGCGTGCCGCACCCCTGGATGGGCGTGCAACGTCGCGGCCACCTCGCCTGGCTCCACCCGGAAACCACGGATCTTGACCTGATCGTCGCTGCGGCCGAGGAATTCAATGCCACCCGACTCGGGATTCCGACGCACCACGTCACCGGTGCGGTACATCCGGGCACCGGGCGTGAACGGATCGGCGACGAACCGTCCTGCCGTTTCCCCCGGTCTGCCGAGATAGCCGCGGGTCAATTGACCACCGGCCAAATACAGTTCGCCGCACACTCCGTCGGGAACCGGGCGAAGCCAGCTGTCGAGGACGTAGGCCGCGGTCGACTCCGTGGGACGCCCGATACCGGGCTGCGCATACTCGGCGATGGCCGCGACGACGGCTTCCACCGTGGTCTCGGTCGGGCCGTAGCAGTTGTGGGCCGACATCCCGGTGCGCTCGCATTCGGCCTGGATCCCCCGCCAGGTGGCGGTGTCGATGGCCTCGCCGCCGAGCGCGAGCACCGCCAACGGCACCTGGGTGAGCAGGCCGGCCGCCCGCAGGGAGGCGAACATCGACGGTGTGGTGTCGATCATGTCGATGGCGAAGCGCCCGATGGTCTCCACCACGGCCTCGGCGTCGCGCTGCACCTCGTCGGAGACGATGTGCACGGTGTGCCCGTCGAGCAGGGCCGCCAACGGCTGCCAGGCCGCATCGAAGGTGAACGACCACGCGTGGGCCACTCGCAGTGGACGACCGAGGCGCTCGGCCGCCGGCCGAAGCACCTGGTGGGCATGGTCGGCGCAATAGGCCAACAGCGCCTGATGGGTTCCGATGACGCCCTTGGGTTTTCCGGTCGTACCGGAGGTGAAGACAATGTAGGCGCCCTGCCCGGGGTGGACCGGTGCGGGCCGGTAGTCGGTGGCCGCTCCGGAATCGACAGATGCCAGCAGGGTTTCGTCGACGACCAGCGGGTGGCGGCCTGAGCCGATCTGGCGGAGGATCTCGGCAACCCGTTCCTCGGGCATGGCCGGATCCAGTGGCACGATCATCGCGCCCGCCTTGAGCACGGCGAGCATCGCCACGACGTAGTCGGGCCCACGTCGCAGCCGGATCGGGACCGGAGTCTCGACGGACATTCCACGGCGGATCAGCGCGGCAGCCAGGCGGTCGGCGGCCTCGTCGAGTTCGCGATAGCTGAGCTCTCCGCCGTCCCAGCTCAGGGCCACCGAACCGAGGCGTTCGGCGGCGGTCTCGCTGAACGTGGTGTGGAAGCCGGTGTGGGAATCACCGGCCTGCTGGGTGATCGGTGGCGCACCGACGGGCCGCGGCTCGTCATCGAGGGTGACCGCGACCTCGCGCAGCGGACGCTCCCAGCGCTCCAGCAGCCGCTGGACCACGGTCAGCACCCGTAGTCCCAGAGCACGCGGGTCGAGCTGTCCCAGTGCCCCGCCGAGGGTTTCGACGAGCACCGTGAGGCGGCCGTGGGTGGGATGCGCGGCGATGGTGACCGGGAAGTGGGACAGGCTCTCCAACGCCGCGGGCCGCAACACGGCCTCGCCGAGCGCGAACTCGTCGCTGCCGACCAACCCGCCGGGCGGGAAGTTCTCGTAGACCAGCAGAGTGTCGTACAGCTCGCCGATCCCACCGAGTGAACGCAACTCGGTGTGGCTCAGGTAGCTGTGCTCGCGCAGCTCGGCGGCCTCCCGCTGCAGCGCCAGGCACTGACCGCCGACCGGAAGGCCGGGGTCGACCCGGACCCGCAGCGGCACAGTGTTGATGAACAGGCCGACCATCGACTCGACACCGGCCAGCTCGTCCGGGCGGCCCGACACCGTGACGCCGTACACCACGTCGGTGCGGTCGGTGAAGACCGAAAGAATTGTCGCCCAAGCCATCTGGAACAGGGTGTTGACTGTGACGCCGCGTTTCCGGGCGGCCTCGAAGATCGCGGCGGACTGTTGCTCGTCGAGGGTCACCTCGGTGCGGGCCGGCAGACCCGGCTCGGCCGCCCGTCCGGACAACGCCGGCGACAGCAAGGTAGGGGCGTCCATGCCGTACAGATGTGCCTGCCACCGTGCCCGGCTGTCCGCCTGATCGCGCCCGGCCAGCCAGCCGATGTAGTCGCGATAGGGGCGCACCGCCGAGGGCAGCGCGGTCGCGTCTCCCTTCGCCCCGTAGAGCGCGATCAACTCACCGACGAACACCGGCAGCGACCAGCCGTCGATCGCGATGTGATGGGCGACGATCACCAGTCGCCAGTGTTGCCCGGGCTTTTCGATGAGCAGGAATCGGATCAGCGGCCCTCGACCCAGGTCGAAGCGCCGGGCGCGTTCCTCGGATTCCAGGGCGAGCGCCTGCGCGTCGTCGGCCTGCACGTGCCGCCACGGCAGTTCGACGGCCGACGGGACCACTGCGACGGGGCGGCTCAGGTTTCCCTGGAAGAAGCTGGCCCGCAGGTTCGGATGGCGCACCAGCATGGCTTCGGCACTGGCCCGCAGCAATCCGGCGTCCACTGCCCCGTCGATGTCGGCGGCCATCGCGATGAGGTAGGGGTCCGCCCCCTCGTCTCCTTCGGTCAGCCCGGCCAGCGAGTACAGCCCCTGTTGCAGCGGGCTGAGTGCCAGGACGTCCTCGACGCCGGGCGGCGTTCCGGTGGTCGTCATGTCGAGATCCCCTGGTCCTGTCCCCATCCCGCGGTCAACGCGGCAAGCTCGTCGGGCGACAGGCCCGAGGCGGACATCGGCTCATGGTGCACGTCGGCGGTTGCGGTGCCGTCGTCGTCACCCGCGCGGTCGATCGCGGCGGCCAGATCCGCGAGCCCGGGATGTTCGAACACCATGCGGGCCGTCATCGCCACACCGGCATCCCTGGCCCGCGCCGCGAGTTGCACGGCCAGGATGCTGTCGCCGCCGAGGGTGAAGAAGTCGTCGTACCGGCCCACGTCGGTCGCACCGAGCAGGGTCACGAGCATCGCCGCCAGCGTCACCTCGGTCGCGGTGGCCGGCGGCTCGGCGGGCGCCGTCGTGGTGATGCGCGGACGGGTCAGCCCGGCAGGTTCGATGCTGTCGACGACCGTCAGCACCGCACCGACGAATTCCTCTGGCAGCGCAGCTCGCACGGTCTCCAGGACGGTCTCGGTGTCCGCAGTTCCGGGCTCGAGGACCAAGTAGCCGGCCACGGTGGTGGCACCGCGAGTCTCCCAATGCCGGGTTGCCGCAGCGGCCACCCCGTCGATCCCTTCCAGGACAGCCTGCAGACGCGGTTCACCGGTGGTGATGGGCTCCAGCCGGCCGTCGACGGTCCAGCGGGCCCGGTCCCCGGTGCGATACAACCGCCCGTCCCCGAAGGGGTTGGGCGCGAAGCGATCGGCACCGACGCCGGTGGCCGCGCCACCTGCCTCGTCCACCGCACCGCCAGCGTAGTAGACGTCACCCACGACACCGATGGCCACCGGTTGCCGCCATTCGTCCAGCAGGTAGACGCGATCTGCGCCCTCGGTCTGCGGCAGCCCGGCCGGCGGCACCGCCTTGCGGCTCCAGTCATCGACCAGCAGGTCGCGTTCGGCCGTATCGAGCACCGCGATGTCGCGCACCGTCTGGTCGGCATCACCGGCGAATGCCCCGACGATGCGGTGCAGCCAGTCCACGAGGCGCGCTGCGGTGGCCGCCTCGTAGAGCTCGGTGCGGTAGATGACGGTGGCCCGATATCCGGCACCGGCTTCGGCAAAGAAGTTGAGCGACAGGTCCGCATGGGCCACGTCGAACGTGGGTTCCAGTGCGGTGAAAAGGGTTTCACCGTCGGCACCGGTATCGATGACCTGACTTGCCGGCAGGTCCTCACGCACGTGCACCACCACACCGAAAAGCGGATTGCGTGCCAGCGAGCGCACCGGGCTGACTGCGTCGACCACCCGGTCGAACGGCAGGTCCTGGTGCTTGTAGGCGGCCAGCGCCATGTCACGGGAACGCCGCAGCACCTCCCGCAGCGTCGGGTTGCCGGACAGGTCGTTGCGCAGCACCACGATGTTGATGAAGAACCCGATCAGCGCGTCGAGCTCAGGTGCGGTGCGTCCGGCCACCGGTGTGCCCAGCGCGATGTCGGTGCCCTGCCCGGCTTTGTGCAGGGCGATCGCAACGGCGGCCTGCAGCACCATGAACTCGGTGACGCCGAGTTCACGGGCGAGTTCGACGAGCTTGTCCCGGACGCCCACGTCGATGGTGAAATCGAGCGCCTTACCCTCTCCGGTCGGCACCGGCGGGCGTGGAAAGTCGGGTTGCAGGCCGTTCTCGATGTCATGGTCGGCCGACAGACCGGCCAGTTGCCTTGTCCAGTAGTCACGTTGCTCGGCGATCCGCTCGTCCGCGCCCGAAAGCACTTCGGCCTGCCAGTCCGCGAAGTCGGCGTACTGGACCGGTAGCGGTGCCCAGTCGGGTGCCGTACCGGCCCGGCGGGCGTGGTAGGCGGTCATCAGATCGGTGAACAACACTGCGCCCGACCAGTGGTCGGCGGCGATGTGGTGCACGATCAAAGACAGCACGTGCGCACCCGGAGTGGACAGCACCGCCGCCCGGATCGGCCACTCGTTCTCCAGGTCGAAGCAGTAGCGCCGCTCGGTATCGAGTTCGCCCTGCAACCAGTCCTCGCCGGAGCCGTCGACGCGACGGACCGTCACCGGGGCCGCGGGATGGATGATCTGGTAAGGGACACCGTCGATTTCGCGATAGGTGGTGCGCAGGATCTCGTGTCGGGCAACCACGTCGTCGACCGCCGCTGCCAGTGCCTCGACGTCGCAGGGTCCGGTCAGCCGGGCCGCGAAGGGCACATTGTTGACCGGGTTGGGTCCGTCGATGCGGAACTGGAACCACTGCCGGTGCTGGGCCGCCGACATCTGCGACGGTCCGGTGTGTTGTGCAGCCACGATCGGGGGCAGACCAACGCCGGTGCCCGAGGCCTGCAATTCGTCGACGCGAGCGGCCAGACCCGCCACCGTGGCGTTCTCGAACACGTCGGCCACGCCAAGGTCGACCCCGAATCGGGCCCGCACCGCGGCAACGAGTTTGGTGGCCAGCAGGGAGTGACCGCCCAGATCGAAGAACGAATCGTCGGCGCCGACACCGTCCCGTTCGAGCAGTTCGCCGAACAGAGCGACGATCTCGTGTTCGGTTTCGGTGTCCGGCGCGCGGAATTCGGTGGCCGAACGGATCTCCGGTTCGGGCAGTGCCCGCCGATCGATCTTGCCGTGCGCGGTGATCGGGATCTCGGCCAGCTCGACGAACGCGGCCGGGATCATGTATTCGGGCAGCGCGGCGGTCACCCTGGCCCGGATGCGGTCGATCTCGACCCGCTCGGCACCGGCGGCCGGCGTGATGTAGGCGACCAGGCTCTTGCCCAGCGACGGCAGATCGCTGACGACCACGACGGCCTGCCCGACCGACGGGTCGACGGAAATGGCCGAGGAGACCTCACCCAGCTCGATTCGGAAGCCACGGACCTTTACCTGCTCGTCGGCGCGGCCGACGAACTCGATGTCACCGTCGGCGTTCCGCCGAGCCAGGTCACCGGACCGGTACATCCGTCCGCCGGGATTGAACGGGTCGGCCACGAACCGTTCGGCGGTGAGTCGCGGGCGGTCGTGATACCCGTGCGCGACATGTGTTCCGCCGATGTAGATCTCGCCGATCACGCCGACCGGAACGGGCTGCAGCGCGTCGTCGAGCAGATGGATCGTGGTGTTGATCTTCGGTGTGCCGATCGGCACGATCCGGGAGCCCTGCTTGCCCTCCACCTTGTAACGGGTGCAGTTGAGCACCGTTTCGGTGGGTCCGTAGAAGTTGTGTAGCAGGGAATCGAAGGTGGCGAGGAACTTGTCGGCGATCTCGCCGGGCAACGCCTCGCCACCGATCGGCACGCGCTGCAGCGTGCGCCACTCGTTGACACCGGGCAGCGACAGGAACAGTCCGAGCAACGACGGGACGAAGTGCATCGAGGTGATGCCCTCGTTGCGCAGCAGATCGGTGAGGTAGCCGATGTCGCCCAGGCCGCCCGGCTTCGGGATCACCAGGCGCGCACCGGCGGCCAGCATGCCGAAGATCTCGCCGATCGACACGTCGAAGCTCTGCGAAGCCACCTGCAGCAGGCGTTCGTCCTCGGTGACCTCGTAATCGCCGCCGAACCAGACGAAGTACTCCGCGATCGGCCGGTGCGGCACCGGCACGCCCTTGGGCAGGCCGGTGGACCCCGAGGTGTAGATCAGGTACGCGGTGTTGTCGGGGCCCAGCGGGCGGATCCGCTCGGTGTCGGTGGGATCGGTGGCCGGATAGTTCTCCAGGCCGCCGACCGGCTCTCGCAGAATGGTTTTCGGGTCGGAGTCGGAGAGAATGTAGGTGAGTCGGTCTTCGGGGTAGGTCGGGTCGACCGGCAGGTACACCGCACCGGCCTTGACGATGCCCAGTGCCGTGATGACCAGCTCGGGCGACTTCTCCAGCAGCACCGCCACCCGGTCCTCGGTGCCGATGCCCTGCTCGATCAGCCAGTGCGCCAACCGGTTCGCCGACTCGTTGATCTCGCGATAGGTGTAGTGGCGACCCTCGTAGACCACCGCGACGGCATCGGGGGTACGGGCAGCCTGCTCTGTGACCAGCGCGCCCAATGTGGTTGCCGGCGTGTCGAACTGCTCACCGGTTGACACCGAACGCATCCACTCGGCGTCCTCGGCGGTGAACAGGTCCAGCGCGGCCAGCGGCCGGTCGGGCTCGGCGAGCGCACAGTCGAGCAGCACGGCAAAGTGCCGCAGCATCTGGGCGGCGAGGTCGGCATCCAGCACCTCGGTGAGATGTTCGGCCTCCACCACCGCGCCCTCGGCGTCGAGTTCGACCATGAAACCCAAGGGCAGCTGGGTGTGTTGGCCGCGCAGCTCGGCGCGTTCGCACGTCACGCCGTCCGGACGGAAGCCGCCGCCGTCGGGCTCGCGGAACCCGAAGCTCACCCGTGTCATCCGCTCGGCACCGTGGCGCCGGTCCGGGTTGAGTTCGGCCACCACCCGGTCGAGGTTGACCCGCTGATGGGTGAAGGCACCGATCGCGGTGTCGCGCGTGGCCTCGACCAGGTCCCGGAATCCGAGCGTGGCCTGTGGACGCAGTCGCATCGCCACCGTGTTGCCGTAGTAGCCGATGGTCTCGTCGGTGTCGCGGTTCAAAACCGGGGTGGCGACCAGGAAATCGTCCGTGTGGGTGTAGCGGTGGATGAGTGCACCGAACGCCGCGAGCAACACCATGTAGGGGGTGGCCCCGGTGTCGCGGGCCAGTGCCGCCACCTGCCGGACGGTCTCGGCCGACAACCGGACCGTGCTGCGCTGGGAACGAAAACCGCTGGGCACCACCGAACCCGCGGGGCCCGGCAGCTCCAGCGGCTCCGGCGGAGCGGCCAGCACCTCGCGCCAGTACGCCAGATCCGCATCACCGTCCGGAGCCTCGGATACCGGGACCCGCGGAGTCTCGCCGAGCTGCGCCCCGCTGTACGCCCGGGTCAGGTCGGTGAAGAACACCCGCCACGAGCCGTCGTCCCAGGCGATGTGATGCGCCACAAGCAACATCACGTGTTCGCTCGGGCCGGTCTTGATCAATGTGATCCGCACCGGCGAGTCGCTGCTCAGGTCGAAGGCCGTGCCGAATTCACGCTGAGCCAGCACCTCGAGGCGCAGCTTTCGCGCCCGCTCGGACTTGTCGGACAGGTCGTGCACCGTCCACCCCGGGGCCAGGTCATCGTGCACCGTCGCCGTCGGCTCGCCGTTCTCGTCGGCCCGGTAGGTGGTGCGCAGGATCGGATGCCGCCCCGCCACCGCAACCAGCGCGTCGTGCAGCCGCTCGGCGTCGACCACGCCGTCGAGCCGGTAGGACAGGCAGATGTTCAGCAGGACCCCGCTCGGATCGAAACCCTGCACGAACCACATCCGCCGCTGACCGTCCGACAGCACGGTGGGATCGACCGGCACGCCCGCGTCCGCCTGTCCGGGCTCCCCCGATGCTGACGCGAGGCCCCGCTCGGCAAGCCTGCGCCGCATCAGCTCCAGACGCGCGTCGGAGGTGCGGGGGGCAGCCGAATCGGCACTAACCATGTCAGTCACGCGAAAATGCTTCCTTTTCAGGTCTTTCCAAATGCTCGATCACTTCGGCAGCGGTGGCGCCACCGAGGATGGTGGCCAGCGGCACGGCACGGCCGGTGGCCTTCTTGAGCTTCTTACGTAGGTCGATCGCCAGCAGCGAGTCGACACCGAGATCCAGCAGCGACGCGCCGAGATCCAGTCCGGTGGTGTCGTCGAGCTTCAACACCGCACCGAGCGCGATCCGCATCGCGCCTGTGGCGTCGGCCGCCTCGGCGGCGTCGTCGAGCGGAGCCTCGGCAGTCACGACAACCGGTTCGGGTTGGGCCGCCGCACCGAGGAAGGTCCGCAGTCGTTCCGCGTCGGCGGTGAACACCAGTGGATCGGCCGGGTAATCCCGCAGCCCGGCCTCCACTGCACGGTCGGGCGCCATGGCTCGCAGGCCCGACCGCTCGACCCGGCTGATCTCACCGGAATCGATGATGCCGTCTCCCGGCCACAGTCCCCATCGCACCGAGGTGCAGCGCCGACCGTGTTCGCGCAGCTGCGCACCGAGGGCGTCGAGCAGCCGGTTGGCCGCAGAGTAGGCGGCATGGCCGTACCCGCCCCACAGGCCGGACACCGAGGAGCACAACACGATCCGGGCATCCGGTTGCATCGGCCAGGCCGCGGCCAGGTTGGCCAGCCCGCTCACTTTGGCCGCAAAGGTATCCCGCACCGTTGCACCGGTCAGCTCGTCGCCGGCGGCGATCGTGGCGGACGCGGCCGCGTGGATCACCAGTGATGCCGGGCCGACCGCCAGTTCTGCGACCGTCGCGGCGATCTGCGCCGGGTCGGTCAGATCGCAACGAGGAGCGACGATCTCGGTGCCGGGGGCGGAAAGCGCGGCTAGTTGCGTGTCATCGAGGCCGCTGCGGCTGAGCAGCACGATGCGCCGGGCCCCCTGCCCGGCCAGGTGACGGGCATAGTGCAGGCCCACCGCGCCGGCTCCACCGGTGATGACCACCTCGTCGAACACCCCCGATTCGGCGGTCCAGGTCCGGGCGTCGGAGGTGTCATCGCGCATCCCACGGTGCCAGACCTCGATTGCGGAACCGTTGCCCCGCAGGGCGATGTCCTCGGCATCGGTCAGCATTGCGGTGATCGCTGTCACCGCGGCGGCGGGGTCGATCGCCGATTCGGCCAGATCCAGGTGGCGGAAAGTCGGGTCCGGATGTTCGTAGCTCAGGCTACGGTGCATCGCCGCCAATGCGGCGGCCTCGGGCCGTGGGCGCTGCGATCCGTCGCCGGTGGATTCACCACCGACGGTGACCAGCCATACATCGCGGGTCTCCGGCGTGATCGCCCCGACATAACCCAGTAGCCCGTCGTCGACGCGGCGGCTCAGGGATTCTGCCGCCGCCACCGCATCGTCGTGCTCAGATACCGGCGCGACCACGACCAGCAGGTCGGCGTCGGCGGGGGCGACAACGGTGGTTGCGTCCATCTCCTCGGCTGCACGTTGCAGCGTGGCGGCGGGCCCCTGTCCGGCGGCCAGATCGAGCACCGCGATCCGGCGCTGTCCGGCAGGCGTGGCGGGGAGGCCGTGGTTCTGCCAATGCTCGACGCCGACCGTCAAGCCTGCGACCGGCGGTAGCGGTTGTGTTGTGGCCCAGAGGTGTTCGGCGCGCATCGGCGCGAACGGGAAGTCGCGCAGCGACTCGGCGGCATGGTTCGGGAGATCGCTCCAGCGGTAGCCGGCATCGGCCATCGCGACGGAGACGATGTTGGCGCTGAGCCGGTCGGTGACCGGTTCGTCGCGCCGGCCCGATCCCACCATCACCACCGGCCCGCCGGTGAGTTCGGCCGCGTCGTCGAGCAGATCGCCCATGGCGAACAACAGCGCCGGATGTGCGGAGAGTTCGACGAAGATCCGGGCGCCGCGCCGCGCGGCCATCTCGATGGCGCGGTCGAAGCGCACCGTGCTGCGCAGGTTGGTGTACCAGTAGTCGGTGAATCCGGTTCCGGCCGCCACCACGTCGGCGGTGGCCGAGCCGATGAACTGCACCGGTGACTCAGTGAATCCTGCAGAGGGAAGCAGTGATTCGAGCTCGCCCCGCGACCCGTCCAGCGCAGTGGTGTGCGCCGGGAACCACATCTCGATCTCTTTGGCGAATGCTCCGCGCCCGGCCACTGTCGCCACCGCTGCGGCCACCGCGCCGGTCTCCCCCGACACCGCCACCGATGAGCGGGAGTTCACCACCGACAGTTCCAGCCAACCCGGGGTTTCGGCGATCACCTTCGAGGCTTCCTCGGGTGTGATTCCGAGGACCGCGACGCGGTAGGGCCCGGTCAAGCGGTCCAACACGGTCGCGCGGGCGATCACCACGGCCACTGCGTCGGGCAGGGTGATGGTGCCGGCCACGTAGGCAGCGCCGATCTCGCCGAGACTGTGACCGACGGTGATATCGGGCAGCACACCGCAGGACCGCCACACCCGGGCCAACGCCACACCGTGGACGAACTGAGCGCCCTGGATCTGCACCTGGGAGAAATCATTGGTGACCGCAGCCGAATCCGGCTCGGCCAGAAGATAATCCAGCGGTGACGCGGCGCCGGCAGCCTGGAACTGCGCGGCACATCTGTCGACCTCGGCCCGATAAACAGGAAGCCGCTCGTAGGCCTGCACGCCCATCGACGGCCACTGACTGCCCTGGCCGGGGAACACGAAGGCGATGCGGGCGCCCGAACCCGATCCCGGTGACCCCGCTTGCGCGCGGGTGACCAGCGGGTGGTCCGCGCCATCGGCCAACGCACGCAGACCCGCGGTGAGTTCATCGCGGTCGACGGCCCGGACCACAGCGCGGTGGCGGCGCAGGCGCCGGGTGGACCGCAGGGTGGCGGCGACGTCGTCCGCACTCACCTCGGCACGGGTGTCGAGATAGCGCAGGATGGCCGCGGCGTCGGTTCCGATCAGTTCCTCGGCGTGTGCACTGAGCAGGACAGCTGTGCGCCCGTCGGGAAGAGAGTGGCCTTCGGTCATGCTGCGGCCCCTGGGACCTCGGGAACCGCGACGATCGCATGCGCGTTGGTGCCGCTCATGCCGAAGGCCGAGACCGCGCCTATGCGCTGACCGTTGACCGCGGGCCATTGGGTGAGCTTGGTCGCCAGCCGCAGACCTTGGCTGTCCCAGTCGATCTCGCGGCTGACCTCATCGGCGTGCAGGGTGGCCGGGATGGCCGCACGCTCGGCCGCCAGGATCACCTTCGCCAGACCGAGCCCGCCTGCCGCCGCCTGGGAGTGCCCGACGTTGGATTTCACCGAGCCCAACAACGCGCCGGATCCGGGCTCCGTGGCGCCGTAAGTCTGTGCCAACGAACGTAATTCGGTCCGGTCGCCGAGTCGGGTTCCGGTGCCGTGGCCCTCGATCATGCCGACGTCCTCCGGACGCACGGCGGCCTGCTCGATCGCCTTGGCGAACAACCGCTGCTGTGCGGCGCCGCTGGGCGCGGTCAGACCGGTGGTCCGACCGTCCTGGTTCACCGCGGTGGCGCGCACCTCGGCCAGGATTCGCCGACTGTCGCGTACGGCCGCCGATTTGCGTTGCAGGACGAACATCGCCGCCCCTTCCGCCCAGACCGTGCCACTGGCGTGTGCGCTGTACGGCCGGCAGTGTCCGTCGTCGGACAATGCGTGCTGCTTGGAGAACTCCACGAAGTACCCGGGGGTACCCATCACGCAGACCCCGCCGGTCAGCGCCATGTCGCAGTCGCCGGCGCGGACCGCGGCCACGGCGGTGTGGAACGCCGCCAACGCCGACGAGCACGAGGTGTCGATGGTGAGTGCCGGACCGCACAGATCCAGCGTGTAGGCGATCCGGCCGGAGATGACACCCAGCGAGGTACCGGTGATCAGATGTCCGCTGTGATGGGAGAACTCCGACAGCGCCGGCCCGTACTCCAGACCCGATGCACCGACGTAGCAACCCACGTCGTGCCCGGCGAGATCATCGGGGTTGATGCCGCTGTTCTCCAGCGCACGCCACGCGATCCGCAGCCCGATGCGTTGCTGCGGATCCATCGCCACCGCCTCACGCGGCGAGATCCCGAAGAAGGCGGGGTCGAATGTCGCTGCGCTGGAGAGGAATCCGCCCAGGTCATGGATACGCTTGAACCCGTCACGGCGCGAGCCGTCGAACAGTTCGCGAACTGACCAACCGCGGTCGGCGGGAAATCGGCCGAGGGCTTCGCGCTGCTCTGTCAGCAGCGACCAGTAGTCGTCAGCAGTTTCGATCCCGCCCGGCGCCTCGAGGGCCATCCCCACGATCACCACCGGATCACTGCTGTCAGGCCCCGGAAGCTGGCGGCTAGAGCTCATTCACCAGCTCCGCCACGTCCTCGAGTTGGGTGTTGAGGTAGAAATGCCCGCCGTCGAACATCGAGCAGGTGTAGGCACCGGTGGTGTGGGTTTCCCAGCGCCGCAACATGTCTTCACCGATGCGGTGGTCGCTCTCTCCGCCCAGTGCGTAGATGTCCGCGGCGATAGTCACGTCGGCGTCGCACGCATAGCGGTTGAAGGCGCTGTAGTCGGCCCGCACCGCCATCAGCAGTAGTTCGACGAAGTCGTCGTCAGCGAGCAGCGCCTCGTCGGTACCGCCGAGATCGACCATCTCAGCGATGATCTCGGATTCGGCCATCGGCAGCGCGGGCGCGGCGGCCACGGCCGACGGCGCCTCGCTGGCCGACACCCACAGGGCGTCGATCGCCACGCCGTTGCGTTCGGCGATCCGGGCGAATTCGAAGGCCACCACGGCGCCCATGCAGTGTCCGAACAACCGGAGCGACCCGATTCCGGCCCAGTCGCCGGCATCGAAGAGATCCTTGGCGAGATCTTCTACCGTGGGCGCCGCCGGATGCGACAGGCGGTCGCCGCGCTGCGGGTATTGCATGACATAGGCATCGGAGCCGGCCGCAGCCAGTGCCGTTCCGAATCCCCGGTAGGCCACGGCCGCTCCCCCGGCATGCGGGAAAACCAGTGTGGCTGTTGAACTTTGGGACCCTGGATAACGCTTGACCCAGGGCTTGACGGTGATCTGGGTATCCGGCCCGCTCACGACGGCACAGCGGTGTCGAGAGCGGCCACCGCATCCCGATGCCGCACAGCGAGGGCGAAGCCGTTCATCCCCCGCTCGGGGTTGCGGCGCGCTGCATCGTCGGCAACGACGATGCCTGCGCCTGCGGTCAGTGCCACCAGCATCATCAGGATCGGAGCCGCGGCGCCGGCAGCCGAGAACACACCGATGCGGTCATCGCCGTGAACACCGAGCCGGGCGGTGAGCTCCACCACGGCGTCGTGAGCAGCAGCGTGGGTCACGACCGCATACCCCGACTCGTCGACCGAGCCCAGGAACGCGGGGTCACCGGGCGCGGAACGCACCGGGGTGACACCGCTCGCGCGGGCCCCGATCCGCAGCGCCTCGGCGACGGTGAGCGCCGGCAGCCAGTTGGGCGGTCCGTCCCCGGTGAACAGAGCCATCCGCACGCCCGTGTGCTCCAGCACCGGCTCGGCCGGGTCAGCAGTGTCGATCGGGACACAGACGCCGCCGGCCGCCAGGATTCCCAGTGAGGCGATCACCGTGTCCAGGCCGGTGGACCCCACGACCGCGACCCGGTCGCCGACGCGTACGCCGGCCACCGCGAGCGCTCCGGACACCGAAAGCGCCTGCTCACGCAGCTGCCCGTAGGTCCAGCGGGTGGTCGGGCCGACCACCGCGATGTCGTCGGGGGCACCCTGCGCATGCGTGAAGAACCCCTGGTGCAGCGGTTCTGTCGCCACTGCGTGCATGGTCTGCGTAGTCGTGCGACTCACCGCGTCCACAACGACCTCCTGACGATAAGCAAAGCCTGCCCTAACTGAAGTAACTCTAACCTTAGTTGCCGAACGCGAGTTCTGGGGACGTGCGTGCCAACTCGGACGCCACATCGGCGCTGTCCATGCCCGTGACCTCGAGATACAGCTCGGACACCAGCTGCAGCCGGTCCGAGCCGGATTCCCGGCTCACCAGCACGGCGGCCATCTTCGCCACGGTTCGGGCGGCGAAGACGTCGGCGACCATCACCGTCGAGGTATCCAGCCAGTCCCTGATCCGCGCCACCAGCTGCGTACCCAGCACCGAGTCCCCGCCGAGGGCGAAGAAATCGTCGTCGACACCGACCCCGGACTGCCCGAGAACCTCGCCGACGATCGCGCAGAGGGCCGTTTCCAGCGGACCCGACGGCGCCCGGTAGCCCCGGCTCTCCGGAGCGCCGAGTGCGGCGAGCATCCGAACCGCTGCGGCGCGGTCGGTCTTGCCGCGGGCATAGGGAATCTCATCGGCGACCAGCAGCACCTGCGGGATCATGTGCGCGGGCACCAGCTCGGCCATCGCTGTGGAGATGGCCTGAGCGGCCGCTTCCGCATCGCCACCCGGCTGGTCCGCCCGCACCACCGCGCCCAGCAGGTCGTGACCGCCCTCGACCGGGACCAGCACCGCCACCGCCGCGTCCACCCCCGGAACGCGGCACAGTGCGCCCTCGACCTCGCCCAGTTCGATCCGGAATCCGCTGACCTTGATCCGGTGGTCGGCCCGGCCGACGAACTCCAGCGTGCCGTCGGGCCAGGACCGCACCAGGTCCCCGGTGCGGTACCAGCGGCGCCCGTCGTGCTCGACGAAACGTTCGGCGGTGAGGTCGGGCCGACCGCGGTAGCCACGGGCGATACCGCGCCCGCCGACCCACAGTTCGCCGGGGACCCAGTCAGGGCAGTCCTCACCCCGCGCGTCGACCACACGGCAGCAGTTGTTCGTCAGCGGCACACCGAACGGCACCGAGGTCCAGTGCGACGGCAGGGCGTCGTCGTCGAATCCGACTTCGAAGATCGTGTTGTGCGTCGCGGTCTCGGTGGCCCCGCCGAGTCCGGCGAAGCGCACCCGCGGCGCCGCGGCGCGCAGCGCCCGCACCAGGTCCGGACGCACCCAGTCGCCGCCGGTGGGCACCACCCGCAATGAGGACAAGGATGCCCCGTCAGTGTTCGTTTCACGGGCGGCTACCAGCATCTCGAGCCAACCTGTCAGGAAGTGCAGCACCGTCACCCGGTGTTCGTCGATCAGCCTGACCCAGACGTCTGGATCACGGCGCTGTTCCTCGTCGACGACCACCAGCGAGCCACCCGAACGCAGCGTCCCGTAGACGTCGATCACCGACAGGTCGCACTCCAGGTGCGACAGCGCCAGGCACCGGTCGGCCGGGCCGATGTCGAAGTGGTGGTTGATGAACTCGATGGTGTTCATCGCCGCGTCGTGAGTGATCTCGACACCCTTGGGCTCACCGGTCGAGCCCGACGTGAACAACACGTACGCCAAGTCGTCCGGATTCGTCGCCACCGGCTCGAAATGCGCTGGGTCACCGATGATCTCGGCGTCAGTCACCGACAGGTGCGGCAAGTCCGGATGGTCGGGCCCTGAGCCGCAGACCAGGGCGAAGTCCACCCCACCGGTGCGCAGGATGCGCGCGGCCCGATCGGCGGGCTGATCGACCCCGATCGGCAGGTACGCGGCGCCGACCATCGAGATGGCCAGCAGCGCGACGACCTGTTCGACGCTCTTGGGCCCCAGCACCGCGACCACCTCACCGTGGCACACCCCGCGCGACTGCAGCGCAGCCGCCACCGCCAGCACCCTGTCGTGCAGTTCGCCGTAACTGAGGTTCCCGGCGCTGCAGAACACCGCGGGCGCGTTGGGGGTCGCCGCAGCGTTGGCCAGAAACCCCGAGTGCAGCACATCGCCACTGGGAGTCGACGTCGACGCGTTCAGCTCAGCCCGCACCCGGCGTTGAGACTCGGAGGCCGCGGGCGGATCGGCCGCATCCCAGGCGGCATCATCGGCGGCCAGGCGGCGCAGTTCGGCCAGGTGGTAGGCGAACATGGCCTCGGCAACGCCAGGCCGGAAGGCCTCGGTCCGGACGTCCCAGTTGATCATCAGGCCTTCGGCGAGCGGGGTCGCCTGAGCATCGATGAGCACCTGGGGTCCCTGCGAGATGGTCCACACCGGTACCCCGAAGTGGTCGGTGACGTCACCGGCGAAAAGGTCGCCCAGGCCGAGCGCGCTCGTGTAGACGATGGTGGCCAGGGTCTGGCTGCCGCGGTGGCGGCTCACGTCACGCAGCACATCGAGCCCGGACACCGAGGAATGTGCGGCGGTGGCGTGCAGCGTCTCCTGCACCACCCTGGCCCGGGCCGCCGCGGTATCTGCCCCGGTCAGGTCGATGTCGAGCAACAGCGAGGACGTGAAGTCACCGACCAGCTTGTCCACGTCGGGGTGATACGGCTCCCTGCCGAACATCGGCAGGTTGAGCAGGAACCTGGACTGCGTCGACCAGCGTGCCAGCGCGTTGGCGTACGACGCCCCGACCGCCATCGCGGGGGTGATGCCGCGCCGCTGCGCCGCCGCGAACAGTGCGTCGCGGGTCGGCACGTCGAGGGTTTCCCAGAGCCGGATGCTGCGGTGCGGGTTGCGCTGATCGGACAGCGGAACCAGTGGCAGCGCAGGCGGATCCGGCAGATCGGGTACCCGATCGGCCCACCACTGCCGGTCCTGCTCCGACGGCGGCGGAACCGTGGCGGTCAGGCGTGCGCGGTATTCGCGGTAGGTATAGCCCAACTCCGGCAGGTCGGCGCCGCGATAGAACGCGGCCAGATCAGCCATGAAGTTGCGATAGCTCACCGCATCGGCGGCCTGCATGTCCATGTCCACGTGCAGCCGGGTACGCCCACCTGGCAGCAGCGACAGACTCAGCTGGAGCACCTCGTCGTGCAGCATCTGGTGGGACTTGGATTCCCTGATGAGCTCCAATTGTGCTTGTGCTGCAGCCTCATCCAGATCCTGCAGTTCGTAGACGGTGACCGGCAGCGGGCGATCACCGATCCGCTGGGTACCGTCGGGCAGGATCTCGACCCGCAGCATCGGATGCCGCGCGGCCAGTTTCTCCGCGGCGACCCGAAGTCGCAGCGGATCGACTCCGGCTCCGTCGAACTCGACGTACAGATGCGCGCCGACACCACCCAGTTGCTGGTCCTGGTTGCGGCCCACCCAGAAGGCGTGCTGGATCGGGGCGAGTGGGAAGGTGTCGCCCTCGGCATCGGCGATGTCCGGGGCAGGCGCTTCGGCGGGCGTGTCAGAAGTGTGCTCGGCGACCAGTTCGATCCAGGCGGCGACGGTGGGATTGGCTGCCAGGGCCGCGAATCCGACGTTGATGCCCTGCTTACGCCAGCGACCGGACAACGACATCATCCGGATCGAATCGAGCCCGGAGGCAATCAGGTCGGCGTCGGGATCGACGGCGTCGGGGCTGACCCCCAGGAGTTCGGCGACCTCGTCGCGGACCGTCTGGGAACTCGTCGCCACCACGCTCACCATCCTCCGAACAATTAGTAAAGGCTGCCCTAACTTAGTGGAGGTTACCCTATATTCGATCTGCCGACACACTCACCCGACGGGAGCCAGAACACCTATGACCACCGGTTTTGACCGTGAACAGGACGAACTGGCAAACGGATTCACGCGATTCCCCGTGGACCGTGCCGAGGTGTACCGCCAGGCCGGCTACTGGCAGGGCAAAGCACTGGACAGCATCCTGCGCGAGGCCGCGCAGCACTGGCCAGACAAGCCGGCCGTGGTCGACGCCTCTGGCACCTACACCTTTGCCGAACTGGACGCTCTCGCCGACCGTGTCGGTGCCGCGCTCGCGGCCCAGGGCATCAAAGCGGGCGACCGCATCCTGGTGCAGCTGCCGAACTCTCGCGAATTCGCGGTCGCCGCTTTCGGTTTGCTTCGCGCCGGGACGGTCCCGGTGCTGTGTCTGCCCGGCCACCGGTCGGCCGAGCTGGGTCACTTCGCCGACGTCAGCGGCGCCGTCGGACTCGTGATTCCCGACGTCATCGCGGGATTCGACTACCGCGAGCTGGCCACCCAACTCGTTTCCGAACACCCCCGGCTGCACCACGTCCTCGTCGACGGGGACCCTGGCTCCTTCCAATCCTGGTCCGCACTCAAGGATTTCGACGCCCCAGGACCACCGAGCATCACCGTCGACACCAGTGGCCCTGCGGTCCTGCTGGTATCCGGCGGAACTACCGGGCTGCCGAAGCTCATCCCCCGCACCCATGACGACTATCTCTACAACGCCGCGGCCTGCGCCCACGCCTGCGAAATGGTCCATGACGACGTCTATCTGGCGGTCTTGCCCGCCGGCCACAACTTCCCGTTCGCCTGCCCTGGCCTGCTCGGCTCGATGACGGTCGGCGCGACGACGGTCTACACCGACGACCCCAGCCCCGAATCGGCCTTCGCCCTGATCAACGCCCACGGCGTCACGGTGACCGGCCTCGTCAACGCCCTGGCCAAGCTGTGGACCCAGGCCTGCGACTGGGAACCGGTACTACCCACCTCGTTGCGCGTGGTCCAGGTGGGTGGCTCGCGGATGTCCCCGGAGGAAGCCCGTTTCATCCACGAAGGCCTGAGCCCGGGACTGCAGCAGATCTTCGGAATGGCCGAAGGCATGCTGAATTTCACCCGCCCCGGCGATCCGGCGGACGTGGTGGAGAACACCCAGGGCCGGCCGATGTCGCCGCACGACGAGATGCGGGTGGTCGACGAGGACGGCCATGAGGTTCCCCCCGGTCAGGAGGGCGAACTTCTGGTTCGCGGACCGTACACACTCAACGGCTACTACCGGGCCGAGGAAGCCAATGCCCGGTCCTTCAGCCCCGACGGTTTCTTTCGAACCGGCGATCGCGTCCGGATCTTCACCGATGGCCCTCGGGCGGGCTACGTCGAGGTGACCGGCCGGATCAAGGATGTCATCCACCGTGGCGGCGAGACGGTGTCGGCCACTGATCTCGAGGATCACCTGCTGACCCACCCCGCGGTGTATGCGGCGGCGGCAGTGGCATTGCCCGATGACTACCTGGGCGAGAAAATCTGTGCCGCTGTGGTTTTCAAGGGCGCACCGATCAACCTGGTTGAGCTGAACGAGTTCCTCGACCAGCGTGGCGCGTCCGCCCATGCCCGGCCCGATGTACTGGTCCCCATGCCGACCCTGCCCACCACCGCCGTAGGCAAGGTCGACAAGAAGAAACTCATCGCCGCGATCACCGAGTGAGGCCTGGCCACACTCGGCACACTTCATCTTAATGTTTTCATAATTTTCCCTTACTTTTCTTAGAGTTGAGGTAGGCTCGGTTCTCGTACCAGGGGGCCGATGTCGCATCTGCGCTCGGAACGGAGGGGACCGTCATGGCCGAATCGCGTTCACATGCCGTGGTTCTGGGGGCAGGCATCGCCGGCCTGCTGACCGCTCGGGCGCTGGCAGAGTTCTACGCCTCGGTGACACTGATCGAGCGGGACACGCTGCCTGATCACCCAGAACTGCGCAAAGGTGTGCCACAGGGGCGCCATCTGCACAACTTTCTCAGTCGCGGTACCCAGGTACTCGGGGAGCTCTTCCCCGGACTCTTGGCGGAACTTGCAGCCGCCGGGGCCGTTGTCGACGACGGCGATGACCTGTCGCGGATCTACGTGCACGCGGCGGGCTATGACGTCAGGCCGGCAGGACGGCTGAGTGATCCGAGAGCACTGGCCGCCTATCAGGCCAGCCGCCCCTTCATGGAGTTTCACATTCGCCGACGGGTTGCCGCGCTCGACAGTGTCACCATCCTCGACAACCACGAGGTGGTCGAACCGGTGATCACGGACGACACCGTCACCGGTGCACGAATCATCAACCACAACAACGGTATCGCCACCTCGTTAGCTGCAGACCTGGTGATCGACGCGACGGGACGTGCCGCACGTACTACGCGTTTCCTGGAGAGTCACGGATTCGGCTCGACACCCGAAGTTCACGTGCCTTCGGTCGGCGGCTACTCCAGCCAGTTGATCCACGTCCCGCCCGGACGCATCGGCGATCGGATGGCGTTCGTCAACCGAGGCAGCAGGTCACCCGGATTGTTGCTGGTGGCCTACGAAGACGACGCCTGGATGCTTGCGATCACCTGCCCGGACGGGTGCGGCACCCCCGCAACCGATTTCACCGCGATGTTGGAAGCGGCCGAGCAGATGTTGCCCGAGACGATCATGGCCGGACTACGCGACGCCACGCCCGTCGGGCAGGTCTCGATTTCCCGCAGCACCTCCGCCGCCTGGCGACGCTATGACCGGATGCCGCGCCTGCCCGCCGGCCTGGTGGTAGTCGGTGACGCCTTGTGCAACCTCAATCCGCTGTACGGACAAGGCATGACGATGGCCGCTCTGCAGGCGCTGGCGCTCCGTGACTGCCTGCGTGCCGGCCATGCCGATCTGCCTCGCCGGTTCTACCGGCTGGCCGCCGAACAGATCGAGCCGGTGTGGACGGAGAACCGGGCAAACGATCAGCCGACGTCCACGAGCACAAAGCGGACCACTGGGAAGAGGTTGCGCAGCTGGGCCCAACACGCAGCGTTGAAAGCCGCGACCAACGACATCGTCGTGGCCGAACGGATCTTTCGCGTCCGCGGCCTGATCGATCCACCTACGAGCCTTCAGGACCCGGCCCTGTTCGTGCGGATCCTGCTGTCCAACCTGCGCCATCCGCACCGGAAGCGGCCGGACGGCCCGACGAAGTGCTCACCGATGAGACAGGACGCCGGCAATGCTTGAGCAGACCTATCGCGCGGTCCGCGGCCGGCTGAGCGAGCTTGCCGTCACGCTGAACGACGAACAACGTCTGATGCTCGTACCCGCCACGCCACGCTGGACAGTGCACGAGTTGTTGGCACATCTGGTCGGAGGTGCTGCCGACGCGGCCAGCGGACGGTTGGACAGGGTGACAAGCGACCAATGGACGGCGCGCCACGTCGAGGAACGCCGGCACAAGCCGATCGACGAACTTCTCGCCGAATGGGATCGCGTCGGTCCGGCAGCTGACGCTCTCCTGACAGACGACCAGATCTTCGGACCCAACCTGGCCGCGGACGCGATCTGTCACGAGGCAGACCTACATGAAGCGCTGGGGCTTCCTCGGGTGGACCGTGAACATTGGCAGCCGTTCCTGGAGGCATTGATGCTGTACCTCGGAAGACGGCTCCGGCACTCCACAACTCTGCTCATTCACGACGAGCGGGGCCGGCAATGGAATTGCGGTTCAGGGCAGCCGGCCACGCGGTTGCACACCGACGGCTACGAATTGCTTCGAGCCTCCTTCAGCCGCCGCTCCCAGCGCCAGATCGCCGCGTGGGAATGGACACCTGAGCCCTCCGAGCAGATGATCGAGAGCTTCGGATTCTTCGGCCCACGCCACGACGACCAGCCGATTCCACCAGCCGAGGCGCCCGCTGACTAGCCCCCGGCCCGAACTTCGCATTCCACCGCCGGGGCCATCAGCTCGATGATCCTGGCGGTGACTGCCGCTGCGGTGGGGTGCTCCCACAGCAGGGTCGGCGGTAGCGACAGCCCGGTCTGCTTCTCCAGCTGGCGGCGTAGCCGCACCGTCATGATCGAGTCGACGCCCAGCTCCACCAACGGCAGGTCGACGTTCACGTCGTTCTCCGACAGTCCCAATTGGCCTGCCACCGCGGTCAATACGTGGGCGGCGAGCTGTTCGGGGTCGTACTCCCCCGCGGTGGACGGCGACGAGTCATCGTCGGGTTCCTCCTCAGGCGCCACGTCCACCAGAATCGGTACCGCGGCGGCAGCCGGTAGGACCGGCAGCACCACAACGTTGGCGGTGTCTTCACACATCGCCAGATCGAGGGCACGGATCGCGTCGTCGGCGCCGACCATCCCCATACCGAGCGCATCGAGCTGGGTGGCCACGAATTCCGAGGCCGAGCCCATGCCCAGCCCGCGCCACGCGGTCCAGGCAACCGCAGTGGTGCGGTCCCCGAGTCCACGCCGGTGCCGGGCCATCCCGTCGAGGAACGAGTTGGCACAGCCGTACGCACCCTGGCCGGGGAAGCCTGCCAGATAACCGCAGGAGGAGAACAGCACCATCCAGTCGAGTTGTTCCGGCGGGAAAACCTCGTGCAGCACCAGCGTGCCGTGCACCTTGGGATGCATGGCCGTGGCGAACTCATCGGAAGTCGTATTCATCAGCAGCGCACCGGCTTCCACACCCGCGGCATGGATCACCCCGCGCACCGCCGGCAGCGGACGCAGCAGGTCCCGCAGGGCATCGGCCGAACCGGGTGCGCCGATGTCGACGGCGGCGACGGTGACCGATACGCCGCGCTCCTCCAAAGCGGTGACCGCCCGGACCGCGGCTGACTGCTGGTCGCCCGCCCAGGCCGAACGCTCCCCCAGGCCAGACCTCGACAGCAGCACGAGGCGGCGGGCACCGAGGTCGGCGAGCCGCTGGGCCATCCGCAGGCCGAGCACGCCGGTGCCACCGGTGATCAGGTAGGTGCCGCCCGGCGTGCACTGCATCGGGTTGGCCTGCGTGGCGACGACCGAACTCGACGCCGCGAGGCGGGCGGCCTGGGCCACCCCGTCGCGGACCACCAGGACGCCATGTCCGGCCAGCGATCCCAGCGCCGTCAACGGCAGGCGTCCGTCGGCCACATCCAGCACGCCACCCCACAGCTGCGGATGCTCGGCGGCAGCGACCCGACCCAGTCCCCACAGCGGCGCGTGCGTCACGTTGGCGCCTTCGTGGACGCCGACGGTGAGCGCCCACAGCCGGGCGGACAGGCCGAGTTGCTGCTGCAGCGTGAGTGTCCTGGTCACCAGTTCGACGGCACCCTCAGGCGAGTCATCGTCGCGGGGCAACACCAGCACCACCGCGGAATCCCCGAGTTCTGCCGGCAACGAGCCGAATTCGACGATCGAGTCCAGCTCGGCAGGGTCTTCAACCGCACGGTACGGCACCCCGGCACCGGCCAGATCGTCGACCGCGGCTTCGAGCCGGTCGACGTCGCCGCCGACCAACACCACTCCGCTGGGCGCCTTCTCGTCGCGGGCCGACACCGAATGCCAGGCCATCCGGTGCACGATCCGGCGCGTGTCCGCGGCCGACATTTCGCGCCCCGGATTCTCCAGTTCCTCGAAGGTCATCCCACCGATCGACAGCAGAACAGACCCGGATTCGTCGGCGATCACCACATCGGTGGTGGTAGTCCCGGGCCGGCGCCGGACCGACAGCATCGCGGTGGCCGGCGGCGCGGCATGGACCTGGACCCGCTCGATGCGGGCGGGCATCCTCAGCCGCGGCGGTCCGTCGAAAATCGTCGAGGCGGCCGAGGTCGCCGCGTCCACCAGCGACGCCCAGGTGGCGGGCTGCGCGCCGTCCGAGTCGGAGCTCACCCGGGCCAGCAGTTCGCCGTCACCGCGGTGCAGATCCTTGATATCCCAATCGAATCCCATCGCAGCGACCCCGAGTTCGGCGAGGGTGTCGATCACGTGGCGCGGCGCCAACTGCTCTGCGCAACGTGCCCGGGCCGCGGCCAGATCGATGGACAGCTCGACGTTCTCGCCGGCGACGGCATGCATGACCACCGCACTGCTGTGCGTCAACCATCCGCCGTCCTGCTCCTCGGCGGCATCGGCCAATCGCGAGGCCAGGGTCAGCTCGCGGTCGGCCAGCACCACCTGTAGATCGCGGGCGCGGGCCGGGGCCACCGGCGTGCGCAACCGCACCTCGGTGAGTGCGGCGCCCGCGCCTGAACCCGATGCGGCGCCCGCGCCGGCCGCCGTCAGGAATGTGTTCAACAACACTGCGGCAGGAACGATTTCGGTGCCTTGCACCGGGTGGTCCCCGGGGTAGGGCCGGGTGTCGAAGTCCAGCCGGGTCTGCCACATCCGGGTGGCGACAGTACCGGCCACCTCGGTGCGTCCACCCAACAGTGTGTGACTGCTGGTGTCGTGCACCGCGCTCCCGCCGGACGCCACCGTGGGTACCCGCCAGAAGCGGCGGTGTTGCCACTGGGTGACCGGCAGGTCGGCATCCCACGGATCATCCTGGGCGACATCATGTTCGACGTCCGACCCGTGGCAGTACAAGGACGCGACGGCAGTCGTGACAGCGGCAGGTTCGGGCGTATTACGACGCAGCAGCGGGATGACGGCGTGCTCGTCCATACCCAGATGCAGCAGGGTTTCGACGACGGAGTGCGACACCACCGGGTGTGCGGACACTTCGAGAAACAGCCGGTGTCCGTCCTCGGCGGCCGCCGTGACGGCCTCGGCGAACCGGACCTGCCCGCGAAGGTTGCGCACCCAATAGCCGGCGTCGCGCGGCGCGGTGGATCGCGGATCGGCCAGCGCGGTGGTGTACAGCGGGATCGCCGCCTCGCGCGGCGGACGAAGTCCGGCGACATTCTCGGCCAGGGCGCCGGTCAGGTCGTCCATGGCGGGGCTGTGGAACGCCACGTCGGTGTTGACCCGACGCACCACGACTCCCTGCTCGGCCCAGCTCTCGCACACCTCCTCGACAGCTGCCGTGACACCCGAGATGACGCAGGATTCCGCCGACGCACTGATGGCCGCCACCACATCAGTGCAGCCGGCCAGCCGCTGCTCAGCCTGGTCGAACGGCAGCCGTACCAAGGCCATCGCGCCGCAACCCATCACGGCGCGGAAGCCGCGCGCCCGGTAGCAGGCCACGGCTGCGCCCTGGCGTAGGTCGAAAACCCCGGAGACCACGCACGCCGCGACCTCGCCGACCGAGTGCCCGATCACCGCCGCCGGCCGCACACCGCGCTCGCGCAACACTGCCGCCAACCCGACCTGCATCGCGAAGGTCAAAGCCTGGATCCGGTCCGTGCCACCGAGGTCTGCGCTGCTCAGCGCAGCCCGGGCAGAGAACCCGAGTTCAGGCCCGAACACCTCGTCGACCTCGTCGATCACTCGGGCGAAAGTGGGTTCCGCGGTGAGCAATTCACGGCCCATGCCGACCCAGTGCGAACCGTGCCCGGAGAACACCCAGACCGCATCCCGAGGCTGACCGCCCGGCACGGCGCCGGTGACCAGGTTGTCAAGTGATTCGTCGCGGGCCAACGCGTCGAGGCCGGCGATCAACTCATGCCGGTGCTCGGCGACGACCGCGGCCCGGACCGGTTCGTGACTGCGCCGGGCCCACAAGGTGGCGGCCACCGGCGCCACGTCCTGGTGTCCGGCCCGCAGGTGGTCGGCCAGCGCTTCGGCCTGGCGGGCCAGTCGCGGTCCGGACCGTGCGGAGATCGGGACGATCAGCGCACCAGAACTACTGCGCTCCACAGGATCCGAAGCCGCCGGGCCCTCTTCGAGCAGGATGTGCGCGATCGTGCCGCCGTAGCCGTAGCTGCACACCGCAGCCTGGCGTGGGGTGTCGGTGCGGGTCCACGGCTCGACTTCGGTGGGCACCCGCAGGCCGCTGTTGGCCCAGTCGACCGCACCGGTGAGTTGCCGTAGTCCGGCGGTGGGCGGGATCGCCTCATGGTGCAGCGCCAGGACCGCTTTGATCAAACCCATCACACCCGCGCCGCCTTCGAGGTGGCCGATGTTGGGTTTGACCGACCCGATGCGGCACCGGTTCGTCTCGGTCCGCCCGACGCCGTACACCTCGGCAAGCGCGCCCACCTCGGTGGGATCACCTGTGGGAGTTCCGGTTCCGTGTGCCTCGATATACCCGACGCCGGCCGGGTCGACGCCCGACATCCGGCAGGCGAGCCGGAACATGTCCGCCTGGGCGGCGCCGTTGGGCGACATGATGCCCACGGTGCGGCCATCCTGGGCCGTGGCACCACCGCGCACCACCGCCAGCACACGGTCACCGTCACGCTGGGCATCCGCGAGCCGCTTGAGCACGACGACGCCTGCGCCTTCGCCGCGGCCGTACCCGTCGGCGGCGGCATCGAAGGTCTTGCAACGGCCGTCGGGGGCGGTGGCGCCGGCCTCATCCAGCACCCGGGTGAGGCCCGGGCCGATCAGCGCGCTGACGCCACCGGCCAGTGCCAGCGATGTCTCACCGGCCCGCAGCATCTGACATGCCTGGTGCACCGCGACCAACGAGGCCGCACACGCCGCGTCCAGCGCCACGCTCGGTCCGCGGAGATCGAGCAGATGCGACACCCGGTTGGCGATACCGCACAGCGAGGTTCCGATGCCTGTCCAGGCATCGATGCCGGGCAGGTCTTCCATGATCAACTTGCCGTAGTCGTCGGAGTTGACGCCCATCAGCACCGCGGTGTCACTGCCGGCCAGCGCCCTCGGCGACACCCCGGCGTGTTCGAGCGCCTCCCAGCTGACCTCCAGTGCCAGCCGCTGCTGGGGGTCCATGACCTCGGCCTCGCGCGGTGCGACGCCGAAGAACTCGGCGTCGAATCCGGGCAGGTCATCGAGGAAGGTTCCCAGCCGCGTGACTTCGCGCAGCACCGCGGCGTTTCGCGGGTCACGCCGCAGGTACGGCTCCCATCGCTCATCGGGCACCTCGGTGACGTTGCTGCGCCCTTCCAGCAGAAAGTTCCAGAAGTCTGACGGGGTCGCGACGTTGCCGGCGACGCGGCAGCCCAGCCCGATGACAGCGATGGGTTCCGGAGTCGAAGCCTCGGTTGCCATGTCAGCAGGATTCCGACTGGGTCGAAGTCTGGATAGCCTTGCCTAAATAGGGTGCCGACATGCGGACAATAGTGGCACATCGCCCGACGAATCAGGGGTCGTACCCCGAACCAATCCTGTGAATCCACTGGGAGGCTCCCCAGTAGCGATGACGTGCACGTTTACCGTTCGGCGGGGCCGGAATGCCTACCGTCGTCGACATCGCCCGAGACCGCGGCCAGGTGTTAGCTCACTCACATGTCAGCGGGCCTCCTCTGCTGGGACGAGGTAGGGCGACAACGTGCCAAGCTTCTCGCAGGTCTCCTCGAACTCCCGGTCAGGCGTGGACTCGGCGATGATGCCGGCCCCGGCCCGCAGCCAGGTGTGCCCGTCGGCTTCATAGGCCGCCCGCAGCGCCAGCGCGGCATCGAGGGAGCCGTCGGCCGAGAAGATCGCCACCGCGCCCGAGTACAGGCCCCGGGGCAGTTCGTCGTGCCGGAGGATCGCGTCGACGCCTTCGGCCTTGGGGATGCCAGAGGCCGTCACCGCGGGGAACAGCGCTTCCAGCGCGTCCATGCGGTCCATCGACGGGTCGAGACGGGCGCCCACCGTGGAACCCAGGTGTTGCACACTTCCGCGCTCACGGATCGTCATGAAGTCGGTGACGGTCGCCGTGCCCGGCTCGGCCACCTCGGCGATCTCCTTGAGGGAGCTCCGCACCGAAATCGCGTGCTCGACAATTTCCTTGGAGTTGGACTCGAGGTCGTCGCGGGCCGCCTGATCATTGGCGGCGCCGCGACCGAAAGCCCGGGTGCCCGCCAACGGTTCGGTCACCACAAGGCCGTCCCCGTGCACGGCGGCGACGAGTTCGGGGCTGTAGCCGAGCGCGCGAAGTGACCCGAGCCGCAAGAGGAATGACCGGGCCGGGTTGTTGTGCCTGCGGCCCAGCCGGTAGGTCGACGGGAAGTCGAGCCGGAACGGCACGTCGAAACGCCGCGAGAGGATGACCTTCTGGTACCGGCCACCGGTGATCTCGTCGATCGCGGCCGCCACCCGGTCGCGATAGGCGCTGCCGTCCTGCCGGATGTCGACGGCGCGCGGAGCGCCCGCGGGCGACAGCCCCTCGGCGATCAGCTGCCGCACCACCTCGCGATGGCGACCGTCGCCGCCGCGCACGGTGACCTGCTCGGCGGTGACCTCGATCTGGGTGATCGGAACAAACACCCGGGCCAGTGGCGTCTTCGGCGCCAAGCGGTCCTGGAGGCCGAACTTGAACGCACCGAATTCGAATGCGACCCAACCGAACGCGGCGTCAATTCCGGTTTCGGCATCGGCGAGCAGCCGGCCCACCACTTCGCCGAGTGCGACGCCGGGCCGGCCGGCCCACGACCGGCTTTCAACGACGACGCCGTCCCTGGTGAGTCGCAGCTCGTCACTGTCCAACTCGATCCCGCATCGCGCTCCGGATGCCAGCAGCCACCGGTTACCGCGTTCGTAGACCAGGTAGTCGCTACCGTCGGCATCGGTGAGCGCACGGGCGATCTCGGCGACCCAGTCGGCCGGGCCGGTCACGCTGTCACCCGAGGGCAGCTCGAACGAGGCGGGCACAACCGAGTCATTGCAGTCGGCTTGGGCATTCGTTGTGAGCATTCGCCGAAGCGTAGCCTCACCTAACCCAATGCGCAGACCTACGTATCTACTACGAAGTTCACATCATTCGCATGGACTTCAGGCACCCGAACACAGTTGGCTCACAGATTGTTCACAGCACACCTGGCAGGGAGGCCCTCTACCCCAGCAGGTCGCGGACGACTCCATCCGCGAGCAACCGGCCACGGTCCGTCAGCACGAGGGCACCCTGACGCGACAGGAGAAGCCCTTCACCACAAAGAGTTTCGGCCCGAGTCAGTTCGTCGGCATCGAGCAGCGACGTCGGCAGGCCGTCACGCACCCGGACCCGCAACATCACTTCCTCCACATGCCGGTCACGGTCGTCGAGCTCCTCGAAATCCGCTATCGGCAAGCGGTTTTCAGCGAGAGCCTGCGCATAGGCATTGGGATGCTTGACATTCCACCACCGGGTATCGCCCAGGAAGCCGTGGGCTCCCGGCCCGGCGCCCCACCACTCGCCACCGTCCCAGTAGCCGAGGTTGTGCCGGCACTCCCCGCCCTCAGTGCTCCAGTTCGACACCTCGTACCAGTGCAGGCCCGCCGCCGAAAGGCGGCTGTCGAGCAGTTCGTAGCGCCGAGCGAGTACGTCGTCGTCGGGCCGCGCGATCTCGCCGCGGCGCACCCGGCGTGCCAGGGCGGTGCCGTCCTCGACGATCAGCGAGTACGCGGACACGTGGTCGACACCGGCGCCCAACGCGACGTCGATCGATCGCCGCAGATCGTCGTCGGTCTCCCCCGGTGTCCCGTAGATCAGGTCGATGTTGACGTGCTCGAACCCAGCCGCCCGGGCTTCCAACGCCGCCGCGGGCGCGCGCCCCGGGGAGTGCGTGCGGTCCAGGACGGCCAGCACCTGCGGCGCCGCCGACTGCATGCCGAGTGAGATTCGGGTAAAGCCGGCCTCGCGCAGCGTCGCGAACATCTCCGGCGAGGTGGATTCCGGGTTGGCCTCGGTGGTCACCTCGGCGTCGGCGGCCAGGTCGAAATTGTCCCGGACCGCACCCAGCACCGCAGCCAGGCCCGGGCCGCCGAGCAGCGAAGGCGTGCCGCCTCCGACGAACACCGTCTGCACCGGCACAGCCCCGACCGTGGCGGCAGCCAGGGCCAGTTCGACGCGCAGCGCGGCCAGCCAGCCGTCGGGGCTGGCACCCCCCAACTCGGCGGCCGTATAGGTGTTGAAGTCGCAATATCCGCACCGGGTGGCGCAGAACGGCACGTGGATATAGATGCCGAACGCGCGGTCTTCCGATGAGCGCTCGCGCGAAGAGCATGATCCAGCGCGCTCCAACCGGGGTCGACCGACGGGCGCGGTACGGGTGCTCATGGTTTGATTTTCCCAGACTGTCCAGCGCGGACTTTTGCTCACCCTGAGCGCAAATATGGCCCGGTTAGGGCAGGTGGCGACAATCGTGGCAGAATGTCGGGCGTGACTGCCGCCCACAACAGCACCACCCGCATTGCGCTGGTGGCTCGTCGGCATGTCGATTTCAAGCGCGTATGTAGCTGTTGCTGTCTGCCTTAATCATGCGTTGATTTCGGACCCCGCCCGCCCCATAGTTTCAGCTGGCACCGGATCTGCGCCGCCGGACAGCCACCGGTGATCTGCGCGTTCTAGTGCCAGCTCCTTTGCGAAGGAGCTCAACAGTGACAACCCCCGAGGCCCCAGCCAAGGCCGACCGGCCCGCCAAGAAACCCCGCGACGAGGGTCAATGGGCGCTCGGTAGCCGCGACCCGCTCAACCACAACGAGCAGTTCAAGCAGGAAGACGACGCACTCAACGTGCGGGACCGCATCCTCAACGTCTACTCGCGTGACGGCTTTGCCAGCATCGCCAAGGACGACCTGCGCGGCCGGTTCCGGTGGATGGGCCTGTACACCCAGCGCACCGAAGGTTACGACGGCACCTTCACCGGTGACGACAACGCCGACCTGCTCGAGGCCGAGTACTTCATGATGCGGGTGCGCACTGACGGCAAGGCCCTGTCGGCCCAGGCCGTGCGCACCCTCGGACAGATCTCGGTGGACTTCGCCCGCGACAGCGCCGACATCACCGACCGGGAGAACCTGCAGTACCACTGGCTGCGCATCGAGGACATCCCTGAGGTCTGGCGCCGGCTCGACGAGGTCGGCCTGCAGACCATGGAGGCCTGTGGCGACTGCCCGCGCGGCATGCTGGGCTCGCCGCTGGCCGGCGATTCGCTGGTCGAGGTGCTGGATCCGACGCCCGCGCTCAAGGAGATCGAAGAGCGCTACATCGGCAGCCCAGAGTTCTCCAACCTGCCCCGCAAGTTCAAGACCGCCGTCTCGGGTCTGCAGGACGTCGCCCACGAGATCAACGACGTGTCGTTCATCGGGGTCAACCACCCCGAGCACGGGCCCGGCCTGGACCTGTGGGTCGGCGGTGGCCTCTCGACCAACCCGATGCTGGCGCAACGCGTCGGCGTGTGGGTGCCACTGGACGAGGTCGCCGAGGTGTGGGCCGGAGTCGTCGGGATCTTCCGTGACTACGGGTACCGCCGACTGCGGTCGAAGGCTCGGCTGAAGTTCCTGATCAAGGACTGGGGCGTAGAGAAGTTTCGCGAAGTTCTCGAAACCGAGTACCTGAAGCGGCCCCTCCACGACGGACCCGCGCCCGAGCAGGTGCCGCACACCGTGGACCACGTGGGCGTGCAGAAGATTCGCAACGGCCTGAACGCCGTCGGCGTCTCGGCCATCGCCGGACGCGTGTCGGGCACCATCCTGACCAAGGTCGCCGATCTGATGGAAGAGGCCGGCGCGGACCGCGCCCGCCTGACCGCGTATCAGAAGCTGATCATCCTCGACGTGCCCGACGAGAAGCTCGATGCCCTGCGCGCCGGCCTGGACGCGCTCGGCCTGCAGTCGCAGCCGTCGCACTGGCGGCAGAACCTGATGGCCTGCACGGGCATCGAGTACTGCAAGCTCAGCTTCGCCGACACCCGCGGACGGGCCCAGACGCTGGTGCCCGAGCTGGAGGCACGGCTGGGCGACCTCAACGCCGAGCTCGACGTGCCGGTCACCGTGAACATCAACGGCTGCCCCAACTCGTGCGCCCGGATCCAGGTCGCCGACATCGGCTTCAAGGGCCAGATGGTGGACGACGGCGACGGCCCGGAGGAGGGCTTCCAGGTCCACCTCGGCGGCAGCCTGGGCCTGGACAGCGGTTTCGGACGCAAGTTGCGACAGCACAAGGTGCTGGCCACCGAGCTCGGTGACTACATCGAGCGGATCGTCCGCAATTTCGTGAAACAACGTGACGCCGGTGAGCGTTTCGCCCAGTGGGCCGTTCGGGCCGACGAAGCGGACTTGAGGTAGATCGCGAGATGAGCACATTGACTGAAGCGGAATTGATCGAGCTGGTCGAGCAGGGCACGGCCGAATTGGGCGACGCCAGTGCCGAGGAGCTCCTGCGCTGGACGGACAAGCACTTCGGGGGCGCCGGCGGGCCGGCCAGTAGATCCGGTTACGTCGTGGCCTCCAACATGCAGGACGCCGTACTGGTCGAGATGGCGGCGAAGGTCCGCCCCGGCGTCGACGTCCTGTTCCTCGACACCGGCTATCACTTCGCCGAGACCATCGGCACCCGGGACGCCGTCGAGCAGGTCTACGGCGTCAACGTGGTGAACGTGCGCCCGGAGAACACGGTCGCCCAGCAGGACGAACTGCACGGCAAGGACCTGTTCGCCCGTGACGCCGCGGCCTGCTGCCGCATGCGGAAGGTCGAACCGCTGGGCAAGGCACTCGCGGGCTACACGGCGTGGGTGACCGGCATCCGCCGGGTGGAGGCCCCGACGCGCGCCAACGCCCCGCTGATCAGCTGGGACGCCGCCTTCGGCCTGGTGAAGATCAACCCGATCGCCGCCTGGTCCGACGAGGAGATGCAGGCCTACATCGAGGCCAACGACATCCTCGTCAATCCCCTTGTCTACGACGGCTATCCGTCCATCGGATGCGCCCCGTGCACCAGCAAACCTGCCGAGGGCGCCGATCCGCGCAGCGGCCGGTGGGCCGGCCAGGCCAAGACGGAGTGCGGGCTGCACGCCTCGTGAGGTACCTGTGACGCTCGTTCTCACCGCACACGGCAGCGCTGACCCGCGCTCGTCGGCGAACGCGCACGCCATCGGCGGGCATCTGCGCCGCCTGCTGCCCGACACCGATGTGCGGGTTGCGTTCTGTGAACAGAACGCGCCCAACCTGACCGAGGTGCTTCCGGATGTCGAGCCGGGCGCCGTCGTGGTGCCGCTGCTGTTGGGTAGCGCCTATCACGCGCGAATCGACATTCCCGAGCTGATCGCCGACGCCGGCGCCGAGGTGATCCAGGCGGATGTGCTCGGTGAAGATCCCCGCCTGCTGCAGGTGGTGCGGGAGCGGCTGACCGCGGTGGGAGTTTCCCGGTTCGACGCCGATCTTGGCGTGATCCTGGTCGGGGTGGGCTCGTCCCATCCCGCCGCCAATGCACGTACGGCCGCGCTGGCCGGCGTGCTGGCCGAAGGCACCCGCTGGGCCGGCACCGAGGTGGCGTTCGCCACAGGTCAGACCCCGTCCCTGCCCGAGGCCGTCGAGCGCCTACACCGGCGCGGCGCTCGCCGCCTGGTGATCGCTCCCTGGTTCCTGGCGCATGGCCGCATCACCGATCGGGTGGCCGAATTCGCTTGTACCGCAGGTATTCCGATGGCCGATCCACTTGGTCCGCACCGCCTGGTGGCAGCCACGGTGCTGGATCGCTACGAAGAGGCGCTTGCCGCGCGCAGCGCCGGCTTCGCCGCCTGACCCCACCCTTTTCCAACCGATCACGCCCCCGGGAACGCCCCGGGGGCGTTTTGATGCGCTTGACACCTATACCCCTTGGGGTATGTTTGGACGTATCGGTATACCCCCCTAGGTATACAAAGTCGTCCACCGAGGAGTTGAACAATGAAGTTCATCCAGTACTACCTGGACTGTCTGTCCCATGCGTCGTACCTGATCGGCGACGAGTCATCGGGGCGCGCCGTCGTCGTCGACCCGCAGCGCGACGTGTCCGAGTACGTCACCGATGCCGAGAAGCTCGGCATGCAGATCACCCACGTCATCGAGACCCACTTCCACGCCGACTTCCTGTCCGGCCACCTCGAACTGGCCGAGGCCACCGGCGCGACGATTGTGTACTCGTCCGTCGCCAAGCCCGAGTTCGATCACCTGGGAGTCGAAGACGGCCAACACATTTCACTGGGCGAGGTGGTGCTGGAGTTCCGCCACACCCCGGGTCACACCCCAGAGTCGATGAGCATCGTGATCTACGAGCACGCCGATGACGCCGTGCCCTACGGCGTTCTGACCGGCGACACCCTGTTCATCGGCGATGTCGGCCGGCCGGACCTGCTGGCCTCCATCGGCTACACCCGAGACGAACTGGCCGACAAGCTCTACCACTCGCTGCACGAGAAGCTGCTACCGCTGCCCGATGCCACCCGGGTCTTCCCGGCCCACGGCGCGGGTTCGGCCTGCGGCAAGAACCTGTCCACCGAACTGTCGTCCACCATGGGTGAGCAGAAGCAGACCAACTATGCGCTGCGTGCACCGGACAAGCAGTCCTTCATCGAGTTGGTCACCGCAGGCCAGCCGCCCGCCCCCGGCTACTTCGTCTACGACGCGATCCTCAACCGCAAGGACCGCGCCCTGCTGGACGAGGAGGCGAACCCGGAGGCCCTGGACTACCGTCAGGCCACCGAAGCGGTCGCCGACGGGGCCATGCTGATCGACGGCCGCAGCCCCGAGGACTTCGCGCTGGGCCATCTGCGCAACGCGATCAACATCGGCCTGGCCGGGCGCTACGCCGAGTTCGCGGGCTCAGTGGTCAAACCCGACGCCGACATCGTGCTGGTCACCGACCCGGGCGAGGAGCGCGAAGGCAAGAACCGGCTGGCGCGCATCGGGTTCGACCGGGTGCTGGGTTACCTCGACAACCCGGAGCGGACCATGTTCGAACATCAAGACGATGTGACGGTCGCCTCACGGTTGACCGCCGCCGCGTTCGGTGAGCGAGCCGGCTCGGTGGCCGACCTGCAGATCGTCGACGTGCGCAATCCGGGCGAGACCGAGGCGGGCACGATCCCCGGCGCGGTCAACATCCCCGTCGGCCAGCTGCCGGACCGGACCGGCGAATTGGATCCGACCCGCCCGACCGTGGTCTACTGCGCCGGCGGCTACCGCTCTTCGGTGGCGGCCAGCCTGCTGCGCCAGCGCGGCTTCACCGATGTCAGCGACATCCTGGGTGGCTACGGCGCCTGGGTGGACATACTTGTTGTGTTTTCCTGTCTCTCAGACGATTTGCGCCGGCTCAGACGGCC
>NZ_LZSY01000004.1 GCF_001665625.1 Mycolicibacterium peregrinum | reverse complement strand
CGTTTTGTCGCGTGTCCGTTCGGCGGTGCGGGTGCGCGCATGTATCGGACCGGCGATCTGGCGTCCTGGGGTGCCGATGGCCAGCTGCGTTATCTGGGGCGTGCCGACGAGCAGGTCAAGATCCGCGGTTACCGCATCGAATTAGGTGAGATCCAAACAGCATTGGCCGATCTTGATGGGGTGGACCAAGCTGCGGTGGTCGCCCGGGAGGACCGTCCGGGGGACAAGCGGCTGGTGGGTTATGTGACGGGTTCGGTGGATGCCGGGGTTGTGCGTGCTGCGTTGTCGGAGCGGTTGCCTGGTTATATGGTGCCGGCTGCGATCGTGGTGCTCGACAGTTTGCCGTTGACGGTGAACGGCAAGCTGGACAAGCGTGCTCTGCCGGCTCCGGATTATGTCGAGGGGCAGCAGTATCGGGCTCCGGTCACTGCTGTGGAGGAGGTGTTGGCCGGGATCTATGCGCAGGTGCTGGGCTTGGATCGGGTGGGGATTGACGATTCGTTCTTCGATCTGGGTGGAGACTCCCTTTCTGCGACCCGGCTGATCAATGCCGTTAATGCCAGTCTGGACAGCAATTTTGCGGTACGTGCGGTGTTCGAGGCACCTACCGTGGCGGCACTCGCTGAGCGGGCCGCTGAAAGTTCAGGACAACGCCGTCCGTTGGTGGCTCAACGGCGGCCGGATGTCATTCCGTTGTCGTATGCCCAGCAGCGGTTGTGGTTCCTGGAGCAACTCCAGGGCCCGTCGCCCATCTACAACATGGCGGTGGCGTTACGGATCAGTGGGAATCTGGACACCGACGCGCTCGGTCAGGCTCTCACCGATGTCGTGGGCCGCCACGAGAGTCTGCGCACCCTGTTTGCGGCACCCGCTGGTGTGCCGCGGCAGGTGGTGGTGCCGGTGGAGGATGTTGACTTCGGTTGGCAGGTTGTCGATGTGAGTGGTTCCTCGCCAGCTGAGGTCGCCGAGATCATTGAAGGTGTGGCGGGTCACGCGTTTGATCTGAGTTGTGAGATCCCGCTGCGGGCGGTGCTTTTGCGAACTGGTGTTGATGAGTTCGTGTTGGCCGCGGTGGTGCATCATATTGCTGCTGATGGTTGGTCGGTGGCTCCGTTGGTGGCGGATTTGCAGTCGGCGTATGCCGCTCGTGCGGTAGGGCGGGGGCCGGAGTGGTCTCCGTTGCCGGTGCAGTATGTCGATTACACGTTGTGGCAGCGTGAGTGTCTGGGTGATCTGACCGACCCGGACAGTCGCATCTCCGGGCAGGTCGCGTACTGGGAGCAGGCGTTGGCGGGGTTGCCTGAGCGCCTTGAATTGCCTACTGATCGTCCTTATCCTTCGGTGGCTGATCATCGGGGTGCCAGCGTCCCGGTGTCGTTGCCCGCCGAACTGCACAAACGCGTCCGTGAAGTCGCGCGGGAGCACAATGTCACCACGTACATGGTGATGCAGGCAGCACTGACGACGTTGTTGTCGAAGCTGAGCGCGAGCTCTGATGTGGCGGTGGGTGTTCCGATCGCCGGCCGCGGAGACGTGGCTCTGGACCAACTGGTGGGGTTCTTTGTCAACACGTTGGTGTTGCGCGTCGACCTGACCGGCGACCCCACTGTCGGTGAGTTGTTGGACCAGGTTCGCCGGCGGAGCTTGGCTGCTCTTGAGCATCAGGATGTGCCGTTCGAGGTGTTGGTGGATCGCCTCAACCCGACCCGGTCGCTGGCTCATCATCCGTTGGTCCAGGTCGCCCTGGCCTGGCAGAACTTCACTGCAGACTCGCTGACCGAGTCGGCGTTGGGTGAGGCGCAAGTCAGCCCGCTGACGGTGGATACCCATGTCGCCCGGATGGATCTGACGTTCTCGCTTTCGGAACGCTGGGACGACGCCGGCGAACCCGCAGGCATCGGCGGCACTGTCGAGTTCCGCACCGATGTATTCGACAC
>NZ_LZSY01000003.1 GCF_001665625.1 Mycolicibacterium peregrinum | reverse complement strand
CGTGATCTGCCCGGCGAAGAACCGTGGCGCCTGCACGATGTAGGGGATCATGCCCGTCGTCACGTCACCGACCCCGCCCCTGCTCCGGCACCGCCTGCTCCTGCTCCCGAGCCCGAGCGTGCACCCGAACCGGTGTCCGCGCCCGAACCTGTTTCCGCGCCGCCACCACCGCCCCCTGTTGCAGAACCCGCGCCCCAGTCCGAGCCAGAGCCACCGCTGCCGCCGGAGCCGGACTTCGAGCCTGAGCCCGCTCCGGAGCCCGAACCCGAGCCGGAACCGCTGCAGGCATCGGTGACTCCCGGGGGTGAACCCAACGCCGCCGCGGTGCGCTCGATGTGGACGACGGTGCGGGAGAAGGTACGCGAGCGCAGTCGGACCACCGAGGTCATGCTCTCGGGTGCCATCGTGCGGGCCGTCGAGGACAAAACCCTTGTGCTGTCCCATGACTCACCGCCCCTGGCCAAGCGGCTGACCGAGTCGCGCAATGCCGACGTGATCCGGGATGCGTTGAAGGACGCGCTCGGTGTGGACTGGCAGATCCGCTGTGAGGTCGGCACGGCAGAGGCGGCCCCGCCGCCCGCGCCGAAGGCCAGTAAGCCCCCGCCACGGGTCCCCACCCGGCCGGGCCGCGTCATTCCCGAACCTGAGCCGGAGCCCGCGCCGGAACCGCCGTCCTCTCCGGAGCAGGAAGAGGCAGAGATGCTCGCCGAGGCTTCGCAGAGCGAGGCCGGGCCCCGTCGTGATCCCGAAGAGGTTGCGCTGGAACTCCTTCAGAACGAACTCGGTGCGCGAAAGATCGAGAGCTAGGGCGTGGCGCTAGGCCGTCCACCACGGCCGCAACGGCAGGCCGCCGTCATTCCCATGCTCGTCGAGCTTGACGGCCAGAACCTGGTGTAGCTGAACCACATTCGTCTCGAAACCGAGTCGGGACCCGGCCATGTACAGGCCCCACACCTTCGCGGTGGGGAGCCCGACCTCGGCGACCGCCTCATCCCAGTGCTCGACGAGGTTGGCGCACCAATCGCGCAGCGTCATCGCGTAGTGGTTGCGCAGGTTCTCCTCGTGCATGACCTCAAGGCCGACGTCCTGCACCTCGGCGATGATCCGCCCGGAACCGGTCAGCTCTCCGTCCGGGAACACGTAGCGGTCGATGAACCCACCGGCGGCCGAGCCGGATCGATTGTCGTGACGGGTGATGCAGTGGTTCAGCAGAAGTGCGCCGGGACGCATCTTCGACTTCAGGAAACCGAAGTACGCCGGGTAGTTGTGCACGCCGATGTGCTCGGTCAGGCCGATCGAGGACACGGCGTCGAATCCGGTCTCGACGATGTCGCGGTAGTCGCCGTGGCGCACCTCGGCCAGGTCCGCGAGGCCCTCCTTGTCGATGGCAGCCTGGGCCCAGTGGGCCTGTTCCTTCGACAGCGTCACACCGAGCGCGTTGACGCCGTGGCGCGCGGCGTAGCGCACCATGCCGCCCCAGCCGCAGCCGACGTCGAGCAGCCGGTCGCCGGGCTGCAGCCGCAGCTTCTCGAAAACCAGCCGATACTTGTTGTCCTGTGCGGTTTCCAGGCTCGCATCGGCATCCGGGTAGCACGCGCACGTGTAGGTCATCGACGGGCCGAGCACCCATTCGTAGAAGGTGTTCGACACGTCGTAGTGATGGTGGATCGCGTCGGCATCACGGGATTTGCTGTGCCGCAGGCCCTCCATCATGCGGCGCCACCGGGGCAGGGCCTCCTGTGGCGGCGGCGCGATGGGCTTGAGGCGTTCGATGCCGATGGACCGGACGATGTTGGCCAGCACCCGGGCCGGTGGGCGCTTGAACGCCATCTTCTCCGCCAGCGCGCACAGCAGTGGGTACGGATCGCCGGGATGCACGCCGTGCGGCTCCAGGTCGCCGGACACATAGGCGCGGGCCAGGCCGAGATCGCCAGGGGCGGTGGCCAGATAGGTGGTGCCGCGCGGGGTCTTGAGATCCAGGCCGAGCGTTGCGCTTTCCGGTCCTGCGGAACTGCCGTCGTAGGCAGTGAATTTCAGCGGCAGCGAGCCCGAGGCGAAGATCTCCAGGATCTCGGCCAGGGTGAGCTTGTGGTCGGTACTGTGCGTCGAGTGATCCTTGAAGGTGGTCATCGCTGTTCTCCGTTCATCGGCGCAAGACGGCTTTCGAATACAGGTCAAACAAGCGCGTTTCGGGGTCGTAGGACTTCTTGACGGTCTTGTAGGTCTCGCCGCCGTAGAGCTCGTCGAAATCCTCACGCTGATAGTAGGAATCCGAATACAGGGACTTGTGTCCGTCGAGCTCGCTGACCTTGGTCTCGATCAGCTTGTTGGTATGGCCTTCGACCGGGCCGACCGGAACCGAGGACCAGAACCCGACATTGACGTAGGTGTGGTGGGGCCGGATCGGATAGAGCGGCCAGCCTGTGCCGCCGGGGTTCTCCCTCAACCGCAGCGGGCACAGCCAGATCGGCTCGATCGGGACGTTCTGCAAGAACCAGTCGAGGAATTCTGCGCAGCGCTCTATCGGCACCTCGACGTCCTGGACCACCCGCTCCCGGGGTGGGCGGCCGTGGCGCTTTTCGATCCGGTCGGCGATGTTGAACCGCTGGTCGTAGCCGACGAGCTTCCAATAGAAACTGCTGCGGCGCAGCTTGCGAGGCCAGAACCGCCGGATCGTCGGGTTCTGCGCACCGAAAGCGCGGGAACACCAGAACCAGTCGGTGTCCCATCGCCACAGATAGTCGTGGATGGTCAGCCGATCGTGCTTTTCACCCTGGGCGTGCTGGATCGAGCGGTAGTAGATGTCCTGGCCGGTGTAGTCGCTGACGGGCCCCGGTGTCGTCGTCTTGAATCCGACGCACAGGTAGCTCTCGTCGGCGCTGAACACGACGCCGTCGAGGTAATCGACCGGTTCGCCGTCAAGGCCGCCGGTCTCGATGATCCGATCCATCGCCGCCACAAGGTCCGTAAGTGAGTGGAAGCGCAGGTGGCGTAGCGCGACGAACGGTGTGACGGCCTCGAGTTCGATCTTCAGTCGCGTCGAATAACCCAGCGTGCCATATGAATTGGGGAAGGTCCGAAACAGGTCGGAATGCTGGTCCGGTGATGCGGTGACGATTTCGCCTGCCCCGGTGAGGATGTCCATCTCCAGGACCGATTCGTGTGGCAGGCCGTTGCGGAACGACGTCGACTCGATACCGAGACCGGTGACCGCGCCGCCCAGGGTGATGGTCTTGAGTTGGGGCACCACCAGTGGAGCCAGGCCGTGCGGCAGCGTCGCGGCGACCAGATCTTCATAGGTGCACATGCCTGCGACGTCGGCGGTGCGGGCTTCGGCGTCGACCGCAATCACATTGGTCAGACCCGAGACGTCCAAACCTTTGGCATCGCTGCGATCTCGCGCACGAAACAGGTTCGACGTGGGCTTGGCAAGCCGCACGGTCGAATTGGGCGGTATGGCGCGGTAACTGTCCAATAGGCGCTGCACGCCCATGGCATGGACAGCTTGTGCGTCAGTCGTAACAACAGACACACATATACGCTAGTCGGAGGTTGCCGACGATGCGACCGCAGACACGAGTTGAAGGAGTTTCAGTCATGGGACAGGTCAGTGCGGTCAGCACGGTTCTGATCAACGCCGAGCCGGCCGCTGTGTTCGCCGCGATCGCGGACTACCAGACCGTGCGCCCCAAGATCCTTTCCTCGCATTACCGCGATTACCAGGTGCTTGAGGGCGGTCAGGGCGCAGGAACCGTGGCCAGCTGGAAGCTGCAGGCCACCGAGTCGCGGGTGCGCGACATCAAGGCCTCGGTGGACGTCGCCGGCCACACGGTGATCGAGAAGGACGCCAACTCCAGCCTGGTGACCAACTGGACTGTCGCCCCTGCGGGCACCGGATCGTCGGTCAATCTGAAGACCAGCTGGACCGGCGCCGGCGGGATCAAGGGCTTCTTCGAGAAGACGTTCGCGCCGCTCGGCCTGCGCAAGATCCAGGACGAGGTGCTGGCCAACCTGAAGAAGGAAGTCGAGAGCTAGCGGGCCGGGGGCGGGGCAGAGGCCGCCTGGGTGCCCAGATAGGCCGCGACGCCCCGGGCGATGGCCTCGGCGTACTTCTGCTGACCGTCGGGGGTCTTCATCAGGGCGGAGTCGACCGGGTTCTTCATGTTGCCGCACTCGACGAGGATCGACGGGAACTGCGCCAGGTTGAGCCCGGCGATATCCGAGCGGGCGTCCAGGCCACCCGAACCGATGTAGGTGGCGGGCGGAATGCCCGACGCGGACAACTGGTCGCGCATGGTCTTGGCGAACTGCACCGACGGTCCGGCCTGCACGTTGTTCAGCGGCGGCGACGAGTAGAGGACGTGGAAGCCGCGACCGTTGGCCGGGCCGCCGTCGGCGTGGATGGAGACGATGGCGTTGGGGCGCAGCGCGTTGGCCATCGATGCGCGTTCGTCAACGCACGGGCCCAGGGCGTTGTCGTTGCCGCGCGACATCGCGGTGCGCACCCCCATCTGGGTGAGGATGGCGCGGAGCCGCAGGGTGGTGTCCCAGGTGAAGGTGTGCTCGGGGAAACCGTCCGCGGTGGACGTACCGCTGGCCTGGCAGTCCTTGGTGCCGCCGCGGCCGGTCGGCACCTGGCGGCTGATCGACGCGTCGTTGGCGCCGTTGTGGCCGGGATCGAGGAAGACGATCATGCCGGCGATGTTCGAGGGGGCTGCGGAGGCGTGGGGAGCGTCGACGACCGCCGATGCGGTCGCAGCGATGATGACGCTGCTGACCATGGCGGTGCCGACACGCACGCAGGCTGGGACTCGCACGGGCGCCACGCTAGCCCGCCCGCCGACTAGGCTGACAGTCCGAA
>NZ_LZSY01000002.1 GCF_001665625.1 Mycolicibacterium peregrinum | reverse complement strand
TGTATAAGCGCGCGACCCATGCGGTCGCGCGCTTATTGGAAGGTCCGGGGGCTTCAGTCGAAAATATCGAAGCCGCCCGGGTCGTCGGTGTGATGCTCGGTGTCGACGACGTGGTGATCCCACACGGCATCCGATACCGGATCGGCGACCGGCACATCCTCGATGACCGGCTCGTTGAGCTGTAGCGATACGTCTTCGAGCGGCTGCTGAAGGACGCCGATGTCGTCGATGACCGGCCCGGTGGACACCAGATGGTCCAGTGAGCCCGACTGGTCGATCACCTGCCCCGCCGTCGTATCCCAGGCATGGTTGGGGGCATCGACCGGCACGTGATCGCCGAAGGCGTCGAACGCCGCCGTGGCCGCGCCACTGGCCCAGACGTTGCCGCCCGGGTCGGCGGCACCCAGGTCACCGAATGCGCCGCCACCGCCGGATGTCGACAACGACTCCGACACGACGGGAATCAGATTGTTGACGTCCGCGCTGGTCACATCGGTCAGATGCGCGTCGGCGATGGCCTGCGCCGGATCGGCGGCATAGTGGGCAGCAGCGTCAGGGTCGCGCACCAGCGACATCACAAAGTCCAGCAATGTGTTCGCCATGCTCCACCTCCTCAACGGTTCGCTTCGAATGCTAGCCAGCTGTGGGGGTGCTGGGATCGGTGCCGAGCCCACCCCCGCCCACCCGCCATTAGGGGGGTGGACATTAGGGGATTGACGCCACTAGGGGAACAATGCCGAGCCCTGGATGCCTCAGCGGTTAGGGTGAGGGTCGGCCGAGACAACAGGAGTGACGCCTGATGACCGACTCACTGGGGTTGTCGATCGGGATGACCAACCTGGTGGCAGCCCGCGAAGGCCGCCAACCGGTGATCCGCCGATCGATTTTCACGCTGCACAACGACCGGGCGCCGGACGTCGGCGAGTACACCGGCAGCGGGTTGCCGCTGGCCGGCTTCGTGGAGCGCGTCGGCGACCCGGTTCCCCTTGTCGCGGCCGACGGGTCCCAGCACCGAGGTGAACTGGTACTGGCCGAGGCACTGGACGTCATGGCCCGCACCGCCGGCGGTGGTGCGCCCGTGGTGATCGCGGTACCTGCGCACTGGGGTCCCAGCACCGTGGGCGCCTTACGTGGCGCACTGCGCAACAAGCCCGCGCTGTCACCGACTGGTGTGCCGCCGGGACTGGTGCCCGACTCCTTGACCGCGCTGGCGGCGCTGCAGGCCGATCCGGGGTTACCCGCCGACGGCGTCGTGGTGTTGTGCGATTTCGGCGGCAGCGGGACGAGCGTGACGCTGGCCGACGCCGGCGCCAATTTCGCCACGATCGCACCGACTTTCCGTTATCCGGACTTCTCGGGCGATCAGATCGACCAGGCGCTGCTCAACCACGTGCTCAGCGGGATCGCGACGGCCAACGATTCCGACCCGGCCGGTACCGCGGCGGTCGGTTCTCTGGCAAAGCTTCGGGCCGAATGCCGTCAGGCCAAGGAGCGGTTGTCTGCCGACACCGCGACAGCGATTCCCACCGAACTGCCGGGGTTCAACTCCGACGTCCGAGTGACCCGCCCAGAACTAGAGCAACTCATGTCCGCGCCACTGGCCGGCCTGTTGGACGCCGTTGAAGACACGTTGCAGCGCAACAACATTGCGCTGTCGAGTGTGACCGCGGTCGCCACCGTCGGCGGCGGAGCGGCGATCCCCCTGGTGACCCAGCGACTGTCCGAGCGGTTGCGCGCCCCGGTGGTGACAACCCAGCGACCGCAACTCGATGTGGCCCTGGGGGCCGCTCTCGTCGCCGAGCGCGTCATCGACGCCGCTGCACCGACCGGCATGGCCCCCGAGGTGGCGGCTGCCGATGCTCCCACCGGCATGGCTCCCACCAGCCTCGGACCGGCTGCCTGGGCGGCGGGCGCCACCATGGCGCAACCGTCGGCCGACGACGGGGATGCGGGGAGTGCCCTGGCCTGGTCGCAGGACGATGCACCCGGAAATGAACCGGTGCCCTATGCGGGCGGCGAGTACGAAACCGCGCCGGGCACGACCGCGGCGCGGCCACCCGTCCAGTTCAGTCATGAAGAGGAGATGTTCGACGCCGAACCGGCGCCGCTGCCCTGGTACAGACGTCCGGGGATCCTGTTCGGGGCCGCGGCTGCGGCTGTACTGCTGGCCGCAGGCGGCCTCGCGGTGACGTTGACCAGTTCCGAGGGGGATTCCACCCCGCTCACCGAGACCAGCACCACCTACTCGATGGGGCCGTCCCCGGAGGGGCCGCCGCCCGAGCCGATCACGACCGTGACCGAGGGGCCCGACGGGGTCAAGACCACCACCGTCGTCGTCCCGCCACCGCCGCCGCCGGAGACGACGACGTCCGCGCCGGAAACCACCACGACGACCAGCCCGACCACAACCACCACGACAACGACGACCACCACAACGACCACGACGCCGCCGACAACAACCACGACGACGCAACCGCCGACGACGACCACGCAGCCTCCGACGACGACGAAGCCGCCGACCACCACCCAGCCGCCGGTTACCACCACTGCGGCAGCGGAGGCCCCAGGCGGCGGAGCGTAGGTCGGCGCTGATGACCGCCCCGGCACCGGAACCCGTTCCGGAGCTCCCGTTGGCTGCCCGGACGGCGATCGGTGCGGTGCTGGCCGACCCGGCCGCGCCGGTGAAGCTGCTGCTGTCCGGCGGCATCGGAACCGGTAAGAGCACGGTGCTCGCCGAGATCCGTGGCGCACTGCGCGAGGCCGGCCGTACCGTACTGACCCGCGCTCCCCGACCGGGCGATGCCGCCGAGGCGGCATTTGTCGTCGACGATGCAGACCAGCTGAGCGACGCCGAAATCGATTGCCTTGCAGAGAAAGTCGCGGATCCTTCGGCGACGGTGGTGGTGGCGTGTGAGCCGTTGACCCACCGCCCGCCGTTGCACGCGTTGGCCACCGCTCTGGAGCGGGAGAACCCGGTACTGCGGCTCGGCCCTCTGCCGGCAGCCGAGGTGGGCCGGGTGCTGACCGCGGCGCTGGGATCACCGGCGACCGTGGAAACCGTGAGATCGGTGCTGGCCGCGACCGCCGGTTTGCCGTTTCTGTTGCGGGCAGCGGCAGATGCGGTCGAGGCCCCGGCCGATGCGGCAAAGTTCGCACTGCTGCACCGATTACGACTGGTTGACGACGCCACCCGCGATGCGCTGCTGATCCTGTCACTGAGCCACGATCTCGGCCCCGACGACGTCGCGGCAGCACTGCGGTTGACCGGCGCCGAGGCGTCGGCACTGGTGGATCGGGCCCGCGCCGGCGGCTTGGTAGAGCCGTCTCACGACCGGCGGTTCGTCCGGTTGGTACACGAATCGCTCGCCCAGATCGCCGGCGCCGCCCGCCACCATGAGATCGAAACCTCCCTGCTCACTTCGCAACTCGAACTGTCGACCCTGTCTGCCGACCTCGCGGTACGTCTGGCCGAGCACGGACTACGCGATGACCGGCTGGCCGAGGCGCTGGCCGAGCACGCCGCCCACAATCGCGCCCGGCCGGCGCGGGCGGCTCGGCTCTACCGCGCCGCGGTCACAGCCGGGGCCGCCGCGGTGAGCACCCGACTGGCCGACGCACTGGCGTTGGCCGGAGACTGCACCACCGCGGCCCGCATGGCCGATGAGCTGCTCGGATCCGAGGACCCCTCCGAACGCGCCACCGCGGTGCGGGTCGCGGCCAGCGTCGCCATGCACGACGGCGGCGCAGCCCAGGCCGCCGACCTGTTCCAGTGGCTCGGCCCCTATCCGGACACTTTGATCAGCTCGGCCGCCGCGACCTCTTTTCTTGCCGCGGGTGACGCCGACGCGGCGCGGGCGTCGTCGAACTCGGAGGTGGCCGGACCACCCACCTCGACAGCGCGGGCGGCACGCAACCTGGCCGAAGGCCTGGTGCTGTCGTTGGATCAGCCGTTCGCCGTGACCGTGGCCCGGCTGGGGCAGGCGGTCACCGCGGAATATCAGGCCGGCGGCGTCGCCCCCGATACCCCGGCTGCTCTCGTGACGTTGGCCGCCCTGCACGGCGGTGACTCGGTGCGGGCACGCAGCGTGATCAGCCGGGCGGTGCGAGCCGGCAGCGGCGACGAGGCGTTCAGCGCGGCGCGCCACCGGCTGCTGTTGGGCTGGGTGAAGATGCAGGATGGCCAGCTCGGCGCGGCCGGCGCGGATGCTGCCGCCGCCGAAGCGGGTGAGGATCTGCACCGTCGCGACGCGTTGTGGGCGGCGGCGCTGCGTACCGCGATCGCCCGGCGAAGTGGAGACAGCGGCGCCGTCCAGAAGCACTGGTTTACCGCGGTCGAGGTGCTCGCCGAGTATTCGATCGACCTGTTCTCGCTGCTGCCGCTCGGTGAGTTGTGGGTGGCCGGGGCCAGGATGCGTCAGGTCGACCGCCTGGAACACACGCTGTCCGAGGCGTGGAGCCTGCTCGCGGCACTCGGCAATCCGGTGTTGTGGTCGGTGCCGCTGCACTGGGCCGGTGTGCACGCCGGGATCCTGGCCAACTCGCCGGGAGCCGTTGCTCCGCACGGACAGGCACTGACCGCGGCGGCCGGTCACAGCGCGTTCGCCCGCGCGCTGGCCAATGCCGGGCGCATCTGGCTGCGGGTGCTGGCCAATCACGTCGACACCGACGAGGTCACGACCGCGGCACGTGGGCTGTCGCAGTTCGGCCTGACCTGGGACGGCACCCGGCTGGCCAGCCAGGCCGCACTGCAGACCCCGGATGCCCGGGTGTCCCAGGCGATGCTGCAACTGGCCCGCGACCTCAAGCAGACCAGTGCCGTGGAGGACGTCGAAGTCGTCTCGGCCCCTCCGCCCGGCGCCGCACCCCGGGCGCCGGCTCCGTCGTCGACCAAGCTGTCCGACCGCGAACGTGAGGTGGCCGAACTGCTGCTGCTCGGCATGCCCTACCGCGACATCGGCAGTCAGTTGTTCATCTCGGCGAAGACCGTCGAGCACCATGTGGCGCGCATCCGGCGGCGCCTCGGCGCCGAGTCGCGCACGGAGATGTTGTCGATGCTGAGGGCGATGCTGGCTCCGCAGGGCTGAGATCCATACCACAGTGACCTCAAAGTTAGGTAAGCCTCGGTAGCGGTGGGAAACACCGAAATGTCACTATGAGCTGAAGGAAGCTAAGTTACTGACGGGTAACTATGCCCAAGTTACTCACGGGTAACATCCGAATGGAGGCGTTTCTGTGGAGAGTCTCGAACACACACTGGTTGTGTCGCGACTGATTCTCGGTGTGCTCGCAACGCTCGTCGTGCTGGTGTTCGCCGGCAAGCGCGTGCTGTGGCTGACCAAGCTGATCAGCTCGGGACAGAAGGTCGGCGACGAGCGTGGCCGCAAGGACCATCTCGTCCAGCGTTTCCTGAACCAGAACAAAGAAGTCTTCGCGCAGTCGAAGCTGCTGAAGTGGTCCATCCCTGGCCTTGCGCACTTCTTCACCATGTGGGGCTTCTTCGTCCTCGCCACGGTGTATCTCGAGGCCTACGGGGTGCTGTTCAACCCCGAGTTCCACATTCCGTTCGTCGGCCGCTGGGCCGTGCTGGGCTTCCTGCAGGACTTCTTCGCCGTCGCCGTGCTGGCCGGCATCATCGTCTTCGCGATCATCCGCATCCGTAAGAACCCCGAGCAGCTGGGTCGCGAGTCCCGCTTCTACGGCTCGCACAACGGCGGCGCCTGGACGATTCTGATCATGATCTTCCTGGTCATCCTGACCTACGCGATCTTCCGCGGTGCTGCCGTCAACGTCCTGGGCGAGAACTTCCCGTACCAGTCCGGCGCCTTCTTCTCCGACGGCATGGCCGCACTCCTGGCTCCGCTTGGCCACACCGCCAACGTGTGGCTCGAGACCATCGCGCTGCTCGCCCACCTCGGCGTCATGCTGGCCTTCCTGCTGATCGTGCTGCACTCCAAGCACCTGCACATCGGTCTGGCCCCGATCAACGTCACCTTCAAGCGCCTGCCCGACGGCCTCGGCCCGCTGCTGCCGATGGAATACAAGGGCGACAAGATCGACTTCGAGGATCCCGCCGAAGACGCGGTGTTCGGCAAGGGCCGCATCGAGGACTTCACCTGGAAGGCCAACCTCGACATGGCGACCTGTACCGAGTGCGGTCGCTGCCAGTCGCAGTGCCCGGCCTGGAACACCGGCAAGCCGCTGTCTCCCAAGCTCGTGATGATGAACCTCCGCGATCACCTGTTCGCGAAGGCTCCATACATCATCGAGGGCAAGCCGATGCCCGAAGAGGGTTCGGTCGACTTCGCCAAGCTGGGCGACAGCCTGCATGGGCACGGGGTTCCTGAGGACGGCTTCGCCCGCATCGAGGGTTCCGGCCCCGAGCAGGCACTGCGCCCGCTGGTCGGCACCGCTGAGCAGGGCGGCGTGATCGATCCCGACGTGCTGTGGTCCTGCACCAACTGCGGCGCCTGCGTCGAGCAGTGCCCGGTGGACATCGAGCACATCGACCACATCGTCGACATGCGCCGCTACCAGGTCATGGTCGAGTCGGAGTTCCCCGGTGAGCTCGGTGTGCTGTTCAAGAACCTGGAGACCAAGGGCAACCCCTGGGGCCAGAACGCCAAGGACCGCACCAACTGGATCGACGAGGTCGACTTCGACGTCCCGGTCTACGGCGAGGATGTCGAGAGCTTCGACGGCTTCGAGTACCTGTTCTGGGTCGGCTGTGCCGGCGCCTACGAGGACCGGGCCAAGAAGACCACGAAGGCCGTCGCCGAGCTGCTGGCCGCCTCGGGCGTGAAGTTCCTGGTGCTCGGCACCGGCGAGACCTGCACGGGTGACTCGGCCCGCCGCTCCGGCAACGAGTTCCTGTTCCAGCAGCTGGCCGCGCAGAACGTCGAGACCATCAACGAGCTGTTCGAGGGTGTCGAGACGGTCGACCGCAAGATCATCGTCACCTGCCCGCACTGCTTCAACACGATCGGCCGCGAGTACCCGCAGCTGGGCGCCAACTACACCGTCGTGCACCACACGCAGCTGTTGAACCGCCTGGTCCGGGACAAGAAGCTGGTGCCGGTCAAGTCCACCGGCGGCCCCGAGGTCACCTACCACGACCCGTGCTTCCTTGGTCGTCACAACAAGGTCTACGAGGCTCCGCGTGAGCTGGTCGAGGCCTCCGGCGTGACGCTCAAGGAAATGCCCCGCCACGCCGACCGCGGCCTGTGCTGTGGTGCCGGTGGCGCGCGGATGTGGATGGAAGAGCACATCGGCAAGCGCGTGAACGTGGAGCGCACCGAAGAGGCGATGGACACCGCCTCGACCATCGCGACCGGCTGCCCGTTCTGCCGCGTGATGATCACCGACGGTGTCGACGACGTGGCCGCGGCGCGCAACGTCGAGAAGGCCGAAGTGCTCGACGTGGCTCAGCTGCTGCTGAACTCGCTGGACAAGAGCGGCATCACGCTGCCCGAGAAGGGCACGGCGGCAAAGGAATCCGAAAAGCGAGCCGAGGCACGCGCGGAAGCCGAGGCCAAGGCCGCAGCGGCGGCACCGGCTCCGGCACCGGTGGTCGAGGAAGCTCCGGCGGCTGAGGCAGCACCCGCTGCCGAAGCTCCCGCAGCCCCGGCCGCAGCTGCGGCCCCGGTCAAGGGTCTGGGCATGGCCGGAGGCGCCAAGCGTCCCGGCGCCAAGAAGACCGCGGCTCCCGCTGCGTCGGCAGCTCCGGCTGCCGAGGCCGCCGCTCCGGCAGCTCCGGTCAAGGGCCTGGGCATCGCCGGAGGCGCCAAGCGTCCCGGCGCCAAGAAGACCGCGGCCCCTGCCGCCTCTGCCGCTCCGGCTGCCGAGGCGCCTGCCGCTCCGGCAGCTCCCGCGGCGCCGGTGAAGGGTCTGGGCATGGCGGCCGGCGCGAAGCGTCCGGGTGCCAAGAAGGCTGCGGCCCCTGCTGCGTCGGCTGCTCCTGCAGCTCCCGCCGCAGAGGCGCCGGCTGCCGCTCCCGCGGCGGCTGAGCCGGCCAAGCCGGAACCGCCGGTCGTGGGTCTGGGCATCGCTGCGGGCGCACGTCGTCCCGGTGCCAAGAAAGCCGCTCCGGCTGCTCCGGCAACCCCGGCCCCGGCTGCACCCGCCGCCGAGCCGACGCCGGAACCGGCTGCTGAGAAGCCCGCCGAGGCGCCGGCCGAGCCCGCCAAGCCGGAACCGCCGGTCGTGGGCCTTGGCATCAAGCCGGGCGCCAAGCGTCCCGGTAAGCGCTGAGCACGTCGTAACGCACCGAACGGCCATCTCCGCGAGGAGGTGGCCGTTCGGCGTTCTGCCCCCTGATGTCCTGTCCCAGCCCCTGTGACGAGTGTGCAGCTTATTGCGCCGTCCGACACCTGCCGGAGCGATAACCTGCACACTCGTCACAGTGCGCCACCGGACTATCCAGCGGAGGCCTGCGCCGATCAGCCGCCGCTACCGCCATAGGGTGGCGCCTTGACCGCCGGCGCCGCCACAGCCGGCGCGATCGTGCCGGTATAGGTGACGGTCGTGGTCTCACCGAGGGTCATCGATCCGCCGGAGACGACGGTGGCCGGGCCCTCCGGTGTTCCACTCATGGTGGCGGCGATGACGCCCATTGTGACCACGGCGCTGCCGCCGAGGACCGCAGCCAAGGTGTTGACTCGGAGGATGCTGGTAATTCGTGCCATCTGGATTGCCAATCTGGTTGAACTTGTTGCCGACGAAAACACCGTCTGACCTGGGTAGATAATCGGCCTTTTGCGTTCCAGCCATAGTTGCGCAGGTTCTGGGACAGTGCGCGGCCACCCAAGCGAACACACAGGCGGCTTGCATATGACTGCCAGGAACGGGCACGGATGGCGCGCCTCGGCAAATCAGCGCATTGTGGCGGTGGCCACCTACCACATGGGCAAATTCCAAATTCAGTGGACGGTGATGAGACCATGGTGAACGTGACTACCCATCAGTTGCCGTGGCAGACCGGTCAGCACCCGAAGCCGCGTACGTTCGCCCAGTCCACGAAGCTGCAGGACGTCCTGTACGAGATCCGTGGACCGGTACACGAGCACGCCTCACGGCTGGAAGCTGAAGGGCACCGCATCCTCAAGCTGAACATCGGCAACCCCGCGCCGTTCGGCTTCGAGGCGCCCGACGTGATCATGCGCGACATGATCCAGGCGCTGCCGAACGCGCAGGGCTATTCCGACTCGAAGGGCATCGCCAGCGCACGCCGGGCGGTGTTCACCCGATACGAGCTGGTCGAGGGCTTTCCCAAGTTCGACATCGAAGACGTTTATCTGGGAAACGGCGTCTCCGAGCTCATCACCATGACCCTGCAGGCGCTGCTGGACAACGGCGACCAGGTGCTCATCCCCGCACCGGACTACCCGCTGTGGACGGCCTCGACCGCGCTCGCGGGCGGCACCCCGGTGCATTACATGTGTGACGAGACCCAGGGCTGGAATCCCGACGTCGCCGATATCGAATCCAAGATCACCGAGCGCACCAAGGCGCTCGTCGTGATCAACCCGAACAACCCCACAGGCGCGGTGTACAGCCGCGAAACCCTGGAACAGATGGTGGAGCTGGCCCGCAAGCACCAGCTCCTGCTGTTGGCCGACGAGATCTACGACAAGATCCTCTACGACGACGCCAAGCACATCTCGCTGGCAACGCTGGCGCCCGACCTGCTGACCCTGACGTTCAACGGGCTGTCCAAGGCCTACCGGGTGGCGGGTTACCGCTCCGGCTGGCTGGTCATCACCGGTCCCAAGGAGCATGCGACCAGCTTCATCGAGGGCATCAGCCTGCTGTCCAACATGCGGCTGTGCCCGAATGTGCCTGCCCAGCATGCGATCCAGGTGGCGCTCGGCGGCCACCAGAGCATCGACGACCTGGTGTTGCCGGGCGGCCGGCTGCTCGAGCAACGTGACACCGCGTGGACCAAGCTCAACGAAATCCCGGGAGTTTCCTGCGTGAAACCGTCGGGCGCGCTGTACGCGTTCCCGCGCCTGGACCCCGAGGTGCACGACATCCACGACGACGAGCAGCTGGTGCTCGACCTGTTGCTGCAGGAGAAGATCCTGTTGACCCAGGGCACGGGATTCAACTGGCCCACACCGGATCACCTACGCATCGTCACCCTGCCGTGGTCGCGTGACCTGGCCCAGGCCATCGAGCGTCTCGGTAACTTCCTGGCCGGCTACCGCCAGTAAGGCCTGCTACCACCCGTTGTCACGTAGCCCGCACATCCACCAGCCGTCACCGAGATCGACCGGATCGGCGCAGATGAAGCCGTACATGTCGACCCCTTCGGGAGACTCGACGGGGTCGTACAAGTAGCCGCCGGCATCGTCGGGAATGCCGATCCACTGCGGGAAGAAGCGGCTTCCGTCCCGGACCGATACTCTTCCCTCCGCTACGAGAAACCTCAGCGTCCAAGGCAATTGGTTCCCGTAGTACTCCTTGCCGGGGTCGGTTTGCAGTGCCCGCTCGAACAACGGCCGGTGCATCGCGAACCACGTTCGGGGTGCTACCTTCCACGTCGAGTTCACCACTATGGTGACGACGACGAGTACCGGCGCCACCGTCGCGAGAACCACCCAACGGCGGCCTCCTATCGCCGCGGCCACCACCGCGGCCAACCCGAGCAAGTACAGCGCCCCCATGAGCGGGTTCATCAGGATGTCGAAGATCCACCACGATGTTCTCGACCAGTGCCACCAGAACCCGACCAACCAGCACGCCAGGCCACCCCACAGCAGCCAGACCCACCACCTACCCACCCGCTCAGTATCGCCGCCTGACGTGCAGTGCCCGGTGCGGACGCCAGGAACCCGACAGCCACCCCCTCTACGCTGTCCGGGTGGCGCATACGCATTCCCACTCCCATTCTCTGGCCGGTCCGTCGCCCTTGGGCCCGCTGGCCGCCCGCATCGTCGTCGGCCTGTTGATTGCCATCGGTCTCGCGATGCTCATCGGCGCCGCGGTGCTGTGGCCCAGCCACCAGAAGGTCGACATTCCGCTGCCCTTCCAGAACGCTGCGGGCGGTGCCGTCACCACCGAGGCCGGGCACGTCACGTCCAGCACTCTGGCCGATTGCGGCAGCCCGTCGGCCGGAGGCGTGTTGACGTCGACACCGAGGCCCGCCGAACCCGGCGGCGGTACCTGCGTGCAGAACCTGGTTGCCATCGATTCCGGGCCGAACAAGGGCGCCAAGACGCTACTCGAATTCACCACCGGCCCCGGGCAGCCGAATCTTGCTGCCGGAGACAGCATTCGGGTGAGCCGGCAGGTCGACGAGGCCGGCACGACGACCTATGCGTTCTTCGATTTCGAGCGCACCTGGCCGCTCGTCGCTCTGGCCGTGGCGTTCGCTGTGGTGATCGTTGCGGTGGCGCGCTGGCGCGGGCTGCGGGCCATTGTCGGCATCGTCGTGGCGTTCGCGGTACTGATGATCTTCCTGCTGCCTGCCCTGCGCGACGGTGCCCCGGCGATCCCAGTGGCTCTGGTGGCGTCGGCGGCCATCCTCTACGCGGTGATCTATCTGGCCCACGGTGTCAGCCTGCGCACCAGCGCGGCCCTGCTGGGCACTCTGACCTCGCTGTTGCTGGCGGCGATACTGTCCTGGGCGGCAATCGAATTGGCCCATCTGACGGGACTGTCCGAGGACCAGAACAACGAGGTCGCGGCGTATATGGGCAACGTGTCCATCACCGGACTGCTACTGGCCGGGTTCATCATCGGCTCACTGGGTGTGCTCAACGACGTGACCATCACCCAGGCCTCGGCGGTGTTCGAGCTCGCCGAGCACGGTGGCAGCCGGCGCTCGATCTTCGTGGGCGCCATGCGGGTGGGCAGCGACCACATCGCCAGCACGGTCTACACGCTGGTGCTGGCCTATGCCGGCAGCGCCTTGCCACTGCTGCTGTTGTTCAGCGTGGCCAACCGGTCGCTGGGCGACGTACTGACGGGTGAGAGTGTGGCGATCGAGATCGCTCGCTCCGCGGTGGGTGGCATCGCCCTGGCGCTGTCGGTTCCGTTGACGACGGGGATTGCCGCGGTGCTGGCCACTCCGCAGACCAGCAGGCAGAGCAGCAGGCACTGAGCCGTCACGTTTGGCCACCATCAGCCGGGGTACCCGGCGACGGTGAGCCAGCCCGATCGTCATCACAGCGAGTTGTCCCTCGAGGTCGACGGGACCCGTCGTGATCTGACGGTCGACAACCGCATGACACTGCTGGACGCGCTGCGTGAACGGCTGGGCGTCACGGCACCCAAGAAGGGTTGCGATCACGGCCAGTGCGGATCGTGCACGGTGCTGCTCGACGGACGCCGCGTCACGACTTGCCTGACGTTCGCCGTTGCCGCCGACGGGGCACAGATCACCACAGCCGCCGGCCTCGAGCAGAACGGTCAACTGCACCCGGTGGCGCAGTCCTTCTACGAGGAGGACGCCTTCCAGTGCGGCTACTGCACACCCGGCCAGATCTGTTCTGCGGTCGGCATGTTGGACGAGGCCAAGTCCGGAGCTCCCAGCTTCGTCACCGACGATGTCGAACTCAGCCCGGTGCTCACCGACGATGAGATCCGGGAACGGATGAGCGGCAACCTTTGCCGGTGCGCCGCGTATCCGAACATCGTCGCGGCGATCGGGCGGGCGGCGACTCGATGAAGCCGTTCGACTACCACCGTGCAGCGAGTCCCGCCGATGCGGTGGCTGTGCTGGCCGACCACCCGCACGGCGCGTTTCTCGCTGGAGGCACCAACCTGGTCGATCACATGAAACTCGGTGTCGCGCAACCTGATCTCCTGGTCGACGTCAGCCGGCTGGATCTGACCGAGACCGTTCACACCGCAGACGGTGGCGTTCGCATCGGCGCAAATGTCCGCAACAGCGATCTCGCGGCCGACCCGGTGATCCGCGCGCGCTATCCGATGCTGGCCCGGGCCTTGCTGTCCGGTGCGTCCGGACAGTTACGCAACGTCGCCACCACGGCCGGCAACCTGCTGCAGCGAACCAGGTGCGTGTACTTCCAAGATGTCACCACGCCATGCAACAAACGATCTCCGGGCACCGGTTGCTCGGCGCTCGACGGCTACGTGCGCTACCACGCCATCCTCGGAGCATCCCCGCACTGCGTGGCCGTGCACCCTTCGGACATGGCAGTGGCGATGTGTGCCCTCGATGCCCAGGTGGTGGTGCAGACCCGAGATGGCGAGCGTCGGATCCCGCTCGACGAGTTCTACCGGCTGCCCGGCGACGAACCGGACCGTGACACGGTGCTGCGGCACGGCGAGCTGATCACCGCGGTTGAGTTGCCCGCGCCACCGAGCGGGGCGGTGTCGGATTACCGCAAGGTCCGCGACCGCGCGTCCTACGCCTTCGCGTTGGTGTCGGTCGCTGCGGAGCTGACCTTCACGTCGACGTTCCAGATCGGTTCGGCGCGAGTCGCATTGGGCGGGGTGGCGCACAAACCATGGCGGGCGCGGCGAGCCGAGCAGGTTCTGACCGGCGATCAGCCCTCTGCGGAGACGTTCGCCGCTGCGGCCGACGCCGAACTCAAGCAGGCGGTACCTCTGCCGGGCAACGAGTTCAAGGTGGACCTGGCCCGCCGCACGATGATGGCGCAGTTGCGCATGCTCACAGAACGGAGGCGGCCGTGACTCTCGTCGAACCACACGCAATCGGAAAGCCATTGGCCCGCGCCGACGGCCGAGCCAAGGTCACCGGTACCGCCCGCTACGCGTTCGAGCAGCAGGTCGAGCATCCGGCGTATCTACATCCGATCCAAGCCACCATCGCACGTGGCCGGGTGACCGCCATGGACGTCACCGCAGCCCTCGCCATGGAGGGGGTCCTCGACCTGCTGACCGTGTTCGACGCCCCGACACTGGCAGATACCTCGGACGGTGAACTGGCCATCCTGCAGGACGACCGGGTGCATTTTCGCGGACAGATCATCGGCGGGGTGGTCGCCGAGACCGCTGAGATCGCCCGGGAGGCAGCCGCTCTGGTGCGGGTCGAGTATCGGCGAGAACCGCATGACGCAGAACTGACCGCGCATCATCCGGGCCTGTACACCCCCGAGTCGGTCAATCCGTCATTTCCCGCCGACACCGACGAAGGCGACGTCGAGGCGGCACTGGCGGCGGCCGAGGTGACGGTCGACGCGACGTACCGGACTCCGATAGAGCACAACAACCCGATGGAACCCCACGCATGTGTCGCGCAGTGGGCGATGCGCGACGGCCGCCCGGCGGTGACGCTGTACGACTCGACCCAAGGCGTGCACGTCGTGCGCAAGACCCTGGCACCGATGCTCGACCTGGAGCCCGAGCAACTGCGCGTCGTGGCACCACATGTGGGTGGCGGATTCGGGTCGAAAGGCGCGCCCCATGCCCACGACGTCCTGGCCCTGTTGGCCGCCCAACGGTCCGGGGGTCGCCCGGTGAAACTGGCGCTCACCCGACAGCAGATGTTCGCCCTCGTCGGCTACCGCACCCCGACCATCCAACGGCTGCGGCTCGGCGCGGACAAGAGCGGCCGGCTGACCGCACTGGTGCACGACGTGATCGAACAGACCTCGACCGTCAAAGAGTTCGCTGAACAGACCGCCGTCACCTCCCGCAAGATGTACGCCAGCCCCAACCGGCGCACGACGCACCGCCTGGCCGCACTCGACGTTGCCGTCCCGTTCTGGATGCGGGCACCGGGTGAGTGCCCTGGCACGTTCGCCGCGGAGGTGGCGATGGACGAGCTCGCGGTCGCCTGTCATCTGGACCCGATCGAGCTGCGCTTACGCAACGAACCCGACGTCGATCCCGAATCCGGCAAGCCGTGGTCGGGCCGTCACCTCGTCGAGTGCCTGAGGCTCGGTGCCGAGCGGTTCGACTGGGCTCCGCGGGATCCCCGCCCCGCCAAACGCCTGGCCGGCCATTGGTTCATCGGAACCGGCGTGGCGGCAGCGACGTACCCGGGGATGGCGATGGAAGGCAACACCGCCCGCGTCACCCACACCGGACAAGGCCGCTATACGGTCCAGATCGGTGCCGCCGACATCGGTACCGGCACATGGACCGCTCTGGCCCAGATCGCCGCAGACGCGCTCGGTTGCGGCGTCGAGGCAATCGATCTGCAGATCGGTGACTCCGACCTACCGCAGGCCTCGGTGGCGGGCGGCTCGTCGGGCATCACGTCGTGGGGTTCGGCAATCGTCGCCGCGGCCAATCAGTTTCGCCGCGAGCACGGGGATCACCCGCACATCGGTGTGACAGCGGAGGCCGAGGCGCCGCAGAACCCCGACGCGGACAAGTACACCGTGCAGTCGTTCGGAGCACACTTCGTCGAGGCCCACGTCAATTCCGACACCGGAGAGATCCGGATCCCACGCATGCTCGGCGTTTTCTCGGTGGGTCGGGCGATCAACGCACGGACCCTGCGCTCACAGCTGATCGGCGGGATGACCATGGGCCTGTCCATGGCCTTGCACGAGGAGAGTGTGCGTGACATCCGGTTCGGTCATGTGGTCACGCAGGATCTCGCGTCCTATCACTTCAGCGCCCACGCGGATGTGACTGGTATCGAAGCGATCTGGCTCGACGAGGTCGAGGAGCACCTGAACCCGATGGGGTCCCGCGGCGCCGGCGAGATCGGTATCGTCGGTACCGCGGCCGCAGTGGTCAACGCCGTCCACCATGCAACCGGAGTGCGGGTCCGCGAGCTCCCGGTGACCCTCGACAAGGTGTTGCCGGGGCTGCCGTGAGCCGTCGAATCAGCCGACGAGATCCTTTTCGGTGAGTTCGGTGGCGGCCAGCGCGGCGGCCAGGGTGTCGTGACGGAACGCCGACGTGACGTGATCGTGCACCACCCGGAATGCCGCAGCACCGGTGCGGGTGGTCCCGTCAGCCGCCATGATGGTCTCTTCGACGACGACCACGCCGTCGTGCACGAACATCCGCCCCGGCGTCACGGTGTCCCCGCCGGTTGCAGCCCACTCACGTAGGGCGGCGTGCCCTTGGGCGGCACCGTTGGCATCGCCCACCTCGATGTCATCGCTGGACAGCGCGATCAGGGTGTCGATGTCGTCTTCGTCCAGCGCGTCGTGCCAGGCCAGAACCGTGGCGATCTCGGATGTGGTCATGAACGAAACGTACGCCTCTCAGAACGGTGTGCGGTCGAGCCACGCATCCCAGGTTGCGGTGTCGCCGAACACTTCCAGCCCGAGATCGGCAGCCGTGCCCCGCCGCGTGACCGCCATCAGCAGCTTCTGGGCCGGGCCCTTGAGCGCGACGGTGCCCTTGCCGTGGCTGTGGGCCCACCCGAGCCCGTCCTCGTCGTGCTCCACCGTCCACTCCCCCGTCGGCCCCAGACCGTCGTCGGTCGCGTGCAGGTGGATGCTGGTGCCGAATGCGAGCGGCTCTCCATGCCGTTTCTTCGCCATGGAGGTGGCGATCTCCAGCCATTCACTGACCGCGTCGGCCGCGAGGTCGGCCGGCAGCACGAACTCGGTTCCCACGGCCAGCGCGGCGTCAGCATGGTGAACCGCCGCCTCGTGGACGCGTCGCCGCACCCACCAGCCCGCGGGTTTGGGGCCAAGGAAGGTCCAGATCCTGGCGTCGGTGCCGATCTGGTCCACCGACTTGAGGACCTGGGCCGCGCCCGCGTTGAGCCACTCGATGGCAGCGTCGGGATCGTCGGGCGGCTTCCCGTCATGGACCTCGCGCGGATCGAGCGGTGAGACCCGGCGCTCGGAGATAATCTGTGCCGCCCAACGGTTTCCGCGCCCGACATGGCGGAACAGTTGTTTGAGCGTCCAGTCCGGGCAGGTCGGCACCGGCGTCTCCGGATCGCTGGAGGCGATCAGCTCCCCGAAGCTCCGGGTCTGGTCGAGCAGAGCGGCTCGGAAGTCCACGTCACGAACCTACCGCTGTGTGTGCCTTTCCGAGTGTGATCGGCAGAGTCGACCAGCCGCGCAGAATTCGGGTATCGCGGCGACTGCCTTCGCCGGCGGCCCGCGCGTCGGGAAAGCGGTCGAAGAAGGTCTGCAGACCCACCTGGCCTTCAGCTCTGGCCAAGGCCGCGCCGAGGCAGAAGTGACGGCCGCCGGAGAACGACAGGTGCCGTCCGGCGTTGTCGCGTTCGATGTCGAAGCGGTGCGGGTCGGTGAACACCGCGGGGTCGCGGTTGGCGCCGGCCAGGTGAATGATGACGAGTTCGCCGGCCTGCACGGCGGTGCCGGCCACCTCTGTGTCGCGCAGGGCAACGCGCGCGCTCATCAGCACCGGTGAGTCCAGCCGCAGGATCTCTTCCACCGTGTTAGGCCATAGCTCGGGGCGGGCCGCCAAGGTGTGCAGATGCTCAGGATGGTCGAGCAGCATGCGGATGCCGTTGCCCAGCAGGTTGACCGTCGTCTCGAATCCGGCTGCCAGCACCAGCCCGGCCAGCGCCCGCAGTTCGGACTCGTTGAGCGGCTCTCCGGCCGCGCCGGCGTCGGAGGCGGCGATGATCTGGCTGAGCAGGTCGTCACCGGGGTTACGCCGCAGGTGGCGCAGATGATCGGTCAGCCAGGTCTCGAATCCGTGGATGCCGGAGTTCACCTGCTGGTACTGCTGCCAGCTGAGTCCGATGTCGAGACTCGGCGCGCCGAGTTCACCGAAGCGCAGGACCTGGGGCCGATCGGCGTCGGGGACACCCAGGATGTCGCTGATCACCGCGACGGGCAGTTGAGCGCAGTAGCGGTCGACGATGTTGACCACTCCGGCGTCGTCGTCCATGGAGTCCAGCAGGGTGTTCGCGGTTTCCTGGACACCTTCCCGCAGCCGGGCCACCGCGCGGGTGGTGAACACCGAGGAGACCAGCTTGCGGTAGCGGGTGTGATCGGGCGGCTCCGTCGCGAGCAGCGACGGCGGCAGCAGCGGATGCAGCATCCCGGTGTCGGTCTTGTCGGCCACCCAGCGCAACGGCTTCGGCAGGTTGCCGCCGAGCCGCGACACCCGGAAGTCGTCGGAGCGCAGCAGGTCGGTGGCCACGTCGTGGTCGAAGGTCATCAGGAGGGCGCGGCCGCGCACAAGCGGCCCGTGCCGGCGCATCTCGTCGGCGAAGGGCGCCGGGTCGGCCCGCACCGCCGGGTCGGCGATCAACCGAGCCTGCGGATCCCCGCGACGTATGCCGACCGCAGAAATGCCTCTAACCACCCCGTGCAGGGCCATCCACCGGATTCGTTCCCGCATGGCCCGAGCCTACGACCGCGGAATTTGTTCTACAAGCGTCAAACAGTGGCGACGGGCCGTCCCAGCGCGTACACCCGCCACCCGGCTGCCCGCCACCGCTCGGCATCCAGGCAATTGCGGCCGTCCACAACGACTTTGACCCGCACCGTGTCGGCCAGCTCGGCCGGGTCCAGGTCGACGAACTCGGCCCACTCGGTGAGCACCAGCACCGCGTCGGCCCGGTCGCAGGCTTCGATGACCGAAGTGGAGTAATTCAGTGTGGGGAACACCCGCTGCGAGTTGTCCATGGCCTTGGGGTCGTACACGTTGACCGCGGCCCCGTTCAGCTGCAGCATGCCGGCGACGTTGAGGGCGGGCGAGTCGCGCACATCGTCGGACTCGGGTTTGAACGCCGCGCCGAGGACGGCGATGTTGGCGCCGAGCAGTGATCCCCCGCAGGCCCGGGTGGTCAGCTCCACCATGGCGGTGCGACGGCGCATGTTGATGCTGTCGACCTCGCGCAGGAAGGTCAGGGCGTGGTTGGCGCCCAATTCACCGGCGCGGGCCATGAAGGCGCGGATGTCCTTGGGCAGGCAGCCGCCACCGAAACCCAAGCCGGCGTTGAGGAATCGCCGCCCGATGCGTGGGTCGTAACCCAGGGCGTCGGCCAGCAGTGTCACGTCGGCGCCGGCGGCCTCGCACACTTCGGAGATCGCGTTGATGAAGGAGATCTTGGTGGCCAGGAACGCGTTGGCCGACACCTTGACCAGCTCGGCGGTCTGGAGATCGGTGACCAGGAACGGCACCCCGTCCTCGATCAACGGCGCGTAGAGTTCGCGCACCGCGGTCTCGGCGCGCAGTGAATCATGCTGCACCCCAACCACAATGCGATCCGGGTGCAGGGTGTCGTGCACGGCGTAGCCCTCACGGAGGAACTCCGGGTTCCAGGCCACCTCGACGTCGACGCCCGCCGGGGCGAGTCCGCGGGCCCGGTCGGCCAGGTCGGCGGACGTGCCGACCGGGACGGTCGACTTGCCGACGATCACCGCGTTGCGGCGCAGGCGTGGCACCAGGGTGTCGATGACGGCGTGCACGTGGCGCAGATCGGCGCTGTATTCGCCTTTCTTCTGCGGGGTGCCGACGCCGAGGAAATGCACATCGGCGAAGTCGGCAGCCTCGTCATAGTCGGTGGTGAACCGCAGCCGTCCGGCACTCAGGTTGTCGTTGAGCACCTTGCGCAGACCGGGCTCGTAGAACGGGATGTCCCCGGCAGCGAGTTTGGCCACCTTGCCCGGGTCGATGTCGACCCCGATCACCTCGTGGCCGAGCTCGGCCATCCCCGCCGCATGTGTCGCGCCCAGATAGCCGGTACCGAATACGGTGCATCGCATACTGCCTGGATAGGCGCCGAGGATGAGCTAGCCGCTACGTGACACTGAGCGGCAGGCCAACGTCAGGTAACGGTTGGAGGCGGAGGCCTAGACCCACGAGATCAACGCCATGGTCGTGGTCGCGCGCTGCGGACAACCATGGCGTTGCATTCGACGCGATTGGCGTCAGTGCCCACCGAACGACGGGAAGGGCCACAGCCCTCCACCGTCACCGCCACTGCGCGAACCACCGGACCGGCCAGGGTTCCAGTCACCCGATCCCGAGCTACCCGGGTTCCAGTCACCCGAGCCGCCCGAGCGGCCGGGGTTCCAGTCGCCCGAATTCCGACCGGGGTTCCAATCGCCGGACCCCCGACCAGGGTTCCAGTCATCCGAGCCCGAGCCCGGCCACTGCGGGGTCTGGGGTTCGTGGCGCGACGGCGGATCCCACGGCCGCTGACGCTGCGGCGGGTCCCACGGAGGACGGAAGATGTTCGGCAGCCGCGGCGCAGGCGGCAGTACCACCAGCGGCGGGATGTACGGCGCCGGCGGGTTGTAGATCGGTGCCGGCGGCGGCGCCACAGGCTCCGGGGCCGGCGGCGGGGCTTCGGGGGCCGGAGCGGGCGCCTCGGGTGCCGGCGGCGGGGCCGCGGCGGGCTGCTCGACGTAGACCGTGCGCGGCGGCGCCTGCGGTGCGGGCGCCGGGGCTTCCTGGACGACCGGGATCGGGGCCTTGATGGTCTCGGGCGGCGGAGCCGGTGGCGGGGGCACCGCCGCTTCCGGCGGCGGCGCGGGTGCCGGAAGTTTGGCCGGAGCGCTGGGCGCCACCGCACCTTGAGCCGGAGAAGGCCGTTGGTCGACCGTCGGCCGGATGCTCACCGCAAGCGAAATAACCAGGGCCACAACGCCAACCACGAACACCGATGTCAACGCGGACCCGACGAGAAGGAACGGTTTGCGCTCGCCTTCCATCGGCATCTCGTCGCCGACGAGCTCCACACCGTCGACCGGCGCGTCGCCCAGCGGGGCCATCTCGGTGGCCAGACCGGCCAGCGCGTAGGCGCTGCCGGCGGTGGTGCCGTCGGGGTCCTGCGAATAGGCCAGCCCGACCGTGGTCGCCTCGAATGCCGGCGCATTGGCCGAGGCCAGCGCGGCGCCGCGGGCCAGCGCCATCTCCGGCTCGTCGGGGGCGCTGACCGGCAGCGACACCAAGTTCTGCAGGTGCGCCTTCACTGAGGCGACGTCCACTCCTGAGCCCAGGACGAAGATGCCCTGCGGTGCGGAGTCGGAAGCCTCGACCGCCGCGGCCATCTCGGAGAGAACGGCCATGGCGTCGGTGGTGTGCAACGACTGGGCCAGCACCTTGACCACCGAGCCGTCGTCGGTCTTGACCACCGACAAGGTCGCGGCGTCACGGTCGATGAACAGCAGCGCGGTGGTGTCGTAGCCGACCGCGCGGCCGACCGCCTGGGCCAGTGCCGCGGCAGCGTGACTTTCGGAAACCAGCATGACGTCGTCGATGCCGTGCGCGGACAGTGTGTCGCGCAGCGCCGCGGCGTCCGAATGGTCCGTCCAGGTGACGCCGATCGCCTTCAGATGGTGCCCGCCCGATGTGGCGCTCTCCTGAGTTCCGAGGATGGCCGAGACCACCTGATCGGACGCAGTGGTGGTTGCCGAATCATCACCGGCGGTGACATCGAAGACGTCGTGATCGACTGTGACCCCGTCGGCCTTCTCCCCCTCGACCAGCACCATGCGGACCGTCGTAGGTGCCATCGCCACACCCAATACGATGTCCACCAAGCCCTCCAATGTGTTTGCTGCACTGCCTTTGTCGCCATTGCGCACACATTCCGCACGAACCGACAACTAGAACCTTTTTCGGCGTAACCAGGTCGATCGTTACACCTGACCGCATTAGCTGCGCCGCTAGAATCTGGTCGGACCGCGACGGCATGCTGCGCGCCGGCGCCGGTTAGTTAGACCCTACTCGGCATTACGACAAACAGCGCCGCCCGGTTCATCCCGCGCTGTCTTCCTCGGCCGGATCGGGGCGATGCGTCAGGCCGCCGGGCTGGCCCAACTGGCCCAGGGTTCCACCGAACAAACCGGGCCGACGCTGAGGCAGATGCCCGTGCACACCTTCGGCGTAGGCGGACTCGGCGTGCTGGGTGAAATCGACGCCGGTGGTCTCATCCTCGGGACTGAGCCGGAAGCCCATGAACCGGTCGATGGCCTTGGCCAAGAGGTAGGACATGGTGAAGGCGTAGGCGGCCACGACGACCGCAGCGAGCAGCTGCTTACCCAACTGCGTCAGCCCGCCGCCGTAGAAGAGGCCCTGCGGGCCCTGGGTCATCACCTCGGTGGCCAGGAATCCGATCAGCAGCACGCCGACCACGCCGCCGACGAAGTGCACGCCCACCACGTCGAGCGAGTCGTCGTACCCGAAGCGGAACTTCAGGCCGATTGCAAAGGAACACACCACACCGGCGGCCAGGCCGACCACGACCGCGCCGAGCGTGTTGACGGTGCCGCACGACGGGGTGATCGCCACCAGGCCGGCCACCACGCCGGAGGCCGCGCCGAAGGTGGTGGGCTTGCCGTCGCGGACCTGTTCGACCGTCAGCCAGCCGAGCATGCCCAGGCAGCCGGCGACCAGGGTGTTGAGGAAGATCGCGGCGGCGGTGCCGTTGGCGGCCAGCGCCGAGCCCGCGTTGAAGCCGAACCAGCCGAACCACAGCAGGCCGACGCCGAGCAGCACGAAGGGCAGGTTGTGCGGGCGCATCGCGTCCTGTTTGAAGCCGATGCGGGGGCCGAGCACCAAGGCCAGCGCCAGGGCCGAGGAGCCGGAGACGATCTCGACGACGAGGCCGCCCGCGTAGTCGAGGACGCCGAGGCCGGCCAGCCAGCCGCCGGGACCCCAGACCCAGTGCGCGACGACGGCGTACACCGCGACGGCCCACAGCGGGACGAACACGATCCAGGCGGCGAACTTCGCCCGGTCCGCGATGGCCCCACTGACCAGGGCCGCGGTGATGATCGCGAAGGTCAGCTGGAACGTCGCGAACAGCAGCTCCGGCACCGCGCCGTGGGCGGTGCCGGGCGTGATGCCGAGCATGCCGAAGTGCTGCAGCCCGCCGATGAAGCCGCCACCCGCGTCATCCGAGAACGCCAAGGTGTAGCCGACCAGCAGCCAGGCCACCGTGACCAGCGGGATCGAGATGAAGCTCATCATGATCATGTTGAGCACGCCGGTGGTGCGGACCATGCCGCCGTAGAAGATGGCGAGGCCGGGGGTCATCAGCAGGACCAGCGCGGTGCTGGCCAGCAGCCAGGCAGTGGCAGCCGGATCGATTTCGGGCACGTCGAGCTCCTTTGGTCTCGACGAGAATCTCCGGCCCGCGTTTCAGCCACGCGGCAAGCGTGTTTCAGCCGTGTTTCGTGTTGCGGTGTGGTTACTGAAAGTTCACCGGGTTATGTGTGTGCGGCTCGTTTCGCCGAGCGTGCGTGTCTGCTGCCCGCCACGCCGTGTTTAGGCAGCAGTCTGCGCACGCTCGCGCCCGCTGGGCGTCCGCGTCGCCGCTTTCGACACCTGGGCTGTCGCTCGGCAATTGCCGCAGCCCACAGGTAGAAAACGGCGCAGGCAGGCGGTGCCCTACGACTTGATGAAGTTCAAATGCGAGCGTGACGGCGTCGGACCACGCTGACCCTGGTATTTCGAGCCGACCTTGTCGCTTCCATACGGGTGCTCGGCCGGGCTGGTGAGCCGCAGCAGGCACAGCTGACCGATCTTCATGCCGGGCCACAGCGTGATGGGCAGGTTGGCGACGTTCGACAGCTCGAGGGTGATGTGCCCGGAGAAACCGGGGTCGATGAACCCGGCCGTCGAGTGCGTCAACAATCCGAGACGGCCCAACGAGGACTTGCCCTCCAGGCGTCCGGCCAGGTCATCGGGCAGCGTGCACACCTCGAGCGTGGAGCCGAGCACGAACTCACCCGGATGCAGCACGAACGGCTCGTCCTCGGCGGGTTCGACCAGGGTGGTCAGCTCGTCCTGCTGTTTGGCCGGGTCGATATGGGTGTATCGGGTGTTGTTGAACACCCGGAACAGGCTGTCCAAGCGGACATCGACGCTCGACGGCTGCACCAGGGCATCGTCGAACGGCTCGATGGCCAGGCGTTTCGCGGCGATCTCGGCCCGGATGTCCCTATCGGAGAGCAGCACCCGACGAGCGTATCGGTTAGCGACGGACCACCCCCGTCAACGGCGGCCCCGAGGTGTCGGCGTAGGGCGCGGTCAACGATTTCTCAGCCGCCCGACCCGCCAGCGGCACCACCTTGCGCACGACGGTGTGGATGGGTGGCTCGGCCGGCGGGGGCGGCGCAGTCTGTTCGACCGGGGTCGATGCCTGCGACGGAGGGGTGTCGTCGTTCCCGTGCACGGTGATCGCCAGGAACACCGAACCCGCCACGATCAGCATCGCCGTCGTCAGGATCGTGGCCAGAGTTCGCATCACTGGGTCGTACTTGGGAGCCGGCGCAGCCTCGTCGCGAAACTCGGAGCTCGAGAACAGCGCACCGCGCGCCAGCAGCAGGGCCGCGTCGTCGCCGAGCACGACTGGCCGCGACATCACTGAATTAACCTCCTCGACAAGGTTTTCCACGTCCGGGGCGGATCCCGCGATGGCAACTTCGGCGATCGGCTCGGGGAAGCTCTCGCAGACGCCGCGAAGCGACAGCACCGCAGTTGCCTCGTCAGCCTCGTCCAGACGGCGACTCCGCAAACGTCGTGTGCCGTCCTCTTGCTCGGCGCCGATCACGGCCAGCATGGTCTCCTCGGGTTCCACCACGCACAGGGCGATGGAGTCACAGTCAGCGACCTGGACGGTGTATTCGGCAGCGGCTTCGAACGCGTCGGTCGTGGAGACCACTGCCACATTCGCGACGCCTTGTTCCGCGAGGGCGTCGAGCACCAGTTTGGCGTGAGTGTCGACGGCGTCGGTCCAGGTCAGCGCGACGCGGGTGACGGTGTATCCGTTCGCGGGCGCGTCGGCGTAGGTATCGAGCACCGCCTTGACGACGTACTCGTGAAAGCCAGGGTGCTCGACACCGATGCGCGTGTCCGTGTCGAGCGAGTCGTGGTCGATCACCGCGCCGTCGCCCTGAGCGCCCTCCACCAGGAGAAGCCGGGCGTCGCGCGAGGTCATGGCAATACCGATAACAACATCCATGGGTAGAACCCCTTGCTTGGTTCGGCCCGTCGTGCGGACCTGTTCGCTCCATTCAGCGCCGGATGGAGCCCACGGGTACCGACGGTAGAGGCGGCGCCTGAGAGCTATGGCCCGAGGTTTTACCTGACTCTCAGGGTCGGGCGTGGACAGCAATCACGTTCTGGGGTCATATGTTTCGCCACGCCGTCCGAGGCTCCGGGTCCGCACTGCGCAGCCGCGCGTCGAGCGCGCCGGCGACCTTCGCCAGTTGCCGGCTATTGACCCCGGCATGAACCGGCGTCAATTTCTTAGACTCGCCGAGACGATGTCCGCCCGCCTTACCCACATCGCCGGCCGGGTTGCTATCCTTCGTCAGCACCATGCCGATGTAGTTCAATGGCAGAACATCAGCTTCCCAAGCTGAATACGCGGGTTCGATTCCCGTCATCGGCTCCATACATGCAGGTCAGCGGCGCATAGTAATCAGCCAGCTAGTTCGAGTCGGCGGACCAGTGATCACCCGCGGCACATAGTGCCCTTCGGTGGTCGCGAGCTGCGCGGGCCCGAGCTGAGTCGCGCGGCCTCGACGCCGAGCCCATCCCCGACAACAGTGGCGGTAGTAGTCGGAAGCTGTGCGGTGTCAACCATTTGAAGTGTCCGTGAGGGGCGAGCGCTTCCCGCTGCGACAAGCATTTCCAGCTCACCTGGCAAATCTCGCGCGCGATCATCGGAACCGACTACGACCACACGAGTAGCATTGCCACTTGTCGGGGGCCATTGGCCGGAGGTACCGATCATGTTCAACGCGACCCACTCACTCGTCGTTACTGCTGCAGCAATGCTGACGCTGGGCTTCAGCACGGCCGTCGCCTATGCCGACCCGCCGGCGCCCGGCTCCCCCTGCGGCCCCGACAAGGTGATCACATCCGTCAACACCTGCGAGCCGCTCAACTCATCGTGCACGGGGTATGACGGCATGGTGATTGGGCGGGTGGCCGCTGACGGCCGGTGCGTGATTCCCGGGCTCGACGGCACTCGCTGGTAAGCCGGACCGGTAGCGGGCGAGCGGTCACCGCCCGTCGATGATTGCTGCCGCTTTAGCACCAGAAGACCACGAGAGTGGTTGCAGCACAATACTTCAACGAACTATGACTGACGGCATTGTTCACCGCCGCACACACGCTTGAACTTGCCAGCGCTCAGCTCATGCCGCCCCATCCTCCCATTCATTGAGAACCCTCATTGACAATTGCCCTCGCCGGCCTGACAGTGCTAGACGTCCGCGGAACGAAAGGCATGTCATTGAGCGCGAACCAGCCCGAAGACCAGCTCAACGAGCTCGGCTACTACGCCGTGACCCGGCACCCCGCGGACGTCCGGGTGGTCCTGCCCGAAGCCCGTACCGCGGATGCGCTCGGCCTGGGCTCCTGCCACATCGGTGAACGCTTCACGGTGAAGGACCCGGCGGTCCTCTCGGGAGCGGTCGCGGGCGCCAGCACCACGCTGGGCATCGCGCCGTCGACGAATTACCACACGCGCCATCCCACGGTCACCGCGACGATCGGCTCGACCATGCACGCACTCACCGAAGGCCGCTTCGCCATGGCGTTCGGCCGCGGGATGGCGGCGTACTGGCAGGCGATCGGTCTGCCGGTGGTGACCGAGGCACGACTCCGCGACTTCTTCGGCATCCTGCGCCGGCTCTGGGCCGGCGAGATGATCCTGGACCACGACGGCCCAGCCGGGAAGTGGCCGTTCCTGCGCCATGCCAGCGGCCTGCCCGACGGACCGCCGATCGGACTGGTGGCGGTCGGCCCCAAGACGATGGAGCTCGCCGGCGAGATTGCCGATTTCGTTGTGCTCCAAACCTTTTTCTCCGACGAGGCGACGACTTCGTCGGTCGAGGCAGTGCGCCGGGGCGCGGAACGCGCCGGCCGGGATCCCGACAGTGTCCGCATCTGGGCGTGCCTGGCCACGGTCCCCGACGCATTGTCGCCGGAGGATCAGATGCGTCGCGGGGTCGGGCGGCTCGCCACGTACCTGCAGGCGTACGCGGACGTGTTGGTGTCGGCCAACGGCTGGGATCCCGCGGTGTGGGAGCGGATCAAGCAGACCGATCTGTTCGCCGACGCAGCCGCGGCGGGACCAATCGACGCCAGTGCCTCGTTCGAGACGCTGCAGCGCATCGCCGACCTGATTCCCGCCGAATGGCTGGACTCGGTGGCAAAGGGATCGCCGCAGGACTGCGCGAAAACCGTTGCCCGGCAGTATGACCTGGGCACTCACTCGGTCATCATGCATGGTGCGAGTCCACATGAACTCGCGCCCGTCGTGCAGGCATACCGGGCCAACCGGCCGACGCTACGACGTCCGGTCGCGGCGAACCCCGGGCGGTTCGCCTGAACTCCCGCGAATCCCCGCAGGCCACCCGCGCTCGAGAACAGTGGGTGGCCGCGGTCCCGTCTGCGGCCATCCAGTCCGCCGCGGGCACGCGGTTGAACAAGCGCGGCCTGGAGACCCGGGCACGCCTACTCGACATCGCCATCCGCTGCCTGGCCGACAGCGGCGGCGAGCCGGTGTCGGCGAATCGCATCGCCAAGGATGCAGGCGTCACCTGGGGCACGGTGCAGCATCAGTTCGGCGATCTGGACGGGCTGTGGGTAGCGGTGATCACCGAGATTCACTCCCGCAGTTGGTCGTCCGACACAGACAGACCGGCGCGCACGGGCACCTTGCGGGAGCGGGTGACCACAGCCATCGACTCGGTCTGGGCGTACTTGGACACCACCGAAGGTCGGGCATTGACGGCGTTGCGCACCTCACTGCCTGCCCGCCGTTCCGATATCGCAGCCGAGTATCCATTGACCGCAGCGGCTTTCGCGGCACGCGAACTCGACTGGATTCAGGGGTTCGACTATCTGATGGACGGGCTCGATCTCGACCCGGACCAGCTGTACCGGGTGCGGTGCCTGTTGCCCGCCGCGATCCGGGGACTGAGCAACGAGCGCCAGATCGGCTTCACGTCGGACCTGGAGATCGCCCGCGCGACGTTGACCGACGCGGTGGTGGCGTTGCTGACCCAACCGTGGTCTTGACCGCTACGGTTTTCCACACCCGGGCTGTTGAACGGCGGTAGTCACGACCCTGCGGTAGAAAACGGCGCCGCCGGCCGCCGCGCCACCCGCCGACCCCGACCATCCCTCCGCGTGAGCGGATAACAGCACAGCCCGATCAGCAGCGCCGCCATATGGCCGATCGCGGTGAAGTTGATATTGCTGACCAACGCGGCACCGAAGTACACAAACGCCGCGCCGAGATAGACCCAGCGCCACGGTTGCGGCATGCGGTAGGCCAACACCGCGCCTACTCCGACGAGAAAATAACTGACCCCGACGTCGCGGACATGGACGAGCCGCTCGGGTGCGACGTGATCGTGGATCGCCAGGTACAGCAGGCCTTCGCTGATGTAGGTCGCCAGCACGTGGGCGATCAAACCTACTGCCAACCAACGGATCTGGCCGAGCCAGCGCTCTGCCGGGGCAAGTATCAGGCTGAACAACACCAGGTATGGCGTCCAGTATCGGCCGTCGATCCAGAACAGGCTGGTGACCAACACGTAGAGCGGATCCGTCCCCAGGTGGTGGATGTTGGTGGAGCTCTCGACCAACAGGGCATGCAGCTCGCGCCCGTGCATTTGGCGCTGAAGGATCGTGGTGACCAGCAGCGCGGCCAGCCACGCATAGGTCAGCGGGGCGCTGCGCACATATCTCCACACCGCCGCCGGCCATGACCTCGGGCGCACAATAATCAGTATGGGCGTGATGGCTGGGCGTCGCCGGGATTGCACCGACACGGACGAGGGTCGCCCTGCGTCCACACCTCACCCGGCGCCGGAAATCCGAATGCGGCGACGATCGTGAGTCGATTCATATTTTCGAATTGTACTGTTGCACAGCATTTTTGGAAGAGATATGTTCGGCCGGCCCGAATGCATTGAATGTATAGGCCAAAACATCAGGCCTCCACAGCAGACTCACAACCACCTGGCCCCTTCGCATGGGATACTCCCTGGATGGGCAGCGCGCCGCAGCACGAGATGACCCGAACTCCGGTCGATGAACTATCGGCATTCGAAGTCGCAACCCGAGATCTGGTCGGCGTGGCGCTGCGAAGCGTCGAGCAACTGGAGATCTCACTGCCCCAGTGCCGACTGCTGCTCGTGCTCCAGGCGCGCGGGAAGTCCACATCGACGGAGTGCGCGCAGGCGCTCGGGGTGGTCGGGTCGACGGTGACGCGGTTGGCCGACCGGCTGGATGCCTCCGGCCATCTGACACGCGGCTCCGACCCGAGCAACCGCAGTGTCGTCACCCTGGCGCTCACCGACCGTGGCCGCAAACTGGTCCGGCAGGTGAACAACCGCCGCCGGAGGGAACTCAGCAAGGTACTCGATCGGCTCGATCCGGCCGAGCGGGCGGCGTGCGCGTCGGTATTGCGCAGTTTCCATGAATTGCTCATCAACGATGACGCCGATGATTTGGATCGTCCGATACCGCTGTAGGAATATCACCCATAATGGGTGATGCATTGGCCCACAATGCAAATCGACTGTTAGCGACTCGTGCCGTGATTTATCCGGACAATCCGTTCAATCCGGCATAGTGTCAGCTGACATGGAATCGAATACCGATGACATGGCCCAGTCCGAGGACAACAAGCGCGGCAAATTGTCGAGACGTTCGATGCTGGGAGGCATCGCTGCCACCGGAGTCGGAGTAGCCGCTGCCGGCGCGTTCGTCGCCGGATGCGAAGACAACTCTGGAAAGCCGGGCGCCGCCGGAAAAGCCGGCCCTCCCGACTACGGGACCGGAATCAACGAAGGCTTCGATGGGAAGATCGAACTGGATGTTCGTGACTCGAAGCCGGATTGGAAGCCCTTCGAGCTCAAGCACGCCCCGGAGGGCGCTCCCAACGTCCTGGTGGTGCTCTTCGACGACACCGGTATGGCCTCGTGGTCGCCGTACGGCGGCCGGATCAACATGCCGACGCTGCAGAAGCTGGCCGACAACGGGCTCACCTATTCGCAGTGGCACACCACGGCGCTGTGTTCGCCCACCCGGTCCTGCATGTTGACCGGCCGCAATCATCATGTGAACCGGTTCGCAACGATCACCGAGGGTTCCGACGGCTTCCCGGGTGCCGCGGCCCGACTGCCCGCGCAGTGCGCGACGGTCGGGCAGGTGCTGCAGGACAACGGCTACAGCACCTTCTGGGTCGGCAAAGACCACAACGTGCCGGAGGAGGACGTCTCCAGCGGCGGTAGCAAATCGGAATGGCCGCTGCAGAAGGGCTTCGACCGGTTCTACGGGTTCCTCGGCGGCGAGACCAATCAGTGGTATCCCGACCTGTCCGAGGACAATCGGTTCATCGATCAGCCGTACGCCCCGGAACAGGGCTATCACTTGTCGAAAGACCTTGCGGATCAGGCGATTCGGATGCTGCGCGACCAGCGCTCCAGCAACCCGTCCAAGCCCTGGTACATGTGGTTCTGCCCCGGCGCGAACCACGCTCCGCATCACAGCCCTGAGGAGTACTCCGCGAAGTACAAGGGCAAGTTCGACGATGGCTACGAGGCCTACCGGGAGTGGGTGCTGGGCCGGATGATCGACAAGGGCATCATGCCCAAGGGCACCGAGCTGACCCCGATCAACCCGTTGCCGGCCGACGTGGCTTCGGAGGCCGACGCGGTGCGGCCGTGGGATTCACTCAACCCCGATGAGAAGAAGTTGTTCAGCCGGATGGCCGAGGTGTTCGCCGGTTTCTCCGAGTACACCGATGCCCAGGTCGGGCGGGTCGTCGACTACCTGGAGCAGACGGGGCAGCTGGATAACACTGTCATCTTCTACTGCGCCGACAACGGCGCGTCCGGTGAGGGTTCGCCGAACGGGTCGGTCAACGAGAACAAGTTCTTCAACGGCTACCCCGATGATCTGGCAGAGAACATGAAGATGCTCGACAAGCTCGGCACCCCGGATACCTATAACCACTATCCGACGGGCTGGGCGGTGGCGTTCTCCACACCGTTCCAGATGTTCAAGCGGTACTCGCAGTTCTCGGGCGGCACTTGCGATCCGATGGTGATCCACTGGCCCAAGGGCATCAAGGCCAGGGGCGAGGTGCGCCATCAGTACCACCACGCCACCGACGTGGTCCCGACGATTCTCGACGTCGCGGGAATCAAGATGCCCGACGAGTACCGCGGCATCAAGCAGTACCCAGTCAACGGGGTGTCGATGCGGTACAGCTTCGACGGCGCCGATGCCCCCACGACCAAGAAGCGGCAGTACTACGCGATGCTCGGCACTCGCGGTATCTGGCAGGACGGCTGGAAGGCGTCGGCACTGCACGCGCCCATCAGCGGAAAGGGTCACTTCGATCAGGACAAGTGGGAGCTCTTCCACGTCGACGAGGATCGCTCCGAGGCCAAGAACCTCGCCGATCAGAATCCGGACAAGCTCAAGGAGCTGATCGACGCGTGGAACGAGGAGGCCAAGAACAACTACGTCCTGCCCCTGGACGACCGCACCGCCGTCGACCTGATCACCATTCAACGGCCCCAGTTCGAACCGCCCCGCACCCGTTACCTCTACTACCCGGACACCGCGCCGGTGCCCGAGGGCGTGGCAGTCAACATCCGCGGGCGGTCCTACAAGGTCATCGCCGACGTGGATATGACAAAGGATGCCCAGGGCGTGCTGTTCGCGCACGGTTCCCGGTTCGGCGGGCACGCCTTGTTCATCAAGGACAACAAGCTGCATTACGTCTACAACTTCCTCGGTATCAAACCTGAGCAGGTGTTCGTCTCCGGTCCGCTTCCAGAAGGCAAGCATGCACTGGGGATGGAGTTCGTCTGGGAGAAGAAGGGTGATCACGGTGAATCCCTGGGAACCACAATTCTTTACGTAGACGGCAAGGAGGCCATGAAGGGACCGATGCGGGCGCAGATCGGCAAGTTCACCCTGGCCGGTGACGGGCTGTGCGTCGGGTTCGACAGCGGCGACAACGTGTCGGACCTGTACCAGAACCCGGGACGGTTCACCGGCGGCACCATCAAGGGCGTCGCGGTCGACGTGAGCGAGGAGAAATACATCGACCTCGACAAGGAGGCGCAGGCCGCATTCGCGACCGACTGAGCTACTGACGCCGACACTCTGGCCCAGCATCGGGTGCTGGGCCAGAGTGTTGTTTGCAGGCCCTGTGGCGAACGTGCAGCTTTTTGAGGCGGAACTGCGAATCGGGCGCAAGATCCTGCACGCTCGCCACAGCGTCCGGCCCGACTAGGTTGATCAGAGAACCCTGACGATAGGAGCGGGCCGTGGACTCCGACACGATCTGGCGCAATGTCGATGAACAGCGCGGACACCTCGCGGATCTCCTCGACACCCTCGAACCGCAACAGTGGGCCACGCCGTCACTGTGCGCGGGTTGGACGGTGCGCGAGGTCGCCATCCACATCACGCAGTCCCACGCGAGCATCGGCGAGATGTTGCCCGCGGCGCTCAAGTCGGGCTTCCGGTTCGACGCAATGGTCCGCCGGGCGGCGCTGGAGGGTCCATCCGACCCTGCTGCCATCACCGCACGACTGCGCGCCATGGCGGGGTCGCGTAAACGCCCGCCGCTGACCAAAGAGGTCGACCCACTGCTGGACATCCTGATTCATACGCAGGATATCTGCATCCCGCTCGGGATCGACCGGCCGATGCCCCCAGACGCCGCCGTCGCCGTCGCAGACCGCTTGTGGCACATGAAGTTTCCGTTCGCTCCGCAACGGGATCTGCCGGGCTACCGGTTCGTCGCCACCGATGCCGACTATGCCGTCGGCCCGGAATGGGGCGGCCGGCGTGAGGCCCCCATCCGGGACATCGTGCTGATGTTCTCGCGACGACGCGACGTGCCCGATGCGGAACCCGAGGCCGACGCCGACGCCGACTAACTCGGCCGGGCGGTCGGCGCGTCGTCGTCGAAGAACTCACGCAGGGTGAGGAACCCGCCGTGTCGGTAGGCCTCGTAGGCCCAGATCGCGGCGATGATCGGCAGTGGGCCGAACGCGACCAGCCACCGCGCTGAGGGCGGGACAAGTTCGGCGATCACGTGCGCACTGGGTTGGCCGTCGACCTCGGCGGGGAGCCATTCGTGCAACAGGATGGTCAGCATCCGGGTGGCCTCGAATGGGCCGGCGACCGTGGACAGCACCCAGCTGAGTGAGGCGATGATCAGCGCCCACGGCCAGGCAAGCAACAGCGACTGGTCATCGACGATATCTGCGGCCGAGCGGATCGACTCGGCGATGAACGCAAAACCCAACGCCACCAACAGGACACCGATCTGTGCGGCCAGCAGATCGTCGAGCACCGAGTTGGCCAGTTCGTCCGCGGTCCGCGTCGGTAGACCGAACGCCAACGACAGCAGGCCGGCCAGCAGTGCCAGCAGCATCAGCGCGGAGGTGGAGTCGTCGATGCGCATGAAGGAGTCGGTCAGGATGCGCATCACCAGACGCGAGGAGGACGCCGGCCTGGTCCGGTAGAGGATCATCACCACCAGCCCGGAGATGATGATCGAGATCAGCCAGGCCACCACGGCCGCGCAGATGATCACCAGGGCCAGTGAGCCGATTACGGGGACCAGTTGCTCATTCGCGGTTTCCCCGTTGCGGACCACCAGGAGCGGCACCACACCGATGGCCACCACGCCGAGGGCGCGCACCAGGATCGGCAGGGTGAATCCGGCGATGTCACTCGCGTCGAGGTCAGGATCGCTGCGGCGGATCGCACCGATCTCGGCGCTCATCACCGATCGCGCCCGGCGGAACGACATTCTGCGCGCCACGACGCGAATCTAAACGTCGGGCGCACCCGTGATCGGCCGACACGCTCAGCGCAGGTACTGCTCGCCGCCTGTCGGGTACCCGCCGCCCTTGGTCGTCAGGTGAACGTGGTCGTAGTGCCCGTAGCTGCCGGCTTTCGCGCCGCCGTCCGGCGTGTAATAGGTGCCGCGCCAGATAGCGTCCTGCAACGCGAACCGATCGGCGTTCTTCAAGGCATAGGCGACGATCCGGTTGCCGAGCGCGATGCCTTCAGAACTGCTCGGGTTGGGGATCATCACGTCAAGCGCCAGGCCGTTGGGGTGCCAGCGCAGCGCGTCCGGACGCACGCCGCCGATCTCGCGGATCTGGGGGAAGTCGGCGTGGACGCTGCGGGCGGCCAGGATGGTCTTGACCTGCAGGCCGCGCTCGGGTGCGATGCCGACCGGCAACAGCTGGGGAATGTTGAGGACGCGCCAGCGCGAGGCGGTGCCCGGCTGTGCCTGCGCCGCACTCAACGAGAGGGCCTGTACCGAGGGCGCCGACGCGGGAGCGGCCGATGCGGCCACGATCTCCATGCAGCACTGCGCGGTCTCAGTGGCCGCCGGCTGCGCTATGGGTTTGGAGAGGTGCTCAGCGGGGTACGGATGGGAATCGCCACCGCTGGCGAAGAACGCAGCGACCGGCGCCAGGATTGCAGCCGCAACAGCCGGCAGTTTGCGCTGGCTGGGGCTGGCTAATGCGTGTCGGCCCACACGGGCACCATACGGGCACTTCTGTGACAACGCAGCAACCCCTCCCCCGATCTACGAGTTTCCTCAGAAACGTGTCAAGCATCTACGCGGCGTGTTTCCGCAGGTCATTAGTCACAAATTGGTCACGAACTTAAGAGTTTCCTAAGGCTCACCAGTTCGATATTTCAAGTCGAAAACACCATCTCGTGCACTTCGCCGCCGCTACGCTCCGATCCGGATTGACGCAGCCGCAAGGCGCGCAGGAGGTACGCGGGTGGCAATGACGCTGTGGACCGGCGACCGGCCCCAGACCCGCCGTGTCGTACTCGGCGAGCGGACCATAGCTACCCGCGGACTGTCCCTCAGGTACGCCACCGAGCAGATTCACACCACGACGGATTGGTGTTGCTTCGACGACACCCGCCACCTCGTCTATGTCCACCGGTCAGGGCGCCTGCGCTCCATGGAGACCGATCTGGATTGGGGTCCGTCTGGCCGGGGCGTGCCCAACGTGGGCGACATCTGGGTGGTGCCGGCCGGCGACAAATGCGCATCACTGGTCGTGGGCGACACCGCCGCGTACTGCGAGATCGCCATACCCGAGCAACTGCTCGGCGAGACGACGTTGATTCCGCGCGTCAAGCACCGCGACCCGCTGATCCATCAGATGGTGGAGCGCATCTATGAAGTTGCCGATCGCGACGACGCGCTCGCACGGCTGCTCACCGACTCGGTGGGCGAAACTCTCAGGCTGTTGCTCACCGACATGTACACGGTGGACCCGCCGCAACGCGCCGAGCACCGTCCAGACACCCTGGACGCCGCCACCCGCTCAAAGATCATCGAGTTTCTCGAGGACGGCATGGACTCGGAGATCACTCTCGAAATGCTTGCGCAGCAAGCGAAGATGTCCGTCGGCGCCTTCATCAAGGCATTCCGGGCAGCGTTCCACACCACGCCCTACCAGTACCTGCTCGATCGACGTATCGAACGCGCGAAGTCACTGCTGCTGCACACGACTCGAACCGTCACCGAGATCAGCGCGATGGTGGGGTTCTCGACGCCGAATCATTTCGCCACCGCCTTCCGGCGCCGGGTCGGCATGTCACCCCGCAACTACCGCGACCCTCGCTGAGCAAGGACATCGGCCTCGCCGCGTCAATAATTCAAACGTCGAACAGAATGCGAATGTTGTTCGGCGACTTTCCAGATACCTTCGCGCGGTCAGCAATAGCTGACATCCCGCTGTTGCGAAGGAGACCTTCTTGAACCTCGCTCTACGGCCGTATATGACGGCCGGTGTCGCCTTGGTCGGCGCCGGCCTCATCGCAGTCACCCCGGTGGCCGCGCCCCCGCCCGAGATACAGTCCCACTCGATACAACTCAGTGCGGCAATCGATGACCCCATCGAGGTCTTCTCCCCGGTGTTCACCCAGGCGAGCACCGTGATTCAGAATGCGATCCAAGCCGAGATCGACGATCCGTTCCCCATCATTGTCGGGCTGGCCGGCAAGCTCGCCGCGGACGGCAAGACGCTCGGCGACATCGCCAGTACTCTCGGCCAGTCCTACGCGGGGCTGGTGGCCGGCCTCCCAGGGGCGTTGACGACGTACGCCCAGAAAATCGCAGCCGGAGATTTCACCGGAGCGGTTGGCGCGTTTATGCCCATCGCCATGGGACCGTTCATGACCACGTTCATGCAGCTGATGAACGTCCAGAGCTTCGTGAAAACCCAGTTCGATGTCGCGAGGGATTTGACCGGCGCCGCGATCGTGACCGCATGGTCCCTCGGCCCCGGGCAGCTGCTGTCGGTGTACGGCGTCATCGGCGCGGTAACGAACACGCTCGGCGAGCTCGTAAAGGCAGTGCCCACAGGTGATCCCGGCAAGATCGTCAACGTCATCCAGCACGGTGCCGCGAATATCGCAACGGCGGCCCTCGGCGCTGCCGACTTGTGGAGGTGGTCCCTCGACGACGCACGTCAAAATTTCCGCGACATCCTGAACCCACCGCCGCCGGACCCGGAGGAAGAGTTCCGGACCGCGAAGGTGGTTCCCGATCTGGCGAAGTCCCTACCGGCCGCACAGGCAGTGACGCTCGAAGCACCGTCGGTCGAAACACCGCCGGAGCCGGAACCCAAAGCGGCGACCGAGGTCGTTTCGTCCCCGGAGGCGACGGCGACGACTGAGACGACGCTCGAGACGAAGCCTCTTGTTCGAGACAGCCTCGTCGCGGCGCCAGGGAAACCCGGTCTGAAGACGATGAGGAACGCCCAGGCCCACAAGATTGCCTCAAGCGTGAGCGAACAAGTCTCGGCTACTGCCAACAAGATTGGCGAAGGGATCAAGTCAGCCCTGGGCAAGCCGGCCAATAAGCCGGCAGGCGCATCGGGCGACAGTTCGGGGGATGCCAAGTAGTAGACGCGTCGTTCCCGCCCGGCCTCGGGCGGGAACGCTCGCTCAGGAGATCACGAACGCTGACGGTAGCCGCTGGGTGAGACCCCCACACGCCGCCGAAATGCCGTCGCGAAATGGCTCGGTGTCGAAAACCCCACTGACGAAGCGATTTCCGCGACCGTCTGCGAGGTGGTCAACAGCAGCGACTTGGCCCGATCGATCCGCAGATCCAGCAGGAATTGGTAGGGCGTGGTGTGGAAGGCGCGACGGAAAGCACCGATGAATCCCTGGACCGGCATCCCGGTCAGCCGCGCCAGCGCGTCCAGGTGGATCTCGGAATCCAGGCTGTCGTTGAGGAACTCGACAAGCATCGTGCGAGTTGCGGCATCCAGGGTCCGGAGTTCGCGCTCCTTCGGCGGCGCCTCGGCATATTTGTCCCTGATCAGCAGCCCCATGGTCTCGGCGACAGAGTCGGTGAGCAATCGAGCGATCGCATCATCACGGTCGGCGACGCTGTAGATCTCCTCGACCAAGTGGTGCATCAGCGGATCCCGGTATTTGATGCGGGGAAGCAGCGCGGTGTCGCCGATGGTTCGGCGCGGCAGTGCGATCTCGCAGTATCCCGCGATGTCTCCCTGGACCAGGGCCGCGCAAGGGACCCCGGCGGGTTTCCACCAGACATCCCCCGCCCTCGGCAGCGTTTGCCCGGACGGCCCCCAATCGAGGGCGGTCTGCATCGAATGCATTGCACCACCGCGGTATACGTAAACCAGATGGTGGGTATCGCTGAAGCTGCACCAATCCGTGGGTTCGGATATCCGCTCAGTGCCGAACGTGAACGCCAGGCCACGCGCCGCAACATCCTTCTGCTCCAACACAACGCGTGGGGTCAGCGGCCGGTCCCCATCCCATGGCTTCATACCCATCCGAGCAACCCCCAGGCCACACCATCACGAACGGCGTCAGGGTACGCCCGCCGCCCACCCGAGGCCGGCAATTTGGCCGGAGTAACCACATTTCAGCTGCCCCAGTCGGAATATTTCGAAAGCCAGAAAGAATGTGAATGCGCATCTGCAGTTCAGTCCGTATTTTCGTCCGGTCAGTGATAGCTGATGCCCTCATCTGAACCCAAGGAGACCGAGTTGAACCTCGCTCTACGGCCCTATGCGACTGCGGGGATCGCCCTCGTCGGCGCCAGCGTCATCGCGGCCACGCCCCTCACCCCACCCCCGGAAGTCCACCTGCCAGCACTGTCGTCGCAAGCGTCGGTCGAGCTGTCGTCATTCACCAACCCGCTGGGCACTTGGGCTGAATTACTGACTAAGGCAACCACCAACGCCGAAGCTCTAGGTCAGATAGCGGTCGATAACCCGTTCCCGATCTTGCGACAGATCATCGCCAACCAGACCGCCAACGCATCGAAGCCGATCGGCAGTTTCGATCCTGATTGGCAGCAGGTCGGCGCAGTTGTGCAGCAAATTGTCGCCAATCGGATAGCGAATGCAACGCAAGTTGGCACCATCTTGCAGTCGTTGGCTGCCGCCGCACAGGGCCTGTTGGATCCGAACAACCCCTACTCATCGGTGACCCGACTCCAACTGGCTTTCAACGATCTTTTGGCCGGAGAAGTCGGCGATGCCATCACGTACGCCTGGATGGGGCTTGTCACAGCACCGGCCACCCAGTTGGGATTCAATGCGCTCACACTCTGGGATCCGCTGGTCGCCAGCCCGGCTAGAGACTTCGGGCAGCTCGCCACAGTGCTGCAACTCGGAGACGCCGTCTCGAGCACAGCTACAAACTTTGGCAAATTCGTCGGGGCTTTGCCTGGTCTCGTTGTCATTCCGGGCCAATCGTTCCTCAACGGCATGATGAGCGCCGTCACTACTGCGGTGAGTGATAGCGCTCAAGGCTTTGTGGATGCCGTGAAGGCTGGCGACGCCGAAACTGCGGCGAGTATTGCCATCAACTTCCCGGCTGTGATGGCCGGTGCGGTATTGAACGGATATTCATCCTGGAGCGATAGCGGGTTGCTAGGTAAGTACGGTCCCCTCAATAGCTTCTTGAAAGCAACTGAAGCCGTCGCACGAGCGATCGGAAAGCCGAAGCCGAAGCCACCACTCGCTCTCACACCTGCCGAGGCGTCGACAGTTCCAGACACCTCGGTGGAAACGACAGTGACCCTGCCGGCCTTCCAGTCGCCAACCGCGGCGAAGACCGCGGCTGTACAACCGGATAGTGTCGCCGCCAGCCCGACTGATTCGGCATCAGCTGCACCGGGGACTGCCGCAGCGGATTCTCCAGCGCCGCCTGCGCCTGAGCTGGCCAAAAGAACGGCAGCCCCCCTAGTTCGAGGGAGCGTCATCTCGGTTCCGGGCAAGACCGGCACTCTAGGCGCCACGAGCAAGCGTGCCGACAAAGTCGCCTCAGATGTCCGCGACGGAATCTCGTCCACTGTCAACAAGATTGGCGAGGGCGTCAAGAAGGCGTTCGCCAAGCCTGAGAAGAAGTCGACAAGTAAGTCCACCGACAAGGGTCCCAGCGCCAGCTCGGAGGCTTCCAAGTAGCCGATGCGTCGCCCCTAAGCCACCACCGAGGGGCGACGCATACTCGGCCAGTCACGAACGCCGTAGCGACTGATTTGGCATTGAACTCAAATTGACGCAGCCTGTTCAGCTGGCGCGGCCGTTCCTCCCTGGAGGGAGGTTCCTGCCAGTTGCACACGAGCGTCAAGTGGTCGCCCCGCCTGGGCTGCCATGATTTTGAATCGACACCGCCACTGCACTCGACTCGACCCGCCCACCTACTGCCCATACTGAACGTAGCCGTTAATAACTCAGGAAGTTCACGCGTGGCAACGAATCCGTGGAACGACGACCAACCTCCGAGGCAGCGCATCATGTTGAGCGAGATGCACGTCGCCACCGGTGGCATGTCCGTCAGGTTCGCGACCGAGCAGATCCACTCCACGATCGAGTGGCGCTGCCTCGAGGAGGACCACCACCTGCTGTTCGTGCACCGCGCCGGAAAAGTGCGCTCCATGGAAACCGACTTGGATTGGGGTCCCTCGGGCCGGGTACTGCCCGAGGCCGGCGATACCTGGGTGGTGCCGGCCGGCGACGAGTGCGCGGCCCTGGTCGAGGGCGATACCGTCGACACCTGCGAGATCGCCATCCCTATGCGCCTGCTGAACGCACCGACGCTGGTTCCCCGTATAAAGCACCGCAATCCGCTGATCCATCAGATGGTGGAGCGCATCTACGCCGTCGCTGATTGCGGCGACGCTGCCGCCCGACTCCTCACTGATTCGATGGGCGAATCCCTACGGCTGGTGATCGCCAGCACCTGTACGGAGAACCCTCCTGTCGCGGTCGAGCGCAGGGCCGATACCTTGGATGCGGCCGCCCGCTCGAAGGTCATCCAGTTCCTCGAGGACAGCCTGGACTCTGACATCCGACTGGATACTCTCGCACAGCAAGCCAACATGCCGGTGCCGGTCTTCATCACCGCATTTCGCGCTGCGTTTCACACCACGCCGTATCAGTACCTACTGGACTTACGATTCGAACGCGCCAAGCATCTACTCCGATATACCTCGCGGACGATTGCCGAAGTCAGTGCACTGGTCGGGTTTTCGCGGCCGAGCCACTTCTCCAGTGCATTTCGACGCCGCGTCGGGGTGTCACCCCGCGCCTACCGCGACCGCCGTTGAGCACACAGCGACCTGCTACGGCGCGGTCATCACCGCGGTAAAGGTCATCCGGTCACCCCGGTACAGGGAACGCCGTTGCTCGATCGGGATTCCGTGCTGGTCGTAGGACACCCGGTTGAGCAGAAACATCGGGGTTCGGGTGTCGACGGTGAGCAGGGCCGATTCGCGTGAGTCCGGCAGCGCGGTCTCGATGGTGTCGACGGTCCGCGCGAAATGAACCCCGCGGCTGCGGATCTCGGCGTAGAGCGAGTCGCGGTAGTCGAAGGTTTCCCGCAGGCCCGGGTAGCGGGCGGCGGGCAGCTTCGTGGTCTCCAGCCCGACCCGGATGCCGTCAGTGGTGAGGACGCGCTCGAGCTGCAGGATGGGTGCACCGATGTCGATGGCGAGTTGGCCGGCCAGGATGTCGTCGGCGATGAGATCGCTCCAGCCGACGAGGATGCGCCCACCGCTGCGGCCCTGCTCCTTGACGGCCTCGGTGTAGGACCCCATGGACAGGGGCTGCAGGATCTTGGGCCGGGCGACAATGGTGGTGCGGCCGCGTCGTTCAATACGTCCGGCCAACAACAGCTCTCGCAACGCCTGCCGGACCGTCTCGCGGGCGACGTCGAACCGATCCGCGATGTCTCGTTCCGCCGGGAACGGGTCTCCGACCTCCAGGTCGTCGAGCAGTCGCTCCAGTTGCGCACGGACAAACTGGTGCTTGAGAACCCTTGGTTCTGCACTCGCGGACACCTGCCCACAGTAGCAAGTTTTGGTATAGACCAAGACTTGCCGTGTTGTTAACCTCCTCGCCAACTTTGATGCACCCGCTGGTATAGACCAACCCACAGGGTGTGAGGCAGGGCAGCTGCGCACCCCCGCTCGCGCACTGCCCGTCAAACGTCCCCCGCCCGAAAGGTCTCGCGCGCCATGAAGTTCCGTACCGCTCGCACCTCAGCCCGCATCGCTGCCGTGGCAACCGCCAGCGCCGCCCTCGTCTTGTCCGGTTGTTCGAGCTCCGACAACTCCGACGCCAAGACCGCTCAGAGCTTCCCCGAAACCCTCACCCTGGCCGCGATCCCGGCCGAGAACTCCACCGACCTCAAGGCCAGCTACCAGCCGCTGATCAAGCTGCTGGAGAAGGAGACCGGCTCCAAGGTCGAGTTCGTGCAGGCCTCCGACTACGCCGGGGGGGTGGAGGGCATCATCGCCAACAACGTCGACCTCGCCTTCTTCGGCCCGTTCGCCTACGTGGTGGCCGGCGTCAACGGCGCCAAGGTCACCCCGGTTGGCGCCGTCATCCAGGAGCAGGGCGCCAAGCCCGGCTACCAGTCCTACGGCCTGGCGCGGACGGACGAAGCGAACGTCAACGGCCTCAAGGACTTCGCCGGCAAGAAGGTCTGCTTCGTCGACCCCAGCTCGACCTCGGGATTCCTCTACCCCACTGCCGGGCTGATCGAGGCCGGGGTGATCAAATCCGGATCAGAGGGCGATCTGTCAAAGGCCATGTCGCCGATCTTCGCCGGCGGCCACGACTCCTCCGCCCTGGCGATCGCCAACGGTGACTGCGACGCCGGCTTCGCCTTCGACACCATGGTGGACAAGACCATGGTCGCCAAGGGTGACCTCAAACCTGGTCAGCTCAAGACGGTCTGGAAGTCGGAGATGATCGCCGGGTCGGTGTTCGCCGCCAACGATTCCCTCGGTCCCGAGGCCATCGGCAAGCTGAAGACCCTCTTCGCCGACAAGGTGAACGTGCCCAACCTGGAGGCCGAGGGCTTCTGTCAGGGCGACGCCTGCCGGATCACCGACGAACGCGCGTGGGGATTCGTCCCCGTCGAGGATTCGGACTACAGCGGCGTGCGCCACGTCTGCGACGTCACCGGCTCCGAGAAGTGCAAGGGCTGAGATCCCATGAGCGCGGACGGACCCCATCATTCCGTCGCGGGCGACGATCTCGTCGTCATCGCCCGCGACGTCACCAAACGCTTCGGTGACACCCTGGCCCTCGACCAGGTCAGCCTCGACGTCCGGCGCAGCGAGATGCTGGTGCTGCTCGGCCTTTCCGGGTCTGGCAAGTCCACCCTGCTGCGCTGCCTCAACGGACTGCACCCGGTCACCTCCGGCAGGGTCGAGGTCGGTGGCACCCACGTCGACACCGCCTCGGCCAAACAGCTACGCGCACTGCGCCGCAACGTGGGGTTCGTCTTCCAGCACTTCAATCTGGTCGGGCGGCTGAGCTGCCTGGAGAACGTCCTGATCGGCGGTCTCGGGCAGCTGCGGCTCCCCCGCTACGGCGCCCTGACCTACCCCAAGACGATGCGCGCCGAAGCCCTGACCTACCTGGACCGCGTCGGCCTGGCCGATTACGCCGACCGCCGCGCCGACACCCTCTCCGGCGGTCAACAACAGCGCGTCGCCATCGCCCGCACCCTGATGCAGAAGCCCGGCCTGCTGCTGGCCGACGAACCCGTCGCCTCACTTGATCCCGAAAACGCCGGTGTGGTCATGGATCTGCTGTTCCGGGTCTGCATCGAGGAGAAGCTGACCGTGGTCTGCACGCTGCACCAGGTGGACCTCGCGCTGGGTTGGGCCCACCGGCTGGTCGGCCTGCGCAACGGCCAGAAGATCTTGGACCGGCCCGCCGTCGGCATGACCCGCGACGATGTCATGGAGATCTACCAACGCGTCGACCCCGCAGCCCGTTCGGCGGCCCGGCCCTCGTGAGCACCGACCTGACCGAACGTCCGACCCCGTCCGCACCGCCGACACGCCAGCCCCGGCCGCTACCGAACCTTCTGCACCTGGTCGGCGTCGCCGCGGTACTGGCCACCCTCGTCGCGGCCTGGTCGATCGACTTCGCCCCCGCGACGCTGCTGAACGGGTTCGACGAAGTGATCGCGTTGCTGCAGCGCATGATTCCGCCCCGACTCGACGATCCGGGGCGCATCGGCGGCCTCGCGGTCGAAACCCTGTTGATGGCCGTGCTGGGGACGGTGCTCGCAGCGATCGCCTCTGTGCCCCTGGCTTTCCTGGCCGCCCGCAACACCACCCCGCACCCGGCCGTACAGGCGGTGGCCCGGGGGATCATCACCTTCTGCCGCGCCATGCCGGACCTGCTGTTCGCGGTCCTGTTTGTCCGCGCTCTCGGAATCGGCGTGCTGCCAGGCATTCTCGCGTTGGCCATCCATTCCATCGGCATGCTCGGCAAGGTGTTCGCCGATGCGATCGAGCAGACCGACCCCGGCCCACGGGAAGCGGTCCGCAGCACCGGTGTCGGCTATTTCCGCGAGATGCTCAACGCTGTCGTTCCGCAGGCCATCCCGTCCTGGATCGCCACCTTCATCTACCGCATCGACATCAATCTGCGCATGTCGGTGGTACTCGGCTTCGTCGGCGCGGGCGGCATCGGCTTCGCCCTGCAGGATGCCTTGCGCGGCTTGATCTATCCGCGGGCTCTCGGCATCGCCTGCGTCATCCTGGCGATCATCGCCGCGATGGAGCTGCTGTCGATCGTGATCCGGCGGATGCTGCTGGATTCGGCGCAGTCGAACCCGGCACGCGAGCGCGCCGCCCGGCTCTTCTTCGGCGGTGCACTGCTCGCGACCTGCCTCGCGGCCCTGGCGGTGTTGAAGATCAATCCGCTGTCCCTGATGACCTGGGTGGGCCCGGCCGCCGAGGTGTTCACCCGGATGATCCCGCCCAACTTCTCGGCGCTGGGCGGTGAGTTGTTCGCAGCTGCAGGACAAACCGTCGCCATCGGCGTGGTGTCCACCGCGATCGGTGTGGTGTTGTCGATCCCGGTCGGCATCCTGGCGGCCCGCAACGTCACACCCCACCCGTCGGTCTATTGGCTGGCCCGGGCTTGGATCCTGCTGGTGCGGGCAGTACCCGAACTCATTCTGGCCGTGGTGTTCGTCGCCGCATTGGGGCTCGGTCCCATCGCCGGTACCTGCGCGCTGGCCATCGGCTCCATCGGGTTCCTGGCCAAACTGGTCGCCGACGCGGTCGAGGAGATCGATCCCGGTCCTCTGGAGGCGGTGCGCTCGGTGGGCGGCGGCTGGTGGAAGACGTTGTTCTCCGCCGTGATTCCGCAAGCCATGCCGGCCATGGTCGGGTCGAGCCTCTACCTGTTCGACGTGAATGTGCGGACCTCGACCATCCTGGGCATCGTCGGTGCGGGCGGGGTCGGCTACCTGCTGTTCGAGTCGATCCGCACCCTGAACTTCGACGTCGCCGGTGCAATCGTCCTCGTCATCTTCGTCATCGTCTACGCCATCGAAAGGTTGTCCGGATGGATCCGATCCCGCCTCGTGTGACGATGGCCGCCGTCTGGACCGGCGCCGGTGTCGACGTGCGGACGGTGCCTATTCCCGCGCTCGGCGCCGGTGAGGTCCTGGTCCGGGTGCGGTTGGCCACGGTGTGCGGCAGCGACCTGCACACAGTCACCGGCCGGCGTCCCGCCGCCTGCCCGTCGGTTCTCGGTCATGAGGCCGTCGGCGACGTCGTCGCTGCCGGTCCGGGTGCGGATATCCAAGTCGGGCAACGCGTTATCTGGTCGGTGACGGTGGCCTGCGGTGAGTGCCCACGGTGCAGGTCGGGTCTTAGCGCCAAATGTCTGTCGGTGCGCAAGGTCGGCCACGAGCCGTTCGACGGGGACTGGGCACTGTCGGGTTCCTATGCCGCACATGTGGTCCTGCCGCGCGGCACCACCATCGTCGTGGTCCCCGACGCACTTTCCGATGCCGTCGCCGCACCCGCGGCCTGCGCGACCGCGACGGTGATGGCCACCCTGGAAGCTGCAGGCGAACTGGGCGGCCGTCGAGTGCTGATCGGCGGGGCGGGCATGCTCGGCCTTACCGCAGTCGCGGCCTGTGCAGACGCCGGTGCCGATGTGCAGGTGGTCGATCGCAATGCCGACCGCCTGGCGTTGGCGACGGGATTCGGTGGCCGCGCCTCCGATGGTGGGCGGGTCGATGTGGCGATCGACTACACGGGTTCCTCGGCAGCCGTGGCGGATGCGTTGGGACGCCTCGACATCGGCGGCACCCTGGTGTTGGCCGGATCGGTCACCCCCGGACCGCCGCTTGCGGTGGATCCGGAAACTGTTGTGCGGCAATGGCTGACCATCACCGGCGTGCACAACTACGAGCCCAGACACCTACACCGGGCCGTGGAGTTCCTCGACCGCACGCGCGAGCGCCATCCGTGGGACGCGCTCGTCGTCGCGCCGGTGCCGCTGAAGCAGATCGCGTCGGCATTGCATTCGCCCCCGCCCGGCAAGCTCCGGACGGCAGTCTGCCCTTGACCGGCGACCGGGTCGCCTTGCAGCGCCGAAAGTCACGCTGGAGTGGCGCTCGAAGTCGAGCGCCACTCCAGCGTGACAAAGCAAGGTATAGCGGGAGGAAGATCCGGACGAAAGCTCAGCCCTGGAAGACGCGGATCCAGTCGACCAGCATCTCGGCCGGGTAGCTGCCACCGCTCGGATCGCGGCCGCCGGAGCCGCCGACGGCGATGTTGAACACCGGCACCAGGGTGTAGCCCGGATCATTGAAAGGCCAGTCTTCCAACGAGTTTGCCGGGACCTCGAAGAAGGGATCCATGCCCGGGGCATAGTCCTTCCAGAAGTACATTCCCTGCGGCGTCCACGACATCCGCCAGGTGTGCCAGCCGCTGTCGATGGGATGCGGGTTGGTGGCGAAGGACTCGCCGTCCAGCCGGGCGTGCACCGTGGAGCCCGACGGCCAGTCACGGTTGCCGTACCACTCGACGAGGTCGACCTCACCGCCGCGGACGGGATCGTCGTTGAGGAGCCAGAACGCGGGCCAGGCGCCGTCGGTCAGGCAGTTGAGCTTGACCCGGGCCTCCCACGTGGTGCCGATGCCACCGCGCCAGTTTCCGACGACCTTGGCGCTGGCGTACTTCTCCTGAATGGTGGTGCCGGGACCGCGCGTCGCGCGGATCACCAGGTTGCCCTTGCCATCCTGGAACGCGTGCTCGGTGTCGGTGACGTAGCGGCCCATGTTGAACGGCTTGTCCCACTCGACCGGGTTCTTGATGGTCTCGCGCTCCGGGATCAGATGCCACCACGCCGGGTCCGGCGGAGAGCCGGCCGGGCCGTTGAACTCGTCCTGGAACAGGAACGTCGGCGACGCTGCGGTAGCAGCCGGCGGGGTGGGCGCTCCGGGCGCGGCGGGACCGGGTGCGGCTGGGTCGGCGTTGGCCGTCCCGGCCGGCAGCGCTGCCGCCGCCACCCCCAGACCCATCATGAACATCACACTGCGACGATCCATCTCAGGCACAGCAGAACTTTAACCGAACTCTTACCGAGATATTCGCCCCCTGCCCAAAGTTTCGTGGTCGCAAGCCCGTTTCCCCAGCTAGAGGCACTGTGCGGGCGCGTCGTCCCGCACCGGAGCGTCGGCGGGCAGCGTGTAGGTGACGACGACATCGGCGTCGACAGCGCCCTCGTTGTTCACCCGGTGGGGCACGCCGGCGGGAATGACGACCGCCTGGCCCGCGGTGTACTCCGCAGGTACGCAGTCGACCGCTGTCTGCACCACCACGGCGCCCTCGTTGATCACCGACTGCTCCGGTCCGGGATGGGTGTGCCAACCGCTGCCGGCGCCGGGTTTGAGCACCAGCCCGTGGACATGCAGCGTGGTGGGCTGACCCGCGGTGAACACCCAGATCGGCGCGGTGGTGGTGCCTTTGCCGAGATCGGTGCGCACGACGTCGCCCTCGGCCGGAGTTGCTGCAGCGGGGCCGACCGACATCCCTGCGGCGACGACTGCCATGGCGCCCACGGCGACGGCATGAATGCGCTTCATCGTTCCTCCCGGTTTTGACCGAGAAGGTACAGCCGAACCACGCGGCCGGCAGCGTATTGCCCAACCACGCCGTCAGTCGTCGCCCGAGGCCAACCCTTCCCGCCCACATGGCGCGGACCGCTGCGCTGCTGTCAGTTCACTGTATTGAGAATGCGCGCAACACTTTTCGAGCCGAGCAACACCATCAGGGATAGGGCTGGAACGGATTCTGCGGCTGCTGTTGGTAGGGGTACTGCGGCTGATACGGGTACTGGGGTTGCTGCGTCTCGCCACGGTTCGGCACCTGGATCGGAATGGGCACCGGGACGAACGGCACGGTGACATACGTCGTCGTCATCGGGTTCGTCGTCGTGGTGGTTGTGGTCGGTGTCGTTGTGGTGGTGGTGGTCGGCGGCGTCGTGGTGGTCGTCGTCGTGGTCGTGGTGGTCGTGACCGGAGGAGGCGTCGTCGTCTGCGTGACGACGTGTGTCTCTGTCACGGGCGGCGGCGGGGGCGGGGGCGCCTGAGTGACGGTGACCGGCGGCGGCGCGGGTGCCTGGGTAACGGGCTCGGGAGCCGGCGGCGGCTCGGCCGGCGGCGGGGGTGCGACCGGACTCGGCGCCACTTCCTGCGGAGGCAACGGTTTGGGCTCGGGTGGCTTGACCTCCGAACTCGGCGCGGTACCAGTCGCACTGGTCAACGCATACGTCACACCACCGATGGCGACCAGGACCAACGCCGCGGCCACCGCGAAAACCGTCAGCGGCAACCGCTCCCACCCGCCACGCGGCTGCTCGATGGGGCCCGTCGGCGGAACGTACTGCACCGCCGGACGCGCCGCGGTCTCACTGCCGTAGGACTCCACCAGATCGGGACCGGTGTACGGCACCACGTCGTCGCCCGCGTCGTCCTCGGACCATGCCAGCGCCCGGAACGTCGATGACGCCTCAGAACCTCCTGCACCGGCAGGCATTTCGGCCAGCGGGGGCACCGCCGCCGCGCCAAGGGTGGGAGCCACGCCCGTCTGCGCCTCGGCGTCTGCGGAGTAGGCGGCGGACAACGCGGCCCCGATGGCGGCATCCAGCGCCGGTTGCGGCGTGGTCACCACCTGCGCCTGCGAATGCTGCGAAAGCTGTTGGGTGACAAGCGGAATACTGGCGCCACCACCGATGGTCACCACTGCCGACACCGCCGGCCAGCTGATCCCGTTGCGCTCCAAGGCTTTTTCCAGCGCATCCAACGCACCGGCGAGCGGTGCCTGCATCAGCCCTTCGAGTTCGGTGCGGGTGACCCGCACCGTGGCCGAATATCCGGGCAGCTCGACCACCAGATCGGTGGCGGTCTCCGCCGACAACCGTTCCTTGGCCTGACGGCACTCCTCGCGCAGCCGGGCCAGGGAGCCGACCGCCGCGGTGCCGGCCGGATCGATGCCGCCGGCCTGCGCGACACCGTCGAGCACATGGGTCAGCAGCGCCTGATCGATCTGGTCACCCGAGAAATCGGAATAGCGGGTGGTCTCGTCGATCGGCTCGAAGGCCGCCGCGGCGTCGGCCAGCGTGATGCTGGTACCGCCGCCGCCGAAATCCAGCAGGGCCACCACGCCGTTGGACGGCAGGCCCGGGTTGGCACGCAGCGCCGCCAGCGAGGCGACGGCATCGGGGACGAGCCGGGCGGGCCGACCGTCATGCGACAGGCTGGGGTTGTGCCGCAGCGCGTTGCGCAGGGCCCGCAAGGTGGGCGCACCCCAGTGCGCGGGCACCGCGATCGCCAGCTGGTCGGAGGGTCCGCCGACCAGCTCGACCATCGCATCGAGGGCCTCGACCAACAGGGTGTCGGCAGGGTAGGACGCTCCGTCGGGCGCCACCAACGGAACCGGGTCGCCGACCCGGTCGACGAATCCGCCGAGCGTGACACCGGGACCGGATTCGGGCACGCCGACCTGCGGCGTCCGGTCGGTCGACAAGGTCAACACCGAACGCCGGCTGACAGGTTGATTGCCGACACGCGCCGCAACCAAGTTGGTGGTCCCGATCGACAACCCCAACGGGCCGCTCATAACGCACGCCACGATAGCCGCACTGCCGCCCCTGGGCCCCTCGACACTCCGCAGTAGCCCGGCGAAGCCCGTTCCGCCGGTGCGGTTTTGACTGCTTCAGCAACGCTCATGCGACACACAGGAACGTAGATGGTTACTGCAGATGGTTGCCGGGCAGGACGCCTGGCAACGATTGTCCGGGCGGCTGCGACGAGTGTGCAGCTTCTTGAGCCGGACATCGAGTGTCCGTCACGAAAGCCTGCACACTCGCCACAGCGGCCGGGAGGGACCCCACCCGACAGAGACCGCACCGGCGAATCGGGCACACTTCTCAGCCCCACCCCCAAAGCTGTTTCGCTTCAACGCTTTTACCATCGCCAGGAGCACCGCTCTCAACCTACGTTTGAGTTCCCCACCTGCGGGTACAGCCATATCCGTGACGTCACTCTGGCTTGCCGACCGCCCCGAGCACCGCATCGTGCCCACTCTCGACGAGGAATCCGCGCGGAGCGCGGACGTCGTCGTGGTCGGCGCCGGGATCACCGGCCTGGTCACCGCCGTCCTACTGGCACGGGCCGGGCGAGATGTGCTGGTCCTGGAGGGGCGCACCGCGGGTGCCGGGGCGACCGGCAACACCACCGCGAAGATCAGTCTGCTGCAACACACCCGGATGACCGACATCGTGGGCAAGCATTCGCCCGACGTGGCCCGACAGTACGCCCAGGGCAACCTCGAAGGTCAGCAGTGGCTGATCGACTATTGCGAGCAGCGGCAGATCGGCCTGCAGCACGAGGACGCCTACACCTACGCGCAGTCACCCAGCGGGATGGCAAAGGCCAAGGCCGAACTGAAGGCCTGCCAGGCCGCGGGCCTCGATGTCGAATGGGTCGATGACGCCGACGTGCCCTTTCCGTTCCATGGTGGAGTCCGGTTGGCCGATCAGGCTCAGTTCGATCCCATGCCGTTCCTGGACAGCCTGACCGCCGAACTGCACGAACGCGAAGGGCGACTGGTCGAGGGCGCCAGGGTGCAACGCGTAAGCCATGAGGGTGGGGCTCGCCTCAAACTCCGGGTGCGGACGAATACCGGCAACGAGATCGACGTAGTCGCCGATCGCTGCGTACTGGCCACCGGCGTTCCTATTCTGGACCGGGGTGGATTCTTCGCGCGACTGACTCCTCACCGCTCCTACTGCATGGCATTCCAGGTACCGGGCGATATCACCCGCGGCATGTTCATCTCGACCGACTCCCCAACCCGCTCAATACGTTCGGCGCCGACTGCCGACGGCGAGCGGCTCATCGTCGGCGGTGCCGGCCACCCAGTCGGGCGCGGCAGCGACCCCGCTGCCGCCACCGACGAGCTGGCGTCGTGGGCCAAGCAGCACTGGCCCGGGTCCCTCCAGACGCACTTCTGGTCCGCACAGGACTATTCACCCATCGACGCACTTCCTTACGTCGGCCCGATCCTGCCGGGGCACGAAGAGATCTTGGTGGCAACGGGTTTCGACAAATGGGGCATGACCAACGGGGTGGCCGCCGCACTGGCGCTGACGGGCCGGATCCTGGGCGGTCGGATGGACTGGGCCGAGGCCTTCGCAAGCTGGAGCCCGCACGAGCTGTCCGGCATCGCCACTGCGGTGCAGGCCAATCTGACCGTCGGACTGAACATGGCCAAGGGCTGGATCGCTCCGGTCACCCGCATCGGTAGGTCCGCCACCGAGGACTGCGGCGTGGTCAGCGGGCCGCCGTGGCGTCTGCAAGCACGCAGCGTCGTCGACGGAGTCGAGCGCACCGTGTCGCCCGTGTGCCCCCACCTGGGCGGCATCGTGAACTGGAACGACGCCGACAAGTCCTGGGACTGCCCGCTACACGGGTCCCGCTTCGCGCCGGACGGCACCCTGATCGAGGGACCGGCCACCCGCGACCTCACGCGTTCGGCATAGCGTCACACCCGCTGTGGCCGGTGTGCTCCAATGTCGGGCATGGGTGACATCGACGACATCAAGCAAGTCAAATACCGGTACCTGCGTGCGCTCGACACCAAGCACTGGGACGAGTTCGCCGACACCCTCACCGAGGACGTCGCGGGCGACTACGGACAGTCCATGGGCAAGACGCTGCACTTCACCGAGCGCGACTCGCTGGTGGAGTACATGAAGGCCTCGCTGGGTCCCGAGGTCATCACCGAGCATCGCGTCGCCCACCCCGAGATCGAGGTCAACGGCGACGACGCCACCGCCACCTGGTACCTCCAGGACCGCGTGATCGTCCCCAGCATGAACTTCATGCTGTTCGGCTCGGCGTTCTACCACGACACCTACCGCCGCACCGCCGACGGCTGGAAGATCAGCAGCACCGGCTACGACCGCACCTACGACGCCACCCTCTCGCTGGAGGGGCTCAACTTCAAGCTCGAGCCCGGTGCCGCCCTCAATCTTTGAGCTATTTCGCGACGGCGATCACGGCGCCCGGCCGTAGCCACTGCATGATCTTGACGAGCATGGCGTCGTCGATCGCCACGCAACCGGCGGTCGGCCCGCCATCAGTGGTGTGCACGAAGAACGCGCCACCGTTGCCGGGCACCCGTGCCTTGTTGACGCCCATCACGATGGCGTGTTTGTAGGCGGTGATGTCGAGGTTCTCGGTGCCGCTGGCCGGGTCGGTGTTGAACGGGCACTGCGCCTTCTTGCACACCTGCATGGTGTTGTAGGTCGGGCTCTTCATGTCCCCGTCCCACCAGTGATCAGGCGTCACCTGGACGTACTGCAGCCCGCCACCGGGATTGGGGGCGGTACCGAACGCGAAGTCGAGGCTGAAGACGCCCATAGGCGTCTTCATCTCCCCGTCATGGGTCTGCGGGGCCATGCCATTGGAGCCGATGTTGGCCGGAATCCCGGCGGCCACCGGCTGCCAGCCTGCCGGCCCGCGCTGCCAGACATCCATCTTCGCCTTCGAACCACCCACTCCGACAACGGAAATCACCTGGGTGGCGTTGCCCACTGACGGGGCGAACCAGGGCGGGTCGACGGCGCCGGCCGTGGGCGCGCATGCCAGCGCCAACACCCCGGCACACAGCATGGCGAGCAGTCGGCGCATCCGTCCATCGTCGTCGGCGTGCCTCTCGGGCGGATAAAGCTTGGAGCACGATCCGGTCGCGACCGGCTACGTTGGCGACATGGACGTGCGCGCGATCGGCAAGGGCCTCGGCACACTGGACCGCGAGGTCTTCGAAGCGGTCGCCGAGTCACCGAGCCCGCTACTGGATTCCGTGATGCCCGGGCTGACCCGGGCCGCAGATCATTCCAAGCTGTGGTTTGCCATCGCGGCCGCCATGGGTGCGCTGGGCGGCACATCGCTGCGGCGTGGCGCCGCGCGAGGCGTCGTCAGCCTGGCGATAACCAGCCTGGTGACCAACCAGGTGGCCAAACGGATCTGGCGGCGGCCCCGCCCCGACCGCAGTCTGATCCCGTTGGCCCGGCGGACCCGACGCGTCCCCACCTCGCATTCCCTGCCGTCGGGACACTCCGCGAGCGCGGCGGCCTTCGCGGTGGCCGTAGGCCTGGAGTCCCCGGCCGCCGGCCTGCCGCTGGCGCTGCTCGCCGGCCTGGTCGGGCTGTCCCGGGTGGCCACCGGTGCGCACTATCCCGGCGACGTGTTCGCCGGGTTCGGCATCGGCGCCGCGATCGCGGTCCTCGGCGCCCGCATCGTCCCGACCATCCCGACCGCCACCCTGCCCCGCTCCGAACCGCTGCGATATCGCACCGAGCCCCGACCGGACGGTGCCGGCGTGGCACTGGTGATCAACCCGGCCTCCGGTGACGGGACAGGCGCACGGATCGTCGACGACGTGCGTAACGCTCTGCCGCGCACCGAGATCGTCGAACTCGGTGACGACGATGACATCGAGACGGTGTTACGCGAGACGGCGGCCCGCGTCGACGTGCTCGCGGTGGGCGGCGGCGACGGCACGGTGGCGTGCGCGGCGGGCATCGCCGTCGAGGCAGGGGTCCCGCTCGCGGTGTTCCCCGGCGGGACGTTCAACCACTTCGCCAAGGACATCGGTTGCGACACGGTGGCCCGCACCGTGGCGGCGATCAAGGACGGCGCCGCGGCCTACGTCGACCTGGTGTGCCTCAACGAGGAACGCATGGTGATCAACACCGCCAGCATCGGCGCCTACCCGAACTACGTGCGGATGCGGGAGAAGCTCGAACACCGGATGGGCAAGCGACTGGCCGGGATGTACGCGCTGTATCTGACGCTGCGCCGGGAAGCGCCGGTGCGGATCAGCTACGACGACAAAACCCTTGAGACGGAGCTGTTCTTCCTGGGCAATTCGACGTACTTCCCGTCCGGGTTCGCGCCATCACGGCGGCCGCGTCTCGACGACGGACTGATTGACGTGCGGATCCTGGAGACCGGGCGACGGTTCAGCCGGCTGCGCATCGCGACGGCCGTCGCGTTGGGACGGCTCGAACGCAGCCCGCTCTATCACGAGCTTCAGGTGCCGGAGTTCCGGTTCGTCGTGGTCGACGGGCCCACCACACTGGCCCACGACGGGGAGGTTGGTGAGGCGCTCAGCGAGGCCAGCTTCACCGTGCGGTACCGGGCGCTACCGGTGTTTTGTCCGCTGCCGTGATCGCCGACGGGTACGGCGGGTACAGCAGGAACACGGCCGCGAACCAGACGTAGCCCAACGCCCAGCCGGCCAGCACATCCGAGGGATGGTGGACGTTGAGCACCACCCGGCCCACGCCGATCGCGACGATGACGAGCACGCCTGCGGCCACCCACCACGCCCGCAGGTTGGGGCGCAGTGCCGGCCACGCCAGGGCCAACAGAGTCAGTACCGAGACCATCACCCCCAGCGCGTGCCCGGACGGGAACGAGGTGGACAGGGCGTGGACCAGCGCGGTGGACGGCCGCGGACGGTCGACCAGGAACTTGGCCGCCTCGGTGATCACGGCGCTGAGCTCGATGGTCAACACCAGGTACCACGCGATGCGCCACCGGCGGCGCACCAGCGCGACGACGATCATCACCAAAGCCAGCAACCGGAAGGCGAACGGCCCGAGCACGGTGCAGAACACGTCCCACGCGGTCACCCAGCCGGGATGCGCCGAGCCGTACCGGTATGGACCTGCCAGGCCCGCGGCGTCGACATCGGCCAGCCAGGTCCACTGCATCGCGTAACCGATCCACAGCGCCACGTACAGCACGGCGGCCAGGGCCGCAGTCACGATCAGCCATCGGGCACGAGTTCCCACCAGATAATCTCTACCAGCTCCCATCGATTTGCCATGTTTGCGCGCTACCGTCGAAGGCATGGCTCTGATCCTGCGAAAGCTGATGCACATCGGCGGGCTGCCAGAGGGTCTGCGGGCAGAGGCCGAAGCCGAAGGCATCCTCTTCCTCGCTGAGTACATCCCGGTGACCAGGCGTTTCACCGGATCGATCCCGGGAACGCGATCGGCAGGGAGCGTCGCCAGCTACGCCGGTTCACTGGTCCTCACCAACTACCGGGTACTGGCCACCATGTCCACCCTGCCCAAGCTCGCCGGCCGCAGCATCGACCAGCCCTGGTCGGCCCCGCAGGTCGGTGCGGTGCACGCCGAGCTCAGCGAGACCGGGCTCACGCTGCAGGCCGACGTGGCCCAGATCGACAAGCGCGGTCACGGGAAACTGTCGCTGCACTACAAGACCGAGATCCCGGACGAGGTGCTGACGCGGCTGCCGCGCCGGTCGCTGGCCTTCGATGTCGGCCCGGAGTACGTGTTCCGTGCGGTCGGCGTGCCGTACCACCCGTAGCAAACTCCACCACAAATCCGGTATTTACCGAGACCCAATGTCTCGGTAAATTGTCGCCATGGCTTCCACCTCTCCCGACACCGCACGGCAGGATGCGGACTACCGGGACCTGTTGCAGACGCTGTCCGAGGGTTCCGTGCGCCGCCGCTTCGATCCCTATCTGGACATCGCGTGGGACTCCCCCGATCTGGCGATCGACCTGGACGATCCGAGGTGGGTGCTGTCACCGAACGTCGACCCACTCGGCGCCACCGCCTGGTATCAGAGCCAGCCGCTGGCCCGGCAGATCGAGATCGGCCGGTGGCGGACGCTCAACTCCGTCAAGGTCGGCGCGGCGTTCGAGAGCATCCTCATCCGCGGGTTGATGGCGTTCATCATGAAGCTGCCCAACAACTCGCCCGAGTTCCGTTACGCATTGCACGAGATGACCGAGGAGTGCAACCACATCCAGATGTTCCAGGAGCTGGTCAACCGGTCAGGCGTCGACGTGCCCGGCATGCGGCCGCTGTTCCGTCGGTTGTCGCCGTACATCGGCCTGGTCGGCCAGTACTCGCCGACGGCGTTCATGGCGGGCATCCTCGCCGGTGAAGAGCCGATCGACCATTTCCAGAAAGGCCTGATCCGCGAGGGCGCCAACATTCCGCCCGCGGTGCTGCGCACCATGCAGATCCACATCGCCGAAGAGGCCCGCCACATCTCCTGGGCGCACGAGTTCCTCAAAACCCATATGCCGGAACGCTCGTGGCAGATGAAGGCGTTCGCGTGTGTGGCATTTCCGTTGACGCTGCGCTGGCTGGCCCATGAGATCGTGGCGCCCCCGAAGTCGTTCGGCGAGGAGTTCGGGATTCCGCGGGCGGTGATCAAGGACGCGTTCTGGCGCAGCCCACACTCACGCAAGATCCTGTCCGGATACTTCGGCGAGATGCGTTCTCTCAGCGAGGAGCTCGGGCTGATGAACCGGGTCGGCCGGTGGGTGTGGAAGCGCTGCGGCATCGACGGCGAGGCCGCCCGCTACCGCGGCGTGCCGGACCGTGAAGCGGTTGCGCTCGCCTGATGCCGCACGTCATCACACAGTCCTGCTGCAGCGACGCCTCGTGCGTCTATGCCTGCCCGGTGAACTGCATCCACCCCACGCCTGACGAACCTGACTTCCGCACCGCCCAGATGCTCTACGTCGACCCGGTCGAGTGTGTCGATTGCGGCGCGTGCGTGTCGGCATGCCCAGTGGATGCGATCAAACCGCATACCAAGCTGACCGCCGCGGAAGACGTGTTCACCACACTGAACGCCGATTTCTACGCCACACCGCGCCACCGACCGGTGCTGGCCCCGGTGGTGCCGCCGTTACAGGTGCGCGCGGGCGACCTGCGCGTGGCGATCGTCGGATCGGGCCCGGCCGCGATGTATGCCGCCGAAGAGGTGCTGACCATTCCCGGCGCCCGGGTCCGGATCTATGAAAAGCTCACGCAGCCCTACGGTTTGGCCCGGTACGGGGTGGCCCCCGATCACCAGCGCACCCGCGGGGTCGCCCGGCAGTTCGACCAGATCACCGCCGACCCCCGGCTGTCGATGCGCCTGGGCGTCGAGGTCGGCAGCGACATCACCCATGACGAGCTGCTGAATGAGCACCACGCCGTCATCTACGCCGTCGGTGCCTCAACCGACCGTCGGCTCGACATCCCCGGCATCGACCTGCCCGGCGTCACCTCGGCCACCGACTTCGTCGCCTGGTACAACGGTCATCCCGATCACGCGGGCCGCTCCTTCGATCTGGCTCATCGACGCGCCGTTGTGATCGGCAACGGCAATGTCGCACTCGACGTCGCACGCATCCTCACGATCGACCCGGACCTGCTCGCGGGTACGGCCATCGCGCCCACAGCCCTGGAAGCGCTGCGCCACAGTGCAATCGAAGAGGTGGTCGTGGTCGGGCGGCGCGGGATCGAGCAGTCCGCGTTCACCATCCCCGAGCTGGTCGGGCTGTGCTCCACACCGGGTGTCGACGTCGTCGTGCGTGAAGAGGACCTGCGGATGTTGCCCGGGTCGGATCCCCGGTCCGCGATTCTGCGCGCCGCGCCACGCGGAGCGGGCCATCGCCGGATCGCGCTCGAATATCTGCTGTCACCGACCGCGATCCGCGGCCGGTCCGCAGCCACGGGTGTGGAGTTCGTCCATAACGAGCTGGTGGCCGCGGCTGACGGATCAGTGCGGGTGAAATCGAGTGGGCGCGAACGGGTTATCGACGCCGGCCTGGTGCTGACGTCCATCGGTTACCGAGGCCGGCCGGTGGCGGGACTGCCGTTCGACGAAGACACCGCGACGGTCCCGCATGAGGGCGGCCGGGTCACGCGCGGCGTGTACGTGACCGGCTGGATCAAACGTGGGCCGACCGGCTTCATCGGGACCAACAAGTCCTGCGCCCAGGAAACCGTGCGGAGCCTGGTCGACGATTACAACGCCGGACTGCTCTAGCTAGCGCTTGGTCAGCGCGGCGATCACGGCCGTGAACTCGTCGTCGCGGTTGATCTCCAGGCCGCTCGCGCGCGCCGCGCCGTCCAGGACGTACCAGGCGAAGTCGGCGAGGTGCGTCACGACCTCTTCGCGTGAGCGCTCTGGCGCCGCGCCACGGATCCACGCCGACAAGGTGGCTTCCACCATCGTCACCACCGCGAACGGCACGGTCTTGAACGCGCTGTCGTCCACTCCGATAGTTTGGGCGATCGCGGCGATGACCTCCTCGGACTGCCTGGTCATCCGGAGCTTCAGCTCGCTGACCGCGTCGAGTGTGCCGTCGCCCTCGAACGTCGGACCGCGCCGGACGAAGTCATCGAGCCGCGGGTGATCAAGCATCCAATCGGCAACCGCCGCCACGGTGCGGGTCAGGATGTCGCGCAAGGAGCCGTTCGAGACATCGAGGTTGGTGTCGAGAACCGCGGCAAAATCGTCGAACACCCAGGACCGGACCCGCCGCTCAAGCTCGTCCTTACCGGTGAACTGCCGGTACACCACCGACTTCGCCAGCCCGGCGCGCTCCGCGATGCGCACCATCGAGATTTCCGTGCCCGGCGGATTCTCCTCGACCAATGCCACCGCTGCCTGCAGGATCTGGGCACGCCGCTCGGTGTTGTGCTGCTCCCAGCGGGCCTCATAACCGCTGACCGCAGCGGGATCGGTGGCGGTCGGCATGGGTCCACCCTACCGACGGCATCGCACCCGATACGCCGGATAAGTAGCTCTCGATGAGTCAAACGGTTGCGGGCGGCGCATTCAGGCTGTTCGGTCGTAGGGTGGACGGAAAGGATGTGACGTGACGGAGCCGCAACGGCAGAACCTGCTGATCGTGCACTGGCATGATCTGGGGCGCTACCTCGGCGTATATGGCCACTCGGACGTGACCAGCCCGCACCTCGACCGTCTCGCCGCCGAGGGGGTGCTGTTCACCCGTGCCCACGCCACCGCCCCGCTGTGCTCACCGTCGCGGGGCTCGCTGTTCACCGGTCGCTACCCGCAGAGCAACGGACTGGTGGGCCTGGCCCATCACGGCTGGGAGTACCGCGCCGGGATACGCACGCTCCCGCACTTCCTTGCCGAATCGGGCTGGCACACAGCCCTGTTCGGTATGCAACACGAAACCTCGCAGCCGGCCAATCTGGGGTACGCCGAGTACGACGTGTCGAACTCGTTCTGCGAATACGTCGTCGAGCAGGTCAACGCCTGGCTGACCGCTCCGCCGCGGCAACCGTTCCTGCTGACCGCCGGCTTCTTCGAAACGCACCGACCGTACCCGCGTGAGCGATACGAACCGGCCGATTCGGGGTCCGTCGAGCCTCCCGACTATCTGCCTGACACCGCCGAGGTGCGCGACGACCTCGCGGAGTTCTACGGATCGATCGCGATCGCCGACGCGAAGGTGGGTGAACTGCTGGCCACGTTGGCCGCGACCGGTCTCGACGAGAGCACGTGGGTGGTGTTCATGACCGACCACGGGCCGGCGTTGCCCCGGGCCAAGTCGACGCTGTACGACGCGGGCACCGGCATCGCGGTGATCGTGCGCCCACCGCGGGGCGCCCGCATAGCGCCACGCCGCTATGACGAACTGTTCAGCGGGGTCGATCTGCTGCCCACCCTGCTGGACCTCCTCGGCGTCGAGATCCCCGACGAGGTCGAGGGCCTGTCGCACGCCAGCAACCTCACGGCGACGCCTACGGAAACGGCAGAGGTCCGGTCCGAGGTGTATACGACAAAGACCTATCACGATTCTTTCGACCCGATTCGCGCCATTCGCACAAAGGAATACAGCTATATCGAGAATTACGCGGCGCGGCCATTGTTGGACCTGCCGTGGGATATCGCCGACAGCCCCTCGGGACGCGCACTCGGCGATACCGTCCTGAGCCCCCGTCCCGGCCGCGAACTGTACGACCTCGTCGCGGACCCGACCGAGAGCAACAACCTGCTGGGAGCGGACGTCACCGACAAGGCCGAGGCGATCGCCAACGACCTGGCACTGTTACTCAACGACTGGCGCGAGAAGACGCTCGATGTCATTCCCTCCGAATTCGCCGGCACCCGCATATCGGAGCGTTACACCGAGACGTATCTGCATATCCACGGCCGCCCGGCCACCAGCAGATCGGCCATCGCCGCCGACCGCGGCATCACCGATACCCGCCAATAGTTTTCCTCACGATGAACGAAAACTCTTGACGCCGAGTTAAATAGGCGCCGCAAACAAATCATGGTTAGAGTCTCGCCCATGCCAGATCATCCGACGGCCTACCTGGTGCTCGCGTCTCAGCGCAGCGGCAGCACCTTGCTGGTGGAATCCCTGCGTGCCACCGGCATGGCCGGTGAGCCCCAGGAGTTTTTCCAGTACCTGCCGACCACGAGTATGTCGCCGCAGCCGCGGGAATGGTTCGCCGGTGTCGAGGACGAATCGATCCTGCGGCTGCTCGACCCGCTGGTCGAGGGCAAGCCGGACCTGGCCCCGGCCGAGATCTGGCGTGACTACATTCGCACCGTCGGCCGGACTCCCAACGGGGTGTGGGGCGGGAAGCTGATGTGGAATCAGACACCCCTGCTGCTGGAGCGTGCCGAGGGTCTGCCCGAACGATCCGGGCCCGGCCTGCTCGCCGCGATCCGCGATGTCACCGGCAGCGACCCGGTGCTCGTCCACGTCTACCGTCCTGACGTTGTGTCGCAGGCGGTTTCGTTCTGGCGGGCGGTGCAGACCAGGGTGTGGCGCGGCCGGGCCGATCCGGTGCGCGATGCCCGCGCCGAGTACCACGCGGGTGCCATCGCCCATGTGATCCGGCTGCTGCAGGCCCAGGAGGAGGGCTGGCGCGCCTGGTTCGCAGAGGAGAACATCTCCCCCATCGACGTGTCGTACCCGTATCTGTGGCGCAACCTGACGACCGTGGTGGCCACGGTGCTGGAGGCACTGGGCCTCGACCCGCGACTGGCGCCGCAGCCGGTTCTGGAACGTCAGGCAGATCAGCGATCCGACGAATGGGCGGACCGCTACCGCCGCGATGCCGAGAAGGAGGGGTTGCCGGTATGACGAGCGCCGATGAGCCGCTCGCGCGAAGAGCACCATGCACTGACACCGTGCACGTCGACGAGCTGCGACTGCTGGAAGCCGAGGCGGTGCACATCATCCGCGAGGTCGTCGCCGAACTGCAGCGCCCGGTGCTGCTGTTCTCGGCGGGCAAGGATTCGATCGTCCTTTTGCGGTTGGCCGAGAAAGCTTTTCGTCCCTCACCGTTGCCGTTTCCGGTGCTTCATGTGGATACCGGGCACAACTTCGACGAGGTCATCGAGTTCCGCGACCGCCGCACCACCGGGCTCGGGCACAAGCTGGTGGTGGCCTCGGTACAGGAGACCATCGACAGCGGTCGGGTGGCCGATCCGGGGCCGGGTGCCTCACGCAACCGCCAGCAGACGCGCACGCTGCTCGACGCGCTGGAGGCCGGCGGATTCGACGCGGCGTTCGGCGGCGCCCGCCGTGACGAAGAACGGGCCAGGGCCAAGGAACGCATCCTCAGCTTCCGTGACGAGTTCGGTCAGTGGGATCCGCGGGCTCAGCGCCCCGAGCCGTGGTCGCTGTACAACGGCCGGATCCGCAAGGGTGAGCAGGTGCGGGTGTTCCCGCTCTCGAACTGGACCGAACTCGACATCTGGCGCTACATCGAACTGGAAAACCTTGAGCTGCCGTCGATCTACTTCGCCCACGAGCGCGAGGTGTTCGAGCGCGACGGCATCCTGCTCGCGGTGTCCGAGTACGCCGCGCCCGCCGGCGCCGAGAAGGCGGCGGTGGAGTGGGTGCGCTACCGCACCGTCGGCGACCTGACCATCACCGGGGCAGTGCGGTCGCGGGCCACCACCATCGACGGGGTGATCACCGAGATCTCGGCGGCCACCGTCTCCGAACGCGGCGAGACCCGCGCCGATGACCGAACGTCCGTGGCGGCGATGGAAGACCGGAAACGGGAGGGTTATTTCTGATGAGCGCTCGCGCGAAGAACCGAGGATCCTGATGTCCACGCGTCAACTGCTGCGCATCACCACCGCCGGTTCGGTGGACGACGGCAAGAGCACCCTGATCGGCCGCCTGCTGCATGACACCGACAGCCTGCCGCTGGATCATCTTGAGGCCGTGACCGATTCGGAAGGCATTGCCGATCTGGCTGCGCTGTCCGACGGGCTGCGCGCCGAACGCGAACAGGGCATCACCATCGATGTCGCCTACCGTTTCTTCTCCACCGCCACCCGCAGCTACATCCTGGCCGACACCCCCGGGCACGAGCGCTACACCCGCAACATGTTCACCGGCGCCTCCAATGCGCATGTGGCGATCCTGCTGGTCGATGCCCGGGCCGGAGTGCTGCGCCAGACCCGTCGCCACGCCCGCATCGCGAAGCTGTTGGGTATCACGCACTTCGTCGCGACGGTCAACAAGATCGACCTGGTCGACTTCGACAAGGGCCGGTTCGCCGAGGTCGAACGGGAGCTGCAGCAGGTCGCCGACCGGCTCGGCGGGCTGGATCTGACGGTCATCCCGATCGCGGCCAAGCTCGGCGACAACGTGGTGCACCGCTCCGAGAACACCCCCTGGTACGACGGACCGACCCTGCTCGAATATCTCGAAAACGTCGAACTGTCTGCGCCGCATGCCGATCCGGCCAGTCTGCGACTCGCCGTCCAATGGGTGTCGCGGCCGACTGCGGAACAGCGCCGTCGCTACACCGGCCGTCTGTCCGCGGGCACGCTTCAGGTCGGTGACCCCGTAGTGAGCCTGCCGGCCGGTACCCGCTCGGTCGTGACGGACCTGGACACGCTCGACGATGACCGGTCGGTGGGCGTTGCGCCGCTGTCGGTTTCGATCGAGCTGGCCGACGACATCGATGTGGGCCGCGGCGACGTCCTCGTCAGTGGCCTCTCGGACCCGGCGCTGCCGGCGCTGGCCCGTGAGGTCGACGCGACGGTGTGCTGGTTCTTCGACGATCCGCTGCGCGCCGGCGACCGGCTGGCGCTCAAGCAGGGCGCCCGCACGGTGCGGGCCACGGTCCAGGAGTTGCACACCAAGCTGGACCCGGAAACCCTGGACGAGGTCGAGACTCCGGTTGAGCTGGCACTCAACGACATCGGCTCGGTCACGCTGCGCACCAGCTCGGTGCTCGTCGCCGACAATTACGCCGACAACCGCGACAACGGCGCGTTTATCCTGATCGACGAGGTGTCCAACGACACCGTCGGCGCCGGGATAATCCTGCAGGCCCGGGAACTCAAGCCGAGCGGGCACAACCGCTCCGACATCAAATGGCACCCCTCGTCGCTGGACCGCGACTACCGCTGGAACAGCACGGGACAACGCGGCGCCACGATCTGGTTCACCGGCCTGCCCGCATCCGGCAAGTCCACGCTGGCGGTGGCGGTCGAGCGGGCCCTGGTCGAATCGGGTCAGGTGGCGTATCTGCTCGACGGCGACAATCTGCGCCACGGCCTGTCCGATGATCTCGGCTTCTCCGCCGGCGACCGGACCGAGAACATCCGCCGCGTCGGACATTTGACCCGGCTGCTGGCCGATGCCGGCGTCGTGGCCCTGGCCTCGCTCGTCTCACCGCTGAAGTCGGATCGGGATACTGCGCGGGCCCTCAACGACGCCGCCAAGCTGCCGTTCATCGAGGTGCATGTGGCGACGCCCGTCGAGGAATGCGCACGCCGGGACCCCAAGGGCCTCTACGCCCGGGCCCGCGCCGGCGAGCTCACCGGGCTCACCGGGGTCGACGCCCCCTACGAGGCCCCCGAGAACCCCGATCTGGTGCTCGACACGACGGGCGCCGTCATCGACGACCTGGTCCAGCAGGTGATCGACCTGCTCGGCACCCGCCGCTAACTGCCGATCGCTGGAGTAGCAGCGGGTACGGCTGAGACTCCGCAGATCGCATCGACGATGCGGTCGGTGTGGGTGACGTACAGCCCGTGGGCGGCACCGGGGATCTCGATGAGCTGCGCGTGCGGCAGCAGCGCTGCGGTGCGTCGCCCGGTGAGTTCGATGGGTGTCGATGCGTCGGCGTCGCCGTGGACCAGCAGCACCGGAAGGTCGAGTTCGGCGAGCTCGGCCCGGTAGTCGGTGTGGGCGCCCATGCTCTGGGTGCCGAGCAGGTTCTCGACGGGCACGGCGGCGATCTGGTCCACCGTCCAGTCGACGATCTCGGGCGCCACGGTGTGGGCCCCGAAGAACGGCGGGGCGTTGTCGATACACCATTGCCGCACATCGCGTTCCAGCTCGACGAGGACGCCGTCGAGCATCTCCTCTGGAACACCGTCCGGGTTGTCCGGTGTCTTGACCACCAGCGGGAGTTGCCCCGCCACCAGCACCGCGCGGTTCACCCGTGCCGTCCCGTGTCTGCTGAGGTAGCGCACAATCTCCCCGCAGCCCAGCGAATGCCCCACCAGCGTCACATCGTCGAGATCCAGGTGTTCGAGCACTCGGGCCAGGTCGTCGGCCAGCAGATCCACGGTCCAGTCACCGTCATAGGCGCCCGAGCTTCCGTGCCCACGCCGGTCATAGGAGACACACCGAAAGCCCTTGTCCACCAGGCGGTCGATCACCTGATTCCACTGGCCCGAGTTGAGTCCCCACGAGTGGGTGAACACCAGCACCGGCCCGGACCCGGTATCGGTGTAGTGGATATCGGTGCGGTCGGCGGTCTCTAACGTAGGCATGCGTCGATGGTCGACCGCGCAGGTACCCATGTCGATTACGTCGTAGGTAATGCCGGCTCCCCGCTCTCCGCGCCATCCGGCGCGCTCCACGCCCGCCATCGCTCTCCACGTCCGCTTTGTCACGCTGGAGTGGCACTCGAAGTCGAG
>NZ_LZSY01000001.1 GCF_001665625.1 Mycolicibacterium peregrinum | reverse complement strand
TCAGTGCCAGTCCCAGACCGACATGTCGTTGGGTGGGTAGTTCTGGCAGACGTCGGTGGTGTTGGCCGCGACGCCCTTGTTGTTGAAGAACAGCTTGGCCCAGTTCGGCCAGCGCCAGGACATGTTCTCGAAGAAGGCGTTGGTGGCCATGTTCTCGGAGTACTGGCGGCGGCCGGCGTAGTCCATGGAGAAGAACCAGTGGATGCGCTCCTGGGCGCCTTGCTGGTCGGCGACGGGCTTGTTGTTGTAGTCGATCATGTAGCGCTCGTAGTAGACCGGTTCGACGTCGCGGGCGGCGGCCATGATCTGCTCGGCGGTGCAGGGGGTGCGCAGGATCCGGTTGGGGATCGGGTAGTCGTCGGTGGCGTCGGCGCTTGCGATGCCGGCGCCGGCCAGGCTGCCTGCGACGGCGCAGGTGGCCACGCCGGTGCGGATCAGGTTCTTGACGCTCGTGCGGTTGGACATGGTGCTCCCACGGTTGGTTAGTGCGCGGCCTGTTCGTAGACGAAGCGCTGATCGGGGCAGTAGTAGTTGATGGCGGTGCCGGTGAACTGCCAGGACTGGGCGTCGGTGCTGTCCTTGGCCAGTTGCTTCTTCACGAAACCGACCGAGTCCTGGGCGGTGTGGTCGACACCGTTGTGCAGCCGCTTGCACATGATCTTGGCGATCCAGGCGTTGTAGTCCCGCTGCCCGTAGATACCGAAGGTGTGCAGCTCATTGGCGAAATC